>CATMOE010000021.1:0-54007 GCA_950072105.1 uncultured Dehalococcoidia bacterium
GACGCCGATCCTGGAGAACTCCTCCTCGACGATGTACTGGTCGATACGGCTGCCGTCCTGGCCGCCGTATTCCTTGGGCCAACTGATGCCGACCCATCCCTTGGCGGCAACTTTCTTGCGCAAGTCCCGCACCAGCGGACCCTGGCTCATCTCGTCGGTATTCTCGATCTCACTCCGGACGTCTTCGTTCACGTTCTCTTGGATGAACCGCTGGACCTCGTCTCGAAGGGCTTGTTGTTCGGCTGTGTAAGCAAACTCCATGTCGTCTCTCCAGGGTGCCAGCTTTACTTCATTGCGATCGTTTACGTAGTGGGCCGGAGTCCCCGGCGGTATGTGGAGAATAAGGGCTTCCGCACGAAGCCGAGGCTTCTGTCATTGTCGTGTGCCCGACTTATAGTGTCAAGTGTCCACCCAAGCCTACTCAGCCTAGCTCCGCTAATACGGGTTTCAAAGCTTCGATCAACGGCGGTAAGAACTCATTCCAGTCGCCCACGATACCAAAGTCGGCTGATTTGAAGATGGCGTGGCGGCGGTTCTGGTTTATGGCCAGAATCACTCCGGCCTTCTGGATTCCCACCGTATGATTGAAGGCGCCCCGAATGCCAATGGCCAAGTACACTTTGGGGGTGATGCTGCGTCCGCTGATTCCAACTTGAATCTGGACCGGCAGCCAGCCTTCGTGGGTGACGTTGCGGGTGGTGGCCAGGGAAGCGTTGATGGATTGGGCCAGCTTCTGGATCTGGGGGAGATTCTCAGGCCCGCCGATTCCCATGCCAACTCCCAGGACGACCTGCGCTTGGGTCAGTTCCAGCGCGCCGATGTCCTCCTGCACGTGCTCTTCCAGCACCGTAACGTCCGGTCCATCGAAAGAGGCTGCGGCGATGGCTTCCACCGGGGCTTGAGACGAAATATCTGGCGCGATAGGGGTCAGCAGCCCGGGCCGCAGAGTGACCATATTAGGCAAGGTCTTGGAAAGGATCGGCGCGACGACATTCCCGCCCAGGGCCGGCTTTAGCTGGACCAGCCGCCCTTCTTCGTCGATCTCCAAGTCTATGGCGTCACCGGTCAGCCCCAACGCCAACCGGGCCGCCACTCGGGACGCCAGGTCGCGGCCATCGGGAGTTGAGGCGAAAAGGACGGCGTACGGTTGGGCTTGGTGCACCGCCGAGGCCAGGCTCTGGACGACCTGTCGGCCCCATACCGGCCCCGTGCCGGTGTTATCCAACACTAACACCCGGTCAGCTCCGTAGGCCGCCAGTTGACCGGTCAGGTCCGGTTGATCCGGGCCGATCGATATCGCGGCAACTTCGCTCCGCGTGAAGCTGGTCAACTCCCTGGCCTTGCCCAACAATTCCAGCGTCACATGAGCCAGCCCGGCCAGCGACGACTCGGCTACGACCCAGATGCTTTTGTCTCGGCTGTCCGGATAACGGTCAGTAACCCCGGGAGCAAGGGAACTGCGGTCCTCCGAGTCTAACTCGGCCAGCCGCTCTTTCAACAGCGAGGCTGCCTGCTCCGCGGCGACTTGGGGATCTTCTTCTTCAATGATCACTCCCGACCGGTTGGGTTCCACCAACCGGATCTCTTCCACCCATGTGGGAGACCCCTCGGCGCCGAACTGGGAGCTGTCGGGTGAGAGCTGGGCGCAGGTCACTTCTTCCAGCGGTTTCGTTTCGGCCTCCGCCAACTGCTCTCGATTGGGGAAGGTTTCCTCGGCCACTCCTTCAGTGACGCAAACCAGGGCGGGAAGGGGGCACTCAATGACCTGGTAGCCTTCGTCGGTAAGGCGTTCGGTGACGATGGTGTTAGAGACTGCGTTTAAGTCCAGCTTGCTTACTTGGCCGACGTGGGGAATATCCATCAGCTCGGCCGTCTCGGGACCGACCTGCCCGGTTTCCGAGTCGGCACTGTTGCGGCCGCAGATGATCAAGTCCGGGGCCTCGTTCTTCAACGCCAGGGATAATGCTCTAGCGGTGGCCAAAGTGTCGGACCCGGCCAGCGCCCGGTCGGTGAGCAGGATGGCCCGATCCGCGCCTAACGCAAGGCATTCGAGCAATCCCTCACGAGCCTGGGGCGGCCCCATGCACAGGGCCACAACCTGGTCGCCCGGTGCGCTTTTCAACTCCACTGCCCGCACCAGACCTAGCATGTCGAAGGGGTTGACCTCCGAGGGCACACCTTCTCTTATGATGGTCTTGTTCTCGTAGTCGAATTGGATACGAGCGACTACCGGGACATACTTGACGCAAACGACAATCTTCATCCATTTACCTTGATAGGACTTGATTTGTTACATTAACCGGAATAGTCCGGCCCGCTTCTATCCATCGATCCCATTTTATGCCAAGGCTGCCTGAGTGCCCGTTCCGAAACGTATCAATCAGGCCATCGTCAATCCGGCGGAGGCAGGAATGACCAAACGTCAGCGCCAGAGTTGTGCCTGGACCCCGATTTGCATCGGGGTGACGAGCGATGATCTATTCAGGTTCGGCAAGCTGTTCCTGAACCCGAGCGGTCAACCGCTGCAATTTGGGGCTGATCTGTACCGGGTACAAAGGCGGGCGGTGCAACGCTTTGAACCTGGGGTCCAGCCTTTGCAGATCCGCCTCAAGACGCTCTCTGATCTCCGGCAGACTGGTTTTGGCGGCGGACAGTGTGCCACCAGCCATCACTTCCACCAGGATCTCCTCGGCTCCGGTTACGGATTCGTCGCTCAAGCCCAGGACATCGCGGGACCACACTCCTTTGTCCTGGAACCGGAAAACCTGTTTGGCGCCGGGTGGGCTGACCTTGTCCGGACTAAGCTTCATCACCGGCCGGCCGTCATAGCATACCAGCTTGTAGGCCATGTCAGACCAAGGCGCGTCGGCCGACACCCCGGCTTTGGTGCCCACTCCGAAGAGGTCGATGGGCGCATCGTCCCGGACCAAGCGGTCTACCTCGTACTCGTCCAGACCGCCCGACGCTAAGATCTTCACGTAATCCAGGTTGGCTTCGTCGAGGATGCGCCGGACCTGGCGGCTCAGCGAGTCGAAGTCTCCTGAGTCCAGGCGCACCGCCAGGAGCCGGTTTCCCGACTCCTCCAACTCCTTGGCAACCTGGACCGCGTTCCAAGCGCCTTGGATGGTGTCGTAGGTGTCCAGCAGTAGGATGGTTCGCTGGGGGAACGTATCGGCGTAAGCCCGGAATGCCGGGAGCTCGGTGGGGAAACTGGAAATGAAGGAGTGAGCCATGGTGCCGGCGGGCGGAATCCCGTAACGCTGGGCCGCAAGGACGTTGCTGGTGGATTGGAACCCGCCGATGTAGCTGCACCGGGCCATCTTCAACGCGGCATCGATTCCCTGGGTCCGGCGAGCTGAGAAGTCGCTCATCCCCCGGCCTTGGGCAGCCCAAACACAGCGGGCGGCTTTGGTGGCCAGGAGCGTCTGGAGGTTTACTTGGTTGATGATGAAGGTCTCGACCATCTGGGCCTCGATTATCGGCCCGGTCACCTCCAGCACCGGTTCGTTGGCGAAGTACAGGCGTCCTTCCGGGATGGCCCGGACGCTCCCGGTAAATCGCAGCCCTTCCAGATAATCCAGAAAATCCCCAGTGAAGATTTCGGTGGAGCGGAGGTAGGTTAGATCGGCCTGGCTGAATCGGAACCCGGCCAGATGATCTAGAACGTCCTCCAGGCCGGCGGAAACCAGGTAACCCCGGTTAGCCGGGTAATTACGGACGAAGAGACTGAACGTGGCGGGAGCGAACATCTTCTGACGGAAGAAGGCCTGGGCCATGGTCAGCTCGTACAGGTCGGTGAAGAGGCCGGTCTGTCCCGGTGGGAGGGGATCGTGGGAGTTGTCCATCAACCTGATCCCCCAGTCTGATTTTCCGCTCCTGAGGTATGGGCAAGGGGTGACAAAGGGCGCTCGGAAGCAGGGTCTCATTATGTTTGCCCCTCTCGTGGCCTGTCAACCGAGACCGGCGTGGTCCGCTTGCCCGGCGCCGGGCCGGATTGGAAGTTACACCTGAGGCCGATATGCGGGGCGAGAAGGGCATTAATTTACGTATAGCGTAATCTATGTGACGGCTTTACTCGATAATATATAGTAGATGCGTATGAATGGTGTAACCAACGCCGGAAAGAATTCTTGACATGGCGACCCGTGGTGGGTAACATAATGCACGTTAACAAACGAATACTTAACTCGAACCCTTTATCCAGAACGGCAGAGGGCACGGCCCGATGAAGCCTAGCAACCGGTCCTAGCATTCTAGGGAAGCGGGATACGGTGCTAATTCCGGCGTCCTTCCCAGGTACCTGGGAAGGACGAAAGATGAGGGGTTTGGTGACTTATTAAGCTTCTCTATGTGAGAAGCATTTTTTTTGCGTAAACATAGGTCTAGTTGAGTACGGTTCGGGAGTGAATCTTCGGTGAACGAGATCCGCCCAATACAGTGGTCCGATGGCAAGCTTTGGCTGCTGGATCAGACTCGTCTTCCTCTGGAGGAAATCACTCTGGAGTTGGACCGGTACCAGCAGGCGATCGACGCCATTCGCGATATGCAGGTCCGTGGCGCGCCGGCCATCGGCGTAACGGCGGCTTATGCCATGGCCATGGCCGCCCGGGAGATAAGCGCCACGTCACCTGACGAGTACATGTCTGAACTGGAAGACGCGGCCGCTCGCATCGCCGCCGCCCGGCCTACGGCAGTCAACCTTTTCTGGGCAGTGCAACGAATGGTGAGCCTGGCCAAGAGCGAGCCGGACCCCTTGGGCATGCCGGAACGTCTGTTGGCTGAAGCCCAACGCATGTACCAGGAAGACGAGGAGATCAACCGGAAGATGGGCGGCTTGGGAAAAGACCTTTTGCCCGACGGCGGCGCGGTGCTGACCCACTGCAACACCGGCGCTTTGGCCACCACCGGCTTTGGCACGGCCCTGGGCGTCATCCGCGCCGGTTGGGAAGCGGGCAAGCGCTTCAAGGTTTTCAACACCGAAACCCGGCCCTTCTTGCAGGGAGCACGGCTTACTTCTTGGGAGTTTCAACAACTGGGAATCCCCGCCACTTTGATCGTGGACTCCGCGGCTGGGATGTTGATGAGAAGAGGCGAGATTGATTGTGTCATCACCGGCGCGGACCGCATCGCGGCCAATGGGGATACCGCCAACAAAGTGGGGACCTATTCCCTGGCGGTTCTGGCCAAAGAGAACGGCATCCCATTCTACATCGCGGCCCCAACCAGCACGATTGATCTGAACCTAGCCACCGGCGACGACATCGATATCGAAGAAAGGCCGTCCCAGGAGGTGACCCACTTCCAGGGGACGCCCACCGCGCCGGAAGGAGTTCCGGCGGTCAATCCGGCTTTTGACGTAACTCCCCACCGTTACATCAGCGGCATCGTCTCGGAAGGTGGGGTTTCCCGTTCGCCTTACCTGGAAAGTTTGAAGTTGGCGGTCGGGTCAGGGGCCTCCGGCGCGTAGACCATGAATATGCAGCGCGACACGGCAACGATAGCGATAATCGGCGGTAGCGGCCTCTACGAGATGGAGGGGCTCTCCGATGTGGAATCCGTGGACATCGATACCCCATTCGGCCGGCCCAGCGACGCCATTACCATGGGCACGCTGGAAGAGACGCGGGTGGCTTTCTTGCCCCGTCATGGCCAGGGGCATCGCATCAATCCAACCCACATCCCGGTTCAAGCCAACATATACGCCCTGAAAACTCTGGGCGTGGAAAGAATCATCTCGGTTAGCGCCGTGGGAAGTTTGAAAGAGGAGTTCGAGCCGCTTCACCTGGTGGTTCCGAACCAACTCATCGACCGCACCCGTCAGCGCGCCAACACCTTTTTCGACAAGGACATGGTGGTCCATGTTGCCTTTGCCGACCCGTTCTGCGCCCAAACCAGCGATATGGTGATCCATGCCGCCCTGGAGTTGGGGGTAAATGTTCACTCAGGCGGCACCATGGTGGTCATGGAGGGTCCGGCCTTTTCATCCCGAGCGGAGTCGATCATGTACCGCTCGTGGGGGGCCGACTTGATCGGTATGACCGCGCTGCCTGAGGCCAAGCTGGCCCGGGAAGCGGAGATGTGCTATGCGACCATGGCTTGGGTCACCGACTATGATTGCTGGCGCCAAGGCGGCGAAGCTGTAACTGTCGAGATGATAATCGGAAACCTTTTGCAGAACGTGGCCGCGTCCAAGGACCTGCTGCGTAATTTAATACCCAGATTGAACGGTACTCGGGATTGTCCCTGCGCCACGGCGTTGAAGGACGCGATAATCACCTCCCAGGACCGTGTGCCCGAGGATCTGAAGCGGAAGCTGGCGCCCATCACGGGCCGGTATCTATCCTGAGAATGCGATAAAAGGATCAAGGAGGCTCGACAATGGCCAGGCAAGACCCTGGTGAACCATATTTCCGGGTAGACTCCCCGGAAGCCGCTGGCATGCTGGCGGCAGACTCTTCGGGGGACATCGTTGTGATAGACGTGCGGCGTGATGATGAGTGGGTGACCGGCCACGTTTCTGGGGCCGTCCACATAAATATCGATGATCTTCCAAGCAACATGGACCAATTGCCCCAGGACAAGAAGTTGCTTTTCATCTGCGCCGCGGGAGTGCGGAGTGGATTGGCTTGTGAGATTGCGGCGTCGATGGGGTACGACTCTGCGAATCTGTACAACATCGAAGACGGTACCCCGGCGTGGATCGAAGGCGGCTTTCCGACTAACTATGGGGACGACCCGTAGCGTTTCGGACCAGGTCGATAATGCCCCTGGCACCGTTGTTCAAGTAACGGCTATAACATTCCGTTCGACCTGAGCTTGTCGAAGGGCCCCTTCGGAAAAGGATGGTTCGACAGGCTCACCACGAACGGCATTGGTAAAGCCGATTTTGGAAAGGTTCCCTGGATCTAATCAAGATTCTATAGCGAAGGCGGCCGGCGGATGACCGGCCAGGTCTTCCCAAGGAGTGACCATTGACTTCAGCACATGCGAATGGAGATGTTAAGGACCTATCACTATCCAAGACGGGAGTAGACCGAATAGAGTGGGCCGGCCGGGAGATGCCGGTGCTCAACATCATCAGGGAGCGTTTCCTACGGGAGAAGCCCCTGGCAGGGATCCGCATGGCGGCTTGTCTGCACGTGACCACCGAAACGGCCAATCTGGCTCTCACGCTTCGGGACGGCGGCGCGGAATTAGTGATGTGCGCCAGTAATCCCTTGAGCACTCAGGATGAAACCGCCGCTGCTCTGGTCCGGGAATATGGAATACCGACCTTCGCCATCAAAGGCGAAGACGACGAAACCTACCAGCGGCACCTTTCCGCAGTGTTAGACTTCAAACCCCAAATCACCATGGATGACGGCGCCGACCTTGTTGCGTTGCTGCACCGGGGACGTTCAGATTTGTTGCCGGAGGTGATAGGCGGAACCGAAGAGACCACCACCGGAGTAATTAGGCTTACCGCCATGGCCAAAGAAGGGAAGCTAGCCTACCCAATCATCGCGGTTAACGATGCGGAAACCAAGCACTTCTTTGACAACCGCTACGGCACCGGCCAGAGCACCTTGGACGGAATCACCAGGGCCACCAACATCCTGTGGGCCGGACGCCGGGTAGTTGTTTCCGGTTACGGTTGGTGCGGCCGGGGTATCGCTTCGCGGGCCAAGGGCATGGGCTCCCATGTCATCGTCACCGAAGTTAACCCCATACGCGCCCTGGAAGCCGTGATGGACGGCTTCCAAGTTATGGACAAACTGGAAGCAGCCAAGGTTGGCGAGGTATTTATCACCGCTACCGGCGGCATACACGCTATCGGCCGGGAGCAGATAGAGCTCATGTCTTCCGGGGCGATTCTAGCCAACAGCGGCCACTTCAACGTTGAGATCGATATCGCATCTTTGGACGAATTGTCCACCAATAACCGGGAAGTTCGGCCGTTCGTTCAAGAATGGACCATGCGTGACGGACGTCTTATCTACCTACTGGCCGAAGGGCGGCTGGTTAACCTCGCCGCCGCCGAAGGGCATCCTTCAGCGGTGATGGACATGAGCTTCGCCAACCAAGCTCTTAGCGCCGAGCATATGGTCAAGAACCATGCGACGATGGAGCCGGGCGTTTACGTGGTCCCCCTTGAGTTGGACGCAGAGGTGGGACGCTTGAAACTTCAAGCGTTGGGAGTCCACATCGACACTCTGACCGCCGAGCAACAGAAGTATCTGGAAAGCTGGGAAGGGTGAACGTAGTCACCCTGTCCGATTAAATTAGATCTTTCAGGAGTAGATCATATGCCATTATTGTTTCAAGAGTCTCCCAAATATCTGCTGACTTCCGAGTCGGTAACCGAAGGGCACCCCGATAAGCTTTGCGACCAGATCTCCGACGCGGTTCTGGATGCGGTGCTCAAGGATGACCCCATGGGCCGGGTGGCCTGCGAGACCGCTACCACCAACGGCTTGGTGATGGTTATGGGGGAGATTACCACCACGGCCTACGTAGACGTTCCCGGAATCGTCCGGGAAACCTTGCGAAACGCCGGTTACACTAATGCCGACTATGGCATCGACGCCAAGAGCTGCGGCGTTAGCGTTTCCATCCAGGAGCAATCTCCGGACATCAGCGCCGGAGTCAGCACGGCATTGGAGGCTCGGGGTGGCCAAGGCGGCCTCAGTGAGGAAGAGTTGGACAAGATCGGCGCCGGGGACCAGGGCATGATGGTGGGGTTCGCGTGCGACGAAACTCCGGAGTTGATGCCCCTGACGGTGAGTTTGTCCCAACGGTTGGTCCGCCAACTGGCCTTGGTACGCAAAGAAGGCGTGTTGCCCTACCTGCGGCCTGATGGAAAGTCCCAGGTGACGGTCGAGTACCGCTACGGTAAACCCCACCGGGTAGACACGGTGGTAATCAGCGCCCAGCATAGCCCGGATGTTTCCAACGAACAGATAACGAAAGACATCACCGAGCAGGTGATCAAGAAGATCGTGCCGGCTGACTTGCTGGACGAAAACACCAATATCTACGTTAATCCCAGCGGCCGGTTCGTCACCGGCGGCCCGGCGGGAGACTCTGGCTTGACCGGCCGGAAGATTCTGGTTGACACCTACGGCGGGATCGCTCGTCACGGCGGTGGCGCTTTCTCAGGGAAGGACCCGACGAAGGTAGACCGGTCTGCTGCTTATGCTGCCCGGTACGTTGCCAAGAACTTGGTAGCTTCCGGAATCGCCGACAGGGCGGAGGTCCTAGTGTCCTACGCCATCGGTATGTCCACGCCCATCTCAGTTTCGGTGGAAACCTTCGACACCAACCGGATAGACAGCGATAAGATCCACGAGTTGGTAAATAAGCACTTTGACCTACGCCCGGCGGCAATCATCCAGGACCTGGACCTGCGCCGTCCCATATACAAGCCTGTGGCCGCCTACGGTCACTTCGGCAGGGACGACCTGGACCTCACCTGGGAACGCACCGACAAAGCCGACGCTCTGCGTGCCGATGCCGGTCTGTAACGACGCCTAGACCTGAATCACATCCTCGTCGCGGGTTGTGAATCGGCTAAAAGCGGCATAAAATGTTCCCCAACTAACAGCAGGCCGGGACGATTAGTCCCGGCCTGAACTGCAAGGTAAGAGGAAGGGAAATGCGGAAGCAACAGCGGGACAGGGTTTTCAGTAGCTTAACCGAAGAAGAAAACACCATTTATCGCAACCTCATCCGGGAGGTCCGCTCCGAGCGGAAATCGTCCTCATCCAGCCAATTCACCGCCAGAGAGGTGCTGGAGCCACGCAGAGGCGGCTTGTCCTCCGGAGTACAAGAGGCTTTGGACGCCGTGATCGCGCGGGACGAAATGGGCCCAATGGCTGGAGAACAGCCTCCCGACTTCGATCTTAAGCTCATGGGGACTGAAGAGCGGGTCCGTTTGTCCAGCTTTAAGGGAAACCGCGCGGTGGGGCTGATCTTCGGCAGCTACACTTGACCCCCTTTCCGCGCTCAGGTTGAGCGTATCGAAGAGATCAGCCACCGGTTCGCCGAGCAAGTCGAATTTTTCGTAGTGTACGTTCAGGAAGCTCATCCCACCGACGGCCGCCAGACCGATAGCAACGTTGCCGAAGGTATCCTGTTCCGGCAGCACCAGAGCTATGGCGAGCGGGAAGAAGTGGCTCAGACCTGCAGCCTGGATCTTCACATTACCTTGCCAGTCCTCGTCGAAGAGATGGATAACTTGATAGACGAGGCTTACGGCGCCGCGCCCGAGCGCCTGTATGTGATAGACGCCGACGGCCGTGTCGCCTATCACGGAGGCGCCGGGCCTCATTTCTTCGATATCGACGAGTGGGAGCAGGCCATAGAAGTTTGTGTCGGCAAGGCAAAGGTCACCGGCTGAACTGACTTGGATCCTTAGGGATGTAACCACGGCAACTCCGCTCCCATCTAACTGTTTCTCACCAAAAATATTGAGGGTTAGGATGGGAGCGATTATTTATTTTTCGGATTCGTGCCTGTTCAACCTGTAAGCTAGCGTCAACGTACCGACGAGAATGTGAGGTACGGGAGGTTTGATGGCGACTGAAATACGCTTTGGCACCGACGGTTGGCGTGCCCGGATCGCCGAGGACTTTACGTTCGAAAACGTGGCGCGATGCTCCCAGGGTTTGGCAGATCGCCTTAAGGCAGAGGGAATCGCCGCTAAGGGTCTGGTGGTCGGCTATGACACCAGGTTCCTCTCCCGGGAGTTTGCCGAACGTGTGGCCATGGTTATGGCGGGAAACGGCATCAAGGCCTACCTCTCAGAGAAAGCAGCCCCAACGCCCGTGGTTAGTTTCAACGTTCTGCATCATCAGGCCGCCGGGGCTGCAATCATCACCGCCTCGCACAATCCCGCGAATTGGAATGGTTTTAAGTTCAAGCCCGAGTATGCCGGTAGCGCCACACAGGAGGTTACCGACCAGCTCGAGTTGGCGATAGCTGAATCCGGCCCGGTTCAGCAGATCCCATTGACCCGAGCCAGTGACGAGGGTCTTATCGTTGAGTTTGATCCGGACCCGCCTTACATGGAACGGATGAGCAAACTCATCGACTTGCCGGCGATTCGGAGTGCCGGTCTCCGGGTAACCGTGGACTCCATGTTCGGGGCTGGGGCGGGTTACATCGCCAGGTTGATCGCCGGCGGCTCGACTACCGTGGAGGAGATCAACGGCTATCGGAACCCAGCCTTCCCGGGCATGGAACAACCCGAGCCTATAGCCCACAACTTAACTACGCTGATCGAAAGGATCAAAGCGGGAGGCGCTTCGGTGGGGCTGGCCTTGGACGGCGACGCGGATCGGGTGGGAGTGGTCGACGAGCACGGCCGATTCGTAACCACCCTGGAGGTCTTCTCACTGCTGGCCCTCTATCTGCTGGAGAATAAAGGGGAGAAGGGAGCCCTGGTCAAGGGAGTCACTTCTTCTAGCATGCTAAACAGACTGGGGGAGCGGTTCGGCGTGGATGTCCACGAGATGAAGGTGGGCTTCAAGTACATCGGGCCCCGAATGTCCGAAGTAGATGCCTTGATGGGAGGAGAGGAGAGCGGCGGTTTCGCTTTCCGGGGACACATACCGGAGCGGGACGGGGTGCTCAGCGGACTGTACATCCTGGAGTATATGGCCAAGACCGGATCGACCCCATCCCAACTGGTCCAACACCTTTTGGATCAAGTAGGGTCACATTACTACAAACGGCGGGACGTGTCCTTCGATCCTCAGGACCGGACGAGGATCGAGGAACTCCAGCGCGGCATTGGCGACGGTGGCCTGACCGAGGTGGCAGGGTTACATGTGCGGCAGACCGATGAGATAGATGGCCGCAGATTGGTATTCGATGATGCCTGGTTAATCATCCGGTTCTCCGGCACCGAACCTTTGTTGCGGCTATACGCCGAAGCCGGCAAACCGGAGTTGGTGGAGGCGCTGCTCGACGGCGCGGCGGAGTACCTGGGCATCTGATCGGTCCGCGCTACAAAACTGTCATGCCGAGTCCTTCGGGGGAAGGACGAGGCATTTAGGGCGTGGTGAGTCCGCTGGTTGAAGGAGAGGTATTTTCAAAAGCCGTGACGCCCCGCGATACTTGCGGGGCGTCAATGGTTTCGGGTTACTGTCCTCAGGGAAATATCTACCGCTTGGTGTACTGAGGCGCGCGGCGGGCCCGCTTTAGTCCGTACTTCTTGCTTTCTTTGATGCGGGCGTCTCTCGTGATGAACCCGGCGCGGCGCAGGGCTGGCTTCATGTTTTCGTCGTAGACCACCAGTGCCCTAGCTATGCCATGGCGGATAGCCTCGGCCTGGGAATGGACTCCCCCGCCCAGGACTTTAACGACCACTCTAAACCGGTTGACGGTATCGCTGGTCCGAAACGGCTCGACGATGATATCGCGCCAAGGTTTGTAGTCGAAATATTCTTCTATGGTCTTACCATTCACAATGAACGGGCCGTTATCGTCCAGGTATATCCTTACCTTGGCGATAGATGTCTTGCGTTTGCCGGTACCGTAGTAGTATTCCTGGCTGGTTGCTGCTTGAACCAAAACTAATCTTACTCCTCTGCCTCATTGGCGTTGGCCGCAACCTGGGCCTGGTGGGGATGGGTGTCGCCGGCGTACACTTTCAAGCGCCGCAGCATCTGGCGGCCGTTATGGTTTTTGGGCAGCATGCCTTTGACGGCAAGCTCAATCACCCGTTCAGGACGTTTTTTCATGATGTCGGCCAGCTTGAATGTTTTCAAGTTCCCCACATAGCCGCTGTGCCGATAATACAGCTTTTGCTCCATTTTTTCGCCCGTCACTCTGATGTTGGAAGCGTTGAGAACGATGACGAAATCGCCGGTAAGAACGTGGGGAGTGTAGCTGGTCTTGTCCTTGCCTAGCAGAGCCACGGATATATCTCGAGCCACCCTGCCCAGGGTTTGACCCGTGGCGTCGATCACTCGCCATTTACTGGTAACTTCTCCTGGTTTGGGGAAATATGTGCTAGTCCGTTTCATTTTCTGTACAAACCTGCGACCAAAAATTAGGGTACGATACTTTCATCAAGCACAGGCCACATGCCGGCGCCGAAGTCCATTCAATTTTCTCGCTACCTTGGTCCGTTAGAACCCGGCGAACCTGGTCCACCGGCCATTTGCCTTTCCCTATCTCGATCAAGAGGGCGTTTGCCCGTCTTATTAGGTGCCTCAGGAAGCCGCTGGCTTCGCACTCGATGACAACTTCGTCGTTTAGCCTCCGGACCTCCCACCTGTACACGGTTCGAACCGCGCTGCGGTCTGGGTCGAACCCGGGCGCTAGGGCTCGGAAATCGTGCGTGCCCACCAATTGTTTCGCCGCCTCTGCCATCTTGTCCGAGTCCAGAGGAGCACGAACCCAATATCTTGAGTTCCGCCCCAAGGGCGAAGGCCACTGTCTATTCAGGATGTGGTATTCGTAGGTCCGGCTATGGGCTCCCTTCCGGGAATGGAACTCGGGAGTCATTCTGTAAGCGGCCTGGACCCGGATATCCTGCTGCAGGTAGAAGTTCAACCCTGGTGGATAGAGCTCCACCTTATTGGAGCTTAGGGTTAAGAAATCCACCACCTGACCTTTGGCATGAGCCCCGGAGTCGGTGCGGCTGGCGCCCCGGATTCGTATATTTTCTCCTGTGAACTTGTTTAGACTCTTCTCTATCTCCCCCTGGATAGTCGGTTGATCCCTTTGGAGTTGGAAGCCCATATATCCGCTTCCATCGTATTCCACAATCAGCGCGATTCTTCGCGTTAGCGAATCTGGGCTCTCCGTCGTTTCTTCCGATGCCAGAATGAATTCCTCGGAACGGGCGCTGGGATTCGGCCAAGTAGGAACTTAATCGTGTTCGACCAGCTCGATTACGGCCATTTCTGCGCCGTCACCCTGGCGCCGGCCTAGCTTGATGATCCGGGTATATCCACCGGGTCTATCGGCATACCAGCCGGCCACGTCATCAAACACCTTTCCCACCACTTTCTTGTCTGGGATCTGGGCCAAGGCCAAACGGCGGTGGTGCAATGTTCCCTTCTTGCCGTGGGTGATCAATTTCTCCGTAACCACCCTGGTCTCCTTGGCCTTGGCCAGTGTGGTAGTGATCCGCTCGTGGCGAATCAGTTCCGACGTCAAACCTCTTAGCAAGGCTTTACGTTGGTCTTTATACCGGCTGAGCTTTCTACCGGCTACGCGGTGGGACGCCATCGTTGTTAGTTGTCCTCCTCGTCGTCGTCAAGGTCGTCGCCGGCGTCGTCCGCATCCAAATCATCGTCTTCGCCGCCAACTAACTCACCTTCGGAGTCGTTATTCCCGTCGTCTTCGTCTGCCATGGGACTCGGGCCTTCGGTTGAGCCAATTAGTTCTCCCAAGTCTTCCGGGCTCAACGAGGATACCGCTCCGGCTACATCCATTCCATCTTCGTGTGCGCCCTCGGCCAAAGCCGCCACCGGGGAATTTCCTTCCGGAGGAGTGATGCCCCGTTCGATAAGTTTTTCCCGCAGTTCAGTCAGGGACTTTTCGCCGAAGTTCCTGATCTTTAGTAACTCTTCATCCGGCATTTCCAGGACTTCACCGACCTTGGTGATATGCGCCCGCTTTAGACAGTTAAGGGTTCTGGGAGATAACTCCAGGCGTTCGATGGGAGTTTGGTAAATCTCCGGCGACACTATCAACGGCGAGCGGTCCGCCCCAGTCTCCGCCGTTCTGTCCAGAGTACTGAACAAGAAGAAGTGGTTGACTAGAGTCTCGGCTGCGCGGCGCACGGCTTCCACCGGCGTGATAGTCCCGTCCGTCCACACTTCCAGGACCAACCGTTCGTAGTCGGTGACCTGACCGACCCGAGTACGCTCAACGTTGTAGTTGACCTTCCGAACTGGGCTGAAGATGGCATCCAGGGGCAGAACACCCACGGGCAGGCCATCGACTCCGTCACCCTGGACCGCCTGGACGTATCCGACACCCTGTTCCACGTTGAACTCGATGGAGAGATGAGCGCTGTCCGAGTCCAGGGTCGCTAGATGTAATTCAGGGTTTACTATCTCAAAATTGCTGGACGTAGCGATATCGCCGGCGCAAACAGGGCCGCCGCCCGACACATCGAGACGCATCTTTCCAGATCGCTCCGACTGCGCTCGAATGCGTATGCGTTTGATGTTCAACAGCAGTTCCATGACCTCTTCTTTAACCCCGGGGATCGCCGTGTACTCGTGTACAACGTCGTCGATCTTCACCCAGGTTATAGCGCTGCCATTGGTGGAACTGAGCAGAATCCGGCGCATGGGGTTGCCCAGAGTAAGGGCAAAACCCCGCTCCAAGGGCTCAACGGCCACTTTGCCGTACATATCGTCGGACTCGATCACGTGGACATCGGGTTTGACAGGTTCCGGTGCGCTCTCGGCAGGTCCGGGGGCGAGAACAAAAGTGTCTAACATCGAACGTTCTACCTCGAGTAAAACTCTACAATCAGCCGGGAATTGATGGATTGCTGCAGGTCTTCATCGGCCGGCAGGTTCAAGATCTTGCCGGACATATCGGTCTGATCCAGCACTAACCATGGAGGTACCGGACGCTTGGGAATCCCGTCGGTACGTTCCTTGAAATAGTCGGATGTTTTGTCTGAATCTTTCCAAGTGATTTCTTGACCCACAACAACTAGGTACGAAGGGATGTCGGTCCTCCGGCCGTTTACTTTGAAGTGGCCGTGGAGAACCATTTGGCGGGCTTGCTTTCGAGAGTCGGCGAAGCCCAGTAGGAAAATCACGTTATCCAGGCGCCTCTCCAAGGTTCGCAGCAAGTTTGTCCCGGTAACGCCATCCTCTTCGAAGGCGTCGGCCATGTATTTCCGGAACTGGGATTCGAAAACACCGAATATATATTTGGCTTTCTGCTTTTCCAGCAGGTGAATGCCGTAGTCTGTGGGCCGCCGCCGCCGCCGTGAGGGGTCGCCGGGGGTGCTCCGCCGCTTTTCCACCGCGCAACGGGGCGTATAACACCGCTCTCCCTTTAGAAAGAGCTTTTCACCGGCTCGCCGGCACAGCCGGCAGTTTGGTCCTGTATACCTACCCATATATTGTTATTTACACCCTTCTTCTTTTAGGAGGCCGGCACCCATTGTGGGGGATCGGCGTTACATCCCTGATACTGGTGACAACCAGGCCGGCTCCTTGCAGCGACCGAATGGCGGCTTCCCGGCCGGCCCCCGGTCCCTTGATCAGCACGTCTACCTGGCGCAATCCCTGGTCCATCCCGCGGCGGGCAGCTTGCTCGGCCGCGCGCTGGGCGGCAAAGGCCGTTCCCTTTCGGGACCCCTTGAAACCGACGGTTCCCGCGCTGGCTGAGGCGATCACGCTGCCCTGGGGGTCGGTGATACTAACCAGGGTGTTGTTGAACGTCGAATATATATAAGCCCGGCCTTGGACGACAATCCGGCGCTCTCTACGTCTTGTTCGTGGTCTAGGCATAAGTTTTCCTCACCTACTTCTTACCACCCGTCCGGCGGCCACGTCCTGCGACAGTGCGGCGGGGACCTTTCCGGGTTCGGGCATTTGTCCGGGTGCGCTGGCCGTGGGCCGGCAGGCCGCGCCGGTGACGCAGACCTCGATACGAACCAATTTCAATCAGACGGCGAATGTTTTGGTTAACTTCCCGCCGCAAATCACCTTCGGACGTATAATCTCCAAGTATCTCCCGGATCCGGTCCACCTGAGCCTCAGACAACTCATTCATACGAGGCGGGGACTCCGGGTCAATGTCCGCTTTAAGCAGAATCTCCGAAGCGATGACGGGACCGACACCGTATATGCTACGCAAGGCTACATGCGCCTTTTTTCGGTCAGGTACGTCAACACCGGCAATACGAACCACTTTGGTCCTCCTTAAGGCGTCCAGCCTATCCTTGACGTTGGGAATGCCGAGGATTGGTGCAGATTATCCGAACCACTCCCTTTCTCTTTATCACCCGGCATCGGTCGCATCTTTTTTTTACCGAAGCAGATACTTTCAACGTGTTTCCCTCAAACTTATACCGGCCGGAATCTGGAGTACGGCCGCTAGTTTAATCTTTGTTACTTAAATCGGTAGGTGATTCGGCCACGGGTGAGATCGTACGGAGATAGCTCCACCAAGACCCGGTCTCCCGGTAATACCCGGATGAAGTGCATCCGAATCTTGCCCGACACGTGGGCCAAAACCTGATGCTCGTTGGGCAAAGTTACACGAAACATGCCATTAGGCAATGCTTCGGTTACATTCGCCTCAACTTCAATCGCCTGCTTTTTCGCCATACTTTCTCCCTAGATCGGTCTCTAAGTAAACACCGGAGCGAATAGCGCTCAAGTCAGCTTGGCACCGTCATGATCTCCGGACCGTTTTCCGTAATTGCTATCGTGTGCTCGAAGTGGGACGAGATCTTTCCGTCCGCGGTCACCACCGTCCACTGATCGTCCAAGATGCGGGTGTGCCAATCTCCCAGGTTGAGCATTGGCTCGATGGCGATGCACATTCCTGGACGCAGCAATGGCCCAAGGCCGGGGCGGCCATAGTTGGGGACTTGGGGGTCTTCGTGAAGAAATCTCCCCACGCCATGCCCGACAAATTCCCGGACCACACTATAACCCTTGGCCTCAGCATACGTTTGAACCGCTGCGCCGATGTCTCCTATACGGTTGCCCGGCACTGCGGCCTTGATTCCCTCCTCCAGGCTTAGCCTGGTGGCATCCATGAGTTCTATGGCTTCTTCAGCGACATTTCCCACCGCCACCGAGATGGCAGCGTCGCCGATGAATCCATCAATGGTCGCGCCCACGTCCATCTTGATGATATCGCCCTCTTTCAAGACCCTCTTGCCCGGTATGCCGTGGACGATCTCTTCATTGACCGACGTGCAGATGCTTGCCGGAAAGCCGCGATAACCCTTGAACGTGGGTTTAGCGCCGTGCCGGACGATCTCTTTGTAAGCGATGGTGTCCAGGTCTTTGGTAGTAAGGCCCGGTTCCACCGACTTAAGCAGAATCGCCAGCGTAGCGCCCACAACTGAACCAGCCCGGCGCATCGCATCTAGCTCTTTAGGGGATTTGATTGTGATTCCCCCAGTATAGGGCGACGCCGAGTTGGAGGCGGTCTCAGTTTTCCGATCTTGTTTCAACGTTACTATTCTACCTCGAATCGGGAATCTTGGGAACCCACGCTCTCTACTGCGTTAGATCAGTGGACCGCCTATTTGGCTCCGATTATAGCTCCAGCGCCTTCATTACCCGTTTGTTGATCTGCTCGACGGTGTCGACGCCGGGAACTTCCGCCAGAAGGGCGCGCTCCCGGTAATAATCCAGCACCGGCATTGTTTCCGACTTGTACACTTCGATCCGTGTCTGAACGGCTTCCGGGCGGTCGTCGGTTCGTTGGTAGAGCTCTCCGCCGCAACGCTCACAGATCAGTTCCCGGTCCGGCGATCCGTTAGTCCCACCGGGCGCCATGCTATGTGGTGCTTGGCACTGGCGGCAAACGAACCGGCCTGCCAGGCGCCGGAGCAATTCGTCCTCCGGCACATCTATATACACTACTTTGTCCAGACCCCGAGCCCGAGTCTGCAAGGCCTCTTCCAAGGCTTTTGCTTGGAACCGGTTACGGGGAAATCCATCTAGGATAAATCCCTCCTCGGCATTTAAGGACATCACTTTCTCCAAAGCGATGTCGATGGTCAGTTCGTCGGGAACCAGAACCCCCCGGTTCATATAATCGGCGGCCTTCAACCCCAAGGGCGTTTCGGCTTGAACGTGGTGGCGGAACAGATCGCCCGAACTTATATGAGAGATTTTCAGCCGCTCGGTCAATAACTGAGCTTGGGTCCCTTTGCCCGCTCCCGGTGGACCGAAAAGGACCAATCGCAAACCTTGTGTCAAACTACCTCAAGAACCCTTCATAGTTTCGCATCATTAGCTGCGCCTCCAATTGGCGCATCGTATCCAAGCCTACACCCACCATGATTAGAAGGCTGGTGCTGCTAAGGGAAATCGCTTGAACATCGGTAATCAAAGACGCCAAGTAGGGAACGATGGCGATGAACCCTAGGAACAACGCGCCGCCCATGGTGATGCGCACAATGACCCGGTTCAAATATTCCTGAGTCGGCCGGCCCGGTCTGATCCCCAAGACAAACCCACCGTTTCGTTGCAGATTTTCCGCCAAATTTTGCTGGTTGAACACCACCAGGGTGTAGAAGAAGGTGAAGATCACCACCAAGATAAACACCATGATCCAATACGGAGGGGAAGTTGGGACCAGTAGGTCCGCGAAGAACCTGGCTACATCTCCGATCACCCCGGTGGTCGTGGCGAAGTAGGTGGCCATCGTGCCGGGCAATATCACTATGGAGAAAGCGAAGATCAACGGAATCATTCCGGCGGAGTTGATGCGCAAAGGTAGGTAGGTCGCTCCACTCTGCCGATACATCCGTCCACCACGGAATATGCTCCGTCCGTATTGGACCGGGATGCGCCGGTGGGCCTCATTGAACCAGACGATAAGGGCAATGATCCCCACGCCGATGATGGCGAAGAACCCGATACCCAAGACGTTGTCAGTATCCAGGAACCCCTGGCTGAGCAATCCGGGGAAACCGGCCACGATTCCGGCAAAGATTATCAGCGATATTCCATTGCCGATACCCCGCTCGGTGATCAACTCGCCCATCCAAACTAGGAACAAGGTTCCCGCCACGATGGACAAGAGGGCGGCAACAGTGGGTAAAAGGGAAGCCCCGAAAAATCCAACGACAAAAGTAGGGGCGCCAGTCACACTGTCTACGAACACACCCGACCCCTGCAGCAGGATCAATTGCCCATAACCCTGGGCCAAGGCGATGGGCACAGTCAACCAGTGGGTGATGCGGCTCATCTTGGCCCGCCCGGACTCTCCTTCCTTGGCCATTTCTTGGAGTTTGGGAAACACCGGGGTGATCAACTGCATCACGATCGAGGCCGTGATATAGGGAAAGACCCCCAGGGCCACGATGCTCATTCGGCGAAGGGCTCCCCCACTGAACAAGTCAAGAAAACCCAGCAGGTCGTTGTTTTCAAAAAGGTTGGCAAGTGCCCCCTCATTGATGCCGGGCATGGGTATGTGGGCGGCAAACCGGTATATAGCCAACAAAGCCAACGTGAACAGGATCTTTGATCTCAGGTCAGGTAGGCTAAAGGCATCGATCGCCGCTTGTAGTAAACGGGGGAGGCGCCCCCCTTGTACTTCCGCCTCTAACATCCGCCCTACAGCTCCTCTACTTTCCCTTTGGCCGCCTCAATCTTCTCTCGCGCCGACCCGGTAAACCGGTGCGCGGCCACCGTGACGGCTTTGGTTAATTGGCCGTCACCGACAATCTTGATGGGCTGTTTCAAGCTCTTGAGGAAACCGCGTTCCCGCAGTAATTCCGGAGTGATTCGCTCTCCGGCGTCGAAGGTTTCAAGAGTTTCCAGACTGATCAGAGAATAGTAGGTCTTGAAGATGTTGTTGAAGCCCCGCTTCATGGGAAGTCCCTTTATCAGCTGGTTCTGACCACCCTCGAATCCGGCCCGAATCGAGCTTCCGGAGCGGGATTTTTGGCCCTTCATACCCCTGCCGGCAGTGCTACCTTGGCCGGCGGAGTCGCCTCGACCCACCCGTTTCCTGCGTTTTCTGGCCCCAGGACTTGGGACCACCTGATGTTCCATCATTGGAAATACCTCTCCGTCGTTGACACTATAAAAACCAAAAGACGCCGATCGGCGCCGTTGGTTTGAATCTGGCCTCAAATATCGGTTTCTAAGATCCTCCCGAACCCTTTCGGGTTATACGGCCTAGGCGTTCCTATAGGGAAAGCCCGTTTTAGGTGGACTCCACGATTTCCACGGAAACCAAGTGGCTTACTTTATTGACCATTCCGCGAATAGTCGGTGAATCAAAGTGCACCACGGAGTGGTGCAGGCGGTGCAAACCGAGGGACTGGATGATTTTCCGCTGGGATGCCGTCCGGCCGATCGTGCTTCGCTTCCATGTGATCCTTAGCTGGGTCATTTAGGCGCCCTCCGGTCTGGGGGGAGCAGGGGTTCCTGGATTTCTGGTGGCTGCAGCATTACCGGTATTTCTTGCCACACCCGCGAGTCTGATCGCCCGTTCCTTTTCCGGGTCACGCAACGAACGCAAAGCCTCTAGAGTGGCATGGACGATGTTGATAGGATTTCTGGAGCCCAAGGATTTTCCAACAACGTCTTTGACGCCGCCCAGTTCCAGCATGGCCCGCATCGCACCGGCGGCGATGACGCCCGTCCCTTCCCGGGCGGGCTTGATTATCACAATTGTAGCCCCTTTCTTCAGGGTGACTGCTTGGGGGATCGTGCCGCCTTTCAGAGGAATCGTAACCATGTCGCGCCGGGCGATGGCGTTTCCCTTACGGACTGCATCGGGGATAACCAAGGCTTTCCCCAGCCCGACACCTACCTGGCCTTGGCCATCGCCAACCACCACCAAGGCGTTAAAGCGCAGACGTCTGCCCCCCTTCACCACCTTGGCGATGCGGCGGGTGAAAACAACACGCTCGGTCATACCGCCGGTGTCTTCCTGGCGGAACCGAGGTCCTCTGGGTCGATCTGGGGAAAATACCATAGGCTGTCACTATCTCCTTACGTCAGCCTGGACATTAACGATTGGTTTTACCGGTTGTGTCTGGGAAGCCTTACCTAAAACTTCAGGCCGCCTTCGCGGCTGGCTTCAGCTAGGGCTTTGACGCGGCCGTGATACTTGTATCCGCCGCGGTCGAAGACAACGCTGGTGATGCCCTTGGACTTGGCCCGTTCCGCCACCATCTTGCCCACGGCTACGGAAACATCGATCTTCGGCGCGGCGGCTCCGCCGTCCTGGGACATGGTTTCATGGCTGGAAGCGGAGACCAAGGTATGACCTTCGCTATCGTCGATGATCTGCGCGTAGATGTGGCGCAAGCTGCGAAACACACATAGCCTGGGCCGTTCTACGGTACCGGTCACCTTTTTCCGCACCCTTGCGTGCCGGACCAATCTCAATTTTCTAGCGTTTTTATCCTTGGCCACTAAGTTGTTCTCACTCCGGAAGGTCTCCGCTCCCACTACGGAGGCGCAGAATCCTCAAAATACCCTTAATACTGTTTTCCAGGACCGCTTCCGGGTCCGGGTTAAACCCTTTGATATAAACCAGCGTTGTTCTTGGCGGGATCAAGCCTTGCGGGCCGCTGACTTGCCCGGCTTAAAGTGCAGGACCTCTCCCGCGTATTTGATCCCCTTTTCTTTATAGGCGTTGGGCGGCCGCGTCTGCCGAACTTTGGCGGCCAGGTTGCCCACCTGCTGTTTGTCGATGCCGCGCACGTGGATCCGGTTGTTGCCTTCCACCTCCATAGTCACGCCGTCGGGTGGATGCATCTCGATCGTATGGCTGTGGCCCACCGACAACACAATACCGTCGCCGGCTTGCTGCACGCGGTAGCCCACGCCCATCAACTCCAATGTCTTGGTGTAACCTTCTGAAACACCCTGAACCGCATTGGCAATGAGGCTGCGGGTTAGGCCGTGAAGGGCATGGTGAAACTTACGTTCTGACAATCGTTCTACCAACACGTTGCCGTCTTCCACGGTAACTTTGACGTCGGGATGGTAGTTCTGTGTCAGCGTGCCGTTGGGACCTTTAACAACTACGCCGCCGTACTGGACTTCCACTTCCACTCCCTGGGGAATGGGGATGGGCTTGCGTCCGATGCGCGACAGTGTCCTTCCTTGCGTATTGCCGTTTGTTGTTGAACTACCAGACATAACAAAGAAGCTCCCCGCCGATCCCCGCGCGCCAAGCTTGGCGGCCGGCCATTACGCCTTGGGGCGTCGAAAGAATAGCGACGCCCATGCCTCCATAGACCCGGGGGATTTCACCCCGTCCCACGTAAACACGCAGTCCCGGCTTGCTGATTCGCTTCAGACCGGTGATGGCCGGTTCTCTCTTCTCCCGGTAAATCAGGTGGACCCGGAGTGTGGGATGGGCCTGCCCCCTAGGCAGGTCGAAGTCCCGGATGTACCCCTCTTCCTTAAGAATCTTGGCGATGGCCAATTTCATTTTTGAATGAGGCATCATAACAGACTCGTGACGCACCTGAATCGCGTTACGAATCCTGGTCAACATATCCGCTACTGGATCGGTTACTGGCACAGTTTTATCCCCCTTGGCTCCCTACCAACTTGCTTTGCGCACGCCGGGTAGTTCACCGGACAGCGCCAATTCCCGGAAACAGATCCGGCAGATGCCGAAGTAGCGTATGTAGGCCCTAGGCCGAGTGCAACGGTTGCACCGGCTGTGCCAACGTACTGGGTACTTGGGCTTCCTGAGCCACTTTTGAACCTTTGATGACTTGGCCATTGGCTTCTTCTAGACCTCTCGAACGAATGGCATACCGTATAATTCCAACATGCGCGTCGCCGTGGCGTCGTCGTGGGCTGTAGTAGTGATGGTTACCTGCAATCCACGGATCCGGTCGATCTGGTTATAGTCGATCTCCGGGAAAATTATCTGCTCGCGGATGCCTATGGAGAAGTTCCCCCTGCCGTCGAACCCCCGCCTGGGAATCCCCCGGAAGTCGCGGATACGCGGCAGCGACATGTTGATCAACCTATCCAGGAAGTGGTACATCTTGGTCCCACGCAGAGTTACGCAGGTACCGATGGGATTGCCCTCACGAATCTTGAATCCAGCGATGGATTTGCGGGCGTGGGTGATGATGGGCTTTTGGCCGGTTATGGTGGCCAAGTCGCCGGTGGCGCTTTCCATCGCCCGGCCATTGGTTAATGCCTCGCCCAATCCGATGTTGACCACGATCTTCTGGATGCGCGGCACCTGCATCGGGTTGGTGAATCCAAATTCCCGCATCATGGTGGGAACGATTTCAGTGCGGTAAAGGTCCCGCATCCTCGGTGGAGGGGGAGGATCATCCGCAGGATCGGCTGGAGGCTCTTCCACGGCGGTGGCGCCGCCCCGTTGCCGTCCGGTCGCTCTTGCTCCGGTTCGCGGCGTTCGGGGGGCCCGGCGGCGTGCCGGAGCTGCCTCCTCGGCGGGTGGCTCAGTCGCTTCTGCGGTTGGTTCGGAAACTTCTTCGGCAGCGGGCTCAACCGAGTCCGACGCCGGTTCCGAAGTTTCTTCGGCGGTAGGCTCCGCCGCTTGATCGGATTGTTCTAGTTCTTCTTCGTTATCTGGCATCGTCAATCACTTCTTGGCACTTGGGACAACTTCTGACTCGGGCCCCAGTATCCAGAAACACAATCTTAGGCTTAGTGGGCTGGTTGCATTTATTGCAGATCAACACCACATTAGAGATATGGATGGGGGCCTCTTGTTGGATCCGGCCCGATTGCCGGACCCCGGGCCGAGGCTTGACGTGGCGGGTGATAAAGTTCACCCCTTCAATCACCACTCGATTTTCTTTAGTCAGTTGACGGTCGACCCGGCCGCTTTTACCTTTCTCTTTGCCCGCTATCACGAGCACGTTGTCCCCGCTTCGGATGCGCATTATACTACTTCCGAGGCTAGGGAGATGATTCGCATGAACCCTTGGTCCCTAAGCTCACGCGCCACCGGGCCAAAGATCCGCGTGCCGCGGGGCAGCCTGTTTTCCAAGATCAGCACGGCGGCGTTGTCGTCGAATTTTATGTATGTCCCATCGGGCCGGCGCCGGCCCTGGGCCTGACGGATTATCACCGCCCGGACCACTTCGCCCTTTCGGACGGGAGAGTTGGGCGCCGCTTCCCGAACGTTGCAAACTATCACGTCACCCACATGGGCGAATTTGCGTTTGCCGCTGCCGGGAATGTTGATCAGCCGGATAACTTTGGCGCCGCTGTTGTCCGCCACAGTTAGCCGGGTATAAGTCTGAATCATTCTTCAGTATCCTGTTCATCAGAAGCCGAATCGTCTTCCGAGGCTATTTCTTCTGTTTGTTCTTCGTCCTCTTCCTCAGCCTGATTCACCGGCTGTTCGGAGGTTGTGTTTTCCATGATGGCATCGGATTCCAAGTCTATCGGACGGACATCGGCCACCTCGCGGCGCGACAGAATCTCCAACAAGCGCCAATGCTTGGATTTGGAAATGGGCCGGGTCTCTTCGATCCGTACCGTGTCTCCCACTAAGCATAGGTTTTCAGGGTCATGGACCATGAAACGGGCCAACCGGCGCACTTGCTTGCGATACAGCCGGTTTCGCTGCTTCCAGACCATTTCGACGACCGCCGTCCGGTCCATACTCACGCGGACCACCGATCCAGTCCTGACCTTCCGCATAGACTTAACCAAACTTAACCCTCCACCAGTTGCCGTTCTCTGATCACGGTTCGCAGGCGGGCGATGGATTTTCGCACCGACCTGGGAAGGTTGGAGTCGGGTAGCTGGTTGGTGGCGGCCCGAAACCGCAGGTCCATCAACTCCCGGCTGGTCTTTTCCAACTCCTCACCGAGTTGTTCATCGGAGAGGGCCCGTATCTCGTTAATTAACATGGAATCACGTCTTTAAACTGAATGACCTGACATGACCGCGATCCGGTCACGCTGGACGGTCTTAGTCGGGATCGGAAGTTTGTGGGCTGCCAATTTCAACGCCCTGACGGCGTCTGCCGCGGGAACTCCAGCCACCTCAAACAGAATCTTGCCCGGTCTGACCACGGCTACCCAGTGGTCCACCGCAGCCTTGCCGCCTCCCATGCGGACTTCGGCAGGTTTCTTGCTGACTGATTTGTCCGGGAAAACCCTTACCCACACCTGGCCGCCACGGCGTAGGTGGCGGGTGACGGCGATCCTGGCCGCTTCGATCTGCCGCGCGGTGATCCAGTTGGCCTCCATGGCTTTGAGCCCGAACTCACCAAAGCTCACAGTGCTACCGGTAGTGGCGGCGCCTTTGCGCCGGCCCCGAAACACCTTGCGAAATTTGGACCGCTTCGGCTGCAACATTGCTTACCCCTTATTATTGTTCGTCTATGGCCGTTCCAGCCTGAGTCCCTTCGGACGCCCCTAGGCGAACGGATTCAACGAATCTTCAATGGTGGTGACTTATTCCCACCATGAATCATGCTAGTTTCTAGATCTGAAGGTCTTCGTCCAACACAATTTCCGGCTCGTCTGAGTCAGCCTGGACCGTAACCTCGATGGTTTCCAGTTCTTCCTCTTCTTCAGGTGGCGGCGGTAAGATGTCGCCGTGGTAGACCCAAACTTTGACGCCCACTTGGCCCATGACCGTGTGGGCCTCGGCCAAGGCGTAATCTATGTCCGCCCGCAAAGTGTGCAGCGGAACCCGGCCCATCATCAACTTTTCAACGCGAGCGATTTCCGAACCGGAGATGCGCCCTTTGACGATAATTTTGATGCCTTGCGCGCCGCCCTGCATGGCCCTTTGGGCCGCCTGACGCATGGCCCGGCGATAGGCTACCCGGCGCTCCATCTGGTCGGCGATGTTTCGGCCAACCAGATAGGCATTAATCTCAGGCTGCTCGATCTCTATGATATTTAGCTGCACCCGGCGCTGGGTGATGGATTCCAGTTTGGTTCGGAGATTCTTAACCCGCTCTCCGTCTCTGCCAATCAGGATCCCGGGGCGCGCGGAGTGGATGTTGATCACACTATCCTGTGCCCCGCGGTCAATCTCAACCTTTGCTATGCCGGCGTCGGAGAAGGACTTGTACTCATCTACGATGCTTTTCCGCAGCTTAATATCTTCTAGCACCAAGGCGCGATAGCTACTGGCGTTGGGTGCGAACCAGTGCGCCTTCCAATCCTTGATGATGCCCAACCGAAACCCGTAAGGGTGGGTTTTATGGCCCATGTTTTAACGCTCCTGTCCCGGTTCGTCCACTACCACCGTGATGTGGCTGGAACGCTTTATGATTCGGCCGATGCGGCCCCTGGCCCTGGGCCGAAATCTTTTCAATGGTGTGGCCTGGTCCGCGGAGATCGCGACTATCCGTAGAGAGTCCCGGTTCATCATCATATTGTTTTCAGCATTGGCCGCTGCCGATTGCACCACTTTGGCCACGGTTTTGGCCCAAGGCGATGTCAGCAGGCTCAACGTATTCAGAGCGTCGTCCACCGGCCGGCCCCGGACCAAGTCCAGTATCGGCTTCAACCGTTTTTGAGACGCGCTAATTTTTTTGGCTACAGCTCGGACTGGTGGCAATTCACTACCTCATTGGCCTACTGGAGCGTTCGGAGCGCGAGACGTGACCACGATAGGTTCGCGTCGGCGAGAACTCACCTAGCCGGTGGCCCACCATGTTTTCCGTTACGAACACCGGTATATGCCGGCGTCCGTCGTGTACGCCGAAGGTTAACCCGACAAATTCGGGCATTATCATCGACGCTCTGGACCAAGTTATGATGACCGTTTTTGTGCCCGACCTTTGTACGGCCTCCACTTTCTTGGCCAACTTAGGATGGACGTAAGGGCCTTTCTTGATTGACCGGGACATTCTACCGTCTCCTGCCCCTTCGCATTATGAACTTGCTACTTGCTTTGTGCACCCGGCGAGTCTTGTGGCCCAAGGTGGGCTGACCGGTGGGTGACTTGGGTCCCGGCATGCCGATGGGTGAGCGCCCCTCACCACCTCCATGGGGGTGGTCCACTGGGTTCATGGCGACACCCCTAACTTGGGGGCGCCGTCCCAGATGGCGGCTGGCTCCGGCCTTGCCCAGGCTTTCGTTTTTATGGTCCGGGTTGGAAAGCTGGCCGATACTGGCCCGGCATTCCAACAAGACGCGGCGCATCTCTCCGGAGGGAAGCCTTATCAGCACATAGTTGCCTTCCCTAGACAGAACTTGGGCGCCCGACCCGGCGCTTCTTACCAACTGACCGCCCCGCTGGGGAGTCAATTCCAAGTTATGAACCACCGTTCCAGTAGGTATGGACCGCAGGGGGAGGCAGTTGCCGGGATGAATCTCCGATTGCGATCCCGACTCAACCCAATCGCCTACCGACAATCCCACCGGGGCCAGGATGTAGCTCTTCTCTCCGTCGGCGTAGAAGATCAAGGCGATGCGGGTGGTGCGATTCGGGTCATACTCGATGGATCTTACCCGGCCAGGCACCTGATCTTTGATCCGCTTAAAGTCGATCTTGCGGTACATCTGCTTGTGGCCGCCGCCCCGGTGCCGGGCGGTGACCTGTCCCGTGTTGTTGCGGCCGGCGTGGTTGGGCAGATGTTCGAGCAAGGACTTCTCGGGTTTCCTCGTCGTGATCTCTTCGAAAGAAGGCCGCACCGCATTGCGGGTGCCGGGCGTCATCGGTTTTAAGTTTTTTAGAGGCATACTCGATTTCCTTGCATATTAAAAACCCTTTACACACCCTCTATCAGGTTGATCCTATCCCCTGGCTTCAGGGTGACCACGGCCTTTTTAATATCGGGACGCTTTTTGGTACGGGGACCGTACCGCTTCAGTTTTCCGTGCAGCTTAGTGATATTTACGTCTAGCACCTTCACATCGAACCGGGTTTCAACGGCTTGCTTCACTTCCACTTTGTTTGCCTTGAGAGACACGTGGAACGTGTATTTCCCGGACTCCTGAAGCAGGGTGCTTTTCTCGGTGATCGCCGGTTTGATCAGGACATGATGGATATCCATCTACTCCTCTCCTCCAGCGTCTTCCGCTTCGTCTACGCTCTCCGCCGCAGCTTCTTCGGCCGGATCGGTTTCCGGCTCTTCATCAACGGTGGCCACTGCGCTCGAGACGGGGCTCGCCTCTTCCGGGGAATTCTCGCCCGCGCTATTTGGGCCGGCGATCCTGTCTTTCCAGCGAGGGGGGGGCACGGCTAGATCCTGCTCAGCCCAGCGAGCCGCTTCCAGAGTAATTACCAACTTGTCCCGGCTCAAGAGTTCTTGGGCATTGAGTTGGTTCACCGGAAGAGTCCAGATCTTCTCGATGTTGTGGGCCGCGCGTACAACCGCTTGCACTGTGTCTTTGGTCACCACCAAGGCTGATCCGGTGATTCCCAGATTCGACAATAGCTCCACCATCGACTTAGTCTTACCGTTGATCCCGTCCATGGCGTCGATGCAGATGAGTTGGTTCTGCCTGGCTTTTTCCGACAGGACGCATTTCAAGGCCAATCGGCGCATCCGGCGTGGCAGCGCTTTCCGGTAGTCCCGAGGGTGCGGTCCGAAGACCACCCCGCCGTGGCGCCATTGCGGGGAGCGTATGCTACCCTGGCGAGCCCGCCCGGTATGCTTTTGGATCCAGGGCTTGCGCCCGCCTCCTGACACCTGAGCCCTCGTCTTGGTGTCGGCGGTACCCTGGCGCTTGTTTCCCTGATAGATAACCAGCGCCTGATGGACCAGGGCATGGTTCATAGGCACGGCAAAAACGGCGTCGTCCAAATCTATGGTTTCGACCGTTTCTCCCTGGGAATTTATTACCGAAACTTCCATTCGTATTCCAATCCGTTGCCGTCCAGCCCTTAGGCTGGCGGGTTCACCGATTTGCCGGTCCGCCGGATCTGCACCACACCCATCTGCGAGCCGGGTATGCCGCCCTTGACCATTAACAGGTTCCGGTCGGTGTCGACCTTTATGATCTCTAATCCCTTGGCCGTTATTCGCCGGTTACCCATGTGGCCGGCCATCTTCAGGCCCTTGTATACTTTGCCCGGTGTGGTGCCTCCACCGATGGAGCCGGGAGCTCGTGCCCGGTCCGATTGGCCGTGAGTGCGCGGTCCGCCGTCGAATCCGTGGCGCTTGATGACGCCGGCGAATCCTTTTCCTTTAGACCGGGCGATGATGTCTACCTTCTCACCGGGGGTGAATATCTCAACCGAGACGCTGTCGCCCACCTGGTAATCGCCGATGTCGTCAACTTGGACTTCCCGGAGATAGCGGCAGACTTGGGTGTCCTTCATGTGGCCCCGCGTAGGTTTGTTGGCCCGTTTGTCCGCGCCAAATCCTATCTGGACCGCCTCATAACCTTCGGTTTCAACCGTCTTCACCTGGGTGACGAAGCACGGACCGGCTTGTATGACCGTGACCGGCACCACTCTGCCGTCTTCCAAGAAGACCTGGCTCATTCCAACTTTTTTACCGAGAAAGCCTTGCAACATATTTATAACCGTCTAGTTAAAGCTTGATAGAGATATCAACGCCGGCCGGCAGGTTCAGCCGCGTTAACGAGTCGATGGTCTTCGAGGTGGGCTCTAGGATGTCTATGAGCCGCTTGTGGGTGCGTATCTCAAAGTGTTCTCGCGAATCTTTGTCGACGTGGGGGCTTCGTATGACGCAGAACCGGCGGATGTGAGTCGGCAGGGGTACTGGGCCGGCCACCCGTGCTCCGGTACGCTCCGCGGTTTCCACGATCTGGCCCGCCGAAAGGTCCAGCATTTTATGATCGAAAGCCTTGAGGACAATCCTGACTTTTTGCCTGGTTACCATATGCCTCTATCTCGCCTAATTTTGCCGAACGGGTCTATATTTATCACACTCGGACCAGTGTTTTCAAGAGTTCCGCGTTAACTGGTTCGTAATGACGGAATTCCATCGTAAATGTGGCCCTGCCTCGGGTGATTGACCGAAGCGCCGTCGTATAGGAGAAAGTCTCCCCCAAGGGCAGATAGGCCCGAACTACCTGAATCTCGTCTTGCCCCTCAATATTCCGGATCTGAGCGCGGCGGGTCCCAAGGTCTCCAATGACTTCACTGAGATGCTCGCCCGGCGTCGTTACTTCCAGATCTACGATAGGTTCCAATAGCACCGGCTTACCCTTGGGCACGCCTTCCCGGATGGCCAGCATTCCGGCGCTGCGGAAGGCCATCTCCGATGAGTCAACGTCGTGGTAACTGCCGTCCACCAGTTTGACCTGCATGTCCACCAGCGGGTAACCAGCCATTGGTCCATTGTCTAATGCTTGGCGCACTCCCTTTTCCACTGCCGGGATGTACTCTCGAGGAATAGTGCCACCCTTGATGGCGTTCACGAATACGATTCCGGACCCCCGGTCCAAGGGCTCCAGTTCCAGCCAGATGTGGCCGAACTGGCCGTGACCGCCCGTTTGGCGAACGAACCGTCCTTCCACTTTGATCGCTTGGGTGATGGTCTCCCGGTAAGACACCCGGGGTGAGCCGACTTGGGCTTCCACGTCGAACTCCCGCCGCATGCGGTCGACCAACACCTCCAGGTGAAGCTCTCCCATGCCGGACATAACCGTCTGTCCGGTTTCATCGTTGAACTTGACTATGAAAGTGGGGTCTTCGTCGGACAGTTTTCTAAGGGCTTCACTCAATCGGTCTTGGTCGGCCCGGGTCGCCGGTTCAATGGCCACCGATACCACCGGTTGAGGGAATTGAGGCGGTTCCAAGATCACTTGATTGGACGCGATACAGATCGTGTCCCCGGTAAAGGTGTTTTTAAGCCCGATGGCCGCGCAGATATTTCCGGCGCCGATGACCTCCAGGTCCTCCCGGTGGTTGGCGTGCATCTGGAGCAGCCGCCCCATCCGCTCCCGGTTTCCTCTGGTGACGTTTTGTACCTGCTCTCCGGCTTTTACCTTGCCGGAATATATGCGGAGGTATACCAAGCGGCCCACGAAGGGATCTGTCGCCACTTTGAACGCTAAAGCGGACAGCGGTTCACTTTCATCTGGATACCGAAGCACTGTTTCTTCGGTCTGGGGTTGGATGCCCTCTACCGGAGGAACATCCGACGGGGAAGGCAGATAATCAATGATCGCGTCTAGTAACGGTTGTATCCCCTTATTGCCGACGGCGCTGCCGCATAAGACGGGCACCAGATTGCGCTCGATAGTCGCCTTGCGCAAAGCCGCCCTAAGGTCATCGTTTCCGATCTCTTCCCCTTCCAGGTAGCGAATGAGCAGGCTTTCGTCAGTCTCCACGATCTTTTCAATCATGGCTTGCCGAAATTTTTGGTAATTCTCCTCGCACTCGGAGGGCATGGGCCCTAGCTCGGCCTCGGACGCGCCGTTCGCGTGCCGGGCGCCGTTGACGTGGCTGTTGGGGTAGGTCCAAGTCTGTCCGCTGATCAGGTCTACCACACCATGGAAATCGGATTCTTCACCGATGGGCAGTTGGACCGGCACAGTATTGGCCTTCAGGCGGCGGCGGACCGACTCGATCGTGCGCTCATAGCTAGCGCCAACCCGGTCCATCTTGTTGACAAAGCAGATACGGGGAACGTTGTAGGTGTCGGCCTGACGCCATACGGTTTCTGATTGAGATTGAACGCCAGCTACAGCGTCAAGAACGACGATTCCGCCGTCCAGAACACGGAGGCTGCGTTCCACCTCAGCCGTGAAATCGACATGGCCGGGCGTGTCGATGATGTTGATCTTGCAGTCCCGCCAATAGGCGGTGGTGGCGGCAGCGGTGATGGTGATGCCCCGTTCTCTTTCCTGGGGCATCCAGTCCATGGTGGTGGTCCCGTCGTCCACCTCTCCTAACCGATGGATCCTACCTGTGTTAAAAAGTACCCTTTCGGTTACCGTTGTCTTGCCCGCATCGATGTGGGCGATAAAGCCGATATTACGAATTTTCCCTATCGGAAAGTTGCTCTCCATAATTGATGTGGCACCGGGCGCCCCGTGAGACGTCTATCTTCGATAATGGACGAAAGCTCGATTGGCCTCCGCCATACGGTGTAGTTCCTCCTTACGGCGTACTGCCGTTCCTTCTCCTCGGGATGCTTCCATAAGTTCCTGAGCCAACCCTCGGCGCATGGGCATCCCTTTCCTTCCGCGGGCGCCGCGAATAAGCCACCGGATGGCCAAAGCCTCGCTACGGCTGGGACGGAGCTCCGTGGGTACTTGGTAAGTTGCCCCTCCCACTCGCTTGGGCTTAACTTCCACCATTGGGGTGGCATTCTTAAGAGCCATCTGAAATACCTCCAGCGGCTCTCTGTTGGATTGCTCTTTGATGATTTCGAACGCGCTGTAACAGATCCGCTGGGCGGTGCTCTTTTTACCCCGCTGCATCACATTGTTGATGAACTTGGCCAATTCCACATTGTTGTACAAAGGATCCGGGGGAATCACCCGGATTACAGCACGTCTTCTTCTGGACATAGATAGTCACACCTTACGCTTAATACCGAAAAGGCTGATGGACGCCTTAAATTGCTAAATACCGGTCTAGCGGTCGGTACGAGGCTTGTCGGCTCCGTACTTGCTTCGGCCCCGCCTCCGGTCCGAGACACCTTCGCAATCCAAGGCGGCGCGGATGACGTGATAGCGGACACCCGGCAGGTCTTTAACACGGCCGCCCCGGACCAGAACCACCGAGTGCTCCTGGAGGTTGTGCCCTTCGCCGCCGATGTAGGCGGTGATCTCAAATCCGTTAGTAAGTCGCACGCGGGCTATTTTCCGCAGCGCTGAGTTGGGTTTCTTGGGGTTCATCGTGCGTACCTGAATACACACCCCTCGGCGTTGCGGACACCCCTTGCCATACTTTACCCGGTTGCGCAATGAGTTCTGGACCCAGTGCAGCGCCGGGGCCTTGGTCTTCTTCCGAACCGGCTTACGGCCATGCCGGACCAATTGGTTTACTGTAGGCATAGATTATCCCCGCTTATCGACTTGACAGCGACTAAGTACTTTACCAACCTTGACTGTAGATGTCAACTAATTTCGGCCTGTTGACAACCCATCTGGAGCCACTTAAAGTGTCTAATCATCCCTGTCTGCCACATGGGGCATCTTGAACCCGGTTCGGCAGGCCGCCCTTAACAACCGAATGTTCTACCCGAGGCGCTGCAAACGGCTTAAGGCTTAATAGGAAAGGCGGTGAAAGGCCGCCGCGGTTGCGCCACTGTATGCGGGTTTAGCTTGGGTCCTGTTTCTCGTATCTCACGATTTGAGACGGGAAACCCCAGGCGTATCCCGCGAGTCAGGACACCTGCCCGGGTAAGGGGAGCTCTCGTCTGCGCTAAACAGAAACATGCCCCCGTGGCGCTACCCTAATTTAGGATCGCGCCACGACCACGCCAGCAAACTCTCCCCGGTCACGACACAGTCCGGGGTTTTTTTATGGTTCTCACCTTGTATATATATCGACCTGCAGGTAGTAACTCAAACTATACTTAATTAAAAAGGTTAAACTGCGGTATTTATGAGTCTAAATCATAGCGATACGTCCATCGCGATCGTGGCAGTCGGGCCGGGTGATCCCAGTCTGATGACGCTGCAAGGGCGTGAGATTCTCGAGAACGCCGACGTGGTGGCGGGGTTCAAGACCGTGCTAGACGTGGTCCAGCCCTGGCTCACCAACGCTGAAGCCTGTCCCATGACCTACCGGGACCAAGAGGACGTGCTGGCGTACGTCGAGTCCCAGGCCTTGCTCGGTAAGAAGTGCGTTGTCTGCTGCTGGGGCGACTTGAACGTGTCGGCCCGGGAGTTGTTGGCCAGGGTACGGCGCCGGGCCGGGAAGGTGGAGCTGACCCCCGGCATCAGCTCGATCCAGATGGCTTGTGCCAGGTCTGGAATCTCCCTGGAAGACGCGGTGTTCATCACCCTCCACCAGCGGCGCGGCGCTTCCGACGACTTCGCCTCGGACGTTGAAGAGGTTGTCCACTTTCTCAAAGATGGGCGCAGGCACGTGATCCTGCTGCCCCGTCCCTACGACCTCATGCCCCCCGGTATCGCCAAGGAATTAGTGTCTGCGGGCATTGCGGGAGACAGGCCGGTCACCGTGTTCCAGCGCCTTACCTTGGACGGCGAGAAACGGTGGGACGGCAACCTTGATGAGTGCGGCGAGATCACTGAGGAGTTCAGCGATCTTTCCATAATGGTGATCTTTACGGAAGCCGGCGAAGGGCCGGACTCCCATGAGTGATGCTTAATGACTGAGCGAACGGATACAACCACCCAACGGAAGACTGTCCTGTTCGTCACCACCGCCGATACGGACATCCTCACCGCCGAGCGGGCCTTAAGCGGGATGCCCGATGACTATCCTCACGTCAGGGCGTTCAACCCGGTAGCCCTGGAAACCCCCGAGGCCCAGGAAGAACTGATGACGGCCCTGGAAGACGCGGGAGTTGTGATCTTGCGTCTCCTGGGTGGGAAACAATCCATGCCCCAGTTGTTTGACCAACTGGTCCGCGATTGCCGTGTCCGAGGGATACCCCTGATAGCCTTGCCAGGTCATCAGGAGTGGGACGAGGACCTGGTTACCGCCTGCACCGTGCCGGTGGCGGAAGTGGAAACGGTCTTCGCCTACCTGATGCGCGGCGGCGTGCAGAACCTGGAAAACCTCTTCTTTTTCCTCAGCGATACCTACTTGGGTACCGATTATGGACACGAAGCTCCCAGCCACATTCCTTGGGAGGGCCTGTATCACCCCGATGTGGCCCAAGGCACCGAGGTCGATGATTACATCCGGGACCGGTTCCAGGCTGGAAAGCCCCGCATCGCCCTTCTTTTTTACCGGGCCCACTGGATGAGCGGAAACCTGCTTACCATCGATAGTCTGATTCACCGGTTAGAAGCGATGGGCGCCAACGTCCTGCCGTTGTTCTCCTACAGTCTGAAGCACAATCCTGAAGAGGACGGCCAAGGCAACCGTACCTTTACCGAGTACCTGGCCGATCCCGACGGTGTTCCCAAGGTCGATTGCATCATCACGACCATGGGGATGTCCATGAGCGAGTTGAGCACCGAGGGACCTACCATCGCCGCCGGATGGACGGTGGATTACCTTGACAAGTTGGACGTTCCAATCATCCAAGGAATCATCAGCACCGGCACTGAAGAGGATTGGCAGGAAAGCTCCCTGGGGTTAGGTCCCATCGACACTGCCATGAGCATAGCCCTGCCCGAGTTCGACGGCCGAATCATATCGGTACCCATATCCTTTAAGCAGGAAACCGGACATAGCGGCGCATCGTCTGGCGCTGCCAAACTGTCCGGACGTATGCAGCGTTACGTGCCCCGGGAAGACCGGGTGGACTATCTGGCCCGCCTATCCATCAAATGGGCCGATCTACGGCTCAAGGAAAACTCGGAAAAGCGGATCGCTATCATCCTAAGCAACTATCCCACCAAGGACGCCCGTATCGGCAACGCGGTGGGTCTGGATACACCGGCATCGGTGATCCGCATTCTGAATGCCATGAAAGGCGCCGGTTATCACGTCACCGATATACCCGAATCCGGAGATGAGCTGGTCCACCGCATAATCGAACGGTGCAGCAACGACCGGGACTCGCTTACCGAAGAGCAACTTAAAATGGCGGTCGGTCACGTCACCAGCCGCCAATACGCCGAATGGTTTCAGGGATTTCCAGCCAAGGTTGTCCAGGAGATGACCGAGGCTTGGGGTGAGCCGCCGGGACAGGTTTACCGCACCAACGGAAGCCTGGCCATAGCGGGCATCGACCTGGGTAACGTCTTTATCGGCCTGCAACCGCCCCGGGGATTCGGCGAACATCCCATCGCCATCTACCACAGCCCGGACTTGGCTCCGACCCATCATTACATCGCCTACTATCGCTGGATCCGGGATGTCTTCAAAGCCGACGCCATGATCCACGTTGGAAAACACGGCACCCTGGAGTGGCTACCCGGGAAGGGCATCGGCTTGTCCGAAGCTTGTTATCCGGAGTTGGCGTTGAGTGACGTTCCCCTCTTTTACCCCTTCATAATTAACAACCCCGGCGAGGGCGCCCAGGCCAAGCGCCGCACCCACGCCACCATCGTAGACCACTTGATTCCGGCGATGACCACCGCCGATAGCTACGGTGACATCGCCCGGGTTGAGCAATTGATGGACGAACATTACCAGTGCCAGACGCTGGACCCGGCCAAGCTCCCCCTGCTGGAAGCCCAGATCTGGGAGTTGGTCAAAGCAGCCGAATTGAACCGTGACCTAGGCATCGACGACCTCCCCGAGGATTTCGGCGAATTCATTCTGGAGATAGACGGTTATCTCTGCGAACTAAAAGACGCTCAGATAAAGGACGGGCTTCATATTCTGGGGGAGGCCCCCGAGGGCGAGCTACTTATCGGCCTGCTGTGCGCCCTGACACGTCTGGACATTAGCGGCATTCCAAGCCTACGCAAGGCATTCGCGGAAGCCCTGGGGCTGGATTACGGCTCGATCATCGACGAGCCGGCGCTCGCGGCTGATGGAAACGTTCATCCGGCATTAATATCGGCAGATCCGGACACCCCGGTGCGCAGTCAGGGAGATTTGCTGGAGCGCATAGAGTTGCTGTGCCGTGAAGCCTACCGCCTGCTGTTGGCTCAGGACTTCAATCCCGATTTCGTGGCCCCAGTGGTGTCCCAAATCTTGGGACAAGCTGACGCTCAAACCCAGCTCGTGCTGGGTTATGTGGCGGATACCATTTATCCAGCCTTGCAACGTACCCCTGATGAGATCGGCAACTTGCTTCGAGGGCTGGAAGGCCGGTTCGTGCCTCCGGGGCCCAGCGGAGCGCCCACCAGGGGAATGGCCAACATCCTGCCCACGGGGCGCAACTTTTACTCGGTGGACCCCAAGACCATCCCGTCGCCATCCGCTTGGGAAACCGGCAAGGCCCTGGCTGACGCTCTGCTGGAAAAGTACCTGACCGAGGAAGGCGCCTATCCCGAAATGGTGGGACTCGTGGTCTGGGGGACGTCGGCCATGCGCACCCACGGCGACGACGTGGCCCAGATCCTCCAGTTGTTGGGAATCAGGCCGGTCTGGCAGCCGGAAAGCCGTAGGGTCGAAGGGCTGGAGGTCATACCCGTCTCCGAATTGGGCCGCCCCCGCATCGACGTAACCATAAGGATCAGCGGCTTTTTCCGTGACGCCTTTCCAAACCTTATCAATCTTCTGGATCAGGCCGTGGAAATGGCGGCATCCCAGGACGAATCTCCCGAAGAAAACTTCATTCTCAAGCACCTCAGAGAAGACCTGGCCCGTGACCGATCTACCTCAGATAGCGAACACCCCTCTCCCTCAGAAAGAGGGGCCGGGGGTGAGGGCGACCGGGCCACGTCTCTGTATCGGATATTCGGCAGCAAACCGGGCACCTACGGGGCCGGTATCCTGGCGGCGTTGGACGAGCGCAATTGGGAAACGGTGGAGGACTTGGCGGAGGTCTACACCGCTTGGGGCGGCTACGCTTACACCCAGCGAGACTTCGGAGTGAGTGCCAGGCCCCAGTTCCGGCAGCGGTTCAGCCAGATCGTCGTGGCCGCCAAGAACCAGGACACCCGGGAGCACGACATCTTCGACAGCGATGACTACATGCAGTATCACGGGGGCATGATCGCCACCGTGCGGGCCTTGACCGGCCGGAACCCGCGCCAATTTTTCGGCGATAGCTCCGACCCTTCCCGAGCTAGGGTCCGCGATCTGCAAGACGAAGCGCGCCGGGTGTTTCGGAGCAGGGTGGTCAACCCCAAGTGGATCGAGTCGATGAAGCGCCATGGCTACAAGGGTGCGTTCGAGCTGTCGGCCACCGTGGATTACATGTTCGGCTACGACGCCACTGCCCAGGTGGTGGAAGACTGGATGTACGAAGACGTAACCGAGAGCTACGTCTTGGATCCGGAGACCCAGAAGTTCTTCCAGGAGAGCAATCCCTGGGCGCTGCGTAGCATCGTGGAACGGCTACTGGAAGCCATCGAACGGGGTCTTTGGGCGGAGCCTCCACCGGAGATGAGGGAGAAGTTGCAGGAGCTCTACCTGGACCTGGAAACAGAATTGGAGGCTAGGCAAGAAGGGCAACAGCCATAAATAGGCCTTCAGGGATGGGACCGGGCTTGCGTCATTCCGGCGCAGGCCGGAATCCACAGAACGTTCGCATCAACTGCGGGCCTGGACACAGGCCTTCGCCGGTGAGACGGTGTGGGCTCTTTATACTTCTAACGTAAAAACTGATAGGAGCACTACTTTCAACGGGTAGAAGTGTTTGATAGAATTGGGACGCTCGTGAAACCGCTAGGATTATCAGGAGCGGGATCACGTACGCGGGAGACCATTTCTTAAACAGCTCCCCGGAGGCAGACGGTGGATATAGCCCTCGACTTGATAAGGGACCTTACCAAAGACGACCGGGTGATGTGGGTTGTTGGCGGAGGCGAGGTGGTCAGCGAGAATAACTCCAAGGGGATCAAGGAACCGGAGTTAGACCGCGGCTACATCACCGTCGAAGCAGACAATTGGCACTTCCATATCGGCCTGGACAATATAACGGGGATCCAATTCGTGGAGGCGAAGAGCCACGGGGACATGCTCTCATATTATGTCCGATTCTCCGGCTCTAGCGAAGAAACCTTGCTGAGAGGGTATTTCCCCAACCCGTACTTGGATGACGACAACCAGCGTACCGAGTTGCAGCCGGATAGGTTAAAGGCTTTCAACGATATGCGCGAGCAATACGAGGGAAAGGACGGAATCGTGTTCGCCCGTCCACCAGGGCAAACTAGCGGGACGTAGAGGCCCATCGCCAACCTTGGACCGCTGGAGTCGGCTGGTTTTTAACGAGCAAACCTTAACAAATGAAGACTGCCTGTTGGTGGCCCCGATAAATCGGGGCTGAAAAGGGAAGCCGGTGTAAGTCCGGCGCGGTCCCGCCACTGTAACTGGTGAACCAACCCAAGCCGCAAGGTGCGAAGTCACTGGCCCGATAACCCGGGCCGGGAAGGCTGGGAGAACGGTTGAAGCCAGAAGCCAGGAGACCTGCCACAGGCATGGATTGATACACTTCGAGGCAGAGGGTATGAATTGGACGGATTTTCGCCCGGTCACGAAGACCGGGCTATTTTTTTCTTAAGACGGCGCGTCTAGCTGTCCGAGAACATTCAGCGAGGACGGCCGGGATGAATGAAACCCACGCGAATTCCAGAGGTTGCCTATGGAAAGGAGTCGAATGGATAGTAATCAAAACCCTCTGTTCGACAGCATGCGCCGAGCCGGTGCGCTAAGCGAACTCTTTAACCTCCCAGTCCGGAAGCGGGATCAGGACGGCTGGCTCGAGGCTCGATCCCTGTTCCAGGACGATGATCAGCGCCTGCAGGACATGGTGATGGCCCTTGGGCGTGACCGGTGGGGCACCGGCAACCACCACGCCGCCTGTTCGGCCTTCGTTATTGCCTACCTAACCCGGGTCACCCGGCCGCTGATCTCCCAATACGTGTTGGAGCGCCGGGTGCCTGACGTGCGCTTGAGTAACCTGGAGTTCCACTGGGACGGCCAGCGTATAGATGGCACCGCACTCAAACGGCCGACCTTTGCCGCGCTTCCGGCTGATGTTGCGTCGAGTCACCAAGACGCCGTGGTTGTCGCTGACGCGGCGGAACTCTACGCCCGGCTCAAGGGGTGGCTGTTCGACGCTAACCTACACATAGTGATTCCGTCACTTCGCCGGGCGGCGCGGGCCAGCATCAAAGTTTCCTGGAATACCGTTGCCGACTCGTGCGCCCAGGCGTTCAGCAGGCTATATGACATAGCGGAAGAACCCGAATCAGTGTTTAAGGATGCCGACGCCTTCTTCGGCGACCCATCGTCGCCGGTGTACCGGCAATTGGCCATGGAGGTGTTCGGCCACCGGGGTAAACTAGGCCTCTTTTCCAGGCGTTCCGGATGCTGCCTCTATTGGCGGACGGAGAAGTCCAGCGACTTCTGCTCCAACTGCATCTTGCTGACTCGCGAGCAACAGGACACGCGGTTCCGGGAGACCCTGGATGGCCGGAAGTGAGGGGTGGGCTGACCTGCCAACGACAACACGGATCCTAAAAAATAAATAGGGGTTCCAAATGACATTTTTTTCTCGAACCATCCCAGTATTTCTGGCGGTGCTGGCATTAGCCGTCACCGCGTGTGGTGGAGCCGCCACCGCTGTTCCAGCGTCCACAACTGCTCCTCTAGCGGCGGCAACATTAATCCCAGCTGACAGTGGCAAAGACTCGTCTATGAATATCGCCGTGGTCTTTCTTGATCAGCCGCCTGACCCACTACAGGCAGGGTGGCTGGCCCTTCCGACAGGTCTGTCCGAGACCTTGTTCCGACTGGGTACGGACTTCAGTCCCGAACCATGGTTGGCCACAGGGGCCCAGCAGGTAGATGAAAAAACTTGGGAGATCACCATTCGCCCGGGCGTGAAGTTTCACAACGGAGCGGGTATGGATGCCGCAGCGGTTAAAGCTTCCCTGGAACGGGCCATCACCCAGAACAAGGGCATGGAGACCTTGCTTGATATAGCTAGTATTGAGGTGATGGACCCCCTGAAGGTAAGAATTGTGACCAACGGCGCAAGCCCCGTCCTGCCTGGATTGCTTACCGCCAATAAAACCGCCATCGTAGATGCCGCAGCAGCCCAGGCCATGGGTGACGCCTTTCCCATCAAACCGGTATTGACCGGCCCTTACAAAGTGGAGACGTTCGAACTGGATAAGGAAATGGTGGTAACTCGCCACGATCAGTATTGGGGTTCTCTTCCCAAGCTGGGCCGGATAAAATACCTTGGCTTGGCCGACGCCAACAGCCGGTTGTTGGCGTTACAGAGCGGCGACGTGGACATCGCCGTTTACCTTTCGCCTGAGGGGACTTCTACGGTGCAAAACGACCCTAATCTAGCAGTGAAGTCCGCGGCGCCAAATGCTCTGACTTTTATGTTCGTCAACCACGAAAGAGGAGCAATGAATGACGAGCGGGTTCGCCAGGCAGTAGTCCTAGCTGTTGACCGTCAAGCCCTGGTCGGTGCGATAACGCAAGGCAAAGGCGCCGAGGCCATAGGACCATTCCCACCTGGATTCCTGACTTGTGATCAACTTCGTGCACACCGCTTCGAGCCGGAAAAAGCGAGGGCTCTTCTCAGCGAAGCGGGGTACCGGGATACCGATGGCGACGGAATCGTGGAAAAAGACGGCCAGCCCTTAGTCTTAGATCTACTCACCTATCGGCAGCGGCCCGAGTTGCCTCTCATCGCGGAGGCCGCTCAATCGATGCTGAAAGACATAGGAATCCGAGCCAAAGTTCAGTTGGTGGAACAACCGGTTCCTGCCGCGAATCAAGGGAATTGGGATCTCTTTACGTGGTATAACGGCACAACTTCCACGGGTGATCCATTCTGGGCCCTTGACCGCATGTACACTACAGGTGGTTCGGGCAACCGTGGTCACTTCAGCAGTTCACGGGTAGACGATCTGGCCGCTCAGGTGGGGCATGCCATAGACCCAGCGGAAAGGGAACGGCTAGCTTGTAAAGCTACGCAGGCGATCATCGACGAAGTGGCGATAGTGCCAATACTGTTCCCGAATTTTAATTATGGTGTATCGAATGATGTAGTCGGGTTTGACGAGCCTCATCCGGTGCCGATGTATTTCATCGATAGCAACGTAGGGAAACGGTAGCATGCGGGCCTATGTAGCGCGCCGGCTGCTAATTCTGCCGGCGCTGCTATTTGGGATCTCCATTATCAGCTTCGCTCTATTAAATTTTGCTCCTGGAGACCCGGCGGAAATTATCCTCCGACGCCAGAATCCAGAAGAACCGCCATTGCCGGAAGCGGTTCGGGCGCTTCGACAGCAATTGGGTCTGGATGCTCCTTTGCCCCTTAGATATGGCCGGTGGCTGTTCGACGTGTTAAAGGGCGACCTAGGGGAGTCTTATCGCAGCGGCACTCCGATCATGAGCGAACTGGTGAAGCGATTTCCGGCCACGATGATGTTGGCAACGGCCGCTCTTGCTCTGTCGGTAGTGGTCAGCATCCCCCTGGGTATAATAGCGGCGCTCTGGCGTGGGTCGCTGTTAGACTCCCTGAGCCGGCTTCTAGCCCTCTTGGGCGCTGCGGTTCCCAGCTACGTGTTGGCTTTGCTTTTGATGCTGTTCGTCGCGGTGAAGCTAAACTGGCTGCCGGCGATTGGCTACGGGAGCCCCAAGAACCTGATACTGCCGGCTATCGCGTTGGCGGCCGGGAGCAGCGCTCAAGTCATGCGGCTGACGCGGGCTAGCATGCTGGAGGTTTTGCAACAGGACTATATGCGCACCGCCCGGTCCAAGGGCTTGAATGAACGCACGGTAATCATGGTGCACGGTTTAAAAAATGGATTACTGCCGGTGGTCACTATGCTGGGGATCAACCTGGGTCATCTCCTCGGCGGGACAGTCATCGTTGAGACGATCTTTGGCTGGCCCGGAGTCGGCAGGTACGCCGTCGAGTCCATCCTGCAAAGGGATTACCCGGTGGTGCAGGGTTTCGTCTTGTATATGGCGTTCATCTTCCTCCTAGCAAACCTGGCGGTGGATTTTGCCTACCGTTGGCTGGATCCTCGGCTCCACTTTGGCCGCCAGCCGGCATAAAGGGGTAGGCTTCGAGGTGCAAATGGAGGGAACGCTACGGTTGAGGGCGCTGAGCCTCAGAATTCACCGCCGGCTGCGGCTTTTTTTAAGGGATCCGGCCAATGTACTAGGCTTGGTCATCGTTGTCTTGGCCGTTACCACCGCCATTGCGGCTCCCCTATTGGCTCCCCATGACCCCACGGACGTAAGTCTGCAGGACCGTCTGCTTCCCCCGGGCCGCGATTTCCCCCTGGGCACTGACCACTTGGGAAGGGACGAGCTTAGCCGCCTGCTCTACGGGGCGCGGACGACCCTGCGAACAGCGGGAGTGGTATTGGCTGTAGTGTTTGCCATCGCGTTCATGGTGGGCACTCTTTCTGGATATTATGGCGGCTGGTTGGATACTCTTTTGATGGGCCTGGTAGACCTGCTTCTGGCTTTCCCCGGATTGATCCTGGCCGTCGCAATCGCGGGTACTTTGGGCCCAAGCCTGATGAATGTAATGATTGCGATGGCTGCGGTGTGGTGGGCCGGTTACGCCCGGCTGGTTCGCGGCATGGTACTTGCGATACGGAACCGGGAGTTTGTGGAAGCGGCGCGGGCGATAGGAGCCAGTGACGGACGGATTATGGTGTCTCATATCTGGAGGAATATTCTCGGCCCTGTGGTGGTGCTGGCTACCCTCGACATGGGTTGGATCATCCTCGGCATCTCCGGATTGAACTTTCTTGGTTTAGGAGCGCAGCCGCCCACACCGGAGTGGGGCGCGATGTTAAACGACGGGCGACCTTTTCTGCAGACGGAACCGCAAATGATGCTGTACCCGGGAGCGGCTATCTTTCTGGTGGTGTTGGGGTTCAACCTGCTGGGAGATGGACTGCGGGACCTGCTTGACCCCACTACCTATCCACGTTAGTCTGTATCCCGCGATTCGACTATTTCATCAAGGTAAAACATCGGGCGCCATGCCCGACAGGTAAGTCTCACCTGGAAATTCCCAAGTGCGGACAATTGGAGATTAAGCCTTGGATCAACGGCCCGTACCCAGCTTCCCCTTTACCGGCATCGTAGGCCAGACCGCGATGAAGCGGGCTTTGCTGCTGAACGCCATCAACACCAAGATTGGCGGCGTTCTCATTCGGGGCAAGAAGGGAACCGCCAAGTCCACCGCCGTTCGCTCACTGGCCGCGCTTTTGCCCGAAGTTTCCGTTTTGCAAGGCTGCCCTTATAGTTGCTCCCCTGATGCTCTCCAGGGATTGTGTCACCTTTGCGACGATAGTGGCGGCGAGGGCTCGGCGGTAAGCCGCCAAGTGCGTATCGTCAACTTGCCAGTGGGCGCTACCGAGGACCGCTTGGTGGGGTCTCTAGACATCGAGCAGGCCATCAAAACGGGCAACCGCAGCTTCGAGCCGGGTCTCATAGCCACCACTCACCGGGGCATTCTCTACGTTGACGAAGTTAACCTCCTCAACGACCACTTGGTCGACGTTTTGCTGGATGCCGCCTCCATGGGCCGCAACTACGTGGAGCGGGAAGGAATCTCCGTCAGCCACGCCGCCGATTTCATTCTGGTGGGCACCATGAACCCTGAAGAGGGCGACCTGCGGCCCCAATTGCTGGACCGGTTCGGTCTGGCGGTGGAAGTCGATGGCGTCTTCAGTGCCGAGGAGCGCCGGGAGGTCGTCCGGCGGCGTATCGCCTACGAAGCCGACCCCTTCGCGTTCATGGAGCAGTGGCGGGAGGCCGAAGAGGAAGAACGGGAACGCATCTCGGCCAGCCGGATGTTGCTGCCTCAAGTTCAGGTCGGCGAAGAAATACTGGAGCTGATCACCGATATATGCGCCGAATACCAAGTAGACGGTATGCGGGCCGATATCGTGATGTACAAGGCATCGAGCACCATCGCCGCCTACGAAGGGCGGACCCAAGTCTCGCCGGAAGACGTTCGGGAAGCGGCTCAGATGGCGTTGCTGCATCGTCAGCGGCGCCAACCCTTCCAGCAACCCCACCTGGCGACCGAGCAGCTGGACACGATGGTAGATGACTTCCAGAACCAGCCCCGCCAACGCGAACCTTCGGATCAGGGGTCCAACTCTAACCAAGAGCAGGAAGACAGCGACCCAGACCCATCGAACCAAGACCAGCCTCCCGAGGACTCCGGTCCTCAGGACGAACTTTTCGAAGTTGGCACGCCCTTCAACATTCGCTCCCTGCAGGTACAACCTCCCGATCGCCGGGCCAGGACCAGCGCAGGACGCAGGGCCAACACCATTAGCGGCACTGCCACCGGACACTACACCGGGGCCAAGGTCCCTGAAGGAAAAGCCTCAGACCTGGCCTTGGACGCAACCCTCCGCGTCGCCGCCCCGCACCAACTGGAACGACGGGGCGAGCTGTCAGCAGTCAGCGATCAGCGGTCAGGAGAAGTTCCCGGATCTCCCGGCTTCCTGATCGAGCCGTGGGACATCCGCGAGAAGGTGCGGGAAACCAAGACTGGCAGCCTGATTCTGTTCGTGGTGGATGCCAGCGGCTCTATGGGGGCCCAGAGGCGTATGGTGGCGGTAAAGGGAGCCATCCTGTCCCTGCTGCTGGATGCCTATCAAAGACGGGACCGGGTGGGGCTGATCTCCTTTCGTGGGACCAGTGCCGAGGTTGTGTTGCCGCCCACCTCCAGCGTGGACCTGGCTGAGATGTGTCTGCAAGAGATGCCCACGGGAGGGCGCACGCCTTTGAGCCGGGGGATTTACTTGGCCCTGGATATCATAGAGACCGAGCGTATGAAAGACCGCAACGTGTTGCCGCTGATCGTTCTGCTATCCGACGGCCGGGCCAACGTCGCCATGGGCGGCGCCGGCGGGGACGGGAGGCCGGCAAGCAAACCCTTGGATGAGGCGAAAGCCGTCGCCGCTCTGGTTCAGCAGCAGCACATCCCCGCGGCGGTCGTAGACACCGAAGTAGACTTCATCCGGTTGGGCCTGGCAAAACCCATCGCCGAGGCCATGGGCGCCCATTACCTGATGTTGGAAGACCTGCAGGCCGGCAATCTGGCCGATGCGGTGCGCCTACAGCTACCCACTCCCGACGCTCCCCCTCTAACCCAAGATGAGATCCAGGGACTTTTGGACAAGTTGGCTCTGTCATAACCCTGCACCCCTTCCTGTTTACATCCCTCAGGCGAATTGTTACGCTTTTATCCTATCTTTTAGAAAACAAACCCTGACCGCTGACCGCTGAATGCTGACAGCTAACCGCTAGGAGGCTCGCGTGGCCCGAACTCTTCCTTACGCCGACATGGACAAGATCCTCTCTATATCCAAGCGTAGGGGGTTCGTCTTCCAGAGCAGCGAGATATATGGGGGCCTGGGATCCACTTGGGATTACGGTCCCTTGGGTGTGGAGCTGAAGCGCCACGTTAAAGAGGCTTGGTGGCGGTCGGTGGTGCTGGACCGGGACGATATGGTGGGTCTGGACGCCGCCATCTTGATGCATCCCCAGGTATGGGTCGCCAGCGGGCATGTGGAAAACTTCACCGACCCCCTGGTAGAGTGCCGTTCGTGCAACCGGCGTTTTCGCCTAGATCATCTCGCGGAAGCGGCGGGCATCGAAATGGATCCGGCCAACCCCGCAAAGAGTTTGGAAGCTCTTGCCTGCCCTGATTGCGGCGGCGAGTTGGGCGACCCTCGCCAGTTCAACCTGATGTTCAAAACCTTCATGGGACCCGTGGAGGAAACTGCCAGCGAAGTGCACCTGCGCCCCGAAACCGCCCAGGGCATCTTCGTCAACTTTGCCAACGTAGTTAACTCGACCCGTAAAAAACTGCCCTTCGGCATCGCCCAGATCGGAAAAGCCTTCCGCAACGAGATTACCCCCGGCAACTTTACCTTCCGCACCCGGGAGTTCGAGCAGATGGAGATCGAGTACTTCGTCAAGCCGGGCACCGACGAGGAATGGCTGCAAAAATGGGTGCAATCCCGGCTGGAATGGTACGTGGAATACGGCATTCGCCGGGAGAACCTGCGCCTGAGGCAACACGGGTCCGACGAACTGGCCCACTACGCTAAGGACTGCTACGACATCGAATACCGGTTTCCCTGGGGCTGGGCGGAGTTGGAAGGCATTGCCAGCCGGACCGACTATGACCTGCGCCAACACGCCGAGCACAGCGGCCAAGACCTGACCTATTTCGATGAAGAGACCAAGAGCCGCTACTTCCCCTACGTTGTAGAACCTTCCGGGGGCCTGGACCGGGGAGTATTGGCTTTCTGGCTGGATTCCTACGACGAAGAGCCGGACGGTGAAGCGGTCCGGGTCGTCTGCCGGCTGCATCGCAAACTGGCCCCGGTCACCGTGGCTGTTCTGCCTTTAAGCCGCAACGACAAACTCGTTTCCACTGTCCAAGATGTCCATGCACGGCTGCGGCGTCACTTCACTACACAATTCGACGATGCTCAAAGCATCGGCCGCCGCTACCGCCGCCAGGACGAGATCGGCACACCCTACTGCGTCACCGTGGATTTCGACTCCCTGGATGACCAGCAAGTAACCATCCGCGACCGGGACACCATGCACCAGAGCCGCGTTCCCATCGACGATCTCGTGTCCGTGCTCCAAGACAAACTCGAACACGGATGGTGACGAGCTTTCAGCTATCAGCAGTCAGATTTCAGCACACCTCACGGCTGACTGCTGGCCGCTGAAAGCTGTTCCGGCCTGGTCACAGAACCACGGTCACTTCTTCTTCCCCAATCTCGAAGCGGGTCCCGAAGGGCGACGACATTTCGGTGATGCGTTTTACGACTTCCGGCGCCTGCGCGGGCTTGGCAAAGTCGGGCGGGCCATGTCCGCGAACGACGCCCGGGACGTAGGAGAGCCGCTGGATCTTGCCGTCGGCTATTAGGCAGCGCACCAGCATGGTCATTAAGGTGCGTTCTCGGAATCCCCCCAAGTCATGGACGAAGTTGGCCAGGGAATAGAGGATGGGTTTGCCCTGGTACACTTCGATGGGCTGGGGTTGGTGTGAGTGATGGCCGATGACCATGTCGGCGCCGGAGTCGATGGCGAAGTGCCCCATCTCCTGCTGATACTCCATGACCGGTAACTCGCCGGCGCCGGCATTGGGCTGGATCTGATAAGGAGAGAGCCCCCAGTGCCAGGAAACGATAACCACGTCGGCCTGCTCTCTGGCCGCGCGAATATCCTTCTCCAAGGCCGCGCGATGCTCCCCACGGTCGGGTACGGTGTGGACTATGGGCGGCAAGCCTGGATTGGAGTGAACCCGAGCCGGGGGCTCGTATAGTGTTTGGACTGGGTAGAAAGCAACCCCCGGCGTATCCACGGTTGCTTCCATCCCCGGAGTGCCCACGGAGGTCCGGGACACGAAGGCTATCTTGGTGCCGTTTCGCTCAATTACTGCGGGCCTGCTGGCTGCCGCCAGGTTCGGCCCGGCCCCAGAGTGGATTATCCCCGCCGCGTCCAGGACCTCGAAACTGCGCATGAGCGGTTCATGACCATGGTAGGTATTCGGGTTGTTTGCCTGGTTCATGACGTCGAAGCCTGCCCGCACGTAAGACTCGAACATCCACTCTTCGGTGCGGGGCAGGTGGCTCCGGTCGTAGGGATGGAGGTACTGGGCGTCGGCTACGATGGTTTCCAGATTGCAGAATCGGATATCCGCGTCCTTAAGGAGATCCAAGGCTGGGGTGAACGCCGAGTCCGGGTCAGGCCTCGATACATTGGTATCGCCCAAAAGAATCATCTTGACGTCGCCCATTGTAATCTCCTTCTATCCGGTAGTCCGGGATATTGTTCCGTGTGCCAAGCGGTGGAAATCGTCTGTCGTGGGATTCTAACGTTGCACTATTCTCCACGTCAATCGGAGTCGGCGTGAGAGTCCGCCTTGTCCTGGCTTGGCTTGTTGAGACAAGCTTCCGATGGCCCTGTTACCTAGGAGTTCAAAGCCCTGACCATATCCCGGGCCGTGGCCACGGTATCCTGGTGGGGGAAGAGCTTCTCCATGAGCAGATCGTAGACCTGGGGATCTTGGCCGGCGCTACAGTCTTCCACCACTATTAACTCGTGATCGGCGTCGGCGGCGTAGCGCCCCGCACCGTTTCCTATCCCCGATTGGGGGTTATCGGCGGGCGCCGGACGGCATATACTGGGTGTCGCTATAAAGGGCGGCAGAGTGATCTAGGAGTGGCGAGATGGAAATTGCCTATCAGGTAGGCCAGGTAGTCATGCGGGGGACCCTGGATCTGCAACAGCAGTGGCAAGATCAACTGGAGCAGTTCCGGGCGGCCAGGGATGCCGGTTTCGACACCTATTGCTGGGCCCATCATTACCTGATCGACCCATTCCAGCATTTTCAGCCCTTTCCGGTGTTGGCCCGGTTGGCTGCCGAGCCGGGGAACATGAAACTGGCCACGTCGGTGCTGCTGCTGCCCTTGCTCAATCCGGTAGACGTGGCGGAGCAAGTGGCGACTCTGGACCACATCTGCGAAGGCCGCCTCATTCTGGGCCTAGGACTGGGTTACCGGCCCGAGGAGTGCGAAGCCTTCGGTACCCGGATGTCCCAGCGGGGCGCCCGCCACTCTGAAGCCCTGGAGTTGATGCAAAGGTTGTGGACCGAGGACGAGGTGACCCACCACGGCCGCTTCTACCACGTTACCGGCGCTCGCCCCACCGCCCGGCCCTACCAGAAGCCTTATCCAAAATTGTGGCTGGCGGCCATGAGCGACCCCGCCATCCGCCGGGTGGGACGGGAGGGTCATCCCCTGTTCATCGGCCCCGTCCAGCCTTACGACACCATTCGGCGGCAGGTTGAGCAATACCATCAGACGCTCCAGGAATACGGCCACCCCATCCCCGAGGATATGGTCATTGTCCGGGAGTTCTTCTGCGCCGATAACCGGGAAGACGCTCTGGACAAAGCCAGGCGGGGCTTTGAACGGAAATACGCCGAGTACTCCGCCCATGGGTTCCAAGGCAACGACGAGGAAATGACCAGCAAGATAACCGGAGACTTAGAAGCCCTGATGGACGACACCTTCATCGTCGGCAGTCCCGATGAGTGCGTGGAGCAGATCGGCCGGTACCGGGATCTGGGGTTCAGCCAGGTGTCTATACGCCTGTTCTACCCGGAAACTCCCCAGAAGGACGTCTTGGACCATATTGATCTGGTGGCTAAAAACGTGGTTCCCGGCGTGCACAAACTGTAGGATTAGACAAAAACAGCCCGAGGTATCCAGCCCAACGCAATCACATCCAACTTGTCATTCTGAGGAGTGAAACGACGAAAGAATCTCCCGGTGGTGAGTAGATTCTTCGCTTCTCTCAATATCGTCCATGCTGGTTGGCGCCAGGACCACAGCCCACGAATATGGACGATTCGTGTCACTGCGATCCTTCGGCGGAAAGAGAGGAGTCTCATGCCTGGTTGTAGGGGTCATATGAGATTCCTCGCCGCCCTTCCGCCGAAGGGCTGGTGTCGGAATGACGAAGTGTGCGGCCGAAGGTTCGCAAACCTATTTTTGGAGTAATGACGGCCCACCCAGTATTATTGCCCAAATACCAGTTCACAAACTAAGAAAATACAGTGAGGTTAAGAGATGAGCCGTATCGGAGTCGCGGTTGGCGGAAACAAAGTTCAAGACATACAAGCAACGATTCAGCGAGCCGAAGAATTGGGCGTCGACGCCATTTGGATGACCACCGGCGGCGCCCGTTTGGACAGCATTACAGTGTTTGCCGCTGCCGCTGCAAGCACCCAGCGGATAAAGTTCGGAACATCCATCGTTCCCACCTTCCCTCGCCACCCTCTGGTGGTGGCCCAGCAAGTGCAAGTGGTGGCCCAACTCGCCCCTGGCCGCTTCCGATTGGGCTTGGGGCCCAGCCATCGGCCAACCATGCGGGCCATGGGCATCCAGATGCCGAATCCCCTGGGCCATCTGCGGGAGTATCTGCGCATCGTTAAATCGCTGCTTCAGGAAGGCAAAGTGGATTTCGACGGCGAGTACTACCAGGCCCACGAGTCCATAGCCGAGCCGGTGGATGTGCCGGTGATGGCATCCGCTCTTCAGAGCGGCTCCTTCGAGCTTTGCGGAGCGGAGGCCGACGGGGCCATCAGTTGGGTCTGCCCCGGAGCCTATCTACGGGACACGGCCTTGCCCGCCATGAAGAAGGGAGCGGGCGAAGCCGGCCGTCCGGTGCCGCCCCTCATCGCCCACGCCCCGGTATGCGTCCACGACAACGCCGATGAGATGCGGGCTGCCTTCCGAGAGCAATTCGCCACGTACCCCAGGCTCCCTTTCTATAGGAGGATGCTTATCAGCGCCGGCTATCCCGAGGCTGCCGAAGCCACGTGGAGCGACGCTATGATCGACGGGCTGGTACTCCACGGTAACGAGGAGCAAACCGCCCAGCGTATCCAACAACTGCTGGACATCGGCGCTTCCGAGGTCTTGTTGTCGCCCGTATTGGTTGGCAGCGACCGCGGCGCTTCCCTTGACCGAACCCTCCGCTTACTGGGCCAGGTAGCCCAATCCGTGGCTGCATAGGAATGATGGGATGAGCCTTCCGGAATCCAGCCGCTTCCAGTTTGCTGAAGATATGGAGATCTGCCGCATCTTGAACGGTATGTGGCAGGTGTCCGGAGGCCACGGCCCGATCGACCCCGCCGCCGCCGTTAAAGACATGTTTCCCTACGTGGACGAGGGGTTCACCACCTGGGACCTGGCGGACCATTACGGCCCTGCCGAGGACCTGATCGGGGAATTCCGGCGTCAGTTGACGGCCGCCAGGGGGCCGGAGGCATGGGAAAGTGTGCAAGCCTTCACCAAGTGGGTGACCCGGCCCGGACCGATGACCCGTGGGGTTGTGGAACAGGCCGTGGACGTATCCCTCCGGCGCATGGACATCGATCGTTTGGACCTACTGCAGTTTCACTGGTGGGAATACCAGGACGAGTCCTATCTTGACGCCTTATCCCACTTGTCTGACCTCCGGGACGAAGGCAAGATCAGACACGTTGCCCTGACCAACTTCGACACCGAACGTCTAAAGCGGATCGCCGGTCATGGCATAAAGATCGTGTCCAACCAAGTGCAATTCTCCCTGATCGACCGCCGGCCGGAGGTTGAGATGGCCCAGTTCTGCCTGGACCAAGGCATCCATCTTCTAGCCTACGGCACTCTCTGCGGCGGCTTGTTGTCCGACAGGTACCTGGGAGCGCCCGAGCCCAGCCGGGCCGCCTTGAATACCGCCAGCCTGTCCAAATACAAGCAGATGGTGGACGGGTGGGGCGGTTGGGAGTTGTTTCAAGAATTACTCGGCGCACTAAGGTCCGTTGCCGACACGCATCAAGTCAACATCGCCAACGTGGCGGTGCGCTACGTGCTAGACCGCCCCGCCGTGGCCGGGGCCATCGTCGGTGTCAGGCTAGGCGTAAGCGAAAATCGGGCAGACAGCGCGAGAGTTTTCGAATTCAACCTAGACCAGTCCGACCTGGCCCAGATCGACGCCGTCCTAAACCGTTCCAGGGACCTCTACCAAATCATCGGCGACTGCGGCGACGAATACAGGCGATAACACATCCAAAAACCCACTCCACAAGCCCCCCTTTCGTAAAGGGGGATTTAGGGGGATTTCCATGGAAATAGGAGTCATCTTCCCGCAGACCGAGATCGGCGCGGATGTTGGGGCCATACGCGATTACGCCCAGGCGACGGAGGACCTGGGGTTCGCTCATATCTTCATCGCGGACCACGTTTTGGGGGCCGACACCCAATTTCATACCCACCCATCCCTGGCTAATTACAGTCAGCACAGCGTGGTCCATGAGTCGTTGACATTGATGGGTTACCTTGCTGCCATCACCGAGAAAGTGGGTCTGGTGACCGGGATTCTTATCTTGCCCCAGAGACAGACCGTTCTAGTGGCCAAACAGGCGGCGGAGATAGACGTGCTAAGCGGCGGCAGGCTGCGCCTGGGCATCGGAGTCGGCTGGAACCAGGTGGAATTCGAGGCTTTGGGCCAAGACTTCCACGATCGGGGCCGCCGTAGCGCCGAGCAGATCGAGGTGCTGCGGGCGCTGTGGACGCAGGAAGTCGTGGACTTCCATGGCCGCTGGCACAACATCACCCACGCAGGTCTCAACCCATTGCCCGTCCAAAGGCCCATTCCCATATGGCTGGGCGGAGGCGGCGCCGGCGATTCTCCTCTAAATGAAGTGGTGCTTCGCCGCATCGGGCGCCTGGCCGACGGCTGGTGCCCCAATTTCTCACCCGATGAGGCGGGCCGCGCCCTGATGGACAAAGTCCGGGGATACGCCCAGCAAGCAGGCCGCGACCCGGCGGCTTTGGGATTGGATGGCCGCCTCAGGACTGCCGGCAAACAACCCGAAGAATGGATGGACGAAGTGAAGTCATGGGAGGAGATGGGAGCTAACTATCTGTCCGTGGAAACCAGAAAGGGCGGCCTCAGCGGGGCGGACCAGCACATCGACGCCATCCGCCGCTTCAAGGATGCTATAGGACGCTGAGGGCAAATAATCCCTTCCCCATTTACGGGGGAAGGTTAGGATGGGGCGAGTCTTCTCGGCTGGATCAGATCGGGATAGTAGGCTAAAACCGGCAACTACCAGCCAGAGCCGCGCTCCTACGGTTAGAAAGTAATAACGCTACGAGCCACGACGCCCGCGTTCATGTCGGAGACGGCCT
>CATMOE010000022.1:0-51462 GCA_950072105.1 uncultured Dehalococcoidia bacterium
TCATGGTGGGGGAATATGTTGTCCACTCCCCCGGTGTGGATGTCGAATTCTTGGCCCAGATATTTTTCGGCCATGGCGGAGCATTCGATGTGCCAGCCGGGAAAACCGTCTCCCCAGGGGCTGGCCCATTTCAGGTCACGGCCCGGTTCGGCGGCCTTCCAAAGGGTGAAATCTCTGGGGTCGCGCTTCAGAGGGTCGGCCTCGGCTCGTACGCCTTCAAGCAGGTCCGCTCCGGTGTTTCTGGACAGCTTGCCGTAGTCTTGGAACTTGGCCACTTCGTAGTAGATGTTACCGCCGTTTTCATAGGCGTATCCGCTGGCCATCAGACGTTCCACGATGGATACCATTTCAGTGATATGTTCGGTTGCCCACGGGAACACGTGAGCTTCCTTGATGTTTAGGCGGGCCTCGTCCCGGTGGAAGATATCGGCGTAATACTTGGTGATGTCTTCAACGGTCCGGCCCTCGGCGAGGGCCGCCAGAATCACTTTGTCGCCACCGGTTTCCACCAACTCCTGACGCATGTGGCCCACGTCGGTTATGTTCTTGATGTGGTAAACCTGGAGGCCGTTGGCCTCAGACACCCGGCGGATCCAGTCGGCCATCAAGTAGGTCCGCAGGTTGCCTATATGGGCGTCCCGGTACACCGTTGGACCGCAGGTGTACATGCTGATGAAGCCGGGCTTGATGGGCTGGATCTCTTCGATCTGTTTGGTCAGGGTATTGAAGACGCTTAACAACCTGGACCCCCCTTGGCAGTGGGACTAAGGGCAGTTTACCACGTCATTGGGCTGGAATGCATCCAAGATTTATATGTGCAGCGGTCCGAGAAAGGTAGTCCGTTAGAGCTGGTAGGTGGAGATTGCTCCATAGGCGAACAGGCCGATGGATTCCGGGCTTCTCAGGATCGACGAATCTCTTCCCGCACGCTACTCGGTGGCGGCCTCTATCGACACTTGTTCGCCGGCGCTCACCTGTTTCAATGTGGTGACTTCGCCCTGCACTTTGCCTACGACCGTAACCGCTGAGGCGGGGCGGATCTCGTCACCCTGGCTGGCCGGAGTGGTCCCAAAGAAGATGCAAAACGCCCGTCCGGGAGGCCAATAGCCCAGGTCGCCCATCTCAACCACCTCTTGGCCGTTCTCCAATTCCAGGGTCATCGGTATCGAGAAATAAATCTCGTCTCCCCAGGTATTGGCCGCCGCGGTAAGGGGCAGAATATTCCGGATCGCTTGGGCGGTGAAGGTGTCGTTTAACTCGGCCTCAAGGCGTATCGATCCGGCGGTGATCACGATATTGCTTGGCATTATCAAAAACCGTTGGGGGTGAACCGGGATGGGTTAAAAGGGCCGATGGAAAGCGAGGTCTCGCCTTGGGTCATAAGGTCGGCTACCGATTTACCGATGCCGGGGCTCAAAAGAATGCCCTTCTTTCCGGCACCGGTAGCCAGGTACACGTTATCCCAACCGGGGACCCGGCCGATTATGGGCAGCCAGTCGGGGGTGACGGGACGCAAGCATGCGGTCTGCAGCGAAAGCCGGGCCTTGGACATCTCGGGGACCAGGCGGACCGCTCCTTCAAGTATGGACTGGTAGGCCGACGTGCTGGTCTCTTTGTCGAATCCCCGCCATTCCTCGGTGGTGCCGCACCAGACCAGCCCGTCGGGCTTGGGGTGCAAGGAGCCGCCACCCCCTGATAGGTCGTGGTTCAATGGGGCCCCGGGGAGTTCCATCCTCGTTATCTCGCCTTTAAGTGGGTCCACAGGTATGTAGGCGTCCAGCCAGGCCTCGGCCTTCCGGGACCAAGGACCCATGGCCAGCACGATTTGCCCGCATGAAATAGTTTCATCGTTTAAACGTACCCCGGTTATCCGGCTGTTGTCCCTCTCCAAACCGGCGACCGTTCCGGAACGGATGGATGCCCCCATCTTCTCGGCCGATCGAAGCAGAGCGAGGGTGTATTTGTAGCTGTCCATCGCGGCGTTGCCCCTAGCTACCAGGCCGCGAATTATTTTGGGAGAGACGCGAGGCTCCAGTTCCAACACTTCCCGAGTGTCCAGCCACCGTGCGTCGAAGCCATCTACGGGGGCGAAGACGTCCTCGGTTTCCTGAAGATCGGCCAGATCCTCGTCATCGAAAGCGACTTTGAGAAGGGAGATGATGCGGCCATCGTAATCGATACCGGTATCGTCTTGGAGTTGGCCAAACAGGTCCAGGTGCATCAGGTAGGATTCCATCGCCAGAGGACCCAACGGGCCGGGAATCCCCGTTCCTTGGAGCGGATTCAGTCCTCCCGCCGAGAACCCTGAAGCCTGGGTGGCCACCCCCTGCCCTTCGATGACGGTTGATTTCACACCGGCCAGGGCCAGGTGATAGGCCACGGAGCAACCGGCGGCGCCACCGCCGACGATAATGACATCGCTGGATTCGGGCATATTGTCACCTCGGAGAGGATTCTGGGGACATTCTACCGCTGATAAGGAGGGGTAGGAAGGGCTGGCCCTCACCCTGGTCCCGATGTCATCGGGTCCGTCCCTCTCCCAATGGGAGAGCGGGAGTTCACTAACTGATAGGTCCCATAGCGGACCGGAGGTAGAGGCGTTAGAATCAAGAGTACGTTCCAGGAGGGTTTATGCCGATCTACGAATACTACTGCGCTAAATGCGACGAAGAATTCGACCGAATGCTTCCCGTGTCCCAGATGGACGAACCGGCGCTTTGCGATACATGCAGCCAGCCGGGGCAGCGGCTTCTTTCCAACTTTTCCTTCAAGTCCAATTCGGTTACCGCGCCGAAACTAAAGCCGGTCAAGCGGAAGCCTTTTCGCTCCCATAACCAGACCAGCTCCCCAACATCAAAGGAAGACGCCGGATAAGAACCGGATGTCAGCCGCTAGGGCCGGCGTTCGAATCCTCGGTCAAGGCCGCTATTTCCTTGGCGGATGGGATAGAATTGCAATAATCTCTCGGTTCTCATAGGTCATCGGAGTGGGCAATAGGCTTCAGTGATTCTAGCTGGGAGGAGTCGCCGCCAATGGAGGCGTGTTCCTGCGATGAATATATACGGCGGCGGTTTGACGCGCGTTTGTTCATGAAAGAATCCGCATCGTGACGTTTGCCGGCCTCCTGATTCTGGCCGCCGGCCTTTTCGTCATGGCGGTTGCCAGCTTCCCATTATTGGTGCGGTTCAAGGCGGCGAGACACCTACCCCAGATTTTTAGTGCCCTTCGGTATAGCAACTTCCGCTGGTTCTGGATAAACGGCGCCACTCAGGCCATGGCCCAGGGCATGCAGTTTCTGGTTCTCGGCTTGTTGGTGCTGGACGTCACCGGCTCATCCATCCAGCTTGGCCTGGTGGCCTTCATCTACGGTGCCCCCAATCTGGTCTTTTCCATGTTGGGCGGCGTCATCGCCGACCGTTCGGACAGGCTCAGGCTGTTGATATCCACCCGTCTTGGCGTGTCGGTCCTGGTTCTCGTCCTTGCTATCCTGAAGATTGCCGGCTTGCTGGAGATCTGGCACGTTTACGTCATCATGTTCCTTCTGGGGACGGTTCAGGCTTTGAATAATCCGGCCCGCATGGCCTTGGTGGCAGACTTGGTTGAGCGGAAGGACATGATGAACGCCGTGGCGTTGCATACCATGGTCAATCAGTCGGGGCAGATCGTAGGACCGGCGTTGGCAGGAGGAATCATCGAGCTGGCGGGGACGGGTCCCGCGCTGTTGGTGAACGCGGGACTGTACCTGACGGGAATCTTATTCCTGTTCTTGATCAAGGACTTGCCGCCGCAAGAGCCAGCCCCAAAGGCGACGTTGGTAGGTGATCTCCTGTCCGGACTGCGGCACATACGTTCAGCGCCCGTACTGTACACAATAATAGGGATGGCGGTGGCTTTCACCTTCTTTGCCATGTCTTACCGTCAGGTTTTGCCCGCCTTCACCAGAGATATGCTGGATGTTGGAGCGGGCGGTACCGGACTGCTTTGGTTGAGCGCGGGCCTGGGATCCTTGGTGGGAAGTCTCATCGTGGCCTCGCTGGGGGACTTCCGTCACAAAGCCCGGCTGATGGTGGGATCGCTGCTTTTTCTCTGCGTGGTCCTGACGTTGTTTGCTTGGTCGCCCTGGTACTGGGTATCCTGGATATTGTTCTTTTTTGTGGGAGTAGCGAGCCTCGGGGGGTTCTGGCCGCTGGCGACCACACTAGTCCAGCTTAACGTGCCAAATGAGGTACGGGGCCGGGTATTGAGCGTATTGCAACTAGCTCCGGCGGTCCACTTTCTCAGCGGCCTGCTCCTAGCCGTGGGGGCTGAGGCGGTCGGTTGGCCCGTCGCCATCACCGGTACCGTTGCCATGACACTGCTGGTGACCCTGTGGCTCGGGATCTGGCGGCCGGTGCTTCGCCGTCTGGAGGAGTGATCAGGCTGGCTTGCCTGCTTGGAGAGTCAGTTAAGCCCTCACGCAGGTCGGGGACGTCCGGGAACCGGCAGGCACCGCGTCCATCAGTCTTGCTGAAGTGGACATGTGCCAGCCAATCGTGTTCAGACCGGAGGCCCGCCGGCTTCAGCTCTGGCGGCGTTGCACTGAATGCAGGTGCATATGGACCGCAGATACCGGAAGGTGTAGAGCCCGGTGTAATGGGCGTCGCTCCATAGAAACTGGGTGGCGTAGTTGCCCACCGGCATGTGGTCCACGGCTTTGACGTCTTCAGGAATGGTGTCGGGGTCAAGCCTGGGGTTGCCCGTCATCTCATCGACACAACTGGCGCAAGGGCAGCGAAGCCGAAGGAATCGGTAAGGGTAGGGGCTCCGGTGGCCGTCATCCCATAGAATGACTATGGCCGAATCTTCCAGGTTTATTTCCTTAGGGAAAATTGGTTTTTCCATAAAAGCTTTCAGCTATTAGCGGTCAGCAACGGTAATCACTGATTCCTGACCGCTTTTCATCTCTCTATTAAGATCCTGTTTGAGGGGCTTGGACATCGGATAAGCGGGCCGGGCGGGGCATCTCGTCGGGGTCGGTGGGGATCTCGATGATGCTGGGGCCGTCGGTATTAAGGGCCTCTAAGAACGCGTTGCCGATGTCCTCGGGACGCTCCACGTAGAAACCGGTACCGCCGAACAGCTCGGCGAATTTGTCGTATCGGGGGTTGTTGGTGTCCGCGCCCACGTACCGCTCATTGAAGGCGTAGCGTTGGTACGCTTTTTCCGACCCCCAACAGTTGTTGTTCATTATCACCGTAACAACTTTTAACCCATAGCGCACCGCAGTGGCGAACTCCTGGGCGTTGAACAGGAATCCACCGTCGCCGTTGAAATTTATCACCGGCCGATCCGGAGCCGCGAACTTGGCGCCCAAGGACGCCGGGAAACTGAAACCCAGGCCGCCCAAGTCCAGCGAAGTCATCAAGCTGCGGGGTTCATAATAGTTCAGCCGGTCCTGCCCGAAGTTGGGCGCTAGACCCGCGTCCAGGGCGACGATGGCGTCCCTGGGCATCACACGGCGCAACTCGCCGTAGACCCGCTGGGGTTTGATCGGCATGGAGTTGTCCGTTGCCTCGGCATCCAAGCGCCGCTTTCGCCGGGCGGCCAGGTCTCCGATGTCGTCAACCCATCGCTGATTGGGCCGGGGTTCGGCTTGCTGAACTTGCTCCAGCAGACCCTCCATTACCGCCTTGGCGTCGCCCTCGATACCCACTGCCACCGGATAGTTGCGGCCCAATTCCTCTGGGTCGATCTCTATCTGAATGATCTGGGCATCGGCCGGGATGTATCGGTGGTCGTAGAAGGTGGTGGACTGGCCTAGACGCGTGCCCACGGCCAGGATGACGTCGGCCTGCTTAACGGCTTCAATTCCCTCCTCAGACCCCAATCGTCCCAGATGGCCCAGATACATGGGATGATCGTTGGGCACTGCGTCGGCGCGCCCGTAGGAAGTCGTGATGGCCGCGCCGATCAAGTCGGCCATGCGGGTAACCTCATCGGCGGCGTTGCTCCACTGCACACCGCCCCCGGCGACGATCACCGGACGTTGGGCGGATAACAGCACGCTGGCCGCTTTGTCGATCAAGTTTCTGTCGCCCCGGCTCCGGGTTTGCCCGGAACGGTAAGTGTCCGGGGGCAGCATTTCCAAGTCTACCTCCCCGCCCGGCAGCAGGTCTCTAGGTATGTCCACCATCACCGGACCCATCTTGCCCGAGGTGGCGACCCGGAAGGCATGGCGCAGAGCGTCGGGCAGACGCTCGATCTTGTTTACCGGGAAGCAGGCCTTGGTGATGGGCTTGAACAAGGCTACCTGGTCGAACTCCTGAGTGGAGTCCCGGTACTGGTGCTCGCGGGAGGCCGAGGGAGCAAGAATGATCATCGGGGAGTGGGCTACATAGGCCGACCCGACGCCGAAGGTGAGATTTAATACGCCGGGTCCGTTGGTCACCAGGACGACGCCGGGTTTTCCGGAAATCCGGCCGAAGCCATCGGCCATCAGTGCCGCCCCCTGTTCGTGGCGAACGCCGATAAACTCCACGTCGGTACGGTCGTACAGAGGATCTAGGATATCCAAGAAAGACGACCCGACGATGCCGAAGATATGAGAAACTCCTTCCTGACGTAGGATCTCAATCACGGCCTCGCCGGCTTTCATTTTCTGTGCCACTGGGAAATCCCCCCAACCCCCTTTATTAAAGGGGGGCTTTTTGGTGTTTTCGATCACTGAAGATTCATGGCCGCAAGCAGTGTAACACAGGGGTTTAGCCGACCGGAATGAGGCAAATTGACTACGTTTGCGCCAGACCATACAATTCTAATCGCCTGTTCCTGGGACGTCTCCAAGAGATTTAGGGTGACAGGCGCCGATACGTTGTCTTCTAATTTGTTGAAAAGTGGAGGGGCAGATGCCTTACGAGCATATTTTGTTGGAGAAAGAGGATGGGGTGGCGATCATCACTTTGAATCGCCCGGAAGTTTTGAACGCTATGAACCGGAAGCTGAATACGGAGTTGCACGACGCCGTGATGACGATGAACGCCGACGATGAGATTGGCTGTCTGGTGGTCACCGGGTCCGGGGAACGGGCGTTTTCCGCCGGTGGGGACATCCACGAACAGCGGGAGACGGCCCGGAATCTTACCGAAGAGCAGATGAAAGAGCGAGACGCCGAGCGAGGCTACCGGTCATACGAAATCTCGGCCTGTCCCAAGCCGATCATCGGCATGATGAACGGGCTGGCTTACGGCGGTGCGGCGGTGCTTTCGTCGTCGTTGGACTTCCGCATCGGTTGCGAGAACACCAAATTCCGGTTCTTGGCCGCCGCCTACGGACGGATCAACTGCAGTTGGACGTTGCCCAATCAAGTTGGTTGGCCAATGGCCAAGGAGTTGTTGTTCAGCGGACGGGTGGTGGAAGCGGAAGAAGCTCTTCGCATCGGCCTGATCAACCATCTGGTGCCCAAAGAGGAACTGCGGGCCAAGACCATGGAGATTGCCACGACCATCGCCGGTAACCGGCACGAGACGGTGATTGGCATGAAGAAACTGCTGCTTGATGGCCTGAGCACTAACCTGCTAGAGCAGTTTGAGAACGAGCGCCACTTCACCAGTGAGGTGGTCAAGGGGTACGGCGTAGAAGACGCCTTCCCGGAGTTCCTGGCTAGGAAGGGCAGGTAGTAAAGCCTGGCCGAATAGATTTTAAAGTGGTTCAGTATCGTGTAGGGGCGGGTTTTAAACCCGCCCCTACGTGCGTTTTAGTCTAGGTAATCGCTCCCTACTCGGTAATAGTCCCTTTAGTGCTGGGGACTTGCTGGCCGCCTCTTGGGTCTGGCTCCACGGCGTCACGGAGGGCGCGGGCTAGGGCTTTGAACAGCGCCTCGGCTTTGTGGTGGGGGCTGACTCCCGCCATCACTTTGGCGTGCAGGTTTATCTGGGCCTCGATGGCGAAGGATTCCAAAAGGTGGCCGATAAGGTCGCCGGATAGGGTTTCCACCATGGTATTGTCCAGGCCGGTTTCCACCGAGGCGTAAGCCCGGCCACTGCAGTCGACTACCACCATGGCCAGTGCCTCGTCCAAGGGAACGAAGGAGTGGCCCATGCGCCTGATTCCCCGGGCGTCGCCTAGGGCCTCACGGAAGGAGCGCCCCAGCAAGATGCCGACGTCCTCTACCAAGTGATGCCAACCGGTGTGAACGTCGCCCTTGGCGTGCAACGTTATGTCAAACAGGCCGTGACGCGCCAGTTGGTTGACCATGTGGTCCAAAAAACCGTTTCCGGTGTCGACGTCATAGTCGCCTTTACCGTCCAGGTTAAAGGTCACCGTAATGTCGGTTTCACCGGTTTTGCGAGCTAATGTACCGATGCGAGGCGGGGCGAGCTGATCTTCAGAAGGCGGTTGTGAAGTCACTTCGTTCAGCCCTCCACCAGTTCGGTTAGGGCCGCGACCACGGCGTCGGTTTCGTGGGGCAGGCCTACGCTGGACCGTATGTAGTCCTTGAGCTGGGGAGTATCGAAGTAGCGCAGGAAGATCCCCCGGCTGCAGAGGCCATCGAATATCCGTTGGCCCTGTCCCTCGGGCAGACTGAACAGGATGAAATTGGCTTGAGAAGGCCAAGCTTTTATGCCGGGAATCTTCTGCAACAACCCCATCATGCGCTCCCGCTCGGCAACGATGGCCTTTACCCGGTCCAGCAGCACCGACGTATCTTCCAACGAGGCGGTCAACGCGACTTCGGCTGCGGTATTCACGTTGTATGGAGGCTTCATGCTGATCATGGTCTGGGCCAGTTCTTCTTGCATGACACCCAGTCCGATGCGCAGTCCGGCCAGTCCGGCCCACTTGCTGAAGGTCCGCAGTATCACCAGGTTGGGGTATTCCTCCATCAAGGGCAAGACGGTCTGGCCGCAAAACTCGTAGTAGGTCTCATCGACCACTATGAGACGCCCCGTTTCCAACAAAGCCCTGATCTGGCTGGAGGATGCGATATTGCCGCTGGGGTTGTTGGGCGAAGCAAGGAAGACGGCCTTGGTCTTGTCTGTCATGGCGACGACCATCGCCTCTACGTCGAGCTCGAAGTTCTCGTCACTGGCGACCGAGATGGCTTCCCCACCGCAGATGTCCGCGGTGAAGGAGTACATGCCGAAGGTGGGGGACGGGATGATGATGTTCTCTCCCGGTCCCAGGAACATGCGCAGTAGCAGGTCGATGAGTTCGTCGCTGCCGTTGCCAGCGACGATACGCTCTTCCGGCGCGCCCAGATATTTGGACAGCACGCTCCTCAGCTTACGCTGCTCCGGGTCGGTGTAGTGGTTGTAGAACTTGAAGTTGCCCAGCGCCTCGTTCACCCTGGGCGACGGGCCATAGGGGTTCTCGTTACCGTTAAGGCGAATCACCTGGTCCGCCGGAATGCCGGCCCGTTCCGCTATCACTTCCATTGGGTCGACCCCGTGGTACGGCTTCAAGCGGCGGATGTGCGGCAACATCATGTCTTTGAGGTCTTCAATACTGTTCATTTTGCGGTAGCCCCGCTTTCAATGTGATCTAATCTGACTTGGATGGCGCTGGCATGTCCCGCCAACCCCTCGGCGTTGGCGATCTGCACCGCCGAAGGACCGAGGCGCTGGAAGTCCGATCTACTAAGTCCCACCACGGGCATGCGGCGCAGGAACTGGTGCACGCTGAGGGCCGAACTGTACCGGGCGGTCCCTCCGGTGGGCATTACGTGGCTAGGTCCGGCGATGTAGTCGCCCATCACCTCGGGGGAAAACTCGCCCAAGAACAGGCCGCCGGCGTGCCTTATCTTATCCGTCCAGGACCATGGGTCGGCAACCATCAGGCAAAGGTGCTCGGGGGCGATGTTGTTGACCAGGTCGGCGGCTTGGTCTAATGATTCGACCAGAACTACGCGGCCCCGGCGTTCCAAAGCGCTGCGGGCCATCTCGCCCCTGGGTTGTGAGGCCAGCATGGTTTCCAGTTCTGTGTTCACCTGATCGACCAGGGATTGGGAGTCGGTCACCAGGATGGCCGTGGCCATGGGGTCATGCTCCGCCTGGCCGATGAGGTCGGCGGCGCAGAAGATTGGACTGGCGGTTTCGTCGGCGACGACGATGGTCTCCGTGGGGCCGAATACGCCGTCGATGCCAACCTGCCCTTGTACCAGGTTCTTGGCCAAGCCGACGAACAGGTTGCCGGGCCCGCAGATCTTGTCTACTTTGGCGATGGAATCGGTCCCGTAGGCCATGGCTCCGATGGCCGGAACGCCGCCGACCTGGTAGATGGCATCCACCCCGGCGATCTCCGCCGCCACTAATACGGCCGGGTTAAGCGGCTCTTTACCGCGGCGCGGCGTGGCAAGAATAATCTCTTTGACACCGGCGACCCTGGCGGGGACGGCGGTCATCAGCACGGTGGAGGGATAGGCGGCGGTCCCTCCGGGAGCGTAGAGGCCCACTCGGTCCAGGGGCCGAATCAGTTCACCCAACCCTTTGGTCTCGTCCAACCAATCCGATGGCATAACCGCTTCATGAAACTCTTTTACCCGTTGAGCGGCTAGTTCCAACGAACTGCGCAGCTCATCGGAGACAACGGCGCGGGCTTGGTCCATCTGGGCGGGGCTGACCAGGAAATCTTGCAGGTCGATGTCATCCAGCATCTTGGCGTAATGGCGCACTGCAGCGTCGCCGCTCGCCCGGACATCCCGCAATATGCGGATGACCGACTCCTCGGGCGTGACACCTTCGCCGAAGATGCGGCGGGTTTGGGCCAGCACCGAATCGGGCAGGCCGCTAAAGTCCAAGGGGTCGAGGCGGGTGAGAATCTCCTCCGCGCCGTCCACCCCTTTAATCAGCTTAAGTTCCACTTATATACTCCCCATATATTCGCGAGCGTGGGAAACCGTCTGGGCTAGGACTTGGGCCTGGTAGGTTTCTAGCCGCTCTTCGGGAATCTTCTCATATATCCGTTCCAAACTGTAGGGCATTTCTTGGAGGAACTTGTCCACGGTTTGCTGCACTTCGTCGTTGTCGCGGTACATGCGGTTCATCGCCCGTTTTAGCCGGTCCCAGGTAAAGTCCCAGCCCATGAACCGTCCTACCCACTCTCGCCATTCCTGGAGAACTTCCGCTTCCAGAAACTCGACGCCCACGCTTTGGTCGGAGCAAACGATGGCTTCGGCGGCTTGATGCAGTCCGTCCATGGCGGTAAAGGTCTTGCGGTCCAGCTCCAGTTGCAAGGCCCGGTCCCACATATTGGCCTCCACTTCGTCGCGGGCAACATTGCTTTCGCCGTCGAAGTAAGTCCGGTACATCGTCGTGATCCAAACTTCGTCGGCCACCAAGTGGCTGATGTAGCCCAAAATAAAGGCCCGGGTAGCCGGCGTTTGGTTGCCGGGATCGGCCAGGTCCGGGTAGCTCTCCAGCATGGTGTGGATGCCGGTGCCCACCGATTCCACCGATAATGGAGCGAAATGGGTCTGTTCACGAGGCCATCCGGTCATTGCGCGGATGTCCGGGGTCGTGGAACCGAGGTAGAAGCTCCCGACGTGGTCATAGATGCTACCCCAGTCCAATTGCCGGGCGGACTGATTGGCCAGATATATGTGCATCGGCAGATTGGGCATACCCTAGCACTCCCCGCCGGATTGCCCGTTTTCGAACAGGTTGTGGTAGGCCGTCGAGAAACCATTGAACAGATAGGTAACCTGGGAGGCGGCGATGTCTACGGCGCCGCAGCTCCGTAAGTGATCCACTGCTTCCAAAAGCTGGTTCTTTTTGATGAGCAGGCTGACGCTATACCAGTCCTGTTCCTCAACGTTGTACACCCTGGCGATGGTCGGTCCCCGCAGCCCCGCCAGGTCCGGGCGCGCCAAGACGGTGCCGCTGACTTCCTGGGGAGAGGTGCCCTGAACGTTGGCCGTGACTCGGAAAAAGGGCTCGGCCCGGAGATGTGCTTCCATAACTTCCATTATGGAGCGGGCAAGTTTCAAACATGTTTTGGATCGCTTGAGCAGATCAATATTTCCGATGAGGCAGGCCTGGGAAACCAATATCGTGCCCTCTTCCAGGATCTTGAGTTGGTTTTCCCGCAAAGTCGTGCCGGTGGCGGTGATGTCGGCGATCAGGTCGGCATACCCAGCGGCGGGAGCGGCTTCCATAGTGCCGCTGGCCGGAACCAGAGTGAAGTAGTTGATGCCCCGGTCAAACAGGTAATGACGTAGCAAGCGCGGGTACTTGGTAGCGATCCGCAGTTGTTTCCCTTGCTGACGAAACTCCAAGGCCAGGTCTGCCAAGTCGGCCACCGATGTCACATCCAGCCAAGAGTTTGGGACGGCCAGAACAAAGTCGCATTGCCCATAGCGAAGATCGTTTATCAGAGCGGCCACGGTGTGATCGTCGTGACGGTATTCCAGCAATCGGTCCAGTCCGGTGACACCCAACTCGGCGCTGCCCTCCTCGACCTTTTCGGTAATGTCGGCGGTTCTTTGGAACAGAACTTCAACGCCGGAAAGCGCTGGGATGGTGCCGGTGTAGCGTCGGCTGTTTGGACGCAGGACGGATAGACCGCAAGCGCCGAAAAAATTCAAGGTCGGCTCGTGCAGGGCTCCGTCGCTGGGCAGGACCAGGCGCAAAGTCGTTTCTTCTTCGGCTGTCATTGTTTACCGCTGTCTCGATCTGGTGTCGTGGGCGGTCTGCTGACCGTCCCGGTTGACGACGATGACTTGGGCTATGCCCATCTTGCGGGCATAGTCTAAACCTTGGCTTAGGTCCCGGCCGCATACGTCAAGCTCGGTTTGGACGCCCTGTTGGCGCAGGTCAGCGGCGGCTTGCAGCGCTGGCCGGTAGCTTTCGGAGTCCCATGCCATCACCAGCGCGCCGTCCGCTTCCGATGCGCCGCCTTTCCCGTTGTCCGAACCTTCGGTTACCGCCAGCAGGGATTCCAGAGTATAAGCGAACCCTAGGGCGGGCAGAGGATCTGGGCTTCCTAAGGCCCGAGCCAACCCGTCGTAACGGCCGCCACCGGCCAAGGGCGTGGCGCATCGAGGGTGAGTGACCTCAAATACCAGCCCGTTGTAGTAGGCCAGGCCGCGAACCAGCCCTAGGTCTACCACCAAGCTCTGAGCGACGCCGGGCTCGGATCGGACGAGATTAAGGAACTCCTCAAACCGGTCAACGGCGGCCATGTTGGCGCCGGCTGCGGTTACCACAGCGCGTAGGGCGGCCACCGACGCGGCGGGGTCCCCGCTGATTCCGGCCAAGTCGCTGATTAGGTTCAGCGCTTTTTCCAAGACGGCAAGGTCGTCGCCGCCTCTTAGCTTTCGGAGCAAACGTTCCACGACTTCATCAGGGTCCCGTTGCCCGAATTGGTCGGCCGCCGTCCAGTTGAGCAGACCATGCAAGACTTTGCGAGATTGCGTGTCGTCCAATCCCTGTATCGCTTGGCTCAGAGCATCGTCCGGAGCTTCTTCGACCGCCAGGTGCAGATGCCGGGCCCTTTCCAGAACTCCCGGTACAGCCTTACGGCCTTCCTTAAGTTGGGGCACGCTTTCGATTATGAAGGTACGGGCTCTCTCCGATACCCCTACCGCGTCCAAAACGCTGTGTACCACGTCCAGGTCGGCGACGCGTATCTGATAGCCAGACAACCCCAGTTGAAAAGGGACATGGGATGCCAGGCCTAGAAGCTCCACGTCGGACATCACGCTGGAAGAACCCAAAAGCTCGGCGCCGACTTGGGTGAACTGGCCGCTGCCTTGGCCGCCTTTGTCATAGCGAAACACCGGACCGGCGTATTGCCAGCGGGCGGGAAGGGCTACGTCCTGGGCGTGTTCTAAGTAATGGCGGACTATCGGTGAGGTAAACTCGGGGCGGAGGCTAACGGAGTTGCTGCCGGCGTCGGTGAAGCTGTACATCCGGGAGGTCAGTTCACCGCCGGATTTGCGGAGAAACAGCTCGGTAGATTCTAGGATAGGCGTTTCCAGGTAGCGGTAGCCGTAGCTACCGATCAACTGCACCAGGCGGTCCTGGAGGTTTCGTTTCCGTAACCAGAAATCCTGGGGAGTGTCGTGCATTCCCCGGAGGCGCGTGACCGATTTCATCAGAAGATATACTCATCATCAATTGAGGGCTGGAGGCTATTGTACAGCAGCGCTTTGGGTGGTTCAACTTGAACACGGGTCGTGAATCTGCGGGAATCGCTTACTGCCGGTAGTCCCCTCTCCTGCCGGGAGAGAGGAGGCCTACGATGAAATCGGAGGCGGGGTGAGGGTTAGTCAAACTTAGCTACGGATGTGCGTTGAGTCCACCGTCCACGTAGACCGCCTGACCCGTGGTGTAGTCGCAGGATTCGGAGCAAAGGTATACCAGTAGGGGGCCGATATCCCTGGGATGGCCCTTGCGGCGCAATGGGGTGTACCTCACCAGTAGCTCTTCCCGCTGCTTTTCCAGCGGTATCTCTTCGGCGGTGGTCCAACCGGTGCCTAGGGCGTTGACCCGGATGTTGTGGCGTCCCCACTCCACCGCCAACGACCTGGTCAAGGATAATATCCCTGCCTGACTGGCCGCGAAAGCCGAAGTGTTGATCATTCCCCGTTCCGCCAGTCCGGATATCAGATTGACGATTCTGCCGTACTGCCTTTCTACCATTCGGCGGCCCACTGCTTGGGTGATTAGAAAGGTCCCACGAAGGTTTCGGGATTGGACCTCGTCCCATTCCTCCAAAGTTATTTCATCGACGGGTTTAGCGAACATGCTCTGGGCATCGTTGACGAGTATGTCCACGGGGCTGCCGTGGTTGTCGAAGGCTTCCATAGCCTGGGCCAATCCGGGCTGGGTGGCCAGGTTTGCCACCACGCCATCCAGGTTGGCGAAGGACTCTCTCTCCAACGCCGCCAGTACTTTATCCAAATAGGTTTGGCGCCGGGCTACGGTAAACACCGACGCTCCGGCTTCGGACAGAGCCATGGCTAGGTAGGGAGCTTGGTCGCCGCCGGAGGTCGCAAGTATGGCCACCTTGCCGGACAGGTCGTATTCAGGGAGAAGGGGCATCAGTGTTTCCTGCGGATAATATTCACGGTTCCAGGGCGACTAATGGCGAGTGGCCGGTGGGAGCCAGCCCGGCTGCCAGACCGCCGCCGTCGGCGAAGAACATCTCTCCGGTCATGTAGTCCGAGGCTTCCGAGGACAGGAAAACGGCGATCGGGCCCAGATCCTCAGGGCGCCCCAGCTTTCCGATGGGTAGATAGTCGCCCGACCGGGGTAATGTGCCTCGGATGTCGGATTCGGTTGACGAAGTGGGAATGAATCCAGGGACGATGGTGTTGGCAGTGATGCCGAACCTGGCTAGATTGAAGGACAGCACGCGGGTCAGTTGGATCAGACCACCTTTGCTGCAGCAGTACATGTAGATATCCCGCCCGGCCCTCAAGCCAAACCCGGACGCGATGTTGACGATCTTGCCTTTGCCCCGCTCCGACATGGGCCGGGATACCGCTCTTGAGCAATAGAACGGGCCGGTCAGGTTGACGTCCATCACCAAATGCCATTCGTCATCGGTGATGTCCCACAAGGGTTTGCTGACGTTTTCTTGCACCGCGCCGGCATTGTTGATCAGCACGTCGACCTGTCCGAAGTGGTCGATGGTAGTAGCGACTAGGCGGTCGACTTGCGCTGAGTCGGTCACGTCGGTAGGTAAGGCGATGGCATCTCTGCCTAACGCCACGACTTCCGACGCCGCGTCGTCTATCGGGCCCGGGCGGCGGCCGGCAATGGCAAGATTGGCCCCGGCCCGGGCCAGCGCCCGGACCATGGCTAGGCCCAATCCGGTTCCACCACCGGTGATGATTATTGTTTTTCCATCCAGGCTTAGTCTGTCAAGCATGGCGTTCCTATTTGTTGTGTACTGCGCCAACCATTGTGTTTGGCTCCGTTTCACCCCCATCCTAACCTTCCCCCGTAAAGGGGGAAGGGACTTATTCTCTCCCCTTGACGGAAGTTAGAGTGGGGGAATCTCGCTATGGGCTAGGCCCCCGGGCCGTTAAGCGATACGTCGCCGGCAGTCATTGTAACCAGGTTACCGTCGTCCAGACGCAGCAACAAGTTGCCGGTCGAATCCACTCCTTCAGCCCGGCCCACCCAGGTTTCGTCCCGCCAAGTCACCTGAATCCTTTGGCCCAGTGTTTCCAGTAGAGCTTGCCACTCGGGCTGAGGCGACTTTCCGGCGGCGGATTGCAGATACAGCGAGTCCAAGTCCATCAGCAATTGGCGGAGCACGCCGGCCCGGGCAACGGTTCGCCCAGCGGCCTGTTCCAATCCGGTGGCCTGCCCATTCAGAGCCGCGATCTGGGCATCACCTAAAGTTATGTTAATCCCGATGCCGACGACAGAATAGCATACCTCTGAACCCTCAGCCACGGTCTCAACCAATATGCCGGCGACTTTCTTGCCGCCGACCAATACGTCGTTGGGCCACTTGATTCTGGGGGAGAGGCCGGTGGTTTTTCGGATGGCGCGGACCACGGCAACCCCGGCAACCACGTTCAATTGGGCCAGCAGAGAAGGAGTGGGGCGGAACACTACCGATAGGTACAGATTGCCCGTTGTTGATACCCAAGTCCGGCCGAATCGGCCCCGTCCGGCGTGCTGGATCTCGGCCACAACCACGGTCCCTTCTTCGGCCCCGTCTTCTGCCTGACGGGCGGCCTCGTCCATGGTGGAAGATAGCTCTTGAAAATACAGGATGCGCTTGCCGACCGTCCTGGTAAACAGACCGCTGCGCAAAGCCGCCGACACTGGATTGGTTGACATGGACGGGAAGCGTCCTAATGATTGAGGTGGGGGAAGACCGGTCATGGGAACCGATGCGATGATACCCAGCCTCGAACGAGGGTGTCAACTCAGGTGGTATATCCCCTATGGAGAGTGGAGATGGGTTTGCCCATTTAGTCAGGGGTGGAGATACCCTGGCGGCTTTGGAGACCCTGACATTACATTGGTAACGGATGCTAGGAATCCGCCTTGTTCCGGATGGCTGGTTATCGCGTGGGACTGAACCGCGCATACCGGCTGGTTTAGGGACATCGAAGCGGCATGGCATGAGGGAGGAGAAGGTTTTGGACGACGCGAACAACAAGGTAGGGAACCCGAGCCACGGACCATTGGCATTGTCCTGGGACACGCTGCCCGAGTTGGCCAAGAACCGCTGGGAAGAAGCGGTCGCCTTCGACGTGACGATTGAAAATCAATTGGCCAAGGCCAAGGCCGACCGTTCGCTGGCGGAATCCGAACGCCAAAGGATCGCCAAGGAGATTCTAGACGCCACCAAAGACGTCTGCAAAGAAATAATCACCGATGGGAAGCGGGCATTGAACCGCGCCAAGACCATGGAGGCCGAGGCGCACAATAAGCACAGCGACAGCCAAGCTGAGTTGGAGCAGGCGCGGACCATCAGGGCTGAAGCGGAAGGCTACCGGGACAAGATAATAGCCGAAGCGGACCAAGAAGCGAGAGATTTTTTGAACCAGGCTATGTCGGTCACTGAGAAGGAGTGCTTGGAACTAAGAGAGCAAGCGACTCAAGAGGCCAAGCGGATCTTGGGGCAAGTGGAAATCATGCGGGCAGCGGTTCAAGAAGAATTGGAAACCCAGAAGATCTACTCCGACGCGGCCCGGATCAAGGCCAGTTCCCATGAATTATTGTCAAAGCTGCGGGAGATGACCAGTGACGACGAATCCCTGTTTGAGCACGAAACAGGAGAAGAGCCATCCGGCATCGAAGTGATTGAAGATCAGGGCTCCAGCGCCTCGGAAGAAATCTCGATGGTGGAAATAGTATCGTCCCAGGAGTACGGGCCGGAATCGGATACCCCGGTTTTGAACAAACCGGCCGTTGGCGCTGGTGAAGGTCGTAACGGAAAGAAGCCGTCCCGTCGAACCGCCGCGGCAAAGTGACCATATCTCCGGCCGGGCGCCGGTGATTCGCTGTTAAATGGGCTACCCTAATCTAACCCTCCCTTTTCCGGGGAGGGTTATTTTTTGGCTTAACCTAAACACGCAGCCGACGCTGAATCGAGCGGCGTTTACGGCAGCGAATAGCATGAGTGGGAACCAACCGATGTGGAGTTCACTGATAGTGTCCGCATTCGAAACCGCGACGCCAAGGACGGCCACGAAGTAATAGGCGAGCGCCGCGGCACTCAAACCGATCATGATCCAACCCAGTTGGTCTGTATCGCCTAAGCCTCTCCCCAAGGGAACCTAGTTTCGACTTACTTTGAGCCTCATCGGGAACTGCTACTCTTGTGGGCAGGTCCAGAAATAGCCGCGCCCGACGCTAGAGTAGAGTCGAGACCAGCCGCTGCAGGCACGTTCCCGAAGAATATCCCACAATTCAGCTCTTTGCTAATTTGATGGCGGCCCGCCGATTATTGTCACCGCCCACGGTAATGGTTAATATGTCTGTCAACGCATAGGCAGGTGATTGAGTTTGACGACATTAGATTGGCTGGACGATGGTAATAAGGAAGGCGGGGTGGCCGAGCGCCAATTTGTCATTAAAGGTGGCAAAGTTCCGGTCCCAGGGATCATTTGGATCCCGGATCCGGTTGAAGCTCCCGTACCTTTGGTGCTGTTTGGTCACGGGGGTAACGGCCACAAGCGTAACGACCGGTCGTTGATGTTAGGGCGGAGACTTGCCGGCGTTTCCCGGTTTGCGGTGGTCGCGATCGACGGGCCAACTCATGGGGACCGGGCGCATCCCCGGTCGGTATCGGAGGGCGTGGACCCAATGGAGGTTCTGGCGGACATCGGTGTGGATACAGCCCTTGATGGCATGGTCGAAGACTGGTGCGCCACGCTGGACCATGTTATCGAGTGTGACTTTATCAACCCAGATCAGGTAGCTTACGTAGGGTTCTCGATGGGGACTCGCTTCGGCATTCCCTTCGTCGCTGCTGCTGGTGATCGGCTTCGCTGCGCGGTCCTGGGCAAAAACGCCCTTGAACCGTCGGATAGATCCCGCATGGCCAATAGTCCAGGGCATCGGTTCAAGATTGACGCGCCAAAAATCAATATTCCAGTGCTGTTTCATATGCAATGGGACGATGAGTTGTTCTCCCGGGAGTCGCAATGCGACCTGTTTGACTTGATCGGCTCGGAAGACAAACGTCTGATCGCCTACCCCGGACCACACGGCAGGTCCACACCGGAGGCGGTCGACGCTTGGTGCCGATTTGTGGAAGGGCATCTAAAATCTTAATATGGCGATGCCCAAGCCCGGCTTCTCGGGGTTCGAGGAGTTGAAAACCCCTTCCCAGAGTTGATAAAAAACTTCGAACCAGCATCCACCAGGGAGCGGTTAAGCGAGATTTATGGACAACTATTCGGTAGCTGTTGACGTTGGCGGTACTTTTACCGACGTCGTTTTATGTAACCTGGACACCAATAAACAAAGCGTTTTCAAGACTCCTTCGACACCCGACGACCCAAGCGCAGGGTTTTTGACCGGTCTACAGCAGATACTGGAGGTCAATGGGATAAAGCCGGCTCAGGTCAAGCACATATTCCACGGGACAACCATAGCCACCAACGCCATCTTGGAGAACAAAGGGTCCCGGGTTGGGGTATTGGTGCCAGAGGGTTTCAAATATGTTCTGGAGATCGGCCGCCACGGGACTCCGCGGTTGGTCAATCCCAACTCGTGGATCAAACCCGAGCGTCCGGTGCGTCCCCGGGATATAGAAGAGATTCCGGAGCGGGTGAGTTTTGACGGGGAGATCCTGATTCCGTTGGACGAAACAGCGGTGCGCAGGGCGGCCCGGAGATTTCGCGATGAAGATATTTCATCCATCGCTGTGTCGTTTCTGCACTCTTACGCCAATAGGGACCACGAGTCCCGCGCCCGCGAATTGATACTTGAAGAGTTCCCGAACGCTCAAGTGTCCCTGTCTTCGGAAGTGTTGGCGGTGTTCCGTGAGTATGAGCGGACCATTACGACCGTTTTGAACGCTTACGTTATGCCCCGTGTCAGCACCTACTTAGGCAATCTGGAACGGGCGCTGGGTGGTGAGAAGGTAGACTCCACCCTGTCCATCATGAAGTCCAATGGCGGCATCGTTAGCTCAAGCGTCGCGGTCCGTCAACCGGTCCACACTGCACTGTCGGGGCCTGCCGCCGGTGTTATGGCGACCTTACAGATCGCCGAAAGCACCGGAGTCTTGAACTGCATCTCCTTTGATATGGGAGGCACAAGTACCGATGTGTCGCTCATCAAAGATCGGCATCCGACCACCAATCTTGGTGGGAACCTCGGCGACTGGCCGATCCAGTTGCCGATGCTGGATATAGTGACGATCGGATGTGGCGGCGGAAGCATCGCCGCAGTTTCCGCATCCGGCGTACTGTCCGTTGGCCCCACCAGCGCCGGGGCCGTTCCGGGTCCGGTCTGCTATGGCAATGGTGGAACGGCCCCCACGGTGACCGACGCCAACCTGGTGCTGGGCCGTATCAATACCCAGATCGCCGGTGGGATACTATCCCTGGATGGCCGGGCGGCCGCGGAAGCGATACAGCAGAATATCGCGTCGCCATTAGGCTTGGACCAAAATGCCGCGGCCAACGGGATCCTCAAGATTGCCAACAATACGATGGTGGGCGCGATCCGGAATATCAGCGTTGAAAGGGGCCATGACCCCAAAGACTTCGCTCTGGTGGCTTATGGCGGCGCGGGCCCCATGCACGCCATCGACGTGGCAGCCTTGCTGGGGATCAACCACGTGGTCGTGCCCTTGAACCCCGGAATCGCTTCCGCTTTCGGTCTTCTGGCCGCGGAGTTTAAAAACGACTACGCCAGGACTTTCTTGCAGCAGGCGCCCGGCTACGACTTGGATGGCATCGAATCGGTCTACTCGGAACTCGAGGCTGAGGGAAGGGCGTGGCTTAACGAAGAAGGCGTTCCACAAGAGGTCCACGCCATTTCTCGTTCAGCCGATCTAAGGTATGCCCATCAAGGCTCTGAAGTGACCGTCCCGTTGAGCGGCAAGCAGGCAACCGGCGAGACTATGGACGCCCTGGTTCAAGAATTCCACGCTCAGCACCAGCAGCTTTACGGGTTTTCCCTGGACCAGCGCGTGGAGATTGTTACGCTACGGGTGACGGTATCCGGCGACGTTGGGTCGGTGGCATTGCCCCGCCGGGACGGTGTCTCAGACTCCCCTGAGAAGGCGATCCTGGATCGCCGCCAGGTGTATTTCGATCAAGGCAACGGTTTCGTCTCTTGCAACATTTATAGCCGTGATCAGCTATCGCCCGGCGCGTCTATCTCAGGTCCGGCGATTCTGGAAGGAATGGATTCCACGGTAGTGATCAATCCGGGATGGACATCGTTGGTGGACGACTACGGAAACTGTATCATTCGCCCCGGCTAACCAAAAGCCGCATATTACCGATCCCGAGAGGTGTACGGAGAATGACAACTTTTAGACAAGACGAGCAAGCAACCGGCCGGAGCGACGGGTATGCCGCTGTGGACCCGGTGACACGCCAGTTGATACGCGGCTCTCTTAGAGCCGCAAAGTTGGAGTGCGAGCTAATTATCGAGCGTACCGCGATGTCGGCGTTCATTCGCGAAAAGAAAGACTACACCGTCAGCTTTTTAGACGCCAGGGGTCATGAGATATACGGTGACACCATGGGCAGCGACATCATGGGTTGCGTGTGGCAGTACTATCCGGAAGAGACGATCAATCAAGGGGACGTTTACTGGTACAACGACCCCTATATCTCCCAGGGTAGCATCACCCACACACCGGACATGGTTTTCATCTCGCCGGTCTTCCATGAGGGAGCCGTGGTGGCTTATTGCCACTCCTTCGCTCATTTTTGGGACCTTGGCGGCTCCCGGCCGGGTAGCATAGGACCGGCCAACACCGAGATTTTCCACGACGGTACTTTGGTTCCGCCCATCAAGATTATCGACCGGGGAGAGTTAAACGACGAAGCATATCGGATCATCCTCCGCAACTCCCGGTATCCCGATCTGCTGGAAGGAGATTCCAAAGCGTTGATGGCGGCGGCCCAGCGGGCCCAAGAACGATTGTTGGAGATGTTTGACCGGTACGGCAACCAGACAATGCTGGCGGCCATCGAACAAGATCAACGTGATACGGCGGCATTAGTCCGGAGAAAGGCGTTGGAAATTATTCCAGAAGGGGATTACAGCGTCAGGGACTACATGGACCACTCGGGAGTAGAAGATCGATGGTACTCTTTCCATCTACAGTTAAGCCGGCGGGGCGACCACATCGTATTGGATACAACCCTAAGCGATGACCAAGCCGACGGGTCCATAAACTTTGTCGCTAGTCCGGGCACGCTGGGAGCTTACTTCGGACAGCACTTCCACCAATACGACCCGTCCCTTCTGTCCAATAGCGGTCTCGTTGAATCCATCGACGAGGTGAAGCTTCGTCCCGGTAGCATCCTTCTACCCGAATGGCCAGCGGCCCTGGGTTGCCGTGCCCATACGTTCACCAAGCTGAAGAGTGCGGTGCGGGCGGTTTTGGCGCAGGCTACGGATGGCCAGGTTATGGCAGGGACCGCGGTTTACGTTATCGTTTATTGGCGTATGAAAGACGATACGGGGCAGTGGCTGCTTTGTACCGACGGTATAGCGGTGGGGCATGGCGCAAGACCATTTGCCGACGGGCTGGACGCCATATACCAACGCCACAACGAAAACTATCCCGGTGAGTTCATGGAGATGGAGTTCCCCTTGCGTATGGAGCGATACGCCATCGTACCGGACTCAGGGGGGGCCGGAAAATTCCGCGGCGGGTGCGGTGTCATCAGAGACGTTCGGCTTCTGGCGGACATCGGCACCTTTGGTCTCCGGGTGGAAAATAATAGATTCCCCACGTGGGGGGTTGCCGGAGGGATGGGCGGCGGCACCTCAAGGGTCGTCATGAATCCAGGGACCGGTCAAGAGAAGGCAATCCGGGCCTTCTCCGACGACAACACCTGGTCTCGAGGGGATCTGGTTCGGATCTACACCGCCGGAGGGGGAGGCTGGGGCGACCCGCTGGAACGGGAGCCACATTTGGTCAATGACGATGTAAAAGACGGGTTTGTTACCCTTGAAGCCGCCCTGCGTGACTACGGCGTCGTTATAAACCCGGTGACCTTAAAGACCGACGAACCGGGAACGGAGGCGAAACGGAAGGACATCAGTTCGTCCAGAGGACCCACGAAGTTGTTCCACAGATTCAATTACTTCGACACCGCGGACGAGGAATATGAGTGGATCAATGAGCATTTCCCCAGATGACCTAAGGCTGTTTTCGGGCCCGTCTAGACCGGCGCCGAGCCGATCGGCAAAGTGAAGCTAAACACGCTTCCCTTACCAGTCTCGCTCTCCACCCAAATCTCGCCCCCGTGAAGTTCCACCAACGCCTTCGTAATAATCAGTCCAAGACCGGTACCGGTTGTCGACCGGGTCGTTGAGTTATCTATCCGATAGAATCTGTGGAACAGCTTGTTGATGTCTTCATCAGGAATCCCCAAACCATGATCCCGAACGTTGACTTTCAAATATTCTGACGCTTCGGTGACGGGATCTACATCGACTTCTATCACCGACATCGCGGGGCTGTATTTCACCGCGTTGCTCAGTAAGTTCGCGACGATCTGGACTACCCTGGGTCTATCGCCTAGGACCCGGACGAGGGCGCTGTCACCGTGCCACACGACTTTTAGTTCCTTGCCTTCTATATCTGGCTTCATTTCGCTGAGAACTTGAGTGACAACATCTCCGAACGGGAATTCCGATCGTTCAAGGATCACAATGCCGCCTTCGAGTCGAGAGAGATCGAGAAGGTCGTTTATTAGAACCTCAAGCCGATCTGTGTTACGCCGCATGGCATCAAGAAACTGTATCTGGTCCTCATTCAGAGAATCCGTTGACCCTTCCATGATTAGCTCTAGGAACCCTTTTATCGAGGTTATCGGGGTTCTCAACTCGTGAGAAACTATAGCGACGAACTCGTCTTTCATGCGGTCCATCGCCTTTCGTTCCGTGATGTCACGCCCATATACGTTGACATAGGCCGCGTCCACGATCGGCGCGAAGACGAAAGCGAAGGCACGGTCGCCAGATTCGAATTCATCCTCGGCGCTCAAGCCTGAACCCAAAACCTCTTCCACCATTCGAAGCCAATTCGCCGGCGCCACCTCGCCGACCGAGAATCCCTGTCGATGTAAGAATCGCTCTCCTTCGGTATTGGCGTACATGACTTTCCCGTCACTTGCGATGCGTAATACCGGGTTGGGGTTCTCCGATGGAAATTTGGCTAGGTCTCGAATTTCCTCTTGGGCCTCCCTCTGCTGCGTGTAAAGCTCAGCGTTGGCAATCGCGCCGGCGATTTGGTATGCGACCCGTTCGAGTAGTTCCAGATGCTCCTGAGAGTAAATACCGGTGTGGCGTGAGCGTACCTGGAGAACCCCCATGGTAGTGTCGTGATAATTCAGTGGCGCCGCCATGAAAGACCTCATGCCGACATGGTAATTGGGAAGTAGTCCCGGCAAGAAGTCCAAGTCTGCCGCTGTTTCCGCTTCCACCAGCATGGGCGCATTGACGCGGATGACTTCGCCGGCCAGGGTTCCAGCTATGGGATTAACGTCGCCTGGTGTCCTACCGGGCACGTAGATTCCGTGGGGGACTCGACTCCACCCTGCTAATCAACCAAACTTAGAGACATGCGGTCGAAGGGGATGAGCCCTTTAATTGCCTCTCCCAGGAGGTCGTACACTTCGTTGACGTCCAGGGATGAACTGACGACACGACCGATTTCGGCAACCACGGAATTTTCTTCCGCCAAACGTTTCCAGTCAGCGTAAAGCTGTGCGTTGGAGATTGCCCTGGCTATTTGCCGGGCGATTCGCTCGGCGAATTCCAAGTGACGCTGGAAGTATACGCCGCGTTCTTTTGATCTCATCTGCATGATGCCGATAATTTCGCCACGGTCGATCAGCGGAACGGTCAAAAACGAGCGCAAACCTGCTTCGAAGGCAGGCATCAGCAGAGGGAATCGGTCCTCTATGTCTTCCGGAGTTTCCACCTCCAACATGATAGGCGATCGCGTTTGGACGACCTCCCCGGACAAAGCTCCAGCGAAGGGAACTTGGTCCGTAGCCTCTCGTCCGGGAATGGCGGTACCCATCAACCACGTGGGTGACGTCGTTTGGTTTTCCTTATTGATTAGGTTCAAACTAAGACGATCGAAGGGGATCGCCTTTTTGATCTGCTCGCCCAGCGTCTGATACACCTCGTTAATGTCCAAAGATGAACTGATGATTCGGCCCAAATCGGCAAGGATGCGAGTCTCCTGCTCCGATCGTCTGCGTTCCGCGTATTGTTGGGCGTTGGCAATCGCCCCTGCGATCTGTTGACCAATGGCCATCGCAAGATCCAGATCTTGGGCCGAGTAAGCCTGTGGCAGCGTCGACACCAAATTCAATACTGCGATTACTTCTCCTCTGGAGAGCAGAGGTACGCCAAGAAACGAGCGGCATTCAGCTTCAAAATATGGCATCAGACCTGGAATAACGCTGGCTTCCCGCTTCAGGTCATCCGGTTGGAACGTTAATCCTTCTGATGATTGCATCACCCGTTCCGTAAATGTGCCTGCCAATGGAACTAATGTCCCGGTTGCGCGGCCCGGTATTTCAACCCCGGTTACATAGTCCAGAGTGGTTGTGCCAGATTGCATATCGACGGTGTTAATAGTGATCCAGTCAAATGGCAGAATCTTTCTGACTAATTCGGCAAACCTCTCGTATACCTCCTCGATCTCTAGCGATGAGCTAATTTCCTGGCCGATCTCGGCCATTACCTGGCTCTCTTGGGCCAACCGGCGCTGGGCCCGATCTGATTGCTGGTTCTCATCGTGAAGCATGGAGTTCTCTAGGAGAGTCCCCAAGCCTCCTCCCACAGCCGTCAACAAGCCTACCAATCGCGGGGTAAAGTAGCGCTTATCCTTGGATATAACCGTAACCAAGGCCACAGTGCGCCCCTCGACCCTGATCGGCAAGATAACCATTGATTGCATTCCAAGATCGACGAGAGTCTGGGAATGAGAAGGCGTGGCAACGTAATCGTCGATGACTATTGTCCGGCCCTCGGTGAATGCCGCGGTGCTCAGGGTCTGGGCCTCGGTGAAGACCGGAATCGGAGGGGATTCCGCCACCGCCGGTCCGGCCGCGGCCAACAAGTGCAGGCCCGGTTGATCTTCTTTGGGCATTCTGAGGGTTGCCCAGTCTGCTCCTGACGATTGGGCCATCCTCTCCATGACCCTGGTGGTTTTTGATTCAAAATCCCCCAATTGGGAGAAAATTTGCGAAATGTCGTAAAGGACTGTGAGCTCCTCGAAAAGGACTGCTCGTTCCTCCTCCGCCTGCTGGATCCCAGAGGCCATCTGATTGAATGAATTCGCCAGGCTACCTATTTCATCTTTAGATTCGACATTTGCCCTTATACTAAGGTTTCCCTCGCCAAGCTCCTCTGCCACATCTCTCAAAATATTGATGGGTATTAAGATGGTCCGGGATAGGAAGAGACCTAAGCCAATCGCTAGAACCACAGCGGCCGATACTACGATGAATGTTAGCCTATCCGCATTTGCGATCGTTGCCTGTATATCTTGATTCGCTTGGGCAACTTCTTCAACGCCAATCTCCAAAAAGCGATCTATTAATGGAATTACGTCATCTATCGCTTCTTCAAAGGAAGCAACATGTGATTGGTTTACCGCCCCATCCCTTTCATAGCTCTCAAACATGTTGCCGGCAGCTATTTCCAGGACTCCCTTTGCGGTAATTATTTGTTTGTATAATTCAGTTTCTACCTCTTGACCTGGCAGACCAACACGTGCGATGTGCTCAAACTGGGCAGCCATAGAATCAAATTGATCTAACTTTTCATAAAACTCTGCTTTTTCTTGAGGGTCGTCCAATAGAGGGTAAGCGAACGCTTCCTCGATACCCTCTAGAATCTGTGATTTCATGTCAGTTAATATGACTAGTCTGGCTGACTCCTCTCTTATCACGTCTACCTGTTTTCCGGTTTCTCTCATGTTCGAATATCCAATAACTCCGAGGACCCCAACAAGTAGAGCAACTAGCAAGTAGGAAATAGTTAGTTTTCTCCCGATGCTAATTCTCATATATTCCCTTCCTGATTGGGGTGGTTTCTCGGTTAGAAGCACTCGAGCCGTGAGAAGTTCCGGCCACTTGCGCCTCTGGCTCACTTAAGATTACAGTCTTACCGCGCTGGCCACGGTCCTTGCACCAAAGACATTGAACCTCGCGTAGAGAAGCCGGTCGGATTTTCTAAGGCTCCCTGGTTAACGGCATTGAATTGAGTATTTGCATCAAGATCCGCGTCTAAAGTTGCCCTGGCGAGAGCCAGGACAAACCCTCCGGCAGCCCAGGTATGGATAGAAAGATGTCGGGTAAAGATATTGCTACCGCCCGGTTATCAGCGGATCAAATTAACCGATCGTTCCGAATAGATTTAATCATTTGTTGAGGTAGCTGAATTATAGGACTATTAGTCGACAGGCGAGGGAAATGCAGAGACTCAATATTCTATGTGGCTTTGTCTACTGGATGTGGAACCAATCGAGTTGTTACGGATACGTTGGGTAATCCCAAGTACTTTAGGAGTCCACACTGCAGACAACGCATGTAGGAACCGTAATTGTCCCGGTCTATTACCATGTCGCCCGACTTGCATTTTGGGCACGATTTAAACCGCAACATTGTCCGGGCGCTCCTATGCGATATTGCGCGGCCAGGCTGCGCCCCCACTAAAATCGATGACTGACGAGGGTTTGAGTAGGCCATCAACCCTCGTCGATCACCGATGTAAAAATTCTCGATCACCTAGTGGTCAAAGTTTTAATGTTTAAGTAGATCTCCGGGCTCCGACCGGCACCGCCATCGCAGGGGATGTCTTATGAGAGGCGAACTGTCGTCCTCTTTGTGTCCCCGGGCGATCTATGCAGTTGCTTAATGAATAGTTTAGAACGAACATGTGGGCCTATCGTATGTATCTTGTGTGATTCCGGTGAGAATAATTCAACGGAGCGCCTAATACGGCACTCTAGCTCGAACTATTCAGCACGACGCATCACATCGGTCCGGTTTCGAAATAGATAGTCTCGTTGCTGGGCTCGGCGCATTCTATTCTTCAATAACCTGGCCCCAATCAAGATTGACGCCGGATAAGCCAACATACTGATAGCAGTCAGAAAGAGCTCCATCGATTCAACTCCTTGTTCCGATATCCACCGGCCCAGTCTTCTTCCCGCCCATCAGTCCCAGTTGCTCATATGGCCAAAGGGTTGGGCCCTTTCACATATAGGTTAGAGCTTCATTGTGAGGGCGCGAGAATAGTTGTGTGAGAAAAGCGTGTTAGATCCGGGGCATCGGAAAGATGGAAAAGGCCGATCCATCACCGCTGCGGCGAGACGTTTGTTATAATCCGTACAGACCAGCAATGCTCGTGCGCCGGATGGTAAATGGCTGAAGTCAAGAAAAAGATCCTGGTTATCGACGACGATGACGACATCCGCCTTTTTGTGTCAACCCGTTTGGAACGAGCCGGGTATAACACTGTCGTCGCGGCCGGGAGATGTCCAACTTGCCGGTTTTGATGTTGACGGCGGCGGCCCTAGAAAGAGACAAAGTTAGAGGATTGAGGGGAGGCGCGGACGACTATATCACCAAGCCGTTCTCAAGCGAAGAGTTTCTCGCTCGCGTCGAGACATCCCTCCGGCGAGCCTCGATAACTCCTGAGGGTTCGGAAAGCTTGGTATACCAGGATGCCGAAATAACCATCGACTATCCCAGACACAAAGTGGCCGTGCGAGGGCAGACGATTGAACTTACGCCAACGGAGTTCCGCCTTCTGGCTACCCTAACGGAGAACGCGGGCCGGGTGCTGAGCCAAGATCAGTTGCTGGACCGCGTATGGGGACAGGATTACGTCGAATCCGCTGATGTAGTCCGCCTGTACGTGGGATATCTTCGCCGGAAGATAGAACTTGACCCCAGCAGTCCCAAACTTATCGAGACTAGCAGGGGCTTCGGCTACCGGTACCGGAAGCCCTAAGAATCTTGAATCACTACGATTCCTGCGGCCCGGTAATTTGCCGCCCACCCATCGGCGTTTCTAACTGGAGCGCTCGGTATTCGTCAAAGAGTCCGGGATACCGGGATCCGCTCTCGGAGAATCTGGTTGGCGCAGCTAGGAAATCCGCTCCATGTCGAAGCCGTACAATCGGGCCGTGGTTGTTCCTACTATCTGCGCTTTTTCGTCTTGGGGGACTCCTTCCAGGATACGGTCCAGAATCTCCCGGGACTTGGGGAAAGTGGATTCGGCGTGGGGATAGTCTGATCCCCACATGAGTTGGTCCACGCCGATGACGTCCCGCAGCCTGATTCCGATGTCGTCTTCTTGGAAGCTCAGATACACGTTGCTGTGGAAGAAATCGCTGGGCAAGACGCCGTTTTTGAACCGGTATGTTGCTTCCTCGTGTCTTTCCCGGTAAGTGTAATCCATGGTGCCGAGCAGGTGGGGTACCCAGGCAAGCTCGAACTCTACGACGGCCAGCTTTAGCTTTGGATATCGCTCAAATACACCGGCGAATATCATGTCGCACATCGAAGTAGAGGGCCAGAATACTTTGTTGGCACGACCGCTGGCGTCCCGGATGTTCGTGTTTCCCTCGCCCCGGCTCTTCCCTTCCCTGCGGGTGGCGGTGTGCAGGCTCAGTGGCATGTTCAGGTCTTGGGCAGCGGCCCAGAAGGGTTCATACTCCGGACTGTCGTAGCGGCGCGCTTCCCACGGGTATTCGGATATCATCCCACCTACCAGACCCATTTTCGCGCTGCGTTCCAGCTCCCTCATTCCATCGGCGACATCGTCAAGATTGATCATGGCGATGCCCTTGAGCCGGTCTGGGTTGGTGCCGCAGAAGTCGGACAGCCAGTCGTTGTAAGCCCGGAATACTGCGGACATCAACTCCGAATCGGCGATCTTGAAGTAGAAAAGGCCCTGGGAAGGGTACAGCACTTCCCCGGAAACACCGTCGATCTCCATGTCCTTGATATGCTGGTCCGGGTCGTATCCCCCGGTGTGGACATCGTCGAACCGGCCGTGGGCTGAGATGGTCTCCGGGGCTTCGAAACGGGCGCCGGCGTTAGAGATGAGGCCGATACCGGCGATCAGATGATCGCCTTCCACCACCAACTGATCAACATCGCCGACCCGCTCCATGTGGGGGGCCCGATCGCGAAACTTGGCGTCGATCCTCTCGGTCCACAGGTTGGGGGGCTCGAACACGTGGGAGTCGGACGAGATAACGATTTCTCTGGCCATGGCTTAATCTCCTCCTGGTAGCCCGTGGGTAGTGATACGACGAGGGTATTCTACCATCCAGACCTGAACACTAACCCGCCGCGAGTGCCGACAGACGCTCACTGCGATGCCGCCGCCAAAAACGCTGCAACGCTACCAACGCCCACAAGGTTTCGATGACCGTGATGGGGTAGGCCGCGACCAGGCCGCTGTAGGCGGCGGTGAGGGCTGATCCACCGGCGAATATCAGCACCATCCACTTGGACCGGGGCTCCAGCCAGTAAGCCAAAAACATGATGGATACGGCAATGACGCCGAACACTGTCAGCATCTATACCTCCTAAGCATCGAGCAATTGATCGGGGCGTTTAAATGGGGCTCATTCCGAATACGCCGGTGAATCGAAGGGTCCAGAGAGAAACTGCCAGCGCCGTCGATATCATCAGCATCGTGAAGGAACGGCGGCTCCATGTAGAGCGCCGCCACCTCTTCCAGCTAGCGACTTCAAGATACCAACCCCTGCTGAGCATGATCAGTGTGACCGCTAGGAAGGGCCACGTAAGCGCCTGCAACGCAGGCGCCGTGGCCAGCCCGGCCGGGGCGCCGCCCAGGAGGCCGAGCAAGCCAGGAACCACTCATCACCAGGGTAACGGCAGCAGACCGCTCAACAGGGCGACAAAGGGTTTTTCAACGTGGATGAACTTTTGCATATGGAGTGCTCCTGAGGTGAGACCAAATTTTGGAACCTATGCTTTACCGGGCCAAACAGGCGTTAGGGAAGTATTCGGTTGTCAGGCAACCAAAGCCACTTGCGAGCGTTGCATTCTCTTAGGCCCTCGTCATGGATCCTCAGATAGGATTGCCATCTATCGGCCTCGGTTCTATGTCATTCCGACACCAGCCCTTCCGCTGAAGGGCGGCGAGGAATCTCAGGCCTGGATTTAGCGGTCACTTGAGATTCCTCGCTACGCTCGGAATGACAGAGGGGCGCTCGAAATGACATCGCTGGCGATACTAGTCGCATAAGTACTATCCGCCGCTCCAGATGATTTCTTTGGTGACCGACTTGGTGTTGCCGCCGAAGGTCGGTATCCATGACGAGTGTTTGCCCGGTCCCCCAAGTACGATGACGACCAGATCATCTAGGGTGCGGATCATGGGAATCGGACCGTCCGGGATGCGCTGCATCCGTTCCATCAGGGTATCGTGGGTGTAACGTTCCAGGGGGATCTTGGCCCGTTGGTGCAGCCATTCGACGACATCTTTCTTGCTTAACCCGTCGCCGCTGATGGTGGCGGCGTGTTCCGGACCAAGGGCCAATAGGGTTTCACCGCCCGTGTAGGCGTTGTTGGCGCCGGTTACGGATATCGCTCCCGCCACGATGGTGAGGATATCATCGGCCGAACGGCCCGAATGGTCGTTGATGTTGTGAGGTGGTTCCCCGGCCATCACCGTTACAGCGCTTTGGTCCGGACGGAAACCTCGCTCAACATGTAGAGGTTCCCACGGATTCTCTTCCTCGTTCTCCGCCACGCAGTAGCTGAATTTGGAAGGAGCGCCTTGGGTGGACATGTCGCCCACCCCGGGGTAAGCCCCACCAACATTTAACAGGACCAAGCGCATGGCCCGGCCAATGGTCGCGTTGGCTCGCCAACCCGGCCCGAACGACCCAGATGAGTAGTTCATACCCAGGGCCTCCCTGATGGGGCCATTGATTATCATAAGGGGGGCGCAGGGATGGGTAGTGGCCTGAATGGCGTAAAGATTGAAGACCGGGTCCGCGATCGCTTCCACGGCGGCGATCAACACCGGCAGGTATTCGGGGAGGCATCCGGCCATCACGGCATTGATGGCCAGCTTTTCCACCGTGGCCGCGCCCCAAATGGGAGGAATCTCGGCTACCACGTGGTCTGAGGCCAGGCTGGTGGCGGCCAACATTGCCTCGACTCGTTGCAGCGTCGGCGGCACTATCGGCAGTCCGTCGGACCAGCCACGGTCCAAGTAAAGGCGCTGTACCGCCTCGAAATCGTCGGCGATCTCTATCTGCGGCGAAACTAACGATGGCAATCGACGCCCTCCATCTGCGGGGAAAAATGAGCCGGACTCCCCCGGCGGTTTGGGACAATATAAAGCTTAGATAGGCGCAGCGTATGGTCCTTAGACAGTATCGGGACGAACGGGTGTTGAGGTTTTCTGCCGCTCGTGGTGAGCCTGTCGAACTACCCGTTGCGATCGACTCCCGGACCCTTCAAGCGAAGTTGGCGGGGCCGTGCCGTCTTGAGTTGAGTTACTCCTGAGCAGTTAAACCAGCGATCACCTGCTCCAAAAGGGCCTCCGCCTTGGCCTCAACCGCATCGGGTTTTAGGCCTCCAAGTGGATGGAGAGCGATGGCCATGGGCAATTCGGGCATTCCCAGGGCGCGGCGCTCGACTTCGCCCAGGACCTTGAATCGGTGGGTGCAAACTGTAACAGTGGGAACACCGCGACGCTCCAGTTCTACTGAGTCGTGGATACTCCACGACGTGCAGGACCCTCAATCACCTAGACCGACGATCGCTACATGGGCTGAGGTGGTCAACTCGTCCATGACCTCCTGCTTGGCCGCGATCGACGCCGAGGGTTTGCGCTGGTGGACGGCGTTGCTGATCTCATATTTCTGGCGGAGCAACTCCTCCAACCGGGCGAAGAGAATGTCGCCGTTGGGTTTACTGTTCCAAAGAAAGCCTACGGATCTGCCCCGAAGATCGGGTGGCCGTGGCGCCATGGTGTGCCGCAATTCTCGAGGCGGAGCGGTGGGGTCCAAAACAAAGATGGAGCCGGTTGCCGTGGTGGTCATTATGTCGCTCCAATCGTTCCGGTGGGCCGGAACCATTTATAGCTGGAACACTTATAGGGAGAGGCTATTCCGTAGGCCAAGCCCTGTCAAGGGCGGGTAGCCGAGGCGCGACGTGGCGTCCGGCCGCTTCGTTATCCATGCTCGGATTCTCTCAATCGAGTTTGTTCCAGGCGGTCGACTCCGGGACCGTTGAGGGGTTGCGCCTTGCGCCGCACGATTCACATCTTGCCGGATCCAACTGCCCGCGTAACGATTGACGCAGGCCTGCCGATGGGAATCGTGGCGGTTGTACGGCTAATGATATCTGCTAAACTATCGTAACTCGTGGTCCACTGACGAGATGGACTCCGGTAGACCACGTTGGAGCTGTTCAAGATGACCCGGAAACGGCTGGCTCTGATAATCGGCGGGCTTGCCGTATCGTTGGGTGTGGTATTGTTTGGAGTTGGGTGGTACTACTCCCTGCAGATCGAGGACGGCGCGCTGCGCGTCAAGCACGACCCTCTGAAGTACGAAGTCGAAGTTGTGGAGTTGGAGGAAGATCGGGTCAAACTCAAGTTCCCAACGGAAGAGGATCTCCGAAAGCAACCGGAAAATACGGGGATCGAATGGCCCGATGGTTACGCTAGAGTCGGCGAAACCCTCAATGTCGACGGCGCCGAGGCCCTACGCAAGTACACATTGCTGGAAGGCGTTTTGGTTGTGGGACAACAAGTGCGTTTCGGCCAGAACGCGTTCCCGGGCGACCCAGATAGGGCCCACGGTATTACGTTTAAGGAGATACAGTTTGCGTCGCCGCTGGGAGTCCTCGCCGCCTGGCAAATAGATGGCTCCGGAAACACCTGGGTAATCTTTGTCCACGGGAAAGGGGCAAGCCGGAGACAGGCGCTGCGCATGCTACCAGTGGTCGAGGGTAAAAATCTTCCGTCACTGGTTATAACGTACCGGAATGATTCCGGGGCGCCGGAAGATCCAAGTGACTACTATTGGTACGGTCTCACCGAGTGGGAGGATCTGGAGGCGGCGGCTGCGTATGCCCTAGACCACGGAGCTACCGGCCTGGTCGTGGTTGGTTACAGTATGGGCGGCGGTATAATCGCCAACTTTCTGTACCAGTCTCCACTGGCGGACCGGGTAGTGGGAGTGATTCTCGACTCACCTATGTTAGATCTGGATGCGACGGTGGATATGGCTGCTGAAATCCGAAACGTCCCCGCATTTCTGACTACCATCGCGAAAGTAATCTCTGGCTCCAGATTCGGCATCGACTGGGACGCTTTGGACTATCTGGATCGGGCGGACGAAATCTCGGTCCCCGTGTTGCTATTCCACGGCGACGCAGACAAAAGGGTACCGGTGTCAATAAGCGAGAGGTTCGCGGAGAGCCGTCCAGACTTGGTGACTTATGAGTTTTTTGCTGGCGCTCCTCACGGCGGGGCTTGGAACGTCGACTCGGAGAGATACGAAGCGGTGGTCGGCGAGTTCGTTGACCGCGTGGCGCGCTAGCCCATTGGGCTCGTCCAATATGCTGGGGGACGCAGTAGAATCTGTTAGAGGTCCAGGGTCATGGATGTTGTGGGATTGGGGCGCCCGGGCGTGTGTCCCAATGCTATTATTTCCGCGTGGAGCTTGTTGGGCGCTAATTCCAAAAGCCCTACCGGCCCCAAGCGCAGTTCTTTGTGGTGGGGGAAGGTGATGCTGCCGCAGTTCATGATGACCACGCCATCTCGAAGTTCCAATTGCTCAAGGTGGGTATGGCCGGCAACCATTATGTCTACCGGCTCCGGGAAAAGTTCTTGCAGTTCGGATACAGGCCTGAATTGGCGGTCCAGGCTGTGAACCATCCCGATGCGCCAACCTTCTACTTCCAGGGTCTGAACTTCCTTGGAGCGGGGGTCGGCGATGGAGTCATTGTTTCCGGTAGCGCAAATGACTGGAGCGAACTGCTCCAGCCAGTCCAGGACCTTGGGAGAAGTCAGGTCTCCCCCGTGAAAAATCAGATCGACTGTAGAGAAGAAATTGGCCGGTTCGGGTCCCAATTCGTCCAAGCTTTGAATCATGCCCGGCAGATGGGTGTCGGATAGCAGACCGATGCGCATTCAACAAATTTAACGAGCCCAGATGGTAAAGTCAAACAACCCCGCGGCCAAGCCGGACAACGTCCCCCTTTCGTAAAGGGGGATTTAGGGGAATTTCCCCCACAAATATGATTCCTAACCAAAGGAGCAGAGATAAAATATGCCTCAGGATAGAACCGCAGCCATCGTTGGGATCCACGAATACCCGTTGCGGGTGGTCGGCTCGGATATCAGCGCACTTCAGATCAAAGCCGCCTCAGCCGCCAAGGCCTTGGAAGATGCCGGCTTTGCTTGGAAAGACGTGGATGCCGTGTACGACACCGGCAGCGACCAGGGAATCGGGGGTCTGGGAATATCCGAGTATTTCGGATTCAAACCCAGCATCATAGACAACACCTCGGTAGGTGGATCGTCCTTCGAGTTCCACGCCAATCATGCGCGCCGGATGATCGAGGCGGGCAAGTGCAATCTGGCGCTGATCACTTACGGCTCCACATCCCACTCCGACCGGAGGGCCATCGGCACCGCGGGCGCCACCGGCGGCGGACCATCTAACCTGTTCCGAAATATGGAAGACCCTTGGGGACTCACCCTCATCGGCAACTACGCCATGGTGAAGATGCGCCATAAGTTTCAATATGGCACGACCGACGAGCAGTTCGCCGCCATCTCCGTGGCGACCCGACGCCATGCCATGCGCAACCCCGAGGCGGTCAAGGCCATGACCGACCTGGAATTTGTCGGCGTCAATGAGATCAGCGTCGCAGACGTTCTGGACTCCCGGACCGTCGCTTACCCGCTGCACCTGCTGGAATGTTGCATGGTGTCGGATGGCGGCGGGGCAGTCCTGGTGGCCTCCGCCGAGATGGCCCGCAACGCCAGGAAGAAGCCGGTGTGGATAATCGGCGGCGGTGAAGCCACCAAGTACCGGGAGAACGGCGGCGATATCACCGTCAGCGCCGGTGCCCAGTCGGGCCCAGTTGCCTTCCAAGATGCCGGAGTCTCTCCATCTGAGATTGACATCTTGATGGCATACGACTCGTTCACCATCACCGTCATGTGCATGATCGAGGACCTGGGGTTCTGCCAAAAGGGAGAAGGGGGCGCCTTTGTCAGCGATGGCCGATTGGATTATGACAACCCGGGGAAACCGGCGATCAATACCGATGGCGGGGGCCTGTCGTCCAACCACCCCGGCGCCAGGGGCATCTTTCTGTTGATGGAAGCAACCCGTCAATTGCGGGGTGAGTCTACGTCCCAAGTAGCCAACGCCAAACTGGCGGTGGCCGTGGGCAACGGCGGACAGCTCGGCTCGCGCCATGCCACCGGGGCAACCATACTGGCCGCCGATTAATCCCGAATCAACCACATTTAGGAGAATAAATAGATGGCACCGCTACGACCGCAACCCGCCTTCCCGGAAAACGACACCCAGCCCTTCTGGGACGCTACCAAGAAACACGAGCTTACGTACCAGACCTGCGATCGGTGCAATGAGGTGATCTTTTATCCGCGCCGCCATTGCACTAGCTGCGGCTCGGACCAAAATACTTGGCATGTTTCCCAAGGATTGGGCTCCGTCTACACCTTCAGCGTCATCATGCAGAGCCGCCATCCGGCTTTCAAAGACCTGGGGGCCTATGCCGTGGCCTACGTTGATCTGGACGAGGGCTTCCGCATCATGACCAATATCGTCGGGATTCAGGACCCCACCACCGACATCCAATGCGGTATGAGAGTAAAGTTGCGCTGGGAAGACCAGGGCGACGGCGAGGTATCGCTTCCCATGTTCGAGCCGGCCTAAACAGAAATTATTTGAGGTAACGCCATGGGAGTTCTTTACGAGAAAAGAGGACACGTCGCTTACGTCACCATCAATAACCCCGACAAAGCAAACATCTTAGATCGGACGACGTCGGACGAATTGGCCGAGGCTTGGAAAAACATCTGGGACGATCTTGACGTTCGGGTAGCCATCTTGACCGGCGCGGGGGAGCGGCATTTTTGCGCCGGGCACAATCTGGAGCTCCCGGAAGGAATCACCGTTGAAGAGCGGGAGAGGTTAAGGACCGAGAATATCTTCTGGCCGTCTTCTGGGACGGTAAATGGGTCCAAGTTCGGCACCGACGGCAGCCTGGGCGACCACTACGCCCAGATCTGGAAGCCGGTTATCGGCGCGATAAACGGGTGGGCGGCGGGCGCCGGATTTTACTTGATGCTAACTTCGACGGATATCAGGATAGCTTGCGAAGATCACGCCCGGTTCAAGTTCGCTTTGTTGAGCCAGGGGTGGGTGGGTCACGGACCCGGGGCCACTTACCTCACCCGGCAAGTGGCTTACGCCGACGCGATGAAGATACTGCTTACCGACGAACCTTTCGACGCCAAAGAGGCGCTCCGGATGAATCTGATCAACGAAGTAGTCGCCCACGATAGTTTGATGGAACGGGCGGAGGAGCTGGCCGCTCAGATAGCGTCGATGCCGCCGGTGGCGGTGCGGATGATGAAGGAATTCATAATTCGGTTCCGCGACGTTCCGGTGGGCGAGGCGTGGCGGGTGCAGACGCTGATGAATTCACTTTTGACCCAGATCACCACCGATGGTACAGAGGGCAGGAACGCGTTCAATGAAAAGCGCCCGCCCAACTTTACGGGAGGGATCCGGGACAAGGGCGAAGTATTCCCGGAGCTAGACGAGGCGGAACGAGAACGTCTAAAGGCGGTTCGGAGAGACCTGCTGGGTTAGTGGCCGGCTTGGCATAGACGTTGCCGTTGTCTATTCTGGTTTCAAGCGCGTCCGTGGCGCCGATGACGACTGGCTCGTATTTATTGCACCTCGGCAGATTGGCATAGGGAGCCGCCATGAGATACAACCTGGCCATCGCGATCCTCGCCATACTGGTTACGGGCATCGTTTCGTGCTCCCAATCCGAACCAACCCCGACCCCTGACGCCGTTGCTACATCTGAACCAACACCAGTACCTGTGGAACCATCCGTGGCAGCCCCAGCGTCCCCAGCGATCTCTCCAGGAGCAACCCCCATTCGGGAATCGCCGGCTGTTACGCCATCGGTAGATAAAGTACCGCTTCAAGATACCCCGGCACCGCCGGTGTCTGATTCCACTACCGTTCCAACACTAGGGCCTTCGAGCCAGGAGCCAGCACCCACCGGGCCGAGGTTGTCGGGGAAAGTGGTTCTAGCTGAAGCGCAAGAATTGTTTTCCCAGCGCGGGTTGGTATTGGAATCGGAGTTGGCAAAGGTGTCGGTTTTTGGACTGGATGGGTCCCCCATGGCAGATGGGGGTCATGGCGATTCCTTTTCCTTCAACCTTCCAGCGGGCGCCGCTTATCTGTTGAAAGCAAAAACCGTGGATGGCGCCGTCCTGTGGGCGCTGACACCGGTCTTAAGCGGCGACACCACCATGGACATCAGCCTTGAAACCACCTACCAGACGGGTCTGATTTACGCGGCTGAAGGCAAAGGCACAATCTCCGGGCGATCTGTTTCGGATCTCAAAGGGAAGGCAAAAGGGGCTCTGGACGTGGGCGCAGACCGGCTGGTGAACACGGTAAAAAGGGTGGTCAATAACGGGCTGCTATGGCGGGTGGACTACTTGATCTTCACCGAAATGAATGAGGTGACCCTCCGGGCATTTGGCGGAGGGTTGTCTCCGGTGAGGTCCCTGGTTTCGGTGCTGGATGACCCCCAACCGGATTATGTGCCCCATGTCTATATGCTAAACACCGCCGCCGGCGACCCTTTCCTGGACCGCATATTAATGTCGGAGATGAAGGCCGATCGTTGGGCCGCCATCGTCGTAGCGGAGGATATTCCTCCCAGGGTGTACCAGGGCCTGGGCGGACTGCACGTGATCCATGGAGGAAAGACGTTGGTCTACGGTGAAGACAAATGTTTTGATTGGAAAGTTCAAGACACAGAGCGGGAATGCCGGGTGTTCCGTCAGGTCTTGGTCACATATCCACTGGACGCCCCTCCCGGCGTATCTCCTACGGTGGTGACTGAGGTGGGAGACTTCCACGGAGCGAACCGTCCCCAGTGGTCCTGGGACGAAAAGAATATCGCCTTCGACGCTTTTCCCGAAGGCAGACAAGGGCGGACTCAGATATATGTTATGGACCGCGACGGCGGAAGTGTACGGCAGCTTACGGCGGAATCTGAGGGCCAAAACGGCGCCAGGGCGGCCAGTTGGTCTCCGGACAATTCCCAGATCGTATATTTCTCGGACCGGGAGTCATTTTCCTGGGATATCTGGCTGATGAACGCCGACGGTTCGGGAACGCAAAATCTAACCAAGGGCCAGGTCAAATTTCCCAGCGGTCCCAAGTTCTCTCCCGATGGACGGCGAATCCTGTTCTACGCCAACGATGATGAGCCGGCTGCCGGACGCCGGGGAGGTCCCGATTCCGAGTTGTGGATCATGGACCGGGATGGGGCCAATTTGACCAAGATTACCGACGACGACGTTGACGACGAAAACGCGGTGTGGGGCTTAAATGGGATAGACGTTGTCTACAGCGTGAAGGAACGGACATGGGAAGCAGCCGACGCGCTTACCGGGAAGAAACTGTTCGAATTCCCCGGCGTTGCCCGTGGCAAATACGTCAGTCCGGTTTTAGCGGCAACCGGTCACGTGCTGATACCGACCCAGGCGGCTATAGAGGAAAAGAAGGTCGACGAAAGGGGGTATGTGGACCAGGACTGGTTAAAAGCTAGGCTGGAAGACAAACCGGGCAGCGGCACGGCATCAAGCATAACTGGGGCCCAATCTCGAAGTGGCTATCGAGTGACAACCCCCTCGAAAGACCCGATAGCAGGGATCCGCTACGAAATCTACAATGCGTTCTCTCAGACCGGGATATACAATTCCTACATCGGGGGCTATTTGCCCCCGATAATTAGCTGGCCCTAGAAGAGAAGCTGGACCTCCATAAACATGTCCAAGATATGCCCATGAAGGTCTACCACTCATACGGACCAAGTTGTCCGGGTTGTCTTGTGCGGCCAGCTTGAGTTTTAACCAACCTGATGTTTTTCAATAAGGATTGCTCTCCCTACTCTCTCGCCCTCAAGGTCAAATGGTACATGGGGTGGAGACTATCCATCTGATCACCACGTGGTCTCCCTGAAAGAATGTAAAGGTTGCCTGCAAGGTCTTGCCCGAAGGACGAGATATTGAGTTCCGTGTCAATTAGGAACTGGTGGTACGGGTCAGAATAGCCATCGTACCAAACGGCATATATCGCCCCGGTGCAAAAATCAGCATACACGTATGGGCCTACCAGAGGTGGGATGCCACGTCCTTGGAAGGCATACCCTCTAATGATTGCGCAATATTGAGGGCCCTCCTCGTCGAGCTCAACCAAGGGCGTTTCCAAGCTGTCTACGTCGCAGCCGTTCGGCTCGTAACAAATTGTGCCTTCCATGATGTTCCAACCATAGTTGCGGCCTATTTGGATCAGATTGATCTCTTCCTGCTGGCTGCTGCCTAAGCCGCCTAACCATAGTCCGGTCTCACGATCGAACGAGAATCTCCAGGGATTGCGAAACCCATAAGGCCAAATTTCCGGGCTGGCCCCGGGAAGCCCCACGAATGGGTTATCCTCCGCCAGCCGTTCCTCCGGACAAGTCAAATGAAGTAACGAGCCCCGCAAAGTGGATCTATGTTTGCGGTGGCTATCGCGTGGCAACCCGTCCAAGAATCTGCTCCCGGGAATTCACCACAAAATCTACATCGCGTTTGCTCAGAGCCCGATCTACCATTCCAACATCGGGGGCTATTTGCCCCCGATTATTAGCTGGCCTTAAGGGCGGACCAGTGGCGGTTAGGACTCTTTGGGAACGTATTGCAGAGGCATGGCGCCCAGCTCGAACCTGGGATCATATTCCATGTGGGAGCGGATACGTTCCAGATAGTTGTCCCGGTTGACCCCGAACATTTCGTAGCGCCCAAGGTGGTTCAGAAAGAAGGTGTGGACGCCCATCTGGTAAAGGGTACCCACGTCTCCCAGGATCAAAGCCTCTATCTCGTCGCCGGTCAATGGAAAGCTCTTGACCGTGCCCTCAGGGTCCTCTTTGATGCGCTTGCGGAAGTCGGCGTCGTTATCCAACAGGTAGAGAATCTTGTTCAGCAGATAAACGCTCATTTTCGTCCCCCCTCCAGGTCCCACACCGCGTAACCGCTGCCTCCGTCGTTCTCCACGAAGAGCGGTTTGGTATCGCCCACCGCTCCGGTGAGGCCGATCCAGTTAAGCAATTCGGTGCTGTTGTTCCCGGCATCGGCCATGCGCTGTGCCGTGGCTCGCCGGGCCAGGGTTTCGTACTTGCCGTTTTCTAGCAGATCGGTCACCGTCCCCACCCAGTTGTCGTCGGTCCACCCTCTAAGCGGACCGCCAACATCCATGGCGAAGCACCCGCTGGCCAGAATGGCTACGCGCTGATCTCCCTCCCATTGCTCAACGAACTTTCGGACCATGCGCCCCAGGGAAAAAGTCCGCCGGGCCGTGGGTGTAGGAGCCGCGAAGCCGTTGACGTATAGAGGGATAACCGGGATCTCCATGTTAGGGTTCAGGAAGTGCAGGGGAACCATCATAGAATGGTCCAGGCGCAGTTCCTCGGCGGCAGCCAAGTCGAAGTTGGACTTTAGCCCGTAACCTAACAGCCCTTTACCCATCTTGACGTCGCCTTTAACCACGTAGTGGGGCATGGGGACCCATATCTCCTCAGGCCCCTCGGATTCCTCGGCTATACCTACACAAAAGGCCGGAACGTTGGCGTAGAAAAAATTGACGAAGTGGTCTGAGTCTAGTTCGATTATGACGTCGGGAGCCGCCGCCTCAAAATATCCGGCTACCTGCTTAAACAGGGCTTCTCCCCGCAATTGCCCTGGAGCATCTTGCATCTCCCGAACCAATCTTGGCGGGTGCGGGACACCGGCTGCTAGAACTAGTTTGGCCATGCTCCCCCCTTACTTGAGAAACCGGTCAATCTTCGCGGCGAGCGCTAATTTCAAAGTGGTCCAAATGGCGCTCTACTTGTCTCTGGAATCGGCCTCTGACCATATGGGGCATATTACGTCGGAGTAGGACTAATGTCTACCGGCAGGTTTGGGTGGAGTGGGAACGATCCAACAGCATCACCCTTCGAAGTAGCCATTTTTTCATCCTGTAATCACTACTTTGAGTGATTCCTAGTTAAGTCTAGGCGGTTAAGGTAACCACGGGGTTCCCTGATTGCCGACCTGACCCGGCAGCAGGTCCCAAGGATTGATCACATGCGACGACAAACAGGTTTTACCTTAGTCGAGCTATTGGCCGTGATGGCCATCATAGGCATCTTGGCTGGAATCACCGCCGGTGCTGTTACCGGTCTGGGTGGACAAGGTATAAACGCACAGATCGCCAGCGACACAAACGCGATCGAAACTGCCGCCGACCGTTTCTTGAACGACACATTTCCCGAAACGTTTCCGGTGGAGGCTCTAGCCAGCGGAGAAGAGGATCTGGGCGTAAGAACCATCGACTTCGATGCGGCGTTGCCTCAGGATCCAACGAAGACGTTTGTTCCCGACTTTCTTAAGAAAATCCCCGACTCTGCGGCCCTGGTGAGCTACCGAATCGACACCGTGACAGGAAGAGTATTCACTGCGGATGACGGAGCGGCACTAGTTCCTCCTCCGGACAGCCGGTTAGACGCCTCGTTCAGCGATCTGTCGCCTTCCGGCAATCCGGTGGTGACGTTTGAGTTGAACATGGGCAAAAATAGGGCTGCCGTGGAGGAGCTTCGAATCCAGGGACCGGGAGGCTTTGTCCTCGGCGGTAGGGCCCTTCCAGCAGGAAGTAAGGTTGGCAAACTAGAGATTACATTTGGCAACGACAACCCCTGGAGGTCCGGCCACGAGATCAGTGTTGACACCGATCTCATCGCCACTGGTAGGGCTCATGAATGGGAAATGACAGTGGACTATACCTCCGCCACCAGCGACTCCGACAACAGTAGTGTTACGGGTGTGAGGGAAGGCGTCGGAACCCTTACCCATAGTTTTACCATTTCGGCATCCGGAGATCTTGGAGTCCCCGGAAAGATCTTCCTGGTGATGGACCGAACCGGTCTCACAAAATTTCAGAATGAAGCAACTGAGACTTGGGTTTTGACCATCTTTGACAAGGCTCAAGACTCCGCCGGAGTAGTCATAGTCCCAGAGGAGAGATTAATCACCAACCCATCGGTCAGCAAGGTCTACCGGTGGCTTACCGAAGAGCATTCGACGGTCCAAGTCGAAGATATTTTCGTGCCCGTGGCCGGACGGCTATCGATTGTGATCAAGGTCGTGGTGTCTCCCACGGCAACCCCGTCTCCGTCGCCCACACCGGCGCCTACGCCCACAGCAACCCCGCCACCGACGCCTACACCAGCGCCCTTGACTCTAGTGCAGACTATCGACGGCACCCAGGGCGGCGGGATCGCCTTTCTAAATGTTGTTGACGTGGCGGTTGACGCGGGTAACAACATTCGGGTGATTGAAACAGATATAGTCACATTTGACGGCCGGCTTAGATCGTTCGATACAAACGGCGATCCGATCTCGCCTACAGTTACGTTAGACCAACCCAAGTCGGTCGCGATCGATTCCTCTGGTAAAAGCGTCGTCGTCGAGGGTTTCACTTTTACGATCGCAACCCGTAATCTCGACGGTGCATTGGATTCCTCGTTCCCGACTACCGGGAATTCTTTGAGCGTGGCCGTGGGCCAGGACGGTAACTACCTTGTGGGCCAAAGCCCCGTGCGAGTCCGCCAATTCTCACCACCAGCAGGCACTTTGCTTCAGACCATTGGAGCGTCGGATTTTACCGGCTCCTCGGTTGATGCAGTCGCGGTGGACCCCACCACCGGACGGTTCTACGCAGCCGATTCAACAGGCGGCGCAGATCGGGTTCTCCTTTTCAACGCCAATGGGACGTTCAATTCGGTCTTCGTCACGGGAATCCCTCAGCCTTTGGGCCTGGCGGTTGATGCTAGCGGCAACGTTTACGTGTCACAAACGATTACCGGCCCACGGATCCGTATTTTCCAGCCTAATAAGTTTGAATTAGATTCCATCGTCACAGACATTAGTAACCCCAGGGGTATTGCGATCGATAACGATGGCCGCATCATCGTGGCCGACGGGCCGGTTGTGAAGATTTTCTCAAAACTGCCGTAGCGAGGACCTTGGTCTGGAAGTACGATACGCACGGCAGCGAAGATTGGACACGCCCGTATATTAGAATGTCAACGTTGGCTTCCCGAAATCGAGTCTAAGCAGACGAGGCTGCCGGTAGCCGATCAACGTGGCTTTAATCGTACCGGCTAGATCAAGTCCCGCATCTCGATCCTGTTAGCAATGGCGTCACCCCTCTCCCAGTGGGAGAGGGGCCAGGGTTGAGGGCTACCCTCCCCAACTATAGTCCCAATCTCCAGGCATACAGGACCGCGGAGACAGCTGTGGCTAAGTTTGTGCTGGAAACTCCGGGAGCTATGGGAATGGAGACACAGTGGGCGGCTCTGGCCATTAAATTCCGGCTGAGCCCTTCCCGGTCCGCGCCGAAAGCAAGCATGGCATCGGATGGTAACAACCCCTGCCGCAACGGCTCACCGCCGGGGGCGATAACCACCAAAGGCCGGCGACAAGCAGGGAGGGAATCGATCCAGGCTACCGGTATCGCGTACGGCAACCCCGTTGCGGCGATGACTGCTGCCGGTTATATTGGCCGGCTTCCTGCACTGTTTGGTCAAGCAGCATTTCGATGCGTTTTCGCCCACGCTCGCCGGTCAAGATGGAGGAGTGTCACGCGGTTTGTTGTCCTCTGGGTCGGTTGATGCAGTGCGGCGGGATCAACTGGTACGATGCATTTAGATAACTGAACGCAGGTCTGGGACCAACAGAAAGGAGAAAGCCATGCCTTGGGAATGTGCGGCCTACAAGTTCATGATGGCGTCCCCGGAAGACGTAAGCGGCCTGGAATCCCTGATCGAACAGGGCGATCTCGCTGCGGATGAAGTCTTGTGCATCATTGCCAAGACCGAAGGAAACGGGCGTGTGAACGACTTCTCGCGCCCCCTGGCGCACCGAGCCTTCCGAGATTGCCTGGCGGCGCATACCGGTTGGACCGGAGCGCAAGTTGATGACCGGGTCATGTTCTGCATGTCCGGTGGTTGCGAAGGTGTAATCACTCCACACGCCACCGTGTTCACGCGCCGTCAAGCTAATGCCATAAGTGGCAAAGGTGAACCCAGGTTGACTCTGGGTATCAGCTTTACTCGTGACCTGCTGCCAGAGGAATTGGGAACCGTCGTGCAGGTCGAACTGGTAAGCGAAGCGGTTCGTTCCGCTCTGGCAAACGCAGAGATCACCAACGTTGACGACGTTCATTACGTGCAGGTCAAGTGCCCGCTTCTGACCAGCGACCGCATCGCTGAAGCCCGCGCCCGCAACGAGCGGACCGTGACGGAAGACACATTACGTTCCATGGGGTATTCCAACGGCTCCTCCGCCCTGGGAATCGCGCTGGGCCTTGGTGAGCTGTCCGGGCCGATCGACCCGGCGTCCATCTGTACCGATCCTGATCTATACACCAACCTCGGCGGATCCTCGTCCGGCATCGAACTCATGCGATGCCAGGTTTTAGTTGTCGGCAACGTCGAAGGCGCGGCAAGTGTCTACGTGAGCGGGCACCATATACTGACCGACTTGATCGACGCGGATGGTGTGCGTGCCGCCTTGCGTAGCGTGGGCGTTACTGTCGAGGGCACGGTGTCGGACGCCCAACGTGATCGTATAGTCAATGTGTTTGGCAAGGGTCAAGTATCGCTCGATGGCCGGGTGCGCGGGCACAGGAGCACTCTTCTTACAGATTCGGACCTCAACACGCGGCCAGCTCGTGCCGTGCTGGGTGCCGTGATAGCTTCCGTCGTCGGAGACCCAGCCATTTATGCTTCAGCTGGTTGGGGATACCATCAAGGACCGGCCGGCGGCGGCATGGTGGCGGTAATAGCCAAAGTGTAGAGGCCCACCGGGATCTAGGCCGGCGAGTGGATCATTGTGGAAGGTTCTAGCCACAGCTTAGCGGATTGTTCCAGCTATCTTTAGCAAAATGTCCGCCACCTCCCTGGGTTTGGTTATCATCGGGTCGTGGCCGGTATCCAATTGATACAAGCCCCAGCCCGATTGCCGGACGCGCTTGGCGATCGGGTCAAACCCCGATTCGCTGGACAGAATGAAAGACCGGGATATTTCTTGCGCTTCGAAACTACCCAACCTCAGCGGTTGGGCAAAGGCGGCGACCGACTGAGGGCATAGGCGGGGCAATACCCAGGATTGGTCCTCCGGATCGGCGATGCCCCACCGCCGGCGGATCTCCTCGACGGTGGTGGGCGGGGGCAGGAATTCCTCGCGGTTGTTGATGGCCGCTCGGACCTGGGCGGTGAATTCAGGGCCTCGCACGGCATCAAGCTGGTCAACCATAGACTCACCGTCCCGGGGCACCACGCCGTTCACGTAAACCAGGTGCTCCAGCAATTGAGGACAGACCTCTGCCACGCCGGAAATGACCATTCCTGCGTAGGCGTGGCCCACCAAAATCACCCTCTCCAATCCCTCGCTTTCCAGAAGCTCCGTAACGTCTTTAATGTGAAGGTCCAGGTTAATGACCGCGGGGTCTATGTATCGGGCGAGGTGAGAACGCTCGCCCATGCCCGTAAGGCTGAGAGCGTAGACTGAGCTGCCGTATCGTCGCAAAAGAGGTTCCACCTTCCACCAACACCAGCCGCCGTGCCAAGCCCCGTGCACCAAAACGAAAGTTGCCATTAAAAGTCCTTGTTAGCTCAAAATTCCCAAGCATAGACAGATTGGATATTGGGAGAGCGCGCAATGGGGAACGCGACGCCGCAGAACCTATGACGGGGGATTGAAGAAGCCTAAGTTTTCACGAAGAGTACCGGGAATGTAATCCTTGCGGAACAGTCCTCGGTGTTGCAATTCGGGGACCACCCCCTGGACAAAATCGACATAGGCTCCCGGCATGTGGGTGGCGGCAATCACAAAACCATCACAAGACTCGCTCAGGTACCAACTCTCCATCTGGTCTACTATCTGCTCGGGAGTGCCGGCGAACACAGGAAGTTCGCTTAGAGTACCCCTGCCGGAATAACGTATAAAATCATCTACACTAGGGTTCTTGGTGCCGCTCAGTTCCACCACGCGGTCTAGGAATCCTCTTAGGCCTGTCATGGACTCTAGTGTTTCGTCAGACAGCGGCTCATCTGTGGGGTGATGGGCGAAATCATAGTTAAAAACTTCAGATAAAAGTACCAAAGAATCGGTCTGGTTGGCCAAACTATCTATGAAAGCCAACTTTTCCTGCGCTATCTCTTCAGTCTCACCCACCACGACGTAGACCGCTGGCGCCACCTTAAGAGAGTCCGGGTCGCGGCCTGACGCTTCCCTTCGTCGACGCAAGTCTTCCCTGTAGGCCCTGCAACCATCGGCTGTAGGGTAGATGACAAAGAGAAGTTCCCCCCAACGGGCTGCAAACCGTCTACCTCTATCGCTTTGGCCAGCTTGGATAATCACTGGATGGCCTTGAGGCGTCTGTGGGACCGTAAAAGCGCCCTGCTACTGAAAATAGAGACCCGAATGGTCGACTCTATGCACCTTGGTTGAATCAGCGAATCTTCCGGTTTCTCTGTCTGCCACCATAGCTTCGGGTTCCCATGAGTCCCAAAGCTTGCATACCACGCTCATGAATTCATCTGCAACGTCGTATCTGGTGTCGTGAGGCAGATGCTCAGAAACCCCGAAATTCTGGGCCTCTGAATCGTTCAAAGAAGTCACCACGTTCCAAACTGCTCTACCTTTGGTGAAGTGATCTATGGACGCGAAAAGCCGGGCTACATGAAAAGGGGAGTAGTAGGTTGTTGAATACGTCGCACCTAAGCCTAGGTGGCTTGTAGCCAGGCCCATTGCGGTGATTATCGGCACCAAGTCTAGTTTGACAGTGCGAATCCCATGTTCGACAGCGGTCTCATGGGTGTTCCCAAACCGGCTGGGCATGGCCAACCGGTCATCGAGAAAAGCTAGGTGGAACTTCCCCTCTTCCAAGATAGTGGCGATATTTTGGTAGAAAGCCAGATCCAGGAAGTTGGACTCGGTTTCTGGGTGCCGCCAAGACCCGGTGTAATTTGAACAATTGGATGCCTGGAGAAAAGCTACCAAGATCATCTCTTTGTTGTCGTGGCTGGCCATATCAGTCAGTAAATGCGAGAGGTCCCTAAATGAGTAAAGACTTAGGTTTAGTCTATCTTGGTGCCAAATATAGTATCACCACATCAGGAGTAAAATCGACGGCCACTAAGAGGACTTGGCATTGTGTCATTTTCGTCGGATCATCGCGTACAACGCCCGCCATAAATCAGGCCAGTGAGTGGATCATTGTGTAGAGTATTGGTCACCGCACGCCCCGGAGCCTAGTCTCCTGAACGGTTATCCCTGCTCCTTGTGGATGCACGGTCTTCACGGTAAACCGCCACTCGGACAAGAATCCCGCCCAAGGGACTTCAACTGGGAGGAGGGGCAGCATCGCCGTGACCCCAAAGTTGCTAAATATCTTGGCTTCGTTGAAGCCTTACCTGATCGTTTTCGTGGCCAGCGCCTGCGGGCTTATTCTCGAGATTGTGGCCGCCAGGATTCTGGCTCCCAGCATCGGAGTGTCCCTCTATACCTGGACTAGCATCATCGGGGTGGTGCTCGCCGGTATAAGTATCGGCAACTACGTGGGCGGCCGCGTGGCCGACCGGTTTCCTTCCCCCACAACCCTGGGCATCATCCTGCTGGCCGGGGGGCTCACCTGCCTGAGCGTGCTGCCCTTGTTGGGCGTTGTCTCCGCCGTCTTCTAGGCGTTGCCTATATTGCCTCGCATCGTTTTCCTCACGGCTGCCCTTTTCTTCGTGCCTAGCGCGGTTTTGGGCATGGTGACTCCTCTGGTGGTCAAGCTGAACCTGCGTAACTTGGATCACACCGGCGATGTTGTCGGGAAGATCAATGCAATTTCCACTGCTGGCGCCATCTTCGGCGTGTTCATAACGGGTTTCGTCCTGGTTCAATGGCTTGGCACAAGACAAACTATTTTGCTGGTAGCCCTGATTCTGGTCGGGATGTCGCTGGCCTTCGGCGGCCTTTGGCGGGTGAGGATGCCCACCATGCCGATGATCGTCCTGTTTGTCGGGATAGGCGGCTTCAGTTCAATCAGCGGTGACCTGAACAGCGGATGTTTAAAGGAGAGCAACTACTTCTGTATCCAGGTGACCGACGATATCGTAGACGGGCGGCATAAAGTAAAAGCGCTACACCTGGATAAGCTGCTCCACAGCTATGTGTCTCTGGAAGACCCCACCCTCTTGGCCTACAACTATGAGAAAGTTTTCTCGGAACTGATTACTCTCGTTGCGCAGCGAGATCCGGGATTTAGGACCTTGATCATCGGCGGCGGCGGATACACAGTTCCACGCTACCTGGAGACGTTGTACCCGGAGAGTACTGTGGTAGTCATCGAGATCGATCCCGCGGTAACTCGCGTGGCGTTCGACCACTTGGGGCTGCCCCGTGACACCCGAATCGTGACCTACAACGAAGACGCGAGGATGACCGTCCCTAAGCTGAATTCCGGGCAATACGCGCTGGTCATTGGCGACGCCTTCAACGACCTGTCTGTGCCCTACCATCTCACTACTAGGGAGTTCAACGAGCAGATAGCGGGACTTCTGACGCCGGACGGTATCTACGCGGTCAATGTGGTAGACAAATTCCAGAGCGGCCGTTTCGCTCGAGCCTTCGTGCATACCCTTAAAGAGACCTTCCCAAATGTCTATGTCATTCGAGAAGACGATAACTGGCCGGATGATGGTCAGAAAACCCACGTGGTTGCCGCGTCGGTGCGTCCGCTATCATATGAGTCTCTTAGAAATGCCAATATTCAGGCTGGCCGAGGAGCGCTCATCAGCCATTTCATGCCGGATGAATCCATGGAACGTTGGCTGAACGCCCGAAAGAGGGTGCTGCTCACCGATGATCGAGCACCGGTGGACAACATGCTAGCGGCCCTACATCTCGAAGGAACCGGTCCCAGCAGGGCATCTACTCATTATAACTACGGCGTAGAACTAGAAGCCCAAGGCCGCACTGAGGACGCCATAGCCGCTTACAGCGAGGCGATTCGACTGGACCCCGGGCTGTCGCAGGCCTACAACAACCGGGGTTTATCCTACATTAAACTCGGTGAATACCTGCGGGCCAATCAGGAATCCGATCAAGCCATACGTATAGACCCCCGGCTTGCACAGGCCTACAACAACCGAGGTTTTTCCTACTCGAATCTAGGACAGTACCAAAAAGCAATTCTGGACTACGACGAAGCCATTCGCCTAAACCCCCGGTTCGCTTTGGCGTACAGTAACCGGGGCAGCGCCCACGACGAAATGAGCAAGCCACAAAAGGCTATTGATGACTTCGACCGAGCAATATTGTTCGATCCGAGGCTCGACGGCGCCTACGTCAATCGGGGCTACGTGTATCTCAACACTGGCGATCTTGAGAAAGCGATCGATGATTTCGACAATGCCATTGGGCTCGACCCTAGACTCGTGTTGGCCTACGTAAATAGGGCGTTGGCTTACACTCTGCAGGGAAATGATGCCAAATCTCGTGATGACGCCGCGATAGCGATCGAGTTGGGGTTCGACGTCGTCGAAATAGATGGCGCCATTGAGCGAGCTAGGAGCCGAAGATAGTTATTGCCCGGTTCCTGGTCAAACGCGAAGTCGGAGTTTCTGGAATCGATCGCAAAGACTGCCTGTGCGCACTGCCGTACCCTTTCCCAATCGCAGCGGGGAATCGCCTCGTCTGCCTCGTTAACAAGGTGTTGTATTAGACGCTGAAATCGCTCACGGGCCGTCTTAGGGGAATATGGCCGGAGACAGGACCATATACGAACAAGGGCGGAACTTACAAATTACCCTATAGGAAGACCAAAAAACGTCCACCGCCCACGGTAGATCAGGCCGGTGAGTGGATCATTGTGGAATTTACTAACCGCGGCATAAATGCTTGGTTC
>CATMOE010000023.1:0-51416 GCA_950072105.1 uncultured Dehalococcoidia bacterium
ACCTCAGCGATTTTGCGGGCCAGGTCTGGAGGCCGAGCACCTTTCACTACAACCCTGTAATTCATGTGCTGCCACCGGTTACTTCCGGTACTTTGAGGACTAGGATGAACAGCCCGGCATCCGACTTCATAACCGAAACCTGATTCCTTCTCTGAGCATCTATTGACATCTTTCTCCATCGGGGGCTTGGAGCATCGACTTCAAGTCATCGTGATCGATCCGCCAGTCGCCACCGGGAAGCCTGTACCCTTTCAGCTTTCCAGCCTTGAGCCAGCGACGAACCGACTTGGCTTCCACCAGTAGTTGCTCCGCTGCTTGTTGAACCGTAAGAAAGCGGAAATTATGAGCGGTCTCCATATGTTTCATCTCCGTTCTTTGGTCCTTATTGGTTTACTAAGGTCTATGAAAGCACATTGGGGGTGTAAAATAAGGGGGTACAATTTGCACCGCCAAAGGGAGGGGAGCTTACGGCTCTGGAAGCTGACGAACGAGGCACGTCAGAAGAGTTGGAAATGGCGGTCCGTGTTCTAGGAGAACGCGGTTTTGTAGCTGTCTGTGGCAGTGATCGGACGGTAGAACTCCGAGAAAACGCGGAACTCAGATACCAACTGGAAACGGTCAAGAGAAGACGCAAACTAAAACGGCAGGACCCAGTGGATGATGGGGGTGCTAGGGCCGGTCGCCCCCTCTCCGTAGAGCGAAAGATAGCAAGAAATTGCGCTTTATCGGGAACCCCGTATGTCATTGGCCTCTACATAGCCAAGGGGATAGCGGAGGAATTCTCAGCCGCGCCCGAGTACAGGAAGCTAAAATACGCTTTTGACCGCGAATACAGGACACATCGGGTCAATCCACCGGCAGCACCAACTGGATGGTCGAATTATTCGCTAGGTGGCCTAGACGCGGCTGGATGGCCCACAGGATGGGAGCAGGGGTGGAGGCCAGATTTGATCTGCTGGATATGTGGTGGTTTGGTGGAGGATGTATACCGCCGGGCACTCATGAATGGGGAATATGGTGTCGAGTGGTATCCGGTCCACTCGAAGTGCGGGGAAGAGGCGGCAAAACAATTGGACTAAGTCATACTGTCTGGTTTTGGAATCTGGAGCCAACGCCGTCCCTACAAATGGCCGAGTGTCAATCAGGGCCTGAACGTCAGTTCTATCCGCCCATCCTTGAAAACGTGCGCCGCTTTAATGATGCCCTGAAGGATGGCCTTGGCCTGGGGCACCTCCATATCCCGGAAGTCCTCCACAAATGACCGCACTTTCACCGGAACGGCGGCGGCTTGGGCTTCCATGTCCTGCTGGGCGGCAACGCTGGCCTCTAGCTCGGCCTTGCGGGGCTGCAACCCCTCTTGTTCCTGGCGGCGGACCTCTTGGCGCTTCAGGTATTCCGACTCGGTCATGATTTCCCGGTCTACCCGGTCCAGGTCATTTAGAAAGCCCCGCTCCAACTCAGCCAACCGGGCATTTACCCGGGTAAGCTCGGTTTCATCGCGGTTGTCCGTTTCTTGGCCCTGGGCGTCTAACAACTCCCGGACCATATCGGGGTCGGAATACTGGTTCAGATGCTCCAATATGGCTTCTTCCAAGGCCCCCTGGCGGTGATTCCGGCCCTCGGAGCATAGCTCCCGGGCCATTTTCCGGCCGGTGCAAGTGTAGTAACGGTGCTTTCCCTTGTTCTCACCAGACATGGCAGCGCCGCAATGGCCGCAGCGGAGTATCCCAGATAGCAGATAAACACTGTTACCCATGTTGCCCCGGTGCTGGCCCTCTCGCCGTATGGTAAGCCGCTGTTGGAGGTTGTCCCACTCTTCGGCACTGAGGATGGCTGGGTAAGCGCCTTCGTTGACGATAGGCTCTCCAAGATGACCCTTGAACACCGGGTTACCGGCCATAGCCGGATTCAACAGTATCAATTTCAAGGATTGGGCCGCGAAGAAGGACCCTAGTTTTGTCCGGTATCCCTGGCGGTTCAATTCATCGGCCATCGCCTTGTATCCCATGTTGCGGACGGTCGCCAATTGATAGGCCAGGCGGACAGCTGCGGCCTCTTCCGGCACCTGTTCGACGTGGACACCGTCCCGGTCATGTACCTTGACGTAACCAAACGGCAACTTGCTCACCAGCTTCCCCCTTGAGGCGGCTTCCCGGAGGGCCAGGCGTACCCGTTCTGACGTGCGCTTTGATTCCTGACCAGCAATCCCCGCACGGACAAGCAATAGCAATTCTTCACGTAAATCCTCGTTGACGCTCTGGACGGTGGTCCCGCCCTCTTGCAATTCCCAATAGCGGCGTAAGATCTCCCTTGGGTTACGGCCAAAGCGGTCAAGGAAAAGCACCACAACGTTGCCGATGCCTTCTTGGGCGACGTGTTCCAGCATCTTTCGGTATTCCCGCCGGTCATCCTTTCGGCCGCTCGCAACGTCGGTAAAGGTAGCGGTTGGGTCGAGGTGGTTTGTCCGGCAGTAGTTCTGGAAAGAGGCTTGCTGGACTTCCAGGGATACGTGGCGCTCCCCGGCTTGCCCAGGGGAGGATACTCTGAAGTAGCCGACGGCGGTGGCGGTATCTATAACGGTGGGCATGGCAGCCTCGATAAACCGGGATGCCATGATTCTATCAGATAGAGAGCCTTATATCAATGTATCTGTGCCTACCATCATGCCTTCTATGGTAAGGCGGGACCGGTCCAGGGCCACGGCCAGGCCGAAGTCACCGATCTTGGCTATGCCGTCTGAAGTTAGCCAGACGTTGCCCGGCTTCAAGTCCCGGTGGACGATGCCCCGGCTGTGAGCGAACTCCATCCCCCGGCAGGCTTCTTGGGCGATTTTGATTGCTTGTTCCAGGGGCAGCCGGTGGTTCTCGGCATCTTCAATAATCCCTTCCACGTCTCCGCCACCCATGAGTTCGGTGACCATGTATGGCTGGTCCCCTTCTTCGCCGAGATCGAAAACGGTGACGATATGGGCATGGGAGCCGAGGCGGCCCATGGCCTGGGCTTCACGTTGTATCCGGGTGCGGGAGGTCTCGTCCAGACCATCAGTCTTGATCAGCGCGAAAGCCACTTCCCGGTCCAACGTTGTGTCGTGGGCCAGGTACACTTTTTTCTTGCCTCCTTCGCCCAGGAACCGCTTGACCTGGTAACGGCCGTTGGCGAAGGAGGTGGGTTGGTCTGGTGTTGTGGCGGGAGTCGTAGTAAGTGTGGGAGCTGTATGAGTAACGGTCGTCGGAGCAGTTGAACCGCCCAGTGCCCGTTCCGCCGCGGCCAGGAAGGTGAGGGCGTCTTGGTTGTTGGGGTCAAGAGCTAGAACAGCTTGGGAGCGGTCGCGGACCTGCTCCCAGTTGAGCTCCCTCATCGCCTCGTCCACCTCGTCCAAGAGGCGGTCTATGCGACCCTGGATTCGCTCGCTGGCCATTATGAGGGAATAGTAGCTTCGGGGAGGCGGATTGTCCATCGACGGGTCAAGCGGGGAATTTAGGATTCCTGCCTGAGTTGCTCCAATACAAGGATGTCGGTAGGGAAGGCCAAATTTTCCGGCAAGGCATCCAGCGGAAAGTAGTCGGCAGCGTCCAGGTCATCTGCGGCCTGTAGGCTCCCGGCAATGACGTTGCCACGGAACCAGATGCCCACGTAAGGGACTGAGGGTTGTGAAAATTGGAGTGCACGGTATAGACGGGTCCAACCTCTACCTGAAGTCCTGTTTCCTCCAAGAACTCCCGTTTAGCCCCGGCCCGCACTTCCTCTCCCCACTCCAGATAGCCACAAGGGATACACCAGGCCCCTTTGTACGGCCCGCGGGCACGGCGGCCGAGGAGGATCGTTCGCCTTTTTTGAACAATCACCGCCACTCCTACAGTGGGATTTCGGTAAAAGATGTAGCCACATCCCTGGCATACCAAACGTCCATTTAGCGTATGTAGCCGGTCGCCACACTTTGGGCAGAACTGGAATTCGGTCACTGATCTCTCCCAATGTCTTTGATTTAAAGCGCGTGGACTCTGCTCGCCATGGAGGCATCGCCGGTCCGCGACCTCAGACCGTTGCTGGAGCATCAGCATTGTATACTGGCCTCTCTCAGGGCGTTACCGCGGAACAAGCGGAGTGGCCTAATGTCCCAACGGGGCAGATAGATCAGAATCGCCGAATGGCGGGGGCCGAAATTTTGATTTCAAAGAACGCGGATGTAGTTATCGTGGGTGGCGGAGTGATCGGTTGCTCCATCGCTTATCAATTGGCGAAACAAGGTATTAGGGCCACCGTGCTGGAACGCGGACGATTCGGCTCGGGCGCGTCGGGCGCCACCGCCGGCGTGATCGGCCCTCTTTGGCATTTGGACCCGGCCCACAAGGCCGTTTTCGGCCTGGGCATCCGGAGTCTGGACTTGTTCCCACTACTGGCGAGTGAGCTGGCCGAGGGCGGGGTCGATCCCGAGTTCCAGCACCGCGGTATCCTAAAGGTAGCATTTACACCGGCACAGGTTGACGAGCTAAAACGAAACCTCACGTGGCAGGGTGAGCTTGGGTTAGGCGTCAGGTGGCTGGATGCGCCGGAGATTCGGGAGCTGGAACCGGAGGTGAGTGACGGACTCCTAGGAGGCGTCTTTTCGCCTAGGGAAGGGTGCGTCAATGGGGAGCGATTAGTGGACGCTTTGGTCCATGCCGCCACCGGCCTGGGGGCTGTGTTCCTGGAAGAAACTGAGGTAATCGGCTTAGAAACCTCTGGGCAAAGCGTCGTCGGAGTGCGTACTCTAACCGGCTCTTATCAGTGTGGCCACACTGTGCTGGCGGCGGGCCCGTGGACGGGCATTCCCGGTCGTTGGTTGCCGCAAGCCTTGCCGATCAGTCCGGTTAAAGGACAGCGTATCCTACTTCGCAAACCCGGATTTCTTCCCAAATGTCCGGTTCGCAGCTTCGAGGGATACGTGGTGCCTCAGGCCGATAGCAGCCTATTAGTAGCAGCGACCCGTGAAGAGGGCGCCTTCGACGTTCGGATCACCGTTGATGCTATCCGGCAGCTGCTGGCCACGGCGATCGGACTGTTCCCGGCCTTAGAAGACGCCTCTTTTGTGGGCGCCCGAGCCGGGGTCAGGCCGGGGTCACCAGACGGAATCCCAATCATGGGGCCCCTGCCCGGCTGGGATGGAGTCAGCATAGCCTGCGGGCACGATCATGCCGGGGTCATGTTGAGCCCAGGTAGCGCCGAGCTGGTAGCTCGCTACATATTAGATGGAGACCCTCGCTCGCTGGAGGCCTTTAGTATCTCCCGGTTCGATGCACCGGCAAGTTAATGATTATTCTCAGGCTAGGGTCGCCAGAGTCTCGTTTTGCTGCTCTACGGTCGCCAAGTCTGGCAACAGCTTTAACACCAGACCATCTTCATCGATGATGACGGCCGGCCGCCTACCTTCGGCTGAGTTGGCTAGGTATTGGCTATCACCCTCTTTTGACATGCCGTAAGCCAGGGCGATGGACCGGTCCGGGTCGGATAAAACCGGGAAAGGCAGCCCTTCCTTCTCTACCCATGCCCGGGCCGATTCCGGGTCCCGGTCATTGACCCCAAATATCCGGATGTTTTTGTTCTGGAAGTCTGAAAGGTTGTCACGGTACCCGTGACTATGGCGAGTTCAATTATTGCCTCCCGGTGAGGAGAAGAACCATAGCCAGACCTTCTGCCCTTTAAGGTCTGACAGCTTAACCACGTTTCCCGCATGGTCCATCGCCGAAAACTCCGGAGCCAGGTCCCCTTCTTTAAGCACGTTATTTCCCTCCATGATGCTGCTTGGTGTTGCGTTCAGGTAGTGACACTGAGGAATAGTTACCCTTTAGGCTCGATGTGATTCTCTTCTTGACTGAACTCGCGCCTAAGGGTTAGGAAGATGATGGTTGCCCATCATCCAAAGGCTAGCATATACTCTCATTACCTCGTTGGCCTAGATCAAGATGAGATGACACGGGAAATTCCGGATCGATCGAGCTACCACCTGATCTCTCATCGAAAGGAGAATCGCCCATGGCGAATAATGAAATACAACTGATGGCCCACTTGATGCGCCGCGCCGGGTTCGGCGCACCCTTTGAGGAACTAGAGGCGCGAGTGGCCAAGGGTTACGAAGCCACCGTGGAAGAGTTGCTCCGGGCCGAGGAAAAACCTGACTGGGAAGAGGACGTGGCACGGCGCCATATGATCGGAGGTCACCTCGGTAACGCCATGCCGGAGATTCAGGGCTTTTGGATGCAGCGGATGATTGCCACCACCCGTCCGTTGCAGGAAAAGATGACCCTGTTCTGGCACACTATACTGTGCAGCGGCGACTCCAAATTAGACCACCCCGAGACCATGGACACTCATATAGACATGGTCCGGGAGAAGGCTCTGGGCCGCTATCCAGACCTGTTGGTGGCCTTGTCCCGGGATCCCGCAATGATTATCTATCTGGACAACAGATACAGCCACAAGGACTCGATCAACGAGAACTATGGCCGGGAATTGCTGGAGCTTTTCTCCATGGGAGTGGGCAACTACACGGAGGATGACGTCAAGATGGCGGCTCGGGCCTTTACCGGTTGGACCCTGGCGCCCGCCATGAATTCCTTTATTCCCTACCAACGCCACGCCTTCAAGTTCCAATACGACCCGGAAGACCACGATGACGGTGAGAAGGTGTTCTTGGGCCAAAGAGGACGGTTTAACGGGGACGATATTATCAACATCATTGCCAGGCAACCTGCCACCGCCCGGTTCATCGCCCGCCATCTTTACGATTTCTTCGTAGCCGACGAGGTACAGGTACCGGCTTGGCAGACCACACCGCCCCGGGACCCGGCGGCAGTCAACGTCCTGGCAGATGCCTACCTGCAGTCCGACTACGACATCCGGTCGGTGCTGCGGGTGTTGTTCAACTCCGACTTCTTTAAGGACGAAAGCGTTTGGTACGCACGGGTGAAGAGCCCGGTGGAGGTCGTGGTTGGCACGATGCGGCTGGTCGGCGATCACTTGACGCCCGCTCCTGGGATCGAATCTCTGGTGGGTGCAGCCGGCGGTATGGGGCAGATTCTCCTGAACCCGCCCAGTGTGGAGGGTTGGCACGGCGGTAAAGAGTGGATCAACAGCGGAGCGTTGGTCAACCGGGTCAATTTCGTCGCCAACCGGGTGGGTGACCTCAGCCTGCCGGGGGTCCAGCGAATCGTGGAGCGTCTTGGCGACATCACGGAGTCCATTTCCCCCAGTGATTTCGTCGACGGCTGTTTGGAGCTGATGGGTTCCATACGCGTCGAAGAGGACACCCGCCTTGCTTTGATCGCTCACGTCGAGCGGGGTGGCCCGCTGGGCCGGGATACTGAAGAGGAGCGCGCCTCCTTCGCCAGGAAGGTGGGGGAGCTGCTCCAGCTGATCGCATCTTCTCGAGAGTACCAGTTCGCCTAAACCAACGGAGGGAGAATGATGACAACTTCCACAAAAGACCCCGTCTTGGTGGTCATTCAGCTATCAGGCGCCAACGACTACATGAACACGGTTATACCCTACGCAGACCCACTTTATTATGATTTCCGTCCCGTCGTGTCCATACCCCAGAACGAGGTCGTGCCGATCGACGGCCAGTTGGCGTTTCATCCTTCGTTATTGCCGCTGAAGGACAAATTCTGGGACACGGGCAAGATGGCCCTCATTCACGGCGCGGGTTATCCCAACCCAAACCGCTCTCACTTCCGGTCCATGGACATTTGGCACACCTGCGAGCCTGAAATAATGGGCATCGAGGGCTGGTTGGGGAGAGCGATACGCGACCTCGATCCCACTGCGGAAAATGTCCTGACTGGGGTGAATATTGGTCAGAGTCTGCCCCGGGCCCTGGCAGTGCCTGGTGTCCCAGTGGCATCCGTGGCTAATCTAGAGCAGTACGGCGTTCTGACAGGGATCGAAGGGGACAAGGAACGAAACCAAGCGCTGGACGTATTTGCCCGGATGTACACTCCCGCGGTCGGATCGGGCATTGTGATGGATTACTTGGCCCAAACCGGACAGGATATCCTCAAGGGCGCCGACATTCTAAAAGTTGCCCCGGCAAAATACTCCTCCACTGTTGAGTACGCTGATAACTCGATTGCCCAAGCCCTCAAAGGAATCGCTCAAGTCCACCTAGCTGACCTGGGGACCCGGGTTTTTTACTGCTCACATGCCCTATATGACACGCACGCCACCCAGGTGGCCGACCATAAGAAGCTTTGGGACGATCTGGCGCCGGCCGTATGCGACTTCTACGACGACCTACGGGAGCACGACGCGTCAGACAACGTGGTCATGCTTCTTTTCACTGAGTTCGGCCGCCGGGTGCGCGACAACGGTTCCGGTACAGATCATGGGTCCGGAGGCGGTTCGTTCGTGATCGGAGATCCTATAAAGGGAGGCATGTACAGCGAATATCCCTCTCTGAAACCGGAAGACCAGTTGGATGGAGACCTCCGTTTTAGTTACGACTTTCGGGGCATTTACTCCACCATCTTGGAGCGGTGGTTAGGCCTCGACGCCAAGCCGGTGGTCGGTGGCAGCTTCGAGCAGTTGGATTTCATCTAACCCCGTCGCGGGTTTGTTGGTATCAGATAGCCGCGAGGAAGAAATGACGACGCAAGCAAAGGTTACTCGAGATTTTCGTTACGACGTTACCCTGGGCCGCACCAATCTATCGGGAATTGGATTCCGTAATCCGGTAGATCTGGCCATGGGCAAGGGTGGCAACATCTACGTGATCAACCGCGCCAACGAGGCGCAGCCCTTCGGCACCAGAATCTCATGGCTGGACGTTAACCAGGATTTCCACGGTGAATTCGGCCAACGGGGCACCGAGGACGGGCAATTTATCTGGCCTCTCTCCATTGCCGTGGCGCCAGACGATCGGGTATTTGTCGCCGACGAGTGGCTGAGCCGCATCGTAATTTTCAGCCGGGAAGGCCAGCCCCAGGGAACCTGGGGAACGAAAGGTAGTGGCGACGGCGAGCTGGACGGCCCATCTGGCCTGGTCTTCGATTCCGAGGGCAACCTCCTGGTATCGGACGGCAACAACCATCGCATACAAAGATTCACACCCGAAGGCGTGCTAATATCCGGGTTTGGCACATTCGGCGCCGGCGAAGGACAGCTCAATCAGCCTTGGGGAATCACGGTTAACCACCAGGGAGCCATATTCGTGGCCGACTGGCGCAACGACCGCATTCAGAAGTTCACACCTGAAGGCCAGTTCCTGCTTCAGATCGGGACATCTGGATCTGGGGAGGGTCAGCTCAATCGGCCCACCGGAGTGGCGGTTGACCGGGACGGGGATATTTACGTCACCGACTGGCTGAACGACCGGGTCCAAGTCTTTGACGCTCAGGGTAACTTTGTTACTTCGTGGACCGGAGATGCCAATCTCTCCAAGTGGGCCGAGCTTCAACTGGCCGGTAGCCCGGACGTCGTCGAGCAGCGGGACACCGTTCCAGACATGTTAGAGATGGAGAAGCGGTTCCGGGAACCCATCGCGGTGGAGGTGGATGAAGAGAACCGCATCATGGTCGTTGACTGCCGCCGCGACCGCATCCAGGTCTACAAGAAAGTATCTTGATCTCCCGGCTTTGGCGAGCCGCGCGCATTTCATCGCGAGCAAGATCAACGAAGATCAACACGGAACGATAGGTCTCAGGCGGTGATTGCCTGCCGATCGTCGAAGGAATGAACATGAACTCAGCCCGTAAACCGGTCGCCGTCGTGGTGGGGGCGACATCCAAGTGGCAGGCAGATGGCCGCAATACCAAACTGGCGCACGGTAAGGTGCTGGACGACAGTGACATTCCCGTCGGCGCGCGCTGGGGCATCGGTGGCGCCATAGCCCAAAAGTTCGCGAATGAGGGCTTCTTCGTCGTGCTGACGACCCGTACCGCCGCCAATGCGGCTGCACTGAATAGCGCGATCGGCGAGCAGGGCGGCGAAAGCATGATTGTCGAGCTGGACTTGGTGTCCGAAGACTCCATATCAAACGCGTTCACCGAGATTCGAGAGCAAGCCGGCGACCCGGATGTCTTGGTCTACAACGCGGGCTACCTGGAGGGGCGTGACCTTCCGCCGGAGAAAGAATTACTTGAACACATGCCGCTCGAAATGTTCGAAACCGCGCAGCACATCGCCAGCCGTGGACCGTTCTTGGTCGCCAAGGAAGTGTTGCCCTACATGAGGGAGCGAGGTGAAGGCTCTTTCCTCATCTCGAACAACCCGGCATCATTGCGCGGACGAAAGCGGCAAACCGGACAGTCGCTGTACTATCCGAGAGTGATGATGCGCGCGCTGGCGCAGGTGCTGACGGAGGAATATTCCGAATACGGCGTGCACGTGGCCAATGTCGTGATCGACGGCACTATTGATTCTCCGGGCACCCGAGCCACGCCGAAAGGCCAGCAGCAGCCTGACTTGATAATCAATCCTGTCAAGATCGCCGAGGCTTTCTATTACCTCCACACCCAAGACAGATCGTGTTGGACTCACGAGCTCCAATTAACCCCATTCCCGGCCAAGCCGGCTTATTAACGGCGTCAACTTCTATCGGGTCTGGCTTAGCGATTAGAGCTCGATAAACGGAAAGGTGGCAATGGCCCTCCAAGAAGAAATTGGATTGATGGCCCACTTGATGCGGCGCGCGGGCTTCGGCGATCCCCGTGAGGAACTGGAGGAGCGCGCCTCCAAGGGGTACGAAGCCGTGGTCGAAGAGCTCCTGCATCCGGAGTGCCGGCCGGCCATAGACGACGAACTGCTGTACCGCATGTTCCCGGGTTATGAGGGGGCCGCGGCGCCGCCGATCAATCAGGCCGAATGGGTGTACCGGATGATAAACACCAAGCGGCCTCTGGAAGAGAAGATCGCCCTCTTCTGGCATCAGTTGTTCGCCACCAGCAACTCCAAAGTAGACAATCCACCGGAGCTGACTCGACAGATCGCCATGTTCCGTGAATACGGATTTGGCACTTACCGTGACCTGCTGGTGGAGCTTGCCAAGTCGCCGGCCATGATCTTCTGGTTGGACAACCACGGCAACCATGACGGGGCCATAAACGAAAACTGGGGCCGGGAACTGTTGGAGCTTTTCTCCTTGGGCGTCGGTAACTACGCGGAGGATGATATCCGGGAAGCAGCCAGGGCTTTCACCGGATGGACGATCGCGCCCAAGATTCCCCGTAATCCTTTAGGCCGCTTTTACTGGGAATTCGAGTACAAACCTGAGGACCACGACGATCGGGAGAAGACCTTCCTAGGCCATACCGGGAACTTCGATGGCGAAGACATCGTGGACATTATCGCGAACCAGCCGGCAACAGCCCGGTTCCTGGCCCGTCACCTCTACAGGTTCTTCGTCGCCGACGAGCCTCACGTGTCCAGTTGGCACGTTACACCACCCATCGATCCTGATGCCATCCAGTTGTTGGTGGATGCCTACGATGAATCCCGTGGTGACATCCGGTCTATCTTGCGGGTATTGTTCAACTCAGAGTTCTTCAAGAGTGCCCGCTTCGCCCGAGTGAAATGCCCGGCCGAATTGATCGTTGGCACCGTGCGTATGGTAGGCAACTATAGCGGCTTCATGCCAGGCTTCAACAATCTGGCGTTGGAATGCGGCTGGCAGGGACAGGAGCTTCTCAATCCTCCCAGCGTGGAAGGTTGGCACACCGGATCAGAATGGATCGACCCCGGCGTCTTGATGCGCCGGGTGAATTTTGCCGCGAGAATACTAGGCGACACGTCCATACCCGGGGTGCAGGCTATCATTAAACGTGTGCTGACGCATGGGCTTGCGGAAGGGAAGCTTTCTCCCCAGGCGATAGTGGCAGCTTGCCTTGATACCATGGGGCCGTTGGAAGTCAGCGAGGCGACTCGCGCTGAGTTGATGGCCCATGCCGAAAAAGATGGCGAGTTGTCTTGGAACACCAATGAGGAACTTAGAGCTACGGTAGGGAAGGTGAGCAAGATATTAACCCTGATCGCCGCCTCCCGGGAATATCAGTTTGCCTAGGCGAGGGTCTACACATTCTCTTGAAGGACATGAGCATGGCATCAACCCATAAAGACCCCGTGCTGGTCGTATTAGAGCTTACCGGGGCCAACGATTACCTCAATACGATCGTTCCTTATGCCGATCCTCTGTATTGGGATAACCGGCCCAAGGTTAATATCGCTGAAGACCAATTGCTGATCATAGATGATGAACTGGCTTTCCGGTCTGATACCGAGCCGTTGAAAGAGATCTACGACGCCGGGAAGATGGCGATCATTCACGGTATCGGTTTCGACAATTCACCCCGCTCCCACTTTCGTGCCATGGACATCTGGCATACCTGCGAACCGGATTCCATCGGGATCAACGGCTGGCTCGGCAAGGTCATCCGGGACTTGGATCCCGGCGGCGAGAACGTGCTAAAGGGAGTGAATCTAGGTCAGGGGTTGCCCCGGGCGCTCACCATGCGGGGGGTCCCGGTTACCTCCGTCAACCACCTTCCTACCTACGGCGTGCTCTCATCGAATCCGGGGATCGCGTCCGATCAAGAGCAGGTTCAATTATTGGACAGCTTCGCCAAGATGTACGCTCCCGCCATCGGCGCCGGACCGGCGATGGAATATTTGGGACAGGCCGGACGAGACGCGTTGAGAGGAGCCGACATCATCCGGGTCGCGCCTGAAACGTACTCTTCAAACGTCGAATACGCTAATAACACAATCGCCAGGCGCCTAAGAGACGTGGCGCAGGTGCATCTTGCCGGTCTGGGGACGCAGGTTTTTTACACGTCTCACGGGCCCTTCGACACTCACTATGACCAGTTGGGATCACATACTAAGATTTGGATGGAAGTTTCCGCCGCCATCTCCGACTTCTTCACCGACCTGCGTGAGCACGACGCGGCCGGCGAGGTGGTCATGATGGTGTTCAGCGAGTTTGGCCGCCGCGTCCGCGATAATGGAACCGGCACCGACCACGGGGCGGCTGGGGTGGCGTTCGCCATCGGCGACCGGGTAAATGGTGGGATGTACGGGACCTATCCGTCGTTGAAACCGGGAGATCTCTCTCAAGGAGACCTGGCCCCCAACTACGATTTCCGTGGCTTTTACTCCACTTTAGCCGACAAATGGTTGGGACTCGACCCGGTGCCAATCGTCGGCGGAAACTTCGAGCAGATGTCCTTCGTCTAGCCCTACGAATCACTGATTCTTTCACCGGAGAGCAGAAATGCTGACCACCGTCGCCGCCGGCCGGGTTTATGACTACAGCTACTGCATCGGCATGTACAGTCAGTCCGGCCAGGGATTTTGGGCCCCCCAGGATTTCGTCCTGGGAGCGAACGGCCGGATCTATGTGTTGAGCCGCGGTGTGGAACAGTTAGGGCAGCGTGTCAGCAAGATCAACTTTGACCAGCAGTTTCAAGGCCAGTTCGGCTCCGTTGGCGCCGAAGATGGGCGCTTTGTTTGGCCCCGGTCCATCGATCTAGACAATCACGGCCGAGTGTTCGTTTCCGATGAATATGTCAACCGGATCACCATATACGACGAAGAGGGCGCATATAGATATCATTGGGGCAAGCCCGGCAGCGAAGACGGCCAGCTAAACGGACCGTCAGGTATCGCTTTCGATTCCCGCGGAACTATTTGGGTCGTGGACAGCATGAATCACCGGGTGCAAAGCTTCAGTCAGCTTGGCGAGTTCCAGTCCAAGTTCGGGAAGCAAGGTAGCGGCGACGGAGATATGGAGATGCCGTGGGGCATCTGCGTCGATCGCCACGACAACATCTACGTCGCCGATTGGGGAAATAATCGGGTGCAAAAATTCGCCCCTACCGGAGAGTTGCTGGTTAAGTTCGAAGCCTCAAGCACCGGGGCGGGCTCTCTCAAAGGGCCATCCGGTGTGGCTGTGGACTCGGACGGGGATGTATACGTAACCGACTGGGGAAACCACCGCGTCCAGATCTACGCCGCCGACGGCCAATATATAACCGCGCTGGCCGGTGACGCCCAAGAACCTTCGCGCTGGACTCAAACGTACATCGACGCCAATCCCGACATTGTCAAAGCCAGGCGCCGGGTAGATCTGGAGCCTGAATGGAGGTTCCGGCGGCCGGTGGCGGTAAACATTGACGCCGACGACCGGATCATAGTTTTGGAGTCATACCGGCACCGGCTCCAGATCTACAACAAGCTAAAGGATTACGAAGAACACGCTCTTAACTTGTAGGTATATTCAGATCAGCTTGGTGGAACCTAATAACAGAAAAGCCCCCTCAATGAGGGGGCTTTTCTGGTTGTTAAGGGTCAGGTAGTTTGCCCGTCAGTGATGGGCAAACTACCTGCCCGTTTTTACCGCTTGTCAAGGAGAGGTGTTTCGTTGGCGGCGCTCCCTGCGATCCGTCCCGCCTTCTCAACGAGGCCGGTGAATTCTTCCACATCTTGGTCGCCGGACAACAAGTTGTTGACCCGTCGCGCCACCGCGATCACTTGCTCCATGTTGCTGTCCTGGGCCCAGTAGCTCTCGCGAAGGATCTCCGCGTACTCGGCCACTGCGGCATCGAGTTGAAGGCGGGGCGATGCTTCCTCGAACACTGTTGTTAACTCTTTCCGGTGGAATTCTCGAGAGATCTCTTGGACATCGCCAGATTCAGGGTCTTGATAACGGATGTACACCGTGGCGATCCGCCCTTGGACATCATCCGAGAGCTTAATCTCGTACAATGCCGTCACCGTGTGCCCGGCGCCCACCTCCGCAGCGTCCACGGTGTCGTTTCGGAAGTCCCGGTCGGCTATCCTCCGGTTCTCATATCCCAGCAACCGGTAACGGCTGACCACGCTGGGGTCGAAGTCTACCTGCACCTTAGCGTCTTTGGCGATCACCTGCAGCATACCCGTAAGGTTCTCGACGAACACCCGGCGGGCCTGGCTGAGAGTGTCCACATAGGCGTAGTTACCGTCGCCGTCGTTGGCCAACTGCTCCATTAGTACATCGTTGAAATTCCCTATGCCAAAGCCGACAGTGGACAGTGTTATTTCGTCATTGGCGTAGCGGCGCACTTCCCTTAGGATCGAGTCCGGCCCGGTACGTCCAACGTTGGCCACGCCGTCGGAAAGTAGGATCACACGAGTGATGCGCCCCGGCTTAACCAGCCGGTTCGCCATCTGGTACCCCAAGCGTAAGCCCTCCTCCGCATTGGTGCTACCTCCTGGGGTCAACTTGAAGATGGCATTCAGGATCTCTTCTTTGTCCTCGCCGCTGGTAGGCTCCAGTACAACCTGCCCGTGAGACCCATAGACCACGATGCCAACATCATCGGTGGGGCGCAACTCGTCCACCAGCAGGCGAAGGGACTTTTTTACCAGACCGAGCCGGCCCTCCCGGCCCATGGACCCGGAGACATCGATCACGAACACCAGAGACGCATCCTTACGCTCTGCCGTTGGGATAACGCGGCCCTGAAGACCGACACGGATCAACCAGCGCTTCTCCCCGCCGAAAGGTGACGGGGCGCCGTCTATATGGATGGCAAAGGTACCCTCGGCGGGAGGCTCATATTCCTGATCGAAGTAGTTGATGAACTCTTCCACCCGAACCGAGTCGGGATTCGGCAGGTGTCCATCCACCACAAAACGCCGGGCCACGGTATACGACGCCGTATCCACGTCCATGGCGAATGTGGAAAACCGGTCATCCTCGGTATCGATGAAGGGGTTCACCCCGTAGTGCTTGAAAAAATTAGCGTCGTATGGAGCGTCGTTTACCGTTGCCGACCCGCCGGTAGAAAACCCGGATTGATCATCGCTCCCACTGGGTACGCTAAGCGCTTGAACCCTAGAGAAGGCCTGGGGAACCGAAGTAGCCCGGGGTCCCGCACTACCCTGAGGTCCCGCACTAGCTTGAGCGTTAGAAAAGGCCAGATACTCCTTGTTCGCTTGGGAGTTCGAATTGGCGTCTGTGCTCGAATATACCTGCGGAGCCGGAGTTCGTTGGGAATCCAAGACAGCCCGAGCGCTCCCAGTAGACTCAGATGCCATGATGGCTAGGGAATGTGAGGCATCGCCTCCGCTCGAAAAGCGGGTCACCATCGGAAAGGTTACGGCCAGAACCAGCATCACCACGCCAAGGGCGGCCGCCGATCCGAGGGCGGGCGCCAGCCACCGCCTGGGAGACTTCTGTGCTGGACTTTGTATTCCGGCTTCCACCGCCGGCCAAAGGTCGCGCCTTGGCATGATATTGTTCAGCTCTTCAGCCAGGGCAGCCTCGATCAGCTGTTCGTTGAATTCTGGGATCTCTTTCTCTCTCATAGTATTTCTTCTCCAGGTTTCGGTTCTCCAGCCCAGCTCATTCTGTCCGCCGTTTCACTTGGTCTATGAGACGTTGGCTGAATCACCATTTCAGTGGTCAAAGGAGAGGATAGTGCGGCAAAGTTTTCGCGCAACCGGCGTAGGGCGTAGTGGACACGAGACTTCACCGTCCCCAGCCGGCACCCCAGGGCCACCGCCGTCTCGGCTTCACTGAAACCCTGGTAGTAGCGCAAGACCACCGCGGCACGGTGCTTCGGCTCCAGGGTGCCCAGGGCGTTTCGAACGGCCGACCGTAGCTCCGAATCCTCGGCGGCCTGCTCAGGGGTGGTGGAAGGCGAAGGGAGTTCGGCGGCGTCCTCGATAGGGACATCCCGTCCTTTCCGGCGCCGAAGCTCGTCCAGACTGCGATGCACCGCGATCCGGTGGAGCCATGGCGGGAAGGGGCGGCGCGCATCGTAGCGCCTGATGGCGGTGAATAGCTCGATGAAAACCTGCTGGGTAACGTCTTCGGCCAGATCGTGCCGCCGCACGATGCCGTAAGAGGTACGAAAGACGGACCGGTGATGAAGCTCAAAGAGAACTCCCAGAGCCACCACATTCCCAGCCTGACATTGTAGGATCGCCTCTTGCTCTTCCAATTGCCCTCCCTATACCAGGGGCCGCTTACCTCTTCCTTCCAACCTATATTCGTATAGACGGGAAGAAAGGTTCATTTTCAAGACGGAACTCACCGGGAAAAGGTTCCACGGCATTCTTCAACCGCACCAGTGGCGTGGGCTCGTGAACTGATCGCCAATTCATCGTGGGCATGATGACTATCATGATCGGGTTCTTCGGGGACATCTTGGCAGATATGATTCGCCATCGCATATCAAGGCCGCGGCGTTGAGGATTTCTTGAATCGCGATATAAACCTGACTGCTTCAGGAAGAGCAGCCGCACCCCGGGAGGTTACCCTCAACCAGCCGAGGCCCGGGAGAACCGGACTCATAACCTCGAATACGCCCTTGGCCAAGCGTACCCTGCTCCGCGCGACCTCGGCCGCCCCGTGGATATCCTCGGCGGCGATACCTACCCGCTCCAACGCTTGAGACGCCCTTCCGTATAGCTTGGTGCTAACGATGATAAGAACAAGCGACGTAATGGTTCCAGTGACTCCGAATACGATGACGACGATGTCGCGGCCAGTGTCCATGACTTTACCCTTCCTTCAAATGCGCTATGACTTGGTGGCGGCGCTCGGATTAGAGCCGAGACCTGACTCATTGCAGGAGAACCGCTTTGACCACCTAAGCTACGGGTCCTGATTTCTATGGTGGGGACGGCTGGATTCGAACCAACGGCCTGCCGCTTATCAGACGGCTGCTCTACCCCTGAGCTACGTCCCTATGGCGCGCCTGCCAGGAATTGAACCTGGGGCCTCAGGTTTAGGAAACCTTTGCTCTATCCGCTGAGCTACAGGCGCTTGGTATCGGCGGTAGGAGTCGAACCCACACTGACCTGGTCTTAAGCCAGACGCCTCTGCCTGATTGGGCTACGCCGACAAGTTGGTGGGCCAGGTAGGATTCGAACCTACACTCTTCCGTTTTTGAGACGGATGCGTCTGCCGATTGCGCCACTGACCCGGGCATCGGTAATACGCGGTAACCCATGGGAATCGAACCCCCGGCTCTCCCATACGAGGTCGCACGTTACCGATTACACCGCTATGGTTTGGTGGAAGCGCTCGGACTCGAACCGAGACCTGACTCTTTGCAGGAGAGCCGCTCTCGCCATTTAAGCTACGCCCCCATGGATGATTTATTGAAGCCACCGGGAGGACTCCCGAACCCCGATTCGCAGCTTCAAAGATTGCCATGTCGCCTTCAGACGAATCATTTGTGGCGGAAGGTGAGGGAATCGAACCCCCGAGCCCGTTAGGGCCAACTGTTTTCTAGACAGCGTCCTCGACCAACCGGACACCTTCCATTTGGCAGTGGGAGTTGGAGTCGAACCAACGTTTCCTGGGTCAGAGCCAGACGTCCTACCGCTGAACGACCCCACTCTGGTTCCGAGGGCTGGAATTGAACCAGCGCCGCGCTGCGCCCTTCAGCAGAAGGGCTGCGCTTCAGGCAACCGCTCTACCCCTGAGCTACCTCGGAATGCTGTAAGACAAATGGCGGAAAGGGTGGGCTTCGAACCCACGGGTCCTTCGGTTGAAGGACCGCCCGATTAGCAGCCGGGTGCCTTCAGCCTCTCAGCCACCTTTCCTTATGGCGGCTTGGGAATCAATCCCACGTTCTTCCGCTCGATAAGCGGGCGCAACGGCCGCCCTTACTAATGATCTGATTGGCACCAGGGGCAGGACTCGAACCTGCACTCCACCGATTAACAGGCGGTTGCTTTACCGATTAAGCTACCCTGGTGTGCGGAAGCCCGTCAGGCTCCGAATCAGCGCGCGCCCGGTTAAAAGCCGGAAGCTCTACTGGGGCACACTGAGATATTGGTGCCAGAGGCAGGACTTGAACCTGCAAGAGGTTTCCCTCGACCGGTTTTGAGCCGGGTGCGTCTGCCGATTCCGCCACTCTGGCATTTGATTGTCTTTGGAGGGCCTGACAGGGATCGAACCTGTGTCTCCAGCTTGGAGGGCTGGCACTCAGCCACTAAGTCACAGACCCTGGAGCCCCTGGAGAGATTCGAACTCTCGGCACTCTGGTTCGAAGCCAGATGCTCTGTCCGCTGAGCTACAGGGGCATGAGATTGGTCAGCTTGCCTGGAATCGAACCAGGTCCTGCCGGGCCACATCCGGCCGGGCTACCTTTACACCACGAAGCTGATGGAGCCTTCGGGAGGACTTGAACCCCCCTCAACTGTTTACAAGACAGCCGCTCTACCGGATGAGCTACGAAGGCTGATTGGAGTGTCTGACGGGAATCGAACCCGTATCCTCGCCATGGCACGGCGATGTCCTGCCGTTAAAACCACAGACACTTGGTGGAATCGGAGAGACTCGAACTCTCAACGTTCGGTGTAAAAGACCGCTGCTCTGCCGATTGAGCTACGATTCCATTTGGTGGGACCGGAGGGCGTCGAACCCTCAACCTCCCGGGTAAGAACCGGGTACTCTGCCGATTGAGTTACAGTCCCATGGCGCCCCTAGCAGGAGTCGAACCCACAACTTCTGGGTAGAAACCAGACGCCCTCTCCGTTGGGCTATAGAGGCTTGGTTGAGCCGGGTGGAGTCGAACCACCAGTCTTCCGCTTATGAGACGGGTGCTGTAACCGATTTAGCTACGGCTCAATGACAGCCGGGCCTCCCTGGCCCGAATCTTGACCCAGAGTGACTTGATATTGGACTTACGCGTGACCTTGGCCACGGCTCGGTCCTTCTTTTGATCGCGCCTTTCGCTCCGCTGCATGAAGCCTCCTATTTTTCTGGCAGGGACGGTAGGAGTCGAACCCACGGGCTGGAGATTTGGAGGCTCCACCGCGCCCAGCGCTCGTCCCTCTGATGGTGTGCTGCGGCCGCAAATCCGGTCACTCGGATGCCGAACAAGCGGCGCAGCTTTGATTTTGGTAGGAGAGGAGGGACTCGAACCCCCACGCCCGAAGGCATCTGTTTCTAAGACAGGTGTGTTTGCCAATTTCACCACTCTCCCATATCTGCTCCATGGCCAGATAGGCTCGTCTTACGTAATTTACTGAGCCAGCCGAGCCATGTTTATTTTGGTGCCGCAGGAAGGATTTGAACCTTCAAGCCCGAACGGGCGGGTGGGTTACAGCCACTTGGTGTCACCGATCACCGCTCTACGGCATATGTGGTGGGGCCGGGGGGAGTCGAACCCGCCGTCGACTGAATGAGAATCAGCCATCCTAACCATTAGACGACGGCCCCAGGTTGGCAGCGGTACTAGGAGTCGAACCCAGCCTTGCAGCTTCAAAGGCTGCTCGATGCCCCGCACCTACCGCTGTGGCAGCCCCGGCGGGAATCGAACCCGCATCTCTGCGTTACGAACGCAGTGCATTGGCCGTTGTGCTACGGGGCAGCCGTTAGGTCCCCTTGTAGTTGAGGACCTGGTGCAGCTCGTGGATCGGTCGGCACAGGTCTTTTTGGTCTGCCATGACCTGGTCGATATCCTTGTAAGCCGCGGGGTGCTCGTCCAGAAGCGCCTTAGCATGGTCTACATTCCAGGACTTCCCTTCCATCAAGACGTAGAGACCGTCCACGCCATCGAGCGAAAGCTCTTTCTTGGCAGCGGTCCTGCTCCGTGACCGGCCTGCGCCGTGGGAAGAAGAGTTGTAGGGGTCCGGGTTGCCTAGCCCTTCGGTTATAAATGACTTGGTCCCCATGCTCCCAGGCACGACTCCCAGCTTGCCCGGACCGGCGTCGATGGCTCCCTTCCGGGTCACCCAGACCTGCTCACCGAAGTGGGTTTCCTGCTGAGTGAAGTTGTGGTGGCAGTTGATTCGCTGGACCTCCTTGCCCCACGTAAGCCGGAACAACTGATCCAGGACCGCGTTCATCATCTGCTCCCGGTTCTCAAGCGCGTAGTCCTGAGCCCAGAGCATGTCGTTGATGTAAGCGCCGAACTCCGGCTGGGACTCCTGGAAGTAGGCCAGGTCTTTGTCCTCCAGCGGGACGCTGTTGCAGAGAGCCTTGGCAACTTTGATGTGCTGGATAGCCAGCTTGTTGCCGATGCCCCGCGAGCCGGAGTGAATCACAACCCAGACTGTCTCGTTCTCGTCCAGGCAGACCTCTACGAAGTGGTTGCCCGAACCCAAGGTTCCCAACTGCAGCACCGCTGTCTGAGCCATACTCTGGACTCGATCTGAACCTCGGTGCTTGTCCATCCAGAGCGCCGCGTCCCGGCTTAGATGGCTGGTCTTGGAGTGCTGCTTCCCTACCCCGGCCGGAACGCTTCGGCTGATCTCGCCATGCAACCCGTCCAAGCTGTCTGGCAGTTTATCGGCACTGAGGTTGGTCTGTACGGCGATCATTCCGCAGCCGATGTCCACACCTACTGCCGCCGGGATAACCGCTCCCTTGGTTGGGATGACCGAGCCTACGGTGGCTCCCATCCCCAGGTGCGCATCTGGCATCAAAGCCACGTGCCCGGCGATAACCGCCGACCGGGACAACATCTCAGCCTGAAGCCTAGTGTTTTCGTCGAGTGTGCTTGCCCAATTCATTACCGAACCCATGACTTCCTCCTATTTTTGTTTTGGCGGGGCCAACGGGTCTCGAACCCGTAACCTTCCGCTCGACAGACGGATGCTCTGCCAACTGAGCTATGACCCCTTTTGACTAACTTGAATCGGAAGCGGGACCGGGAGTCGAACCCGGAGAAGCTGGCTTATGAGACCTGCCCAGGGATCCGCCCATCCCCGCAACGTGGTAGCCCTGCCGAGAATCGAACTCGGTTATCCGGTTTGAAGGACCGGCGCCCTACCAATAGGCAACAGGGCCAAATATAAAGACGATTGATCTGGAGGCATGCTTGGAGCCTAGGCCGGTGAGCATGCCAGTCACCAAAGCCTGGAACAGCCCGCACGGCTGCTTCCAAGCGCCTTGCATGGTTGGTAGCCCCGCCTGGATTCGAACCAGGGGTCCCGGTATGTAACACCGGCGCCTTACCGCTTGGCCACGAGGCTCCGTTTATCAATTGATCAACTGTTCCTAGATTGTTAAGGTGCTGGATCTCGTCAGGATTCGCACTGGCGTTACCTGCTGATTAATTTTTGGTCGGGGTGGGGAGATTCGAACTCCCGGCTCCCTGGTCCCAGGCCAGGTGCCCTACCGCTGGGCCACACCCCAATGTGGTGGGGGATCATCCCCCCTGGGAGGGCGGCGGTGCGTGGCCGCCGCCCTCCCAGACCATGTGGTGGCCGGGCCGCCACCGTCAGTTATTCGATTTACTGAAACGTTCCTGTTCTGTTTTCCCATTTAAGAATCGAGTTTTCATGTCACCTCGATAGGGCTCTAATACCTTTTGTCTGGCGCCAATTTGATTGGAACTCTCAAGATCACCAGGTTTCCGAACATTCACCACATGAGGCCACAAAAAAAGAGCCCTGGGCTTTGCAGCACCAGGGCTCGTGTCAAGACTCTATGTCTTAATCCCTAATCGCTGGCATACCCTCCGAATGTAGCGGTCGTCTCCTCACGGCCGAAATTCCAATTCGACGCATGATAAGTCGCGGCGCGCTCTGATGGGAGCGCTTTCTGGCTATTCAGTTGCCTTAACATTCTCGGTATGCCCATGATTTCCAACCTTTAGGTGTCGCTCTAGTGTTGCCACTTGTAAATGGCCTAGCTTCATTCAAAATACACTACGTTTTACAACTTGCCAATCCTTAAATAAGGTGTGTTTCAAACGAATATGTGACGTTATTCGTTGTCGCTATTCCCCAGGCTGATCACCCGGCGGTACACAGCCACCTTGGAGCGTCCTATACTATCGGTATAATCTAGTGGATTCCCGCTGAACCTCGATCATAAGGATGTGCCCCGCGAACCTAAGCCGTCCTTCGGACGTAACGAATATCGGTTCGTGGAAGAGCCAGTCGGCCCGAACCAACAGAAGAGAGCTACTCGGATGAACCGAAACCAGTTTCTGCGGCTTCTCAGTTATGTACGGCACTACTGGTATTTGCTGCCATTTGTTCTGGTAAGCATGATCGCCGCTACGCTGCTGGATCTGGTGGCGCCCTGGATCACCGGCGTGATCCTTATCGATAGAGTGATCATAGCTGGCGACGCTTCATTGTTGCCTTGGGTAGCGTTAGGACTTCTCGGGGCGGTGATTCTCCGGCAGGTATTTGAATTCGCTCACCGGTATTTCTTAGCGTTATTGACCCAGCGGACCATACATCGCCTTCGGTGCGACCTGTATCAACATATCGAAGGCCTGCCGGTCAGCTTTTTCGCCGGAACTCCCGTGGGTGACATGGTCTCTCGCCAAGTGGGCGATGCCGATGCGATAGAAGAAGGCTTGAAGGCATTCGTCACCGAGGCGGGCGTCCATCTGGTTATGGTGTTTGGAGTGCTTGCGCTGCTTTTCGCGTTGAACGTCCAGTTGACGCTGGTCATCTTACCTTTTCTGCTGATCCTAGCGGTGGTGATGCATATCTTTCGGCGGATGGTTAAGGGGTTTTCCCGGCAAGTACGAGACAGTATGGGCCGCTTGGCCACTCTGGCCACGGAAACCCTGTCGGGCATCAGGATAGTGAAAGCCTTCGCCATGGAGCGGGCCGAGCTGATCCGGTTCCGTGGAACGTCCCAGGAGATATTAACCGCCAGCGTCCGGCTGGCCCGCCTGGAAGGCTACTATCATGTTTCGGTGGAGATGATCCTGATCGGCAGCGTTGTGTTGGTGATTTGGCTTGCTGCCCCTAGGGTGCTGGCCGAGCAGATGACCGTGGGCGCGCTGGTCGCTTACTTGGGATACCTTGCCCGCGTCCAGGAACCCCTCAAAGGCCTCAGCAAGGCCAACTTCAGGATCCAAAAAGCCATGGGCGCGGCTCAGCGGATCTTCGCCGTGCTAGATGTTCCTACTGAGGAATCTAAGTCGACCGGGACGGTTGTTCTACCCAAAGCCCAGGGACACCTGCGGTTCGAGGAGGTCTCTTTTGGGTATCGAGACGACAAACCGGTGCTCAACGATTTTTCTTTAGAGATACAACCGGGAGAGGCAGTGGCCTTGATGGGGCCGAGCGGGGTCGGTAAGACCACGATAGTCAACCTTTTACTCCGTTTCTACGCTCCTACCCAGGGGAGTATCCTACTGGACGGCCACCCTTTGGATAGTTTAGACGCCCATTCCCTTCGCAAACAGATCGCGGTGGTGAATCAAGACACCTTCCTCTTCTCGACCACTGTCGGGGAAAATATCCTTTACGGCAAACCCGAAGCCAATCACGACGAGGTTGAACAAGCGGCCCGGGCCGCCAACATCCATGACTTCATCGCTACCTTGCCCCAGGGATATGACACCGAGGTGGGCCAGCGAGGAGTGGCCCTATCCGGTGGCCAACGCCAGCGAATCGCTTTGGCCCGGGCATTCTTGAAAGACGCGCCGATACTGATATTGGACGAGGCTACCACCAGCGTGGATTCGGAGGCTGAAGCGTTGATCCAGGACGCGTTGGCCAACCTGATGGGGGGGCGCACCACTCTTATAATCGCCCACCGCCTCTCGACGCTCCACCACGCCGGCCGCATCATAATTCTGCAGGATGGACGAATCGCGGAAGAAGGTTCACACCAGGAGTTGTTGGCGGGACAAGGCCTTTATAAGCGCTTATACGACCTGCAAGCCCTTGCATAGCCGCGTCCGGAGCCCGGGATGCCAGCGCATCGGTATTGGGACACGGTTAGTCAGGGGAAGTGGTTATGATGTCCCCTTCTTTAATGATTCCTTCACTTAAAATCTCGCAACTGATGCCGCCGTTGTCCCAGAGTTCCTTGTACAAACCCGGTTGACCCAGAAGTTCCTCGAGGTAGAGGCACGGCTGGGTGATCCGGTGGGCCCGCAAGCGAACCGGCCCCACAAAGAATTCGGTTCCGATGAGATCGTTGATCTCGATGCCCCGAGTCAGAATGTTGCGGCGGGACTCTTCGGGCTTAACGGTTATGTCGAACTTGTCCTTGAGCGACTCCAAAGTTTCACTCTTGATCAGGGTGACCTGCCGGCCGGGCTCAGGTTTTTTCGAGTATGTCCCAGTGCCCAGAAAGTACCGGTCGCCTTCTATTCCCTGTCCGGCTAACGCATTCATATGTTCAACTTTTTTCATTGGAGCAGCCCTTTTGTCCACAATGAAGAGCGCAACCACATTGCCGGTTCTTAGCTCTGAATCTGCCATATAGTAACTCCAAGATTACTGACTACGATCAGTGGCATCGGCGCGGTCTTCGACTCAACCGCCGTTCTCGCCTTCTCGAACCCTCATCTCTCCACGTAGTGCCTCAGTGGCCCTGAGGTCCAACTCCAGGGTTCCAGGATCTATGACAACTCCATACTCACGGCGAACGTGATCCAAAGTTAGTTTCTCCTGTTGGACATCGTCCAGCACGGCGTAAACGTCCCGGTCTAAGGGGTCGCCGTAGCCACCGCCACCAGCCTGAATCACCCGGTAAACGTCGCCTTTCTTTAGCGTCGTCAGGTACTTGCCGGGCAACTCTTGCAGGTCGGTGTCGGGGTTGAGGTAGTTACGCGTCGGCGTCCCCGGCTTGCCGCCTTGCACTCCCCATGGCAGAAAATCGGTGCGGTCCGTGCGGAGTTGGAAGGTGGCTTCTTCGGCCAGGATGCGGAAATCGCGGATCAGGCTCAGCCCGCCGCGAAACTTGCCGGCCCCCGCCGTGTCGGGATACAAGCCAAACCGTTCGATAAGCAGCGGCTGTTCCGACTCGATGCTTTCTATCGGCGTGTTGGCCATATTCAGCACTGGAGAGGACAAACCGTCGGCGCCATCGATATGGGGACCGCCGCCTCGGGGTCCGTCGTTGTCGAACTCCAGATAGACCCAAGCCTTACGGTTCTGGTCGTAGCCACCAAAGCTGATTCCGACCTCTCCGCCGCCCCATGCCGCGGGTACCTTTTCGGGCATCGCCTGAGCCATAGCCCCGAACAGGGTGTGGCATATGCGGAATCCGGCCAAGCCGCGAGCCGCCACGGGCGCCGGATGCTGGGGATTCACGAAGCAGCCTTCGGGGGCGGAGATATTAAACGCCCGGAAGAAGCCGCTGTTCGACTGGATGGCCGGGTCGATCAAGCATTTGAAAACAGCGTAAACGTTTGACTTGGTGTAAGCAAAGTTGGGATTGATCGAGCCCTTGGCTTGGGGTGAAGTACCGTTGAAGTCAACGAATACTTCATCCCCGTCGATCTTGACCTTGGCGTGAATGGCGATCGGTTGAGGGTCGATACCGTCGTTGTCGATGTAGTCGGTGAACTCCCATTCGCCATGAGGCAGGGAGCTGATCTCGGCCCTGGTCAGTTGCTCGGTGGAGTCTAGGATGTCAGCCATGTAATCTTTCATTTCTTCCACACCGTACTCGCCGACCAGTCTTAACAGGTCACGCTCGCCAAACCGAACGGCAGCCAACAGGGCCTGAACGTCGCCTAGAACCATTTCCGGCACTCGCACATTCTTTTCCAGGATCCGCCAAACTGCTTGATTCAAGTTCCCCCGGTCATAAAGCTTCAACGGAGGGATAATGAGACCTTCCTGATAGATCTCCGTGTTATCGCAAGCGTTGCCGCCGGCTACCCGGCCTCCGATGTCCGTTTGGTGCCCGATGCAACAGGTCCAGCCGAATAGGGCGTCGTTAACGAATATCGGCTTGAACAGGAAGATGTCGGGCAGGTGGCTGCCGCCCTCGTAGGGATCGTTGTTGGCGAAGATATCTTCGGGATGGACGTCGTCGCCAAAGGCATTCATCACTCCTTCCAACGCCGGCGCCATTGAACCGAGGTGAGGAGGGAGGGTAAGTCCTTGAGCAACCTGCTCTCCTTCGGCAGTGAATATGGACGTGGAGAAGTCCATGCCGTGTTTAATGACCGCCGAGCGAGCGGTACGCACCACCGTCAAGGCCATGGTATCGGCGGCGCTCATCAATGCGTTCTTGATGATTTCCCTGGTGACCGCATCCGTGGCACGGCGCATATCGATCTCCTTTACGTGCCTTTTTCCAGGATAATGTTTCGCCACGAGTCGACCGACGCTCGCCATCGGGGAGGGACCACGGTGGTCGAGTCGTATTCTTCAATGATCAACGGCCCGTCGGCCGGGTTGTCAGTCAGTCCGCCACGGTCGATCACTGTAGTATCGATCCAACCGATGTCGCCGCCGAAGTACACCTGGCGTTTAGACGGCCCATTTCGATCAGACACCGGTAGATCCAAACGCTCCGGAGTCCGCGATTCTTGGGACAAACCACGGGCGATCACTCGCAGATTGACCATCTGATAGGGGGCGTCTGTCCTGTAGCCGAAACTCTTCACGTGCTCCTCGGCGAACACCTCTCCGAGTTCGGAAAGGGTTTTTTGAGTGACTTTCCCCGGCGGCATCAAGACCGTCAACTCCGAAACCTGCCCTTTATATTTCATGTCGACCTGGGTAACGATCTGCTGGGCGGAATCAGCGAACCCTTCGGCCCGTAGCTGTTGCCTTCCCTCCTCCCAGAGACCATCGAGAATCTCGGCGAGGTCAGATACTTGAAGCTGGTCGAAGATCTTGAAGTAGGTGCGGACAAAGTGGTGCTCCACGTTGGCAAGCAACAAGCCAAAAGAACTGAACACTCCGGGAAAGGGGGGCACCACCATCCGGTTGATGTCCAACATCTCGGCCAATCCAGCCGCGTGTACCGGCCCGCCGCCACCAAAGGAAAAGAGGACGAACCGGCGGGGGTCCCGGCCCCGTTCGCTCGACACCGCCCGCAGAGCTCGAGCCATGTTGGAGTTGACCAGCAGGTGAATGCCGTGAGCAGCCTCGACGGCCGAGATTCCCAAAGGCATGGCCACGTCCCTCGTGATCGCCTCCTCCGCCAGATCCCGGTCGATGGGAAAGTCCCCACCAAGCAGGTATTCGGGATTCAGATAGCCCAGCAGAACGTCTGCGTCGGTGACGGTAGCGTCCTGGCCTCCTAGGCGGTAGCAGGCGGGACCGGGCACGGCTCCGGAGCTTTGAGGGCCAACCCTGATAGAGCCGCCCCGGTCGACGCTGGCGATGCTGCCTCCACCGGCCCCCACCTCCGCAAGGTCGATGGACGGCACTCGAAGGATGTGACCCGACCCTCGCAAAAGCCGGTGACCCGCGCTTATGTCCCCGCCGACTTCATATTCCGGGGCTTGAAGTATCTCCCCGTTTTCGATTATGGACGCTTTGGCCGTGGTGCCACCCATATCCAAAGTCATCAGATCGTCCAAACCGAGACGGCTACCCAAGTGGTAAGCCCCCACTACTCCCGCGGCAGGCCCAGACTCGATGCAGTAAACCGGCTTCTCCATGGCTATTTTGGAGGTGGCCAACCCGCCGTTGGACTGCATCACCACCAACGGCACACTTATGCCCATCCTCTGTAGCCCTTCGATCAGCCGGCCTAGGTAGCGCTCCACTACCGGGCGGACGTAGCAGTTGATCACCGTGGTGCTGGTGCGCTCGTATTCCTTCATCTCCGGCAGCAGATCGCTGGAAAGGGTGAGAATCACATCAGGAGCACGTTGCCGGATCACTTGGCCGATCTGCTGTTCGTGGTCCGGGTTGGCGTAGGAGTGAAGGAGGCACACCGCCACCGCCTCCACTTCCTCTTCCAAGATGCGGTCGACGGCCTTGTCGACGTCGGCATTGTCCAGGGGACGCAGGACTTCGCCTTGGAAATTCAGGCGCTCCCGCACCTCCAGGCGTAGCTGGCGTTTGACCAGGGCCGGGGGCTTTTCGTAGTAGAGATCGTACAGCCTGGGGACTCGGTTTCGGCGTAGTTCCAGAACATCCCGAAATCCTTCGGTGGTGATGAGGGCGGTTTTGGCTCCCTTGTTCTCAATGATGGCGTTGGTGGCGACGGTGAAGCCGTGGCTCACTTCTGACACGGAATCCGGTCCGATGCCCAGTTCTTTCACGCCATTATCTATGGCCTCCAGAACTGCCCGGCTATAGTCGTCCGGAGTGCTGGCGACCTTCCTCGCCAGGACATGCCCGCCGCTGGACAGGAAGACAACATCGGTGAAGGTGCCGCCGATGTCCACGCCTATCCGGTAATCCACCATATTGACCACGCTTTAAATTCGGTTGACTGGAGGGGAGCTTGACGGTGGGAGTGCCCCGTGGGGCATGTTACGTTGGCTTGGGCGGCTTGTCCATCCGGTCTCCCCTACAGGCTCCGGCTTAGCGGCGAGCAGGCTTCGTTCGAGACGAAGAAGCCGGTGGTACAATCCAAGCAGCCGTGGGGACCGGTAGGCGGCTTCATATTTCAGCGGAGGCAGTGATGGGCAAATTCGACGGCAAAGTGGCGGTGGTTACCGGTGCGGGCCGCATGCGGGGTATCGGGCGAGCCGCCGCTCTGGCTTTTGCCCGGGAAGGCGCCAATGTAACCCTAGCCGGTACCGGCCGCGACCCCACAACCTTCCCCCAAGACGAGCAGGACGCCGGATGGAAAGACGTGGACAGCGTAGCCCAGGAGATCAAAAGCCTGGGAGTTGACGCCCTTCCCCTGGTGGCCGACGTTACCAAGTCGGATCAGATCCAAAGCATGGTGGACCGGACAGTGGAGCGGTTTGGCAGGATCGATTTTCTGGTGAACAACGCCAGCGCTCCACGCATGGCTGCCTGGGCTGAACTGGAGGACCTGACCGAAGAGGCTTGGCGGTACGTGATGGACGTGAAGGTCACCGGCGCGTTCCTCTGTACCCAGGCGGTCACCAAAGTGATGATGCGCCAGGGTTGGGGAGGCAGCATAGTCAACGTGATCTCGGTGGAAGCCAAGATAAGCCGGCCCACCGACCTGGCCTACGCCACCGCCAGCGGCGCTCTGTACACTTTCACAACCAAAGCCGGACGGGCCCTGGCGCCCCACGGGATCCGCGTCAACGGCGTCAGCCCCGGAACCACCGACACCGCCCGTAACGATGCCCTTTATGGATACCCCCGTAGCCCGGAGTGGGCCGCAAGGGTGGAGTCCATACCGATAGGCCGGGCGGGAACGCCCGAGGAGATGGGCGGCTTTATCGCCTGGCTGTGTAGCAAAGAGGCCGAGTTTATCGTGGGCCAATGTATCGAGATCGACGGTGGCCAGGCGACCTGAAGAGTATTCGCCACCCCCACCCCAACCGATTCCCACACCCGAGCGAACCGCGATAAGGAGGCGGCAGGTAAATGTCCATTTTGATCAAGGCTGCAAAATTGATCGACGGCAAGGGGACCACCATTGAAAACGCCGCGTTATTGATGGATGGCGACCGGATAACCGCCCTAGGCCGTCAGGCAGACATCCAGCCCGCCGAAGGGGTGGAGGTGATCGACGCCGGTAATAGAACCATCATGCCGGGGTTAGTCGACGCCCACGTCCATCTGGTCAACTCCGGTGGGCCGCTCAGCGCGATGGATGCACGAAGCGCGTCGGACGACGACATGATGATATTGAGCACGAAAAACGCCCTGTTGGCGATCAGATCAGGGATCACCACCATCAGGGACCTGGGCGGCAAGGGGTTCATCACCGTGGCGATCAGAGACGCCATTGCCAAGGGCATCATCCCTGGCCCACGGGTCGTGTCTTGTGCGGCCGCGTTGACTATTACCGGTGGGCAAGCCCACTTCAAGTCCCTTGAAGTCGACACTCTCGACGAGATGAAGAAAGCCGTCCGCTACACGATCAAAGGCGGGGCCGACTGCATCAAGATCTTCGGCTCAGGAGGAAACGCCACCCCCGGAAGCAATCCTTTGGCAGCCCAATACAGCATGGAGGAGTTCCGGGTGGCCGCCGACGAGGCACACCGTTTGGGGAAACACGTGGCCGCACACGTACACCCAACAGTTGCCATCCGCTCGGCAGTCGAAGCGGGCATCGACTCCTTGGAGCACTGTAGCTGGATGGGTCTTGGTGGAATCAGTGTGGACCAAGGTTTGCTTGAGGAGATAATCAACAAAGGCATAACCATAAGCCTGGGTTTTCCGGCCAGCTGGTACCGGGTACCTTTGGACGAGATTCAAGATGTGATGGACCGGGATGGGCGGGAGGCGATGTTGGAACCCCGCTACCGAACCATAAGGGAGATGTACGATTCGGACGCCAAAGTGGTAGCCAGCAGCGATGCTGGGTCCACGGCCACCCGGATCGACGAGTTCGCCTTGTTGCTGGAATTCCTGGTCAACCGGTTGGAGATACCGGCGGAGCGAGTCATCACGTCGGCCACCAGCCTCGCGGCGGAGGCCATCGGCCTAGGCAAGGAGACTGGGAGCCTGGAACCAGGTAAAAAGGCCGATATCATTTTGATCGACGGAGACCCGTTGTCGGACATCACCGCTCTACAGCGGGTGGACACCGTGATCAAGGACGGCCGGGTGGCCGCCAGTATGGGTCAGGTGGTCATTTAAGGAAAACATTCTTGCCACACGGAGACTGAGATGCCCGTACCGGAAAGAATACAGCCCAAAAGTCTTGGCGATTACCTAGAGATTATGACTAAGGCCGTTTTCCAAAGTGGTATTTCCTGGAAAGTAGTCGAAGCCAAGTGGCCTGGCATCAAAGAAGCCTTTCAGGACTTTGATTCTGATATTGTCGCCGGCTTTTCCGAGCCGGAGTTGGACGATCTGTGTCAAGACACCCGCGTGATACGAAACCGCCGCAAACTGTCAGCGATCGTGTCCAACACTCAGCGCATGGTAGAGCTTGACGAGGAGCACGGCGGCTTTCAAAAATACCTCCGGTCCCACCCTGATTTCTCATCCACGGTTCAGGACATCCGTAAACAGTTCAAGTTCATGGGAGACACGGGAACTTACTTCTTCCTACACGTGGTAGGCGAAGAAGTCCCTCCCCACGATGAATGGTCCGCGTCCCGGAAAAGTAAGTAGTGCTAAGCCTAATTCCATCGTAGACAAACAAGGAAAGTTATAAATTAACGTACTACCCATGTTTAACGCCTGCAAAACCACTCATATTTTCTGCCGCCCAAACTGCCCCCCAGGCAGGCGGACCAAGCCGGAGAACCGGTTGGTCTTCCCCAGTTCCAGTGCGGCTATCGACATGGGATACAGGCCATGCCTAGTATGCGTGCCGATGGAAGGACAACCCGGACCGTGGAAACCCAAAAAGCAGCGGTAGGTAGGAGCAAGCCCGAATGACCAGCAGCGCCCCTGGAACCTCCGGCCGAAAGGATCCCATCGACGCCTTGGTGCGTAACGTCGTCAACACCCGCTATGAAGACTTGTCTCAAGGGGCAGTGGACGCCACCAAGATCTTCATCCTCGATGCGTTCGGCGTCGCTATCGCCGGCACGTTGGCTCCCGGCGTTGCCGAAACCTTGGGCCTTCTCCAAGACTGGGGAGGGAAACCGGAGTCGACGGTGCTGGTTTCCGGAGAGCGGTTACCGGCGCCCTCGTCCGCGATGATGAATAGCTTCCTGATGCACAATCAGGAATTCGACCCAGTACACGACTTGGCCGTGGTCCATGCCTTTACGACAGTCCTCCCGGTCGCGTTAGCCGTAGCCGAGGCCCAAGGTGGAGTAACTGGCAGGGAATTGCTTACCGCCGTCGCGCTGGGCGTGGACGTGGCCTGTGCGATCGGATTATCGTCAAGGTCGCCCATCGCGCATTTCCGGCCAGGCACGCTAGGTGCATTTGGCGCCGTGGCCGCAGCGGGGAAGATCTCCGGGTTGGACCGGGCAACCTTAACCCACGCTATGGGAATCGTATATAGCCAGATCTGCGGTACGCTGCAGCCCCACACCGAAGGAGTTCAGGTGAACTCCATGCAGACCGCCTTCAACGCTAGGGCGGCGGTGACCGCGATCTCACTGTCGGCCCGGGGGATCCAGGGGCCATCTGAGGTGCTGGAGGGCCGGTACGGATACTTCAGGCTATTTGAAGGGGAGTACGACGTTGCGGATGTACTGGCCAACTTGGGCAGCGTCTGGCATGTGGAGCAGATAGCCCACAAGCCGTTTCCCTGCGGCCGCCTAACCCACGGGGCGGCGGAGGCCGTCCTGATTCTGAAAGAACGTCATGGTTTCAATGCGGAAGATGTGGACGACATTGAAGTCCTAGTTCCGCCGTTGCCATACCGTTTGGTGGGACGTCCCTTGGAAGAAGGAGTTCCGTCGCCGCAATACGCCAAGCTGTCGATCCCATACGTCGCGGCAGTGGCCTTGATTCGGGGTACGGTTTTCATCACCGATTTCTGGGAAGAGCGGCTCCGTGATCCGGCGGTCCGCGAATTGGCAGGCCGGATAACGGTGGTGCAAGACCTGACGATCACGGACCAAAACGTCATGGTGCCGCAGCGGATGCGTATCCGTCTCAAAAACGGAGCGGAGCACGAACTGATCCTGGATCAGGTGCTGGGGCACCCGGAAAAACCGCTGAGCAGGCATCAGCACCTGGAGAAATTTCACGCCTGCTGGGCGGTGGGCGCCGGCCACCTGCCTGAAAGCAACCGAGACCTCCTGGCCGATCTAGTGGACGGCCTGGAAGACGCGCCGTCAGTCGAGGAGATCGTGCGGTTGCTCGTACCCTGAGCAACAGTTCCGATGGGATCATGGCTTGTATCCGGAAATGACCGAGGACTAGGATAAGAGAGGGTTAACGCGAATGCCGTATCTACAGTTAAACGGAACTCGGTTCCATTACCATCTCGACGATTTTACCGAGCCCTGGCAGGATAAAAGTGTTGTATTGCTGCACCATGCGGCGGCGGGAAACCTGCACCGATGGCGGGCTTGGGTGCCTACGCTGGCTCGCCACCACCGGGTACTCCGCTTCGACATGCGGGGCCATGCCGGCACGCAGCCTCCTCCCACGGGGGCCTTCTCGCTACCGGGATTGGCTGCCGACATCGCCGCGGTATTGGACGGCCTGGAGATCGAGAAGGTGCACCTGGTAGGAGCCTCCGCCGGTGGCATCGTCAGCCTGCGCTTCGCCCACGACTTCCCGCAGCGGCTCCATAGTCTCAGCCTGGTGGCCTCCACCCCCAAACTGGCTCAGATGGGAGCGGGAATCGACGCCGCAGTGTGGCGCCGGACGCTTGAGGAAGAAGGAACCGAGGCCTGGTTGCTGTCCGATGCCCAGAAAAGGTTCGGTCCTCAGGCCGAACCCGGCCTGATAAAGTGGTACGCCGCCGAAGGAGGAAAAACCCAGGCCGAAGTAGTCTTGGCCCTTCAAGGCTGTCTCTTGCAAGAGGACCTCACCCCGCTGCTGCCCCATATCCCGGCCCCAACCCTGATCTTGGCGGCTGCCCAGGACGAGATTACTCCCCCAGAAGTCCAACGTCTGATGGCCGAACTGATGCCAAACGCCCGATTGCGGACCTTCGAAGGCGTGGGCCACAACATGAAGGTGGAGATTCCTGACCTGCTGGCGGGGAGTGTGCGTGATTTCATCGGGGAGATTGAATCCGCCTAATCAGGCAACGCCTGGGCTGAGTGGGCCGGACGGGTGGTCAACATAATTTTGGTGGATCCAAGCGCGGCCAAGAGGAGGCTACCGATGAGCGAGACACCTCTACACTTCAAAACAATCACCGAGTTGGCGGAGTTGATTAAGTCCAAGGAGCTATCGCCCGTGGAAGTCACGGACGCCATGCTCGACCGCATCCGGGAACGGGACCTACAATATAAGAGCTACGCAACCGTCATGGCCGAGCAGGCAAGGACATCCGCTCAGGCTGCGGAGCGGGCCATCTCCTCCGGAAACTATCTGGGACCGCTCCACGGGGTGCCCATCGCCGTCAAAGACCTGTGCTTCACCAAAGGCGTGAAGACGATGGGCGCCACCAAGGCTTTGATGAATCATGTCCCGGATTTTGATTGCACGGTGGTCGAGAAGCTTAACGCCGCCGGTGCGATCATCTTGGGCAAGCTAAACCTCACTGAGGGCGCCATGGCTGGTTACAACCCTGAGTTTCAGGTGCCGATAAACCCCTGGGGCGCAAACCTCTGGAGCGGCGCCTCTTCCAGCGGCTCCGGCGTAGCTACGTCGGCAGGGCTGTGTTTCGGGTCGTTGGGAAGCGATACCGGCGGTTCCATCAGATTTCCCTCTGCCGCCTGTGGCATCGTGGGGATCAAGCCCACCTGGGGGAGAGTCAGCCGCTACGGCGTGTTTGCCTTGGCCGAATCCTTGGACCACATCGGCCCGATGACTCGCAGCGCAGCCGATGCCGGAATAATGCTTCAGGCCATCGCCGGCTTGGACCCGAACGACCCCACGTCTTTGCCCGCCGCGGTGCCAGACATGTTGGAGGGAATCGACCAGGGTGTCCGGGGTCTCCGCATCGGCTTGGACGAAGAATACATCTCCGGCGACACAGACCCGGAGTTGGTGGAAAGCGTGTTGGCGGGTATCCGAGTTATGGAAGGACTGGGCGCCGAGATAGTCCCGATAAAAATCCCCGATATCAGCGGCTATATGGACGCGTGGGGAGTGCTTTGCGCTTCGGAGGCGTTGGCCGCCCACGAGGCAACCTATCCTTCACGCCGTGACGATTACGGACCCTGGTTCCAAGGCTGGTTAGACATGGGCGCGGCGGTCACCGGGGCCGAATATGCCAAGGCTAATAACGTACGCTCGGCCTGCCGTGGCCTCTTGGCCAACGTCTTCGAGAATATCGACGTAATCGGCTGCCCCACTATGACCCGGCCTCCCTTCCCCATCACCTTGGAGGAGATGTACGGGCCCTCGTTCTTACTGGACGACGGCAACTGGGGGCGATTCACCGTGCCCTACGATTTCAGCGGCGCTCCTACCATATCCTTACCGTGTGGCCAGAACAGCGACGGGCTGCCCCTAAGTCTGCAGTTCGTGGGAAAGCACCTTTCCGAGCCATTGTTGTGCCGGATAGGGTATACGTTTGAACAGAACACCCAGTGGCACAACCTGCGTCCGGATATCGACTGAGATCCACTGTGGCGCCGTCCGCGGACCGCCACCCATGGGTATCAACCGGATCCGGTTCTGAAGACCGCCATTAAGGTGGTCTTTTTTGTTTGTCCGGTTCTGGCATAATAGAGCCGTCGCCGCCTCAGAAAGCCGCACTAGGGAGAAGGGGGATCGATGGCGCTTGTCACAGAGCCTTTGGACTCCCGTGCGCGCGAACGTCTGTTTACCCTGGTAGAGGATTTCAAGGGCGGCGATCCCCTGGCTCCGGTCACCGTCATTGTCCCATCGACTTACGCCGGCTTGGACTTGCGCCATGATCTGGGACGCCTTGGCAGCACCAATGTGTACATTATCGGACTCTCCCGGCTTGCCGAGCTGTTGGGAGCCCCCTCCCTGGCCGCACAGGGGCGTCGCCCACTCACTCCTCTCGTGGAAGCCGCCGCGGTCCGGGCCGTTGCATCTGAGGCCGGGGGGCCTCTAGAACCGGTACGGCAGCATCCCGCCCTGAACCGCACGCTGCAGTCCACGTTTCGCGAATTACGCCATGCCGCTGAGGCGGGGCTTACCGCCCTAGCGGCCCAGGGCAGGCTCCGAGCCGAAGTCGTGCGCCTTTATCGTCTCTTCCGTGAGCACACAGACCCTAAATACTACGACCGGGAAGCCTTGGCCCAGGCGGCGGCCCGATCGGTGCGGGACAACACAGCCACCGGATTAAAAGACCTGGGACCAGTGGTGTTCTACCTTGTGTCCGGCCTGACTCCGGGCGAGCAGGCGCTGGTGGAGGCGCTTGACGAGCAATGGTCCTGTGCCGTGGTCCTAGGACTTGCCGGTGATCCATCAGGAGATGGTCCCGTCCGCGCCCTGGGAGAAAGGCTTGGCCGGGTGCTAGGTCCATCCCAGGAGGGAGCGGAGCCGCGGTTGCCGCCCGTCTCCGGTCTTGTCATCGCGCCCGACCCCCATCAGGAGGTGCACTGGGTACTGCGGCGCCTGATGAAGGCCGCTGAAGAAGGCACGCCCTTCCATCGCATGGCCATCCTCTACCGCCAGTCCAACCCTTACGCCGCTCTGGTTCAGGAGGAACTGAGACTATCCGGAGTAGCCATGGCCGGGCCGGGGAACGTGAATCTGATCGACACGGCGGCAGGCCGCACCCTTCTGGGATTGATGCGGCTGGTGGGGAGGGACTTACCACGGAGCGAACTCATGGCATGGCTTACCAGTTGCCCTATCGCCGCTCCTGGTGAACCTCGCCCCGCCATTCAACCGTCGCACTGGGATGCCATTTCCCGGAAGGCGGGGGTTGTCGGCGGCCTGGACCAGTGGGAGCAGCGGCTCGACCGCTACGCTGGGGACATGGAGCGATTGGCGGAAGAGGGCCTTAGATCAGGAGACATGCCAGATGCCCGGACCGCCCGCTTGGAAGGCGAAGCGGCCGCCACCCGGTCGCTGTTGAGCTTTGTGACCGGTCTGGCCGGCCGATTGGAAGCGCCTCCCGACGGCAGTGGCTGGCCCGCCTTTTCCGGCTGGGCTCAGAACCTGCTTACGTCCTATCTAGACCGATCCACCGCCAACTTACGCGACGCGGAGGAAGCCGCGCTCACCCGCGTTGAAGAGACATTGCGAGAGATGCGAACCCTGGACGACGTAGAGGCAGGCCCGTCCTTCGACGGGTTCTTCTTAGCGCTGGAAGGGGCCTTGGCCAGTCCGATAGGTCACCTGGGCCAGACAGGCCGGGGTGTATTCGTCGCGCCACTGAATACGGCCCTGGGCATGAGATTTGACCTGGTATGCGTGGTGGGAATGGTGGAAGGGGCGATGCCGCCGCGTCAACCCGACGACCCTCTGTTGCCCGACCGGGAAAGGCAGCGGGCCGGGGGCCCTTCCGCGGGACTACCATTGCGAGGCGGGCGGGAGGCCGACGAACGCTACGCCTACCTGGCTGCCCTAGCGGCGGGTGACCAATGCGTCCTCTCTTTCCCTCAAGGTAATCCCGGGTCGCAACGCGGCCAGTTCCCCTCCCGCTGGTTCCTGGAGGCGGCGACACAGTTACACGGCGCCCCAGTGTACACCTCGAACCTGAGGGCGATAGGACCCGTCCCTTGGCTAACCACCGTGGCATCCATGGAAGACGGGCTGCGGACCGTGGCCACGGAGTCGGCGGCCGACATCCACGACCGTGACGTCGAAGGCTTGTGGCGGTGGCGCCGCGCCGGGATGCCGATGGAACAGCACCATCTGGCCGCATCGGGGCAACTGTCCCGTGCCTTGAACTTGGAACAGGGCAGAGAGGCCCGTCAACTGACCCATTGGGACGGCGATGTTTCCATCTTGAAAGGCCGGACGCGCCGGTTGAGGCTCCTGGACCGGCCCGCCCTGTCTCCCACCAGTCTGGAAACGTGGGCTACGTGCCCCTTCCGCTACCTCATGAGCAACGTACTGGGCGTGGCTGCATTGGAGCAGCCCGAGGACGTGGCGACCATGTCTCCTCTGGAGAAGGGGTCGCTGGTACACGGAGTCCTAGAGAGCTTCATCCGCGGCGGGCAGAAAGAAAGAAGCCTTCCCACTCCCGAGGAACCCTGGAGCGAGGAGCATCGGAACCGATTGCGACACCTGGCCCTCGAGTCGTTCGCCGACGCCGAGGAACGGGGGGTGACCGGAAAGGCACTCCTCTGGGAACTGCAGCAAGAGGCCATCCTGTCGGACCTGGACGAGTTCTTGTCGGCAGACGCCGGCCTGCGGGAACGCTTCGGGGTGACTCCCCATCTGGTGGAGGTGCGGTTCGGATTGCCGGGTTCCTCCGGAGGAGAGCCGGGCTTGGAGGCCGCCCAGCGGGATATTCCGGGGGTAGGGATTCTTCGCTTTCGAGGCGTCGCGGACCGGGTCGATCTAGACCCATCGGGTAAGTTGGCCCTGGTGCTGGACTACAAGACGGGTAGCACGAGAAGTTATCGATCGATGAAAGATGATCCCGTCGCCGGTGGAAAGCGCCTGCAACTCCCCATCTACACCATCGCCCTCCAGAATAGCCTTGGCACCGATGTCACCGTCCGAGCCGCCTACTGGTTCGTCAGCGCCTCCGGACGATTCGAGATTATCCCGCCGGAGCCGGTGGAGATGGCCGAGGTGGCGAAGCGCTTCGACAGCGTTGTCGGTACTATTGCCCAGGGTATCGCTGAAGGCCTGTTTCCGGCCAATCCAGGCACGGAAGACCGGAATGGCTTCTCCAATTGCAACTATTGTGACTTTAACACCCTGTGCCCCAGCCGGCGGGACATCCACTGGGAGCGGAAGCAGGCCGACTCCCGTTTGCAGGCGTACCTGCAGATGCAGAGCGGCGAGGCGGACAAAGCGGAAGGCGAATGTTGAGCGGCTCATTCGTTCCCCAGGACCAGGACGTACGCCGCCGCATCCAGGAGGCACTAGAAGAGAATTTCTTCGTGGAAGCGGGCGCGGGCACCGGCAAGACATCGAGCCTGGTGGACCGCATCGTCGCGCTGGTAGCCTCTGGGCGGGCCTCGCTGGACCAAGTGGCGGCCATCACCTTCACCGAGTCCGCGGCGTCGGAACTGCGGGACCGTATCCGGGAGTCCCTGGAGCGGGCGGCCGCCGATCCGGAGCGGCCTATAGAAGAGCAAGCCCGCTGCACCCAAGGCGTGGCCGACCTGGACCGGGCTGCTATCCAGACCCTTCACAGCTTCGCCGGGAGCTTGTTGCGGGAGCGGCCCTTGGAAGCCGGACTTCCTCCAGCGTTCGAGGCGCTGGACCAGATCTCCGCCGACATGGGCTTCAGAGAAGCTTGGGGTACGTGGCTGGACAATGCCCTGGATGACTCCGGCCTTAGGCCGTCTTTACGCATAGCGCTTTCCCTGGGGCTGACGCTGGGCCATCTCCAACAGGTGGCCGCGAGCTTCCACGGCAATTACGACCTCTTGGAGGACGCCTCCTTCCCCGAGCCGCCACCATCCCGACCCCACGCGGCCGCGGCGTTGATCGCGGAATCCCATGAACTGGAGCGCCTCTGTGCCTTTGCGAAAAACGACGCCGACCCCCTGGAGGCTCACGTTCGAAGCGTCTCCGGTGTGGCGCAGCGCCTACGAGGTATGGACCTTGAATCGGTGGCGGCTTGGCGGGTGCTATCCGAAAGCCTTCCTTTACGACATCCGAGAGGCCGTGTAGGCGATTGGGAAACCGATCCCGATTCCCAGCAGAACGCTTGCACCCGCCTCAAGGCACTGCTTCTCGAGTTGGATGGTCAGGCGCGCGAAGACTTGGACACAGTTCGGGCGGGATGCCTCATGCCGCTGCTACGAGCCGTGCGAGAGTTCGTCCTGGAATACGCCAAGGAGCGGAAACGGGAGGGGAAGGCCGAGTTTCAGGATCTGCTGGTCTGGGCCCGCGATCTCCTGCGGGACGATCTGGAAGTCCGGGACCACTTCCGGGAACGCTACAGCCATGTCTTGGTGGATGAAGCCCAGGACACCGACCCCATCCAGGCCGAGATCGCGACATTCTTGGCGGAAGATGTGCCGCCGGGGACCCCCTCCCAGAACCGCTCCAACCGGTGGACCGATATCCCCCTGGCCCCCGGCAAGTTGTTCGTTGTTGGGGATCCCAAACAGTCCATCTACCGCTTCCGGCGCGCCGACGTGGAAGTGATGGCGCGCTTCCAGGCTCTCATCACGGAAGAGCCTTTGCGGTTGGTGCAGAATTTTCGTTCCCAGCGGCCGGTTGTAGCCTGGGTCAATCACCTGTTTCAGGGATCGATGAAGGGCGGCAACGGCCAAGCGGACTACGTCCCCATCATCCACCGGTGGGAGCCACGTACGGACCATCCTAAACCTCCGTCGGTGTGGGCGTTGGGCGGGCCACTGGAGGCAAGAAACGTCGGACCGGTGCGCCGCCAAGAAGCGGCCGGCATGGCCTCCTTGTTGCAAAGCATCAAGGCCGAAGAATGGCCGGTGATGGATCGAGAGGCCACGGAGCAAGACGGTGTTGAGCACTTCAGACCGGCACAGTTCAAAGACATCTGCATACTGATGCCCCAACGCAGCGCGTTGCGGTTATTGGAGTTGGCCCTGGAAGACGCCGGCGTTCCCTACCGTTTGGAAGGCGCCTCACTGGTGTTCGGTACCCAGGAGGTACGGGACCTTCTAAATTGCCTCAGAGCCTTGGACGACCCAGCGGACCAGGTGGCCCTAGTCGCGGCGCTACGCTCTCCCGCCCTGGCCTGCTCCGACGCCGACCTCCTGGAATTCGTCGACGCCGGTGGACGGTTGGAACTCCTGGCCGGCGGCAATCCAACTGATGGCCCGGTAGCTGAAGCCATGGACGTCCTACGCCGATACCACGAACAGCGCATGTGGACACCGGCCGCTTCGCTGATCGAAGAATTCGTGCGGGAGCGGCGGCTTTTGGAGGCTGCCTTGGGTGCGCCGAGACCCCGGGAGCGTTGGCGGCGTTACGCATTCTTGGTGGGTCAAGCCCGGGTATTCACCGAAGCCGGAAGGAGTTCCCTGCGCGCCTTCCTGGAGTGGGCGGCCACTCAGGAAGAGGAGGGGGCTCGGGTGACTGAAGTGCCCGTTCCCGAGACGGACGAGGACGCCGTGCGGATAATGACGGTCCATGGCGCCAAGGGGCTGGAATTCCCCATCGTCATTCTGACCGCCCTCAACTTTGAGCCCCGGACGCGAGTCGATAACGTACTATTTGACCGGGAGCAAGGCAACGCCGAAGTCAGGCTTGGTCCGGCTGACGCGCGATTTCAGACGCCGGGTTACGAAGTCTTGGCACAAAGGGAAGGGGAACTGAGCCTGGCGGAAGACGTCAGGTTGATGTACGTCGCAGCCACCAGGTCCAGGGACCACTTGGTGCTCAGCCTATACCGGACAGCCAAGGATCAAAAATCCAGGGCGGCGTTGATCGCGGCGCTTATGGAAGACGCCGATGACCTATGGCGGCCGGCCTCTATCACTCAGGCGGCGGCTCCGGCAGTTTCCCTGGAGACTGAACCGCCGGAGCCCGATGACACCCCAGAGGCGAGGCAGCAGTGGATCGAAGACCGGGCGCAGTTGCTTCGGGAACGGGCTCGACCGTCGTCCGTGGCGGCCACCGCTCTGGCCCAGGTTGTCAAAGATGAGGCCGATTCCCCGGAGGAACCGTGGCGCCGCGGCCGCGCCGGCACCAACGTGGGCCGGGCGGTGCATGCCGTCCTCCAATCGGTGGACTTGGCCAGCGGGCAAGGCCTAGAGGACACGGCCCGGGCTCAGGCTGCCGCCGAGGGAGTTCCCCAACGAGAGGCGGAGATCGTCAGTTTGGTCCGCGTCGCCCTGGAAAGCGAGACGGTTAAGCGTGCCGTGGCCTCGGGGCGCTGGTGGCGAGAGGTACCCGTGGGCGCGCCGGTGGGAGAGACTGTGCTGGAAGGGTTCATCGACCTTCTCTTTGAGGAGGAGGGCGACCTAGTGGTGGTGGACTACAAGACGGACAGCCTTGAGACGGAAGAAGAGATCGCCGAAAGGTCAGGGCACTACCGGATCCAGGCCGGAGCCTATGCTCTGGCCCTGCAGGAAGCGACAGGCTGTTCGGTCAAGGAGGTCGTCCTCCTATTCCTCCAACCACGCCAAGAGGTCGTTATGCGGGACGTGCCGGCGCTTATGGACGAAGCTAGAGCTGCGTTGGCTGCGGTCTAAGGGCAATGCGCCCTGACCTCCAGGCTCACTTAGCCCAAATGTTGAACATGCGGGCCGCTGGATACAAATTATCTGACCGAAGCTAGCGGCAATCCGTCTACGTGTAAAGTTGGTTCACAGAACCGTAGCGGGCCGGGTTTAATTCCTTACCTTGTAGCCCCGGATGGTCCGGTCCGTAACGATGCGCCCGGAACACCCCGTTTACCGAGTTGGCCGGACCCCGGGAAGGCGCGTCGCCAAAGTAGGGGTTTATGTACTCCCAGACGATGGCCTTTTCGGGAGTCACTTCAAAGATGCGGCCGGGAGCCCCTTCACAGATCAGCGTGTTGCCGTTGGGTTGGCGCTCGGCGCTGCTGATGTTGTAGCTGTAGAACGAAATGTCAGGCGTGCCCTGATATTCCCACGCGATCTGGTTGGTTGCTGGGTCCACTTCCACGATGCGCGAACGGCTTGCTCCCCGCCGGTGGCAGCCATTATCGAACATCAACACCCGGCCGTTGTCCAAGAAGGTTGGGTGATGCTGGTGGTTAACTTCGCCAGGACCCCACTTCCACTTGAACTCGCCGCTGGCCTTATCGACGATGCCAACGGTGCTGGTTTGCCGAAAGCTGACTAGCAAGTCGCCGTCCGACGTAACGTTCAGAGCATTTTGATGGGTTCGCTCACGGCGACGCTCTAGGAAGCAAATGACATCATCCTCGTCGCTCAGGTGCTCCCAAGACTTCCACTCGTAAACCGTGGACCCATCCGGGGTAATCTCCTGAACCAAGTCTCCCAACATTTCTTGTGGGTCGCCGTCAGTCTCATATCCGCCTAATACACTATCTCTGACCTCGTCCGGTATCGGTTCCCACAATAAAACCAGCGTGTTTCCATTGGGCAAGCGCTGGAAATCATGGTGCAGCATGGAATTCCGGTAGGACCAGACCACGTTGCCGTCCCAGTCCAGCTCTAATATCGCCCCCGACGCGCCCCCGAACCTCTCTTCACCCTCAATTACAGGTGGATGCGTCCGAAGCAGCAAGTTACCGTTGGGTAGAAGGTACGGATAAGAGATACCTTCCTCCGAGTACCATCGGTGACAGATACGCCCTTCCATGTCTATAAGGTTGGCGTGATAGCCGCCCCGATTGGTGGAGAACAAGGTGTAACCCCGGTACGCCTGTTGCGGTGAACAGTGGATCAGCCCGGTTTTGTGATGAAGCGACCAGCCCATATTTACTCCTCTTCAAAGATAAAAACGGCAACGCCGCAAGTGGCTGCACCCTATGTCAGGACGCTGTCAGCTAATTGCTCCAGCTTCTCTAACATCCCTTCGCCTGAGTCACGCGGTAGGGAAACGGTAACCCGATCAGCCCCAGCGATCTCTAACGCCCGGATAGAGTCCCTATCAGCCGGTACGTTACACACCATCAGCCTGATGGTCTTTGGGTCGCGCCCTGCCGCTTCCGCAAGCTCATCTAGAGTGGCCCGGCCCATCTTGACTTGCTCGGGAGTTACGCGCACCGGCATCCATCCGTCACCCCAAGCGGCTATACGTTTAAACACGTTGGGCGCGTTCCCGCCGAGAAAAACGGGGGGGTGGGGTTTCTGGATCGGCTTCGGGTTGCATCTGACCGGCGGGAAGTTGTAATACTTGCCATGGAACTCCGCTTCATCCTGGGTCCAGAGTTCTTTCATCGCCAGAATGGCCTCCCTGGTTTGCCCCCAACGATGTTCAAAGTCGCCGCCCATGATTTCGGTTTCCTCCAGGAGCCATCCAGCGCCGATACCAAATATGAATCGTCCGTTCGACAGCCGGTCTAGAGTGGCGATCTGTTTGGCCTGAAGTATTGGATTATGCTCCGGCACGAGGCTGATGGCGGTGCCCAGCTTGATGTGCTGGGTGACCGCCGATGCCCTGGCCAAGCCGATCAAAGGATCACCCGAGTCGCTCATGGAAAGGGGGATAGAGCCGTCCGCGGTCCCTCCGTAGCGCGAGGTCGTGTGTACTGGAACGATAGTGTGCTCGGGAAGCCAGAAGGACTCGAAGCCGAGGGACTCCGCTTTTTGGGCTAGGACCGCCACGTCTACCGAATCGGTGGATATACCTGTGGTGAGGCCAACATCCATGGCGGCTACCTCCCTATCCCGGATGGGCGAATATTATCACACCAGCTTGGCTACCAAGTTCCACTGGAAGATGAACCCTGTTTGCCATGATAGAATCTGCTTGCTCAAGCTGGGATGCATGAGAAGATGCGGGCCGATCGATCTAGCGATACTTTACAGCTCATCGGGTAAGGAGCGGATCATGAAATTTGGGTTCCACACCCAGATGAATAACTGGCAGCATCAGGCAACCCACACTCAAATGCTGGATGACATACGTGAGCAAGTCCAACTTTGTGAACAGTTGGGGTTTGACGCCGTATGGCTGCCGGAGCACCATCTTAATCCTGAAGGATTGGGCAACTCACCAAATCCGATTCTATTCGCCGCCGATCTGGCCTGCCGTACCAGCCGGATCAAGATAGGATTCGCCTGTCTCACCACGACCATGTGGCATCCGATCCGCCTCGCCGAGGACATAGCTTTATTAGACCATCTGACAAGAGGAAGGATCGAAGTTGGGTTTGGGCGAGGTGGCAGACCCAGTGACACCATGCCTTTCAATGTTAAAGCGGACCCGAGAAACCCAGACACCAATCGGGAACTATTCACCGAGACTATCGACGCCGTGGTAGCAGCGTGGACCAGCGATTATTTCTCCCATCAAGGTCCTAACTACACGATACCGCCCAAGAAGCTTCCCCATCATCCTTTCTACCCGTCCGAGGAGCCTTACGTCGTCGAAGATGAGGTAACAAAACTCACTTTGGTGCCTAAACCCTATCAGAAGCCCCATCCGCCTATCTGGTTAATGGTTTCCTCCGAGCCCACTGCTAGGCTGGCCGCGGAGCGTGGCTACTATGCGATGGCGGCAGGCACGCCAACCGATGTCCTCCGGGACTTCGTCGATATATACGCCGAGGTTCGCTCCGAAAGCGGGAACGGCCAGTTCGTGAAGGGAGAGGGATGGGCGGTGTCAAGACCGGTTCACGTAGCCCCGAGCATGGAGGAAGCCCGAAGGAATTTCGAGATTCCGGTCATTCGACAGCGGGAATTCCAACTGTACAACCGGGCTTCTCAAACTAACAATCCTAAGCCCGAAATCACTTGGGAGAACCTTCTCAAGAGTGCGATGTTGGCCGGACCACCGGAACTTGTGATCGAACAGATTCAAGAATTGCGAGAAGAGTGCGGCATCGAGAATGTGATTACATTCATGGATGCCGGAGGAGTGCCCCACGAAAAGATAATGCAGTCGCTGGAGTCGTTCGGCACCAGAGTCATGCCGGCATTTTCTTAGGCGAGAAACCGGCATCCTCCTAAGGCGGAGCCGCGATGTTCCTAGGACAACCGAATTTGAGGCCTACTTACATGCGCCGGAGTATCTACAGATACCTATTCAGCCATATCGTTTCCATATCGACCATCGTTGCTCTGGCTGCATGTTCAGGTACTGAGGTCCCGTCATCAACGCCCATGCCCACGATTCAGACCCCTCCGGCCGTTGACGCGGCGATCGAGCCGGCAAGCACGCCGGGCAAGGGTTCAGTTGAGGGATCAGACCTGTATGCCGCAAACTGCCAGGTATGCCATGGTGACAGTAACGGCGCGGGCGGAAGGGGTGGAGCGCCCATTCACAATGACAGGGGCCACACCTGGCATCACCCGGACGCCCAACTTCGAGGGTGGGTGCTGAATGGGAAGCTCGGATCTGGCAGCGCGGGAATGCCGGCTTTAGGAGATAAGCTTACCGAGCCAGAAGTGGACGCCATCCTGACATTTATTAGATCCTGGTGGACCACTGAACAGCGGGACAGCCAGGCGGACGTATCCGAGAGATACCAGGACGCGCTCGACAAACAACAGAAGCGGTGAGGAAAACCGACGGTTTACTGGAGCGGCTGCGTTTGAACTCTGTTATTTCTCAACCTTCCACGAAGGTCAGGGCTTTGGGCCTCAATGATAGTAACTGACAGTATCGTTCAGCCAGTTTCCATACAGCGACCCTCGTTGAGTTCTCAAGTTGGGGCTGTTCGAAAAGGCGCCGGTAAATATCCGGACAACTTTTCTAAGCAGACTCAATCGAGTGGACATTGATTATTCACCACAGATCACACCCGCTGATTGATACCGATTCCCTTGGCGCCGACCTATGGTTAGGAGGCGGCAGACTTCTGCTAGCCGCCTCCTAACACAGATCGTAGCGGACCGGGGCAGAGCGCCTAAGCCGTGATCAGTTCTTTATCGATGGCGTGTGAGCGCAGATCGCCCTCTTTTTCCAAATGAGCCATAACTGCTTCCGCAGCAGCCTGGACCATCTCTTCATCCAGCGAGCCAGCATCAGCAGGATATCCCGCCGCCTCAAGCATCTGCTGCCCTTGGTCTCGTATCTGCTCCAGACCCCAAGAGATCTGTCCCGCGCTGTCTACCAAGCCGTCGGGGAATTCTGTGTGTGATCCCCCGGCGCCCAACTTGTCATAGCCGCCCTTGTGCCAATGGCCGCGCGGCCCATGGGGGTCGAATCGGATAAATTCCTCTCCCCTTACATCAACTCCGAAGGTCGGCCCGCCCATCTTGCTTTTTAGGCACCGCAAAGGCCAGAGATACAGGGTAATGTCGCCCGATTTGGACAACGGACGAATCATAACCCTTCCCAAATACGACTCACCGTCTATCATAGTAGCCATGTGAAACCCCCTGATTCATGATATGAGCGAACGCCGCTCAAACAGATACTACCACAAACACAAATCTCACCCCAAACCGGCAGGCAGGTGAATCAGGGCAATCGCATGTCTAGCGGCTAGAGAGAATCCCCAGTGGCCGGGTCGGCGGTCCCTTTGCTGACAATCGTCATTCCCAGGCAGGCGGGAATCCATTGGACGTTCGGCAAAAAAGCGAACCGGACGCAGAAGGCTAAGTTACTGGGTTCCCACCTTCGCGGGAACGACGAGCGGGGTTCCATCTTGGTAATGTCCATCATCGCTATGAGACAGAATAAGACGCAATCGCCCTGGCAGGTGAATCCGATGCCTTGTCTTGATACAATTTGCTGGCTTCGAACAGAATCGCTAGTGAATCTGAGCCGCGCCTAGGCATTAACTACCAAGAAGCGATCGCTAAAGATGAGGAGGTCTAGCTATGGCTACCTATATGTACGTTTCTCTGCAAGACGATGACAAGGTATTGATATTCGGCGTCGATTCCGGGACCGGGAACTTGACCGCTAAGGGAGAAGTGCCCGCAGTTGGTGGGCCGTCGGCAGCGGCAGTCAGTCCGGACCGAAAGGTTTTTTACGTGGGCCATCGCAACAGTAAAGAAATTTCTAGCTTTCAGATCGACCCCAACACCGGCGGGCTGACGCTGATCGGCCGAATACCTGTGCCTGACTCTCCCACTTACCTGTCTCCAGACCGCAACGGACGATTCCTGCTGTCCGCCTATTATCAGGGCGCTCACGTGGCGGTACACTCGATCAAGGATGATGGAGGATTGGGTGACCGGCCCATCGAGTGGCTGGAAACCGCGCCCGCCGCTCATTGTATCCAGACCGACCCGTCCAACAAGTTCGCCTTCGTACCCCACATCGCCCGTTTGAACGACAGCGTGATGAATCCCCCCGGCGACGTCCTTGGACCCAACGCAATCTTCCAGTTCAAGTTCGACGAAAATACCGGAAATCTCACCCCCAACGCGCCGGCAAGGGTGGAGCAGTCTGAGTTCCTTGGCCCCCGCCACTATTGCTTCCATCCGAGCCTGGACGTTGTCTACTTTTCCGATGAGCAAGGAGGCAGCGTAACCGGCTATAACCTAGATTCCGCGTCGGGGAACCTCTCGGCTTTCCAAACTATATCCACCTTGCCGGAGGGTTTTTCCGGACGCAACACCTGCTCCCAGATTCAGATTGCTCCCTCAGGAAAGTTCTTGTACACTCCGAACCGGGGCCACAACAGCATCGCCGGCTTTTCGGTGGACGCCTCCACCGGCCGACTGACGGCCGCCGGGCGCGTTTCGACCGAGGCAGTTCCCAGCGCCTTCAGCCTAGACCCCGAAGCTAAATTCCTCTATGCCGCCGGCTCCGAAACGGGCGTTCTAGCCTCGTACAGCATCAACGGCGACTCGGGTGAGCTGACTCCCATGGAGACTTATCCCGTGGGTAAGAGGCCCATGGAAGTGCAGACTACAAGTCTGTAAATCTAGGATCAGATGTGGGCAGCGGTATAGCAACGCACGACGATTGGGAGGTAATCACCCATGGCCATAACCATCGGGATGGGAGACTTCGTTTACGAGTATCAGCCTGATTGGGCTCAGTTGCCAGAAGGAACAACGTTCCAGGGCCCCAGCGCGGTGGCCGTGGACTCCCAAGACCGGGTCTACGTGTTTCAGCGCCGCGGCCCGCCAGTCATGGTGCTCGACCGCGACGGAAAATTCCTGGCAGCTTGGCCCCGGCAGGAAGGCCGCTTTGAAGACGCGCATCACATCTACATCGGACCAGATGATGGTGTCTATCTAGCCGACCGCGATGCCCACCAAATATTGAAGTGCGACACCGAAGGCGAGTTGCTCATGTCCCTTGGCACACGGTACAAAGCAGCGATGCAGTCGCCGTTCAACCATCCGTCGGATACGGCGGTGGCTCCATCAGGGGAGATCTACATCTCTGATGGGTACGGTAATTCCTGTATCCACCGGTTCACCGCCGCCGGCGAGCACATCGACACCTTCGGCTCTCCGGGCAGCGGGCCTGGCCAGTTCCGGGTGCCCCACAGCCTCAGGGTGGCCAAGGACGGGCGGATCTACGTTTGCGACCGGGAGAACCACCGGGTGCAAGTGTTCAGCCCCGAGGGACAATTCCTGGATCAGTGGACCGATTTCAAATTCCCCATGGGCATCCACATCGACGACAACCAGATCGTCTACGTGACCGACCAAGTGCCCCGCCTCAGCATTTATACACTGGAAGGGGAGCTACTGGCCCGGGGAAGAACCTTCGAGAACTGCCACAACGTGTACACCGACTCCCGGGGATATATTTACGGAGTGGACACCGCCAATCAGAGGGTGCAGAAATTCGCCAAGGTTTAGTAGTTGCCGGTTGAAACGATTCTAAGCTGTATGCATCAAAGCAAGAGCTTCGGCGGCCTTGTCCCCCTTTGCGAAGGGGGGACTACAGGGGGTCGTGGCCTCCCTGCGGGATAAACCTCCCGTATATCCCCTCCTTCGTAAGGAGGGGACTCGCCGATGCCGCAAGTCAATCATCCCAGGCAAAGAGGCTGAACCTGGCGCCGATGGCGTCAGTTGCCCCAACCCACTACCACCCGATGGCATAGCCGATATTCCCCTTTGGGGCAACCGCGCCCATGATGACGCCGCGGTCTTTGTCGTAGCGAATACCCATTGTCTTGCCGTTGGACCACGCTCCGGTGCTGACGATCTCATGGCCCTTTTTCGCCAGTTCATCGCTGACCCCTGCGGGAATCCGGGACTCGGCGATGACGCGGCCAGGGTAGCCTACGCGCGGGTAGAAGGATGACGGAAAGTGGACCTGGTGCACAGTGGCGGCGTCCAGCGATTCCTGAAGGTCCATGCCAAAGTCGACGTAGTTCAGGAAGAACTGCAGCGTCCACTGGTCCTGAGCGTCACCGCCGGGGGTGCCGAAGACCATGTACGGGTCGTTATCCTTGGTGACCAGTGATGGCGTCAGGGTGGCTCGAGGCCGCTTGCGGGGCGCCAGCGCGTTGGGCCGGTCCGGGTTCAGGTAGAACATCTGCCCTCGAGTACCCAATGGGAACCCCAATCCTTTGATCACCGGAGAGGTACCGATCCAGCCACCGCTGGGAGTGCAAGCCACCATGTTTCCTTCCCGGTCCACGGCGTCTAAATGGGTGGTGTCTCCGGTATGAGCGTGGTCCAGACCCAAGTCCTGCACGGCTCGGGCACCGACCCCCAGGGCCAGGCGGTTGTCGTCTGCAACGTCCCGGCCCATATAGTCAGGCACACCGCCGCCCAAGTCTCCCGGCCGCATGACCATCGACGCAGTGGACTCGATCTGGTTCCGCCGGGACGCGGCGTAGTCCTTGGAAAGCAGCATCTCCATGGGCACTTCGTCGTGGGCGGGGTCGCCGTAGTAGGCTTCCCGGTCGGCGAAGGCCAGCTTGGAGGTCTCGATCCATGTGTGTAGGTATTCGGCGGTGTTGTGCCCCATCTTTCCCAGGTCGAAGCCCTCCAGGATGCTCAACTGCTGGAGGAACACCGGCCCCTGGGTCCAGGCCGGGCATTTGTGGACTTCCAGACCCCGGTAATCCAAGGATACGCTGTTTTCGACGGTGGCGTTCCATTCAGCCATGTCCTCGTAGGAAAGCAGCCCCTTGTGGGCGGAGCCGCTGGCATCGGGCAGCGGTTCGGCGGTGATGAACTCCACGATCCTCTCGGCGATGGGTCCCTTGTAGAAAGCGTCCCTGGCCGCCTGGATCCCGGCGGTCCTGCCCTGGTGCTTGGCCTCTCCCTCGGCGGCAACCATGGTCTTTAGGGTCTGAGCGAAGTCGGGGTTCCGGAAAACTTCACCAACCTCAGGCACGTGTCCGCCGGGAAGATAGACTTCGCCGGTGGTGGGGTACAGTTCGGTGTATTTGCGAACATCGGCGGCCAAACGGTCATGTAGGCGCTGGTAGACCGGGAAGCCGTTCTCGGCCAATTCGATCGCGGGCTGCATTATCTGGGAAAAGCTCATGGTGCCGAACCGGGACAACG
>CATMOE010000024.1:0-49378 GCA_950072105.1 uncultured Dehalococcoidia bacterium
GCAGCCCCCGCTTGCTGTACGTGCAGATGTTGGTGTCCTTCGCCGCGTTGACCTTCGCTCTGCCCTCGGCCAGCACCAGGGGCGTAATCATGGTCCACGTCTACGAGCAGGTGATGGCCCACTGGCAGATCCCCCGGGAATCGCCTTTGAGCAAATCGGTGATGATGGCCATGGGCTCCCTGAACCGGTTGGGCTCCACGGCCTTACTGGCAGGCGGAATCACCCCGGTGGTGGCTTCGTCCCTGCTGGGCGACTTTTCCTGGACCCGGTGGTTCGTATTGATGGCCATGCCCTTCTACACCATATTGTTCTTTGGCGGGATCGCCCTGTTCTTCTTCTACCGGTCGGGCTTCGATCTGAAGCCTGCTCCTGTGGGAAACCTGCTGCAAACGGGGCCGATGAGCCTGGCCGAGAAAAAAGCGGCGGCGATAGCCTTGGGTACCGCTCTCTTGTGGTTCACCGACTTCGCCCACGGTCTGCCGCCGGCGGTGCCCGCATTGATCGCCATGGGAATCATCCTGCTTCCCGGTATCGGTCTGCTGTCCTGGCGAGACTTCGAGCAGAACCTGGGCTGGAGCAATTTTTTCGTCATCGCGACTTCCCTGTCGCTGGCCCAAGCTCTGGTGGCCAGCGGGGCCGCCGCCTGGTTCGCCGATACCTTGGTCGGGAGCGTGGGAGGCTTAAGAGGCTCGCCTTACTTGTTGCTTCTTGCCTTGGCCGGAGCATCGGCCTTCGTGCGATTGATGATGCCCAACATATCCGGTTATCTGGCATTCCTGATACCGGTTGCCATGTCCACCGGCCAATCCCTGGGCCTGAACCCCCTGGTCTGCGGCCTGACGGTCGTGGTAGTCGGCGACGCCGTGGTCTTTTATCCGGCGGGCAGCACCGCCAGCGTTTTCATTTTCCAGCGGGCTGATATCAAGTCCCAAGAGGTCTTCCGGTTCGGCCTGATCATGACGGCGATAGCCATCGCGGTGGTCTTCCTTATCCTCCCCTACTGGAATCTGGCGGGAGAAGGACTGGTTCCCTAGGAGCAAAACATGACCCAACCCGCATCACCAACCGCCCCGCCGCTGTCCCAACGGTCTCACCACCCCGACGCCACCGCTCCCGACGGCTCCGAGATACGGCTCCTGGTCGATGCCCGCCACGCAGCCACCAAGGCCAGCCTGTGCGAAGTGACTTTGCCCGCAGGACAGGTCTCCCGCCCGGTTTGGCACCAAACGGTGGAGGAGATCTGGTACGTTTTGGAAGGCCTAGGCCAAGTGTGGCGATGTCCTCCGAGCGGTGAATCAGCCGCCATCAAGCCGGTCCGGGTAGGCCCAGGCGACGCCCTAACCATACCCACCGGCTGGCGGTTCCAGTTCAGCGCCGAAGACGCCGCCCCGCTGCGCTTCCTCTGCTACACCTCCCCACCCTGGCCAGGTCCAGACGAAGCCCAACCGGCGGAGCGCGGCGGGTTGGGGAGGGGACGGTTTAGGGGGCCAGCAACCTCGTTGCCAAAATATCCCGCCGCTTGACACCACAAGCGCCAGCGACCTATACTCGATTCGTAACAATCGAATATAAAAAGGCTGAGAAGGGGACTAGTAGGCTTCAAGCGAGGCCCAGAGAGCCGGGTTAGGTGAGAGCCGGCGCCAGGCGCGGAAGCACGAATGGACCCCGGAGCTGCAGGCCGATCAGCGGCGCTACGGGATCGATGATTCCGGCGGGCCGTCGCTAGGCCGGGACGGTTGGACACCGTTAGAGGTCCGCGGCACGGGAGCTACGTAGACCAGGGCTCCCCCGCCGGTTGAGAAGTTGGCCACGCTCCGTCTACTTTCCGGGAGCAAGGTTGGCGAATAGGGTGGTACCGCGGTTCAGACCCGTCCCTTGGGGATGGGTTTTTTTATTGCCCAAAATTGAGAGTCCGGGGAATCATGAGCACCATAAACAGCGCCGAATACGTGGAGCTGAAACAGGCGATCTACCGGGAATATAGCCGTTCCTACGACGAGGACCGGCAACGGTTCGTCTCCGCTGAATCGTTGCTTCGGCGCATCCAGTGGGCCTTGGAGCCCCTAAGTCCCGGCCAGCGTTTGTTGGACCTGGGATGCGGCAGTGGCGAGCTGCTGCTGGAAGCCCATCGGCAGATCGGCGGCGTTGGCGTGTTGGCGGGATTGGACCTGTCCCCGGAGATGTTGTCTCTGGCGCGAGTCAGGGCCGATAGAGTGGCTTCCCTGGTACAGGGCAACTCCTTGGACGGGCTTCCCTTTCAAGACGGCAGCTTCCACCTAGTCACCAGCCTGAACCTGTTGCAGGAGCTGCCCCGCCTCGCCATACAACCCCTGTTGGAGCAGGTACGGAAAGTACTGAAACCCGGAGGATATTTCCGGGCGGTAATACCTTGCAAGGCGGACCGCAGTCCGGCTTCCCAAGCGTTCCAGAAGTTGGCCAGGGACAATGGCGCCATGGAGTTCTGGTGGCCCGAGGAATTGGAGGCTTTGCTGACAAATATCCCCGGTTTCACTCAGCAAGAGTTCCGGGTAGCCGCCAGCACCGCGGCCTCCGCCGCCGCCGGGGGGGAAACCCGTTTCAAGTTCTTTACCGGGCTGGCGGAAGAAGTCCGCCGTCGCGGTCTGGACCCGAACCAAGTAAAGCAAGGCGTGTTGTTTTTCTCCACGCGGCGCGGCATAGAGACATCGGATTAGAGACGCACTTAGATAGAAGGAAGTAGGTGCAGACCCATGTACCAACCATCGCTGGAAGAGGTCAAGTCCCTGGCCAGTCGGGGCAATTTAGTACCTGTGTACCGGTCCATCAACGCCGACCTAGAAACACCGGTTTCGGCCTACTTGAAGGTGGCCCGGGGGCCTTACTCCTTCCTGCTGGAAAGTGTATCCGGTGGCGAACGGCTGGGCCGATACAGTTTTATCGGTACCGACCCCTACCACGTGGTAAAGACTGGGCCGGGGCAGCCCGATGGCCAAGTTGACCCGCTGACGTTGGTGCAAGCTGAGATGGATAAGTACCGGATAGTCCCGGTGGACGGTCTCCCCCGATTTCATGGCGGAGCGGTGGGCTACCTGGCTTACGACACCATCAGCTATTTCGAACCCCGCGTGCCCCTCATGCCCGCGGACCCGCAGGGCCTGCCCGAGTCGGTGTTCACCTTTGTCGACACACTGGTTATCTTCGACCACATACGACACGACATCAAAGTGGTGAGCCACGTCCATCTCGACGGAGACATAGACAAAGCTTACGCCGAGGCGACTCGAAAGATCGACGACTTGGTAAAGAGGTTAGGCCAACCTTTGGACCTGCCGCCTGAGCTACAAGGTCCAGCCACCGTATCAACACCGGTGGAAGCAACGTCCAACTTCACCAAAGACGAGTACAACAATGTAGTGGAAAAATGTATTGAGTACATCTATGCCGGAGACGTTATCCAAGTAGTTAACTCCCAGCGGTTCTCCCGGAAGACCGAGGCTCACCCTTTCCAAGTGTACCGGTCCCTGCGCAGCATCAACCCATCACCTTACATGTACTACCTGGACCTGGACGGCTTCCAGATCGTCGGCGCGGCCATCGAGACAGTGGTACAAGTTCAGGATGGTATCGCCGCAACGCATCCGATAGCCGGAACCCGCCCGAGGGGCAAGACCCCGGAGGAAGACGACGCTCTTGAGGATGAACTGAAGAACAGCGAAAAACAGCGGGCCGAGCACATCATGCTGGTGGACCTGGGCCGAAACGACATCGGCCGGGTCAGCGTCACCGGAACGGTTAACGTCACCCAACTGATGGACGTGGAACGGTTCTCTCACGTGATGCACCTGGTGTCCCACGTGGAGGGCAAGCTGAAACCAGAACTCAGCGTATACGACGCCCTTCGCTCTTGCTTCCCGGCAGGGACGGTTTCCGGCGCTCCCAAGATCCGGGCCATGGAGATCATCGCCGAGGTGGAGGGAGAGAGGCGCGGTCCCTACGGCGGCGCCGTGGGCTACTTCAGCTTTTCCGGGAACATGGACACCGCCCTGATTCTGCGCACCGGCATCTACAAGGACGGGGTGATGCACATCCAGGCCGGCGGCGGCATCGTGGCCGACAGCGTCCCCGAAGATGAGTACCTGGAGACCCAGCATAAGGCAGGGGCATTGCAGAGAGCCATCGACCTGGCCGAGGGCCGGGACTAACCCACGCGCCATTCGTCAGGAGGTGATCCGATGTTGAAATCCTTCTACCACACGGGATTCGTGGTCAAAGACCTGGAAACATCCGCCCGGTTCTATTCCGAAGTGCTGGGCATGCAGATGGGTGATCGAATCGAACGTCAGGGTGAGTTCGTCGAGCAGGTTTTGGCCTTCCCCGGAGCGCATATCGACCGCGCGTTTTTGGATAAGGGAGAGGGCCACAAACTGGAGTTGGTCCAATACTTTTCTCCGGCCAGCGGCCCGGGAGGGGTAGAGCGTAACGACCTGGGGGCCGCCCACCTGGCTTTTTTCGTCGACGACCTGGACCGGTTCTACACCGAAACGTCCCAGAAGGGCCTAAGATACAACAACCCTCCGGCGGCTCAGTACGACGGTAATGGCAACGTGTCGATGAAGGCCTGCTACGCCCAAGACCCCGACGGAAATTGGTTGGAGTTCGTGGAGATATTCTGATGCTGTTGATGATCGACAATTACGACAGTTTTACCTATAACCTGTACCAATACCTGTCCGAACTGGGCGCCGACGTGGTCACGGTGCGCAACGACAAAACGACTCTGGAAGACATCGAAGCCATGTCCCCCCGGGGAATAATCATCTCTCCGGGACCCTCGACGCCACTGGAGGCGGGCATCTCCAATGACGTGATCCAGCATTTCGGGCCCAATCTGCCCGTTTTGGGTGTCTGCCTGGGTCACCAATGCGTCGGCCACGTTTATGGAGCAAAAGTAGATCGGGCCGACGAGATACGCCATGGAAAGACATCCATGGTCCACCACAACGGGCAGGGAGTTTTGGCGGGGCTGCCCCAGCCATTTGAAGCCATCCGCTACCACTCGCTGGTGGTCTACCAAGATTCTCTGCCGGACTGTTTGGAGGTCACCGCCTGGACAGACCGGGGGTTAATCATGGGTCTGCGCCACAAGGAATACCCGGTGGAGGGGGTCCAGTTCCACCCCGAATCCATCATGACCCCCGACGGCAAAGCGTTGCTGCAAAACTTTTTAGACCGGGTGGAGATGCATGGGTAGGAGAGTTAACGTGACTCGGGCCGTGATAAACTTGAGAGGATGGCTGCGAGTTTGCTAGTCGATTATGTCGCTACTTCCAGAAAGGTTCTAGCTATGATCGAAGAAAATAACAGCGACCCGGCTCCGTAATTGCTGTCGTCCGATTTCGAATTCTCTAATCATGCGATAAAAATGCTCGAAGAGAGGAAAATCCCTCGGGAGTGGGTTATGCTCGCCCTGGAATCTCCTGATCATACTGAGATTGGGGCCGACAACAACGTCCACTACATTAAGGAGTCCAATAAATTCGGCCCTCGTACCTTTCGTGTGATAGTCAATCCCCGCGCTACACCCAACCGAGTTATTACGTTTTTCTTCGACCGCCGCTTGAGGACGCCACTATGAGACTCAGATTAGACAAAGACTGCGACGCGCTGTACCTCCGGCTTGACGATTCCGAGATCGGAGAATCGGAAGAGGTGAAACCCGGCGTTATTTTGGACTTCAACGCCGAAGGGAAAGTGGTCGGTGTTGAGATTCTTAATCTAAGCGAACGAGTACCTGCTGAGCAGCTCCGGATTCTTCAATTTGAAACTTAGTGCAACCGGTGAACTGGCTTTGGTGCCGCCTCGCTTGATTCGGGGAGCAAAATAAATGATCAGAGAGTCCATCGACACGGTGGTTTCCGGCCGGTCCCTCACCATGGAGGAGGCGTCCTCAGTGATGCGGGAGATCATGGAGGGTGAGGCCACGCCGGCCCAACTGGGCGCGTTTTTAACCGCTCTCGCCTTGAAGGGAGAGACCACCCAGGAGATCGCCGGCATGGCCAGGGTGATGCGGGACATGGCCCTAAGAGTGGAGGTGGACGGCGAGTTGGTGGACACAGTCGGCACCGGGGGCGACGGTAAGAACACTTTCAACATTTCCACCGCCACCGCCTTTATCGCGGCGGGCGCGGGGCTGAAGGTTGCCAAGCACGGGAATCGGGCCGCCTCGGGGTCCTGCGGCAGCGCCGACGTCCTGGAGGCCTTGGGAGTCCAGATCGAACTCTCACCGGTCGCGGTGGCCCAGTGTATCAACGAAGTGGGCGTTGGGTTTATGTTCGCTCCGGCCTTCCACCCGGCAATGCGTCACGCCGGCCCAGTGCGCCGGGAGATCGGGATCCGTACCGTTTTCAATATCCTGGGTCCGTTGACCAACCCTGCGGGAGCCCAGACTCAGCTACTGGGTGTGGCTTTCCCGGAGCTTGGCGGAATCATGGCCGAGGTTCTGGGGCTCTTGGGCTCCCACCACGCCATGATCGTTCACGGCGCCGGGGGATTGGACGAGATTTCCCTTTCAGGCGATACCTCCGTATGGGAGGTGCGGAGAGGACAGGTTGAGGAGTGGACCATACGGGTGGAGGACACCGGCCTGCCGGAAACACCCATCGAGGCCATCCGCGGAGGGAGCAAAGAAGAAAACGCCGCCACCATGCTGAGGCTCTTCCAGGGAGAGCAGGGGGCGGTCCGGGACATGGTGCTGCTTAACAGCGCCGGCGTCCTGATGGTGGGCGACAAGGCGGAAACCATACGCCAGGGAGTCGAGATGTCGGCCGGGATTATAGACAGCGGAGCCGCGCTTGCCAAGCTCGACCAGATGGTTGAAGTGACCCAGCGGTTCAGACAACATGCCACGTGAAACCGGTACTGTGGACTGCCCACGCTCGGGATAAACTTAAGCTAATCCAAAACCAAGGATTCATTGTAGACGAGGATTCGATAGTCAGCGCATTGCACCAGCCGCAACAAATTGTACCCGGATTTTCTGGGCGATTGATCGCGCAAGCAGCCCTTGATGATGAGCACGTTATCATGGTGGTATATGAAGAGACAAACGTAATTACAGTGGTGACTTTATATCCTGGAAGGCGTAGCAGATATGAAAGTTAAATATAGCCGGGACGTGGACATACTTTCGATACGGCTTTCGGACGATCCCTTCGATCACGCCGAGGAGAGTGAGGGCATAATCACCCATTTCTCTAAACAGGGGAAACCCGTATTACTAGAGATTCAGGGAGCCCGCGATTTCCTTCTTAGCTCAATAACCAGCCTGATCGAAGAATCGGAGGTTACGCTTCCCTAAATGCCTAACATCCTTGACGAAATTGTAGCCGCTAAGACCCAGGAACTGGCCCAACAAAAGTTGGCCGTATCCTTGGCCGATCTGAAGAAAACAATCGCCGCTCAACCGAAAGCCTTGTCGTTGGCGGAGGCGTTGGGGGCCGGCGGGGTGCAACTCATCGCCGAGGTCAAGAAAGCTTCGCCGTCCCGGGGGCTGCTTCGCCCCAACTTCGACCCGGTGGAGCTGGCGGACATCTACTCCAGCAACGGAGCGGCGGCTATCTCGGTACTCACTGACCCTCGGTTTCAGGGCGAGTTAGAGCACATAGTCCAGATCAAACAAGCCGGAGCTTCCCGAACCGCACCGGTGTTGCGCAAAGACTTCATTTTCGACCCGTACCAGGTCTACGAAGCCAGGGCCGCTGGAGCCGACGCCATCCTGCTCATCGTGGCCATCTTGTCACCGTCACAGATAAACGAATACCTGGAGATAGCGTCGGAACTGGGCATGGACTGTCTTGTAGAGACCCACGACGAACAAGAGATGGAGATCGCGGCCAACGCCGGGGCTGTAATCATCGGCATCAACAACCGGGATCTCCGCACCTTCAAAACCGACCTGGCGGTGACCGAGCGTTTGGCGCCCTTGGCGCCCATGGGAAAAATCGTAGTCAGCGAGAGCGGTATCCATCAGCCAGATCACTTAACGCAACTGGCCGGGTGCGGGGTCAACGCGGTCTTGGTGGGAGAAGCCCTGGTCACGTCAGACGATGTCGCCGGAAAAGTCCGGGAACTTGCGGGCCAGGCCGTCTCGCCGGCAAAGCCATGACTCAAGCCGTAACAAAGGTCAAGATCTGCGGCATACGGACGCTCTCTGACGCCCAAGTGGCCGCCCAGGCCGGCGCCGACTTTATCGGTTTGGTGTTCGTTCCCGGCCGGCGCAGGCGATTGGAATTGGATGTAGCCCGAAAACTGGTCGAAGGCCTAAAAAATGGTCCAGGCGGAATTCCCCGGGTAGTGGGGCTATTCGCCGACCAGCCTCTTGAAGAAGTGAACCACATCATCGAAACCTGCAACTTGGACATGGCCCAACTGTGCGGGACCGAATCCCTGGACTATTGCAGCGATACCAAAGCCGAAGTGATCAAGGTGGTGCACGTCCCCCAGTCGCCGTCGTCTCCGGAGCCCCAAGGAGAACTGGTCAAGAAGATGACATCCTACCGGGAGAACGGCTGCCTGGTCACCCTAGACCGGCTGGTCGAGGGATTACAGGGAGGGACCGGAGAGAGCTTCGACTGGAGCATCGCCGCCGCCGTGGCCGAGTCAGGAAACTCGTTCATCCTGGCCGGAGGGCTGTCTCCGGACAACGTGGCCAAGGCCGTGACCACCGTTGCTCCTTGGGGTTTGGACGTTTCCACCGGTGTAGAGACCAACGGGGATAAAGACCACAAAAAGATCAGGGACTTCTTATCCATCGCGAAACAGCGCTCAGTCTTAAAGAGCTGAAGGCTGACCGCTGATAGCTGAAAGCTAAAACCCGAGGTGTTCCAATGGTCGTAGAAAATCAGACAAGCCTGCCCGACGAGCGGGGCCGCTTTGGGGACTTTGGCGGGAAGTTCGTTCCGGAGACGTTGATGGCCGCCCTGGAAGAGCTGGAAACGGCCTACCGGGAGGTCAAAGAAGATCAGCAGTTCCAGGACCGGCTGGGGCATTTACTTCGTACCTACGCCGGCCGGCCAACTCCTCTGTATCACGCCGAAAACTTGAGCCGCCACTGCGGCGGCGCCCGTATATACCTGAAGCGGGAAGACTTGGCCCACACTGGTGCTCATAAGATCAACAACGCCCTGGGTCAGGCCCTCTTGGCACAGCACATGGGAAAACAGCGGATCATCGCAGAAACCGGCGCGGGGCAGCACGGAGTGGCTGCGGCCACCGCCTGCGCCATGCTGGGACTGGAATGTATCGTCTATATGGGAGAGGGAGACATCCGGAGGCAGTCTCTGAACGTCTACCGGATGCGGCTGCTGGAGGCCGAGGTAATCTCCGTGGGGTCGGGCACCCAGACGTTGAAAGACGCCATAAACGAGGCCATCCGAGACTGGGTCACCAACGTCGACACCACCCACTATCTTATCGGCAGCGTGGTCGGTCCTCATCCTTACCCCATGCTGGTTCGGGACTTTCAATTGGTGATAGGCCGCGAGGCGAGGAGCCAGGTGTTGGAAGCCGCCGGACACTTGCCGGACTACGTTGTGGCCTGTGTCGGAGGAGGCAGCAACGCCATCGGGACCTTCCATCCCTTCGTCGGTGATGAGGGAGTAAAACTACGTGGAGTAGAGGCTGGCGGAGAAGGGATCGACAGCAAAAAGCACTCGGCTACCCTTACCGCCGGCCGGACCGGCGTGCTGCACGGCTCCATGTCCTACTTGCTCCAGGACGAGCATGGCCAAGTTAACGAGACCCACAGTATCTCCGCCGGATTGGACTATCCCGGAGTCGGACCGGAGCACAGCTACCTTAAAGATTCGGGCCGGGCCGAATATTCGGAGGTCACCGACTCCCAGGCCTTGGAGGGATTCCACCTCCTGTGCCGCACCGAGGGAATCATTCCGGCCCTGGAGTCTTCCCACGCTATCTACTACGCCAGCCAATTGGCCGGGGAACTTAGCCAAGACCACATCATCCTGGTGTGTCTCAGCGGACGGGGCGACAAAGACATCGATATAGTGGCCAAAGCCAGTGGGATAGAGATATAAAAAGAACCCACGGTTGGACGGGACGGGGCATATTGTTATAATGTGCCCCGCTCAACTTGATTCGTCACATAAGGAGTTTGGATCATGGATATGGGATTGCAGGATAAAGTCGCCATCATCACCGGCGGCAGCTACGGCATCGGCAAGGCGGCGGCCTTGAGCATGGCTAGAGAAGGGGCCCGAGTGATTCTGGTAGCCCGGCGGGCGGACGTGCTGGATGAAGCCTGCCAGGACATCAAGACCGCCACCGAAGGCATCGCGATTCCGGTGGTGGGAGACGTGAGCGACCACGAAATCGCCGATCGGGTAGTGAAGACCGCCCTCGACAATTTCGGGCGGGTAGACATTCTGGTGAACAATGCCGGAGCTTCCATGGCCAAGTCATTCGAAGAAGTTACCGATGACGAGTGGGAATTCGACTTCGATCTGAAGGTTTGGGGAGCGGTCCGATTCATCCGTTCGGTGGTCCCCGAGATGCGCAAAGTGGGCGGGGGCCGTATCATCAACGTCACCAACCTGGGCGGCCGGACTCCCGGCGCGGCGTCCATGCCCACTTCCATCTCCCGAGCGGCGGGCCAAGCGATCACCAAGGGACTTTCGCGGGACTTGGCCAAGGACAATATCCTGGTAACGACCGTGTGCATCGGCCTGATCAAGAGCGGCCAGGCGGAAAGACGGTTGGACCGAATGCAGACGGCTAACGCCAACGCGACCATCGAGGAAGTTTGGGCCGAATCGGTACGCGGCCGGGGAGTCCCTCTGGGCCGGATGGGCGAAGCCGAGGAAGCGGGCGACGTTATAACCTTCTTAGCCTCGGACCGGGCCAGCTATCTAACAGGCATCGCGGTTAACATCGACGGCGGAAATTCGGCCGTCCTTTAGGGTTGTCACCCCCGAAAACGGGCGATGCACCCAAATACGATGCCCCAAAGCTCAGGAGCCCAAAACAGCGCCGGATCAACACGGCAGTTTGTCTCTAGACTCGCCCTAAAACGCGACACACCGGAGTGACAAACGAACAGTGGTGGACTAAGCTGTATCAAGGAATCAGTCAAAAGCGCGACTGATTCCATATCCCAATAGGCGGAGAAACGGTGTGAATAGGTCTTATCTAAACGAATTACAGCCATCCCCCAGACTCTTACTGGGTCCCGGCCCCAGCAGCGTCCACCCCCGGGTGCTCCACGCCATGACCCTTCCCGTCGTGGGCCACTTGGACCCGGAGTTCTTCCAGGTGATGGACGAAGTTGGGGACATGCTCCGGGAGGTCTTTCACACCGAGAATTTCATGACCCTGCCCCTGTCATCCACCGGCACCGGCGCCATGGAAGCCGCCTGCGCCAACGTCCTGGAGCGCGGGGACACCATGGTCGTCTGCCGCAACGGTTTCTTCGGAGACAGGCTGGCCGATATCGCGGCGCGTTGCGGGGCCGAAGTTCACATAGTGGACTCGCCCTGGGGCAAGCCCGCGGACCTGGACACTCTGGCGGCCGAACTGGACAAACACCCCAACGTCAAGGCAGTGGGTATGGTCCACGCGGAAACTTCCACCGGCGTGTTGACTCCCCTGCAAGAGATGGTTGATCTGGTCCACCGCAAGGGGGCACTGATAATCGTGGACGTGGTTACCTCCCTAGGTGGCCATGACGTACGGATGGACGATTGGGACATCGACGTGGCCTACGGCGCCAGCCAGAAATGCTTGGGCGCTCCTCCGGGATTGGCCCCCATCAGCTTTGGACCACGGGCCATGGAGGTTATCAACTCCCGCAAGTCCCAAGTGCAGAGCTTTTACTTCAACGTGAAGGACTTGGAAACCTATTGGTCCCAGACTCGCGCCTATCACCACACGTCACCCATATCCATGACCTACGCATTGCGGGAAGCCCTCAGGATGTTGATGGAGGAAGGGTTGGAGCCCCGCATCAAGCGCCACGCCCGGGTAGCCTCGGCCCTCAGGGCAGGTCTAGAAGCGATGGGCATCGCTTTGCTGGCCGACCCGGAGTACCGCCTCAATCCTTTAACCACCGCAGTGGTGCCTGAAGGAGTAGATGACGCCGCTGTTCGGCGCACCTTGCTGAACGATTACAACATCGAGATCGGCGGCGGGCTGGGGGACCTTCGCGGAAAGGCTTGGCGCATCGGCCTGATGGGTGATGGAGCCAGGGAAACTAACGTGTTCTCTCTTTTGTCGGCCCTGGAAATGACTCTTTCAGGACTGGGCTATGAAGTGGCTCACGGCGCCAGCCTGTCCGCCGCCCAGCGAGACCTGGCGTCATTCGACAGTTCAACCTAAGAGCGCTCCGGCGACGGCTCCTCTCGATAGGCTTCGTCCAGAATATCCACCACGTGGATCACCCTAGCCGGCGTTCCCATCTGACGAAGCCCCTGCTCGATCTGCACCATGCAGCCAGGATTGGCAGTGATCACTTGGCTGGCGCCGGTGGCGGCGATATGGCCCATCTTAGTCCCGAGGATCTTGGCCGACAATTCAGGCTGCGCCGCCGAATATATCCCCGCCCCACCGCAGCACTTTGAAGACTCCTCCATCTCCACCAACTCCAAACCAGGGATGGCATTTAGAATGGCGCGGGGTTGAGATGAGATACGCTGGGCGTGAACCAAGTGACAAGGGTCCTGGTAAGTAACTTTCCGGTTCAACTGCGCCTTCGGCGGATCAAATGGAAGATCGACCAGCACTTCGGTGACGTCCTGCGTCAGCTCTGCGAAGCGTCGCGCCGGCTCGGCGTAGCGCGGGTCGTCCGCCAATAGGTCCTGGTACTCCTTCATGTTGGACCCGCAACCGGCCGAAGACGTAACGATCAGGTCCACCCCGGCAGCCAGGAAGACGTCAATGTTTATTCGGGCCATCCGGCGCGCCATCTTCAGATCACCGCTGTGAAGGTTAAGGGCCCCGCAGCAGCCCTGTCCCATGGGCACGACCACGTCGCAGCCATTCCTCGTAAGGACTCGCACCGTGGCCGCCATCGTGCTGCCCTGCATCAGGGGCATAACGCAGCCTGAAAGAAGTCCTACGGTCAGTTTCTTTGGCGAGGTTGCCGGATATACGGTTTTGCTCGGCCCGAAAAACGGTCCGTTGAACGTGGGGATCTGAGCCTCCAGATGGCTCAATGGTCCCGGCAATAATCGCAGGATCCGGCTTTTGCGTATCAGGTTCTGAATACCCATCCGCTGGTAAGCCCGTATGAAATGAGCCCCCAGACGGAGCCGTTTTGGACTGGGCAGCGCCGCTCTGAGGAACAAGCGGCTGATCCATCTCAACCGGGCCGACTGTTGCTTTTGAGAAAGGACCTGAGCCCGAGTCATCTCCATGATCCGGCCGTAAGGCACACCAGACGGGCAAACGGCTTCGCAGGCACGGCACTGAAGGCATTGATCCCAGTGAGACACCACCAGAGAGTTGATGCCAACCCGGCCTTCGTTCACCGCTTTCATCAATGCGATGCGGCCCCGGGGCGACTCGGTTTCCAGGGACGTCTCGGAGTACGTCGGGCAGGCGCTGAGGCACAGCCCGCAGTGTACGCAACGGTACATGTCGGCTTCGGCAGGCATATCCTCACCGCTGAATCCACCTCGTGACATCGCGGGAGCCTCCAGGGGCCCGGGCTGGCCGGCCGGCAGTGAGGCTTCTGGATCAGCCACTACATGCCTCCCACAAACCGGCCGGGGTTCAAGATGCCCGCCGGGTCGAATTTTTGCTTTATTTTCCGCATTATTTCAAGCCCAATAGGGGGATCGCCCCACACTTCAACTTGCCGTTTCAGTGCCGGCGGGGCATGCTCCACTACCACCGATCCGCCCAATTCACGACCCAGCGCTTGTACCCGGCCGACGACGTCGATGAGATGGGGCTCATCGAACCGTCCCAGCCAGCCTTCCTCGGAAGAGAGGGCAACGGCGCTCCCCTGACCGGAATGGAGCGCTCCCGACCACCAGTGGAACCGGACCAGACCGAATCCGGGGTCCGCAACGATCTCGGGCGGCGAGTCCGACGGACCTTGGGGGATCTGGGCGTGTCTACCTCCACCGGACAGTTCTTCATTTGAAGGCTGGTCGAACCAACCGGCTACTTGTCCCACCATCGAAGGCGAAACGTTAACTTTAATGCTCAGAAAGGGCGGATCTTCGCTGTTCCAGCCCACGTCGGTGAGCTGCCGTAACAGCCCGGAACCTTGTGGGCCGCTTATTTCCTCTACTCGCGCCGCTCCCTGGCCCTGGATCAATCGGGAAGCCTCGCTGAGCTTCCGCCGCACCGCCCTCACGCGCCCCGAGAAAAATGCCAGCATGACCGCTTCTTGGGAAGCTTCGCCGGTGGCCAAATCGGACCCTAGCTCACCCCCTGCCATGGAAAGAGAAAGACGCTGGGACATGGACGAGTTGACGACTTGCAACCCGTGGGGCGCGTAGACCTGCCGCAACAACTGGGACCCGGCATCGATGGCAGACTCCATGGATGGGAAAACAGCCACCAGAGCATTGGAATCCACAGGCAGCGGTATCAACTTGAAAGTAGCTTCCAATATGATTCCCAGCGTGCCCATGGAGCCGGTGTACAGTTTGCCTAGGTCGTAGCCGGTGACGTTCTTCACCACCTTGCCGCCCGCCTTTGTTTCCACACCTCGGGCGTTGACTACTCCGATGCCTATGAGCCAGTCCCGGGGTAACCCGTAGCCGAACCGCAGGGGGCCGCTGGCGTTGGAAGCCAATATGCCGCCGACAGTGGCCTTGGCCGGCATCGGCGCTTCGATGGCCAGGAACTTGCCTCCTTTAGCCAACTCCCGTTGCAGGGAATCCAGACTGATTCCAGCCTCCACGGTGGCAGTAAGGTCGGCGGGCTGATAGTCGATCACCCGATCGTACCGGCTCAGGTCTAGGATCAGGTCCACCCGTTCGGGCAACCCTCCCAGACAGACCTGGGTGCCACCGCCCCAGGGGAAAACAGCTACGCCTTCCGATGCGGCCCACCGGATGACCTCAACGATCTCCTGCCGCTGTTGTGGCCGAACAACAGCTCTGGGCGTCACTCCGTCGATGGAGTAGCCTGCCAAGCTCTCCTCCGGCAGCACAGAGCTGCTATCCACGAGATCAGTGAGTTGTTGGTTAATAGTGGGCACCGGCACGATCACCCAGCCTTAAGATACTCGTCCAGCTTATCAGGAAAGTTCACGGTCATGCCGTCGGCTCCAGCGTCCACGACCTGCCGCATCAAGTCAGTCGTGGTGACTCGCCACGCCCGAACTACGAACCCCTTCTGGTGCAGATCGTTTACCAGCTCGGCCGTTACTTCGGAGGCCGGCGGACACAGTTGCACCAGCTTCAAATCTTGGGCCTGGGTTATCACCGATTCGTTGATCTCCGGCACCAGCCAGCCCGAGTACAGTTCCGGAGCGTAGGTCCGTACTTCCTCCAGGGGAGTCAAGTCGAAGGAAGTGATGGTGGTGACACGGCCAAGACTGAAGCCCCTGACCAGATCGGCGGTCCGGTGGGCCAGACCCGGAGACCGGCCTTTGATCTCAATATGGAAGTGAAGCCAACCCTTGTACCGCTCTAACAGATGAGCCAGGGTGGGAATAGGCTCGCCTTTGAACTCCTCCGAGAACCATCCACCGGCATCCAAGGGCCGCAGCTGGTCCAGAGTCTGATTCACCACGGGACCCGAGCCGCTGGTGGTGCGGTCCAGGGTGTCGTCATGGATAACGACGACGTGGCCGTCTGCGGAGAAATGCACGTCGAACTCTACGTTGTCCACACCCAGCGCCAATGCCTTGTCGAAGGCGGCAAAGGTGTTTTCCGGAGTGTAGGCCGACGCTCCCCGATGAGCAATATTGATAAAATCGCGAGGCGGCACTATCGGCTCTACTAGATGGACAAGCCCGGCTCCGGGCGTCGGGCCGGCGGTAGGTAGTGGATGCCATCGGGGAAAATCTTACCAGGATTAAGGCGGTTCTCCGGGGCGAACGCCTCCCGCACCAGGCGCATCGCCGCCATGTCGTCCTCAGTGAACACCAGGTGCATCAATTCCTTCTTCTCCAAGCCCACTCCATGCTCACCAGTAAGGGTACCGCCGGCATCGACGCAGACTTTCATCACCTCGGCACCGGCAGCGACGATCGCGGCCATGGCGCCTGGCTTGCGCTCGTCAAAGAGCAGACATGGATGCAGATTGCCGTCCCCGGCGTGGAAAACGTTGGCGATGGGTATGCCGTGTTCTTGACTGATCTCGGCCACCCGGCGCAATACCTGGGTCAACTGGGTGCGTGGCACCACGCCATCCACCAAATAGTAGTTGGGCGCCAAACTGCCCAAAGCGCCCAAGGCGCCCTTGCGGCCCACCCATAGAATGTCCCGGTCTTCGGCTTTCTCAGCGGTTCGCACCTGGGTGGGGCCCGACTCCCAGAGAGCGGCCTCCACCTCTTCCCCTATCTCGTCCACTTCCTCTTGTAGGCCTTCCAATTCAATCAGGAGCACCGCTCCGGCGTCGTCAGGGTAACCGGCATCCATAACGTTTTGCACCGCGCGGATGCTGAGAGCGTCGATCATCTCCAAGGCCGCCGGAACAATGCCATGGCCGATGACGGCGGAGACTGCGGTGCAAGCCGAATCTACATCAGGGAAGATTCCCAGGAAAGTCTTGACCGCCTCAGGTTGGGGCAAAAGCCGCACAGTGATCTTGGTAGCCACGCCGAATGTTCCCTCGGAACCGGTGAACACGCCTCGAAGGTCGTAGCCCGGCGTTTCCCGGGCCATGCTGCCCAGATACACTATCTCGCCGTCCTCCAGAACCACCTCCATTCCCAGAACGTGATTAGTGGTGGTGCCGTAGGCCAGGCAGTGGGGCCCTCCGGCGTTCTCGGCGATATTGCCGCCCAGGCTGCAAGCTTTCTGGCTAGATGGGTCCGGAGCGTAGCGTAGACCGAATCGGTGCGCGTAGACATCCAGGTCCAGGTTGATCACTCCCGGTTCCACCGTAGCCGTCCGGTTTTCGGTGTCCACGTCTAGGATATGGTGCATCCTGGTGAAGGCGATCTGGACGCCTCCGGGGGAAGAGATGGCGCCTCCGCTTAGTCCGGTACCCGCACCTCGGCCTACGACGCTCAGCGATTCTCCGTAGGCCAACGCCATGACCTGGCTGACCTCTTCAACAGATATGGGAAACACCACCGCGCCCGGCATACCCCGGTCCACCGACCCGTCGTACTCGAAGACAAGCAAATCTTCCGGGTAATGGATGACGTTTTCCGCCCCAACAACGGCTTTGGCCTGGTCTAAAAAGCGGCTCATCGGACCGGGAGGAAGCACCTTTATCTCCTCAGATCAGCTCGTTCGGCAGCCCCGTTGGCGACTCGATTCGATGATAGACCAGCGAGAGGCACCTTGGCAAGAAATGCGACTCTTAAGCCAAGCACGCCTTGGGTCTTAGGTCGTCTCGGGATGTCGACCCAGACTTCACAGATCCCGACGAATGGGACGAAGTGCGGCCAACTGACCGAGGGTGTAAAATCGGAGTGGCAGATTTACTTGGGCTCGACCGGGCCGCTCTTAGAACCCCTTCGAATCATAGGGCAGGGAATATTATGCAACGGAAATTTTCTATCAGTCAGAAAGTGCGCATCAAGACCAGCGAGGGTACTTATAGGGAGCCGCCTAACGACGCGAAGGGCGTCGAAGGAACCATCGCGGAGCAACACATCGCCGATTGGCTGGAAGCTAGCGAAATCGTGCCGATGGAGCCTTTTAGGTCATACTACGTAGAGATCTCCGAAACCCACACCGTTCTCGTGGGTGAGGATTGGCTCGAGCCCGCATAAGCAAGCCAGCGGTTCGCCCCGATCCCATCGGGGTAACCACGAACGCGATTAAAACGCCGGGTTACGCCAGCCAATCTTCTACCTGAAATGCTAGGAGGATCCCTTTGGACTTTCAAATCGCTGTACTGGCCGGTGATGGTATCGGACCGGAGGTCACCGCTCAAGGAGCCAATGTCCTCGAGACCGTAGGCCGGGTATTCGGCCATAATTTCCGTTTGGAGTATGGCGACGTTGGCGGGATTTCCATCGACAACCACGGCACGCCCCTGCTGCCGGAAGTCAGTGACCTGGCGGCGTCGGCCGACGCCGTATTGTTCGGCGCGGTGGGCGGTCCCAAATGGGACGACCCCAGCGCCTCGGTACGCCCGGAAGACGGCCTTCTGGAGCTCCGCACCCGCCTCGGTGTGTTCGCTAACATCCGTCCGGTTAAAGTCTACCCATGGCTGCTGGACGCCAGCTCACTGAAACCTTCGGTTATCGAAGGTGTGGACCTCGTGGTAGTGCGGGAATTGACCGGCGGCCTCTATTATGCCCAGCCCAAAGGCCGCCACGAGACAGACCAGGGTTGGACGGCCGTAGACACCATGCGTTACAGCGAAGGGGAGCTGGAACGTATCCTGAGGGTAGGGTTTGAGCTGGCCCAAGGCCGCCGGCACAAACTGACCTCCGTGGATAAGGCCAACGTATTGGAATGCTCCCGGCTGTGGCGCCAGACGGCGAACCGGCTGGCCCCGGAATACCCCGACGTTGAACTGGAACATGCCCTGGTGGACTCCTGCACCATGCACTTGATCCAACGCCCGGTGGAGTTCGATGTTATCGTGGCCGAGAATACCTTCGGCGACATATTGAGCGACGAGACATCGGTGCTGGCCGGCTCCATGGGCCTGCTGCCCTCGGCCAGCCTGTCGGGAGTGCCTATGCCAGGCCGGCGTACCAGCGGGTTTTACGAGCCGATCCACGGTACGGCTCCGGACATTGCCGGCCGGGACATCGCCAACCCCATCGGCTCCATTCTCAGCGTTGCCCTGTTGCTACGTTACTCCCTGGGACTCACCGAAGAGGCCGTGGGAGTAGAAAAAGCGGTGGACGATGTACTGTCGGCCGGTCACCGCACGGTAGATATTTCCAACGCCGGGGCTTCTTCCGTGGGAACGCAAGAGTTGGGGAAGCGCATCACAGACGCCCTGGAATCCTCCAGGTGACCGGGGTCATCTTTCTCACGGCAGCCACGATCCGGATGGGACGTACATAAATGGCGGGAGACCTGGCGATTCCGGTGATCGTGTTTCTGGTTAGCGCCGTATCGGTGATCTTTTTCGGGATACGCCTGGCCGTCTACGGGGACGCTCTTGCCAGCCTTACCGGTTGGGGGCGATTATTCGTAGGAAGCGTCTTGGTTGCCCTGGCCACATCTTTGCCCGAGCTGTCCACCAACATCTCCGCCGTCCGGCTGGACCCTCCCAACCCATCCCTGGCAGTGGGCAACGTCATGGGCGCCAACATGCTCAACATGTTCAACATGTCGTTGGTCGCTCTTATCTTCGGGGGCAAACGGTTCCTCCAGCAAATCGCGCCTCAGCAGGGCTATCTGGTCGCTTTGGCGGTGCTTTTGACGGGGCTGGCGGTGCTCTTCGGCGCGATAAAATTGGACATATCCCTGTGGCAGATCGGTCTGTCGTCCCTGATTCTCATAGTTGTATTTGTGGTGGGCATGCGGGTGGTCTACGTGACCAAACCCCCGGAGAAAGATTCCGCCGACGAAGCAGACACGGGAAGCATGACTCTCAAACGCGCCTGGGCGTTGTTCCTCTGCGTCTGTGGGGGGGTGGTGATTGCCGGGTTTTTCCTGGCCTGGAGCACCGACCGCATAGCCGATATCACTGGCGTAGCCTCTAGCACCCTTGGTATCTTAGCCGTTTCCTTTGTAACCACGATGCCGGAGATGTCGTCGGCCATCGCCGCCGCGCGAATCGGAGCGGCCGACCTAGGGGTGGCCGGTCTCTTCGGTAGCAACGCGTTCAACGTAACGATCCTATTTTTCGCCGACCCATTCTACCGGGACGGCGTTCTGAGCAGTCAAACCGAGCCGGCCCACTTCATCGCCGGGGGCATGGCCGTCGGGCTGATGCTGGTGGCACTGGCGCTGATCTTGGCTCGCAACCGGCTCAAAGCCCCTTTGGTATCGGCCGTATTGGTCTTGGTGATGCTGGCTTACGTCGCCGGTGCGATAGCCGTGGCCACGGTGGGTGGCGCGGGTGGAGACACCATCCAGCGCACGGCTATCGCCCTGATTCAATTCCCGTGGTAGCTTTCTCAATAACCGCCTCTAGTTCCGCCCTAACCGATGCGTCTCCCAGGGTGGCAACAGCCGCGTTCAGCGTAGACCGGTACCGGGCCTGAAAATCCGCCGGCCCATCATCACCGTGCAGTAAGAAGGCCTCCATCAGCCGCCGCGTCAGCCAATCCGGCCCCTGCTTACTGAGCAGACCCTGCAAAAGATCCCCATCTCCCTCCAATGCATTGATCAAACCGGGCACCACCTTGGACCTATCCTCGTCGTAAGCGAAATAGGCCAACGACTCCGCCACCAAACCGGTCTCTCCCCGTTCGTCAAAGGCCACGATCAAGTCTGATGCCAGGGCAGCGTCGGCGTGCATCAACCGGTAAATGATTCTGGCCGGCGACGATACCACGGCAAAGCGATGCCGTGGTATCGTCAAAGCGGTTTCCAGGTCGCTTCGAAGCACGGCCGTGGCGGCGGCGGGATGATTCTGTATGAAGCCTTCCAAAGGGAAAGACGGTTGCCCAAGGATCCCGGCCATCTCGCTTGGGTCACGGAACGTCCGGACGGCTACTACCCGATACATGGCGAACAGGAAAGGCTCATCAACGATAAAATTCCCCGACGGCTCCTCCACCAAAATCGCGATGCCCACCGCCAATTCTTCCAGACTGGCTTGAGCGTCGATATCTAATTTGGCGAGCAGTTCATCGGGGGTTAGCAAAGACCGCAGGTGGAAGGGAGCAACCTCAATCGACCGGCGGAAGGAGTCTTTGTCCAGCGCCCGAACGATGCCTATGGCTGTTCCCCGGTGGGAATCGCCGAACAATTCAAAAAACAGCTTGATATCTTCTTCGGGAGCGTATTCCACACCTTCCAGGAATGCCACAAGCTCCGCCGCGCCCCGTTGGTGATTCCGCCGTCCAGCTGCTATCACACGGTCGACGACGAGGCTGAAGCGGTTTAGCCGGTCAACAAAGCTGGCGGTCGCTTGCAGGGTCGCGCCTTCGGGTAAGGGGGCCGTATCGGCGAACAGCAACAACAAAGTTTCGTTCGCCATGGCGGGTAAGAAATTTATCAAGATCGGCCGTTTGGGAAGCTCCCCGCGCAACCGGTCCACCTGGTCTTCAGGTGATCGGCTGATCAGATCAACGGTGAACTCCAGGGCCCCGGCCAGGCTAGGCGCTCGCTCCAGCGGCAGAGATGCCATGTATTCGGGGTGCCGGCGGTGCAGGTCCACCTTGTCCCGAAGGTAGCCTCGCCAGAAGCCAAAATTCTCCTCTTTTTGAGCGTCTCCCACCAGCAGATCGAACTGATCGGCCAGATCGAAAAGTCTCTGCCGCTCTTCCCGAACCAACAATTCCCGGTGACTTGCCAGATTCACGCCAACCAAGTCCTGCTTGCCGGTAAAGTTGTATGGGCGAAGATCCAAGTGCTCAAAACCCAGGAATTTTCCGGCAAGTATCCGGTCATCACGGGAAAGGCTCCGGTACCAAATCACGGCGTTCTGCCAGGAACCGTAAGGCCCTTGGTTGAGAAACCGGCTCCAGTACTTACGCAAGACCGGCGGGACCAAGGCCAGGTCGCCGCCGGTGTTGTAAACCATGTCGGCTTCCAAGTTGTGGATGAGGGGCTCCGGATTGGCGCTGGAAAGCTTGGGTAGGTTGCGCAGGCGTTGCCGCAAGACTTCAAAGCCGTCCGGCGGTTGGGCCATGAATGCTAGAACGTCAGAGTGGTAACTTTGAATCGCCGGGGAAAGCTTCTGTCCGCTGGGAACATCCCAGCTCAGACCGGGTGAGCCTTCCACCGGGAAGCCACCCCAATAAGAGTGGCCCAACTCGTGCATCACTCCGATGGGCTTGGCCTCCCCAACGCCGGCCCAAAACTTGAAGCCGTAACTGCCGAAGAATCCGGGGTCGCCTCTGGTCTGGCGCAGGTCCAAGCTGTTCACCAGGGCGGCACCTTCACCCGACAAGCCGTACAACCGAACCACCGCGTCCAAACGCTCTTTAACCCATGGAGTGTTGCTTGGATTGGGAGTGGGCAGCGGGAGGAGAGTTGGAGCGGTGGCGGTGGTGACTCCCTCTAACATCTCCCTCGGAGTCTCCGAGTTGGCGGGTTTTTCGGTAGCCGTGTTTACCAACGGCGTTGTCGAGGACGTTGGGCTGGCCGTGGCATCGGTTGTGGGGCCCGGTTGGATCGCGGATCCTTGGGCCTGGGGCGTCCCGCGGTCATCCCCGGTCGGTTCAGGAATCTCACCCCGGCAAGCCAACGAAGACAAGCCAATGAGGAGGACGCAGGAGAAGAATATCCGAAGCATCTTCAAAGCGGTTAGCCCAAATCTCAACCAGACGGCCCGAGACGGTATTCCGCACCCGTGCGACGGCAATAAGTCCGGTCACTTTGCGTGGAGTCTAGCCCGGCTCCTTCAGACATCGGCTCCATCGAACTTGGCGATCTGGACGAATCCGCCCTCGTCATCGGACCAGGCAAATAGAGCCGCCTCGACCACTCGGCGATCGTCGATCCCCACCACAAGCTGTTGGACCGGATACGCCGGACCGTCTCCCCAAGGACTGGTGGCCACCTCCCTATCGGTGGGGGAAAAATAAGCCTGGCCGTTGGGATGGGAGTGAAAAATTATCCTGGCCGGCATTTCGGATTCCAGGGTTTCATTTAAAGACAGCACGTCGCCGCCGGTAAACACATAGGCATTCTCGACGCCGCGTTGGGCTTCGGTGGGATGGGTTCCGGACGCTTGGGCATTCTCGCAGGCCCGCACCACCGTAACTTCATCGCCATCCTTAGGACCCGAGAGCCAGCCACAGCACTCGGCGGGAAAAGCGCTCCGGGCCTCCCGGTAAATGTCCGATAGGATGCCCGGTGAGATTTTCAACGGAATCAGTTCATCGGCCATTTCGAGACTCCTTGTAGCGATGGGGCAGCATATTTTGAATATAGCAGATGCACCTGCACGAGAGAAGTGGCATCAAAGAGTTTAGTAAGGAACACACCGCCGGCATTACAGGCGAATCAGTGTAACCAAGGGTAACCAGAATGATTTATTTTAAGGGATGCGCCAAATGCCAGGGCGATATGATTCTTGAAGAAGACTTTTACGGAAGCTTCTACAAATGTCTCCAATGCGGGCGTCAAGTGGATGTGGAGGTTCAGGAACTTGGCTTCAGCAAGGAAACAGTCCGCGAAGCCGCCGAACTGGCTGCCTAGCCCTCGCCGGCACGCCTCGGTGTGCCGGCGCTAAATGTCCCCAAGCGCATCTATGGCCTTCCTCCTACGTTCCCGTTCCTCGGCTTTGAGATGCTCCGAAAACTTGGTGATCACGTCTTCTTGGTCACCAGTCTGGATGGAGCCGGGGCGCTGTTCTCGGACCAATTTCACGGCGTTCTCCGGCGCGTACCCCACATATACCAGATAGCAAGCCAGGATCGTCCCAGTCCGTCCCAAACCCGCCTGGCAAGTAACCACTATCGGGTGCTCCCACGTCTCGATCTGCTCGTCGATGAACCTAACCATGCGCTCGATCTGGTCCAATCGGGGCGCGGTAAAATCGGGCACCGGTTCGTACAGGTCCGCCATCTCCACCGCTTCTCCGGAGATAGTCTGCTCTTCCATCCGTATGATTGCGGTGATTTCATTCAGCTTGAGAAACATCAGATCGCGGCGGCTCTTTGGTCCTTCCGCCCCGGCCAATGCGCCTTCCAGCAACCAGCTAAAATTTAAATATTCCAAAGTGCCAACTCCGGCATACGATTATTGTTCGGCATCCCGCCACGCCCAGACGGCAGGGTCAACATCATGCGCGGTTAACGCAGCCGTACATTGCGCCTATTATACTTGCAGGCCGATTCTCAAGCCAGACCCACCTGTAGTTACACGACCGGAAAAGAATCGAATTAGAGTGATCCTAGGCTCAGCCGAAGCTGGCCTCGAGTATCCCACGGACCTCCTCGGGGGATAGGGATTCCACCGTCACCACCTTGTTCCGGGAAGTCTGTCCACGAACGATACGCACCCTGGATTTAGCCACGCCCAATGCTTGGGCCAGCATGGATAAGACCGCCGCGTTGGCCCGGCCCTTATCCGGGGGAGCGGTCACCCTCAACTGCAGCACGCCCTCCCGATATCCAACCACTTGGTCCTTAGATGATTTGGGCTGGACTCTTATTGGAAAATTGGCCGTGGGCCCTGGTACTTTATCCATGTTCTTAACTCCCCGGCAGACCCAGCGATCCGGCTCTGCTGAACCCCACGGGCGGCGGTCTGGTATATTTAAGTTAGCCAGACACAAACCCCTGGAGGACCCCAGTGGAGTATACCAACATCAAGCTGGAGATCGAAAACGGCGTGGCCACCATCCGGCTGAACCGGCCCAACGCCCTAAACGCCCTGAGTTGGGACCTAATGGAGGAGCTTTCGGACGCCATCTCCACCGTGGAGATCGACGAAAGCGTAAAAGCTTTGGTGGTGCGGGGCGAGGGACGGGCTTTCTGCTCGGGCGCTGACCTGACATTTTTCGAGACGGCCTTTGACGATCCCAGCCAACTGACATCCTATTTAAAGAAGTTCAGCGACTGCCTTTTCGCCTTAGAGGAACTCCCGATCCCCGTAATCTCCGTGGTCCACGGCTTTGCTCTGGCGGGAGGATTGGAGCTGATGCTGGCTTGCGACATGACCCTAGCAGCGGAAGACGCCCGTATCGGCGACCAGCACACCAATTTCGGCCTGATACCAGGCGGAGGCTCCACCCAACGTTTGCCCCGGCGTATCGGGATGCAGAGAGCGATGGAGCTTCTGACCACGGGAAAATGGCTGTCCGGCGCTGAAGCCGCCGATTGGGGGCTGGTTCTTCGAGCCGTGCCCGCCGATTCACTGGACCAGGAATTGGAAGAATTGTTAGCGCCTTTACGGACCAAGAGCCGGCCGGGGTTGGGTTGGGTCAAGTCGGTAACCCGCCGGGGCAGCGACCTGCCCTTAGAAGACGGCGTCGCCCTGGAAAGGATGGCTTTTGTTCAGTACAGCACCACCCACAGCCATCCCAAAGAGGGCATTAAAGCGTTTAAAGAGAAGCGTCAGCCCGAGTTCTAGCCGCGCCTGTTCGACAGTGCATCGGGCCGATGCTATCATCCCCATACTCCATGTCGGCTGACGCTAGAAAGCATGGACCAGGCCGTCCGATACTATAAAAACCGAATCTCCATCCCAAAGATCAAGATTGGTAACCGTCTGTGAAGATTAAAGATATTCTAAATAACAACCGGACTATTTCATGCGAGTTCTTTCCTCCCAGGGCTGAGGAGGGGATACCGGATGTATTTAGCGCCGTTGAACGATTGAAGACCTACCGGCCCGACTTTGTGTCGGTCACCTACGGCGCCGGAGGTTCTACCCGCGCTTTCACCGAGCGGATCACCTCGGAGATGAAGCAACAATCGGACTTAGAGGTTATGGCCCACCTGACTTGCGTCGGCCAGACCAAAGAGGAGATTCACTCCGTTCTGGAGCGCCTTGACCAGACGGGAGTCGAAAATATCATCGCTCTGCGAGGCGACCCGCCAAGGGGAGAATCCGATTTCGTTCCCGTGGAAGGCGGGTTCCAGCACGCCACCGAATTGATCGAGCACATACGCAATAACTTTAAGATGGGAGTTGCCGCCGCGTGCTATCCCGAAGGCCACACCGAGTCGCCCAACCTGAGCTCCGACCTAGATTACGTTAAGCAAAAGGTGGACAACGGCGCCGATTTTCTGATCACCCAACTGTTTTTCGATAACAGCGATTTTTTCGGATTTATGGACCGGGCAAAAAAGGCCGGCATCGACGTCCCAATCATACCCGGACTGCTGCCTATCCTTAGCACCCCCCAGATACGCCGGTTCGCGTCCATGTGCGGCGCGAGCATACCGCCGGACTTGGACCGCGAACTCGAAAAGTGCGCCGATGATGACCGATCAGCAAGGGCGATCGGCATAGAACACGCTACCAAACAGGTTGAGGAGCTCTGGGACAACGGTGTTCCGGGCATTCATTTCTACGTCCTGAACCGCAGCTACTCGGTTTCTAAAATCTTGGACAATCTGAATCTGCCGGGACACAACGGCCGGGATTAAAACCGGTATTCCGGGCCGGCAAACATAGGACCAAGCCCGCGAAAACCTCATTTTCCCATTGAACCTACCCCCTTACGCATATCACGAGTCGATGTGATGGAGTTAAGCCAAGCTGATGCTTACCACCGGCGTTGACATCATCGAGATCGACCGCGTGCGGCAGGTACTGGAGCGATACGGCCAACGTTTCCTGGACCGCGTCTTCACACCGGGCGAGATCGCTTATTGCCGGGGCCGCGCCCCAAATCTGGCGGCTCGGTTCGCCGCCAAAGAAGCAACTATGAAAGCCCTCGGCACCGGAATTCGGGGTGTGGGCTGGAAGGACATTGAAGTCGTCCGCCACGAAAGTGGAGCTCCCGCCATCAAGCTGCACCAGCGCGGTGAGAACCGAGCCCAAAGACGAGGTGTCCAAGAGATCTCCATCAGCCTATCCCATTCCCGTGATTACGCCGTAGCCTTCGTGGTGATCCGCAGCGAGAGTCCCGGATGAAAGTTGTCACCGTGGACCAGATGGTGGGTTTGGAACAGGCCGCGGTACGCCACGGAGTCAGTCTGGACACTCTGATGGAAAACGCCGGACTGGCGGTGGCCGAAGCCGCTCGAAACGAATTGGGCGGCGCGGCAGGCAAGCGGGTGCTGGTGCTGGTGGGACCGGGAAACAATGGCGCCGACGGCCTGGTGGCGGCGCGCCATCTGAGCCGTTGGGGCGCGAACGCGACCGCCTACCTGGTATTGAACCGTCCCAACTCCGACCCCAAGATGAAACCGGCCCTCGAATACGGCGTCACCGTCACCGGAGTTGACCAGGACCCCGAGCTTGCCGCCCTGGACCAACTGATGGGACGGTGCCACCTGGTCATAGACGCAATCTTGGGCACCGGGAAGTCCCGTCCTTTGTCAGGCCCGGTAAAAGCCGTGATGTCCCGGTTGGAAGCCTGCCGTCACACTAACCACCATCCGATATTTATGGCGCTGGACCTACCCACCGGCCTGAATCCCGACACCGGTGAGGTGGATCCGGCGTGTCCCAAGATGGATATCACGGTGGCGCTGGGATATCCCAAAGCCGGTCTCCTGGGCTTCCCAGGTGCCGAACACGCCGGACGCTTGGAGGTTGCCGGCATCGGCATACCATCGGGCTTGGCGGAAGAATCGGAAATAAACCTGGACCTGATTACACCGGAATGGACCGGGGAACACCTGCCGGTCCGTCCGCCCAACTCGCACAAAGGGACTTTTGGACACACTCTGGTGGTGGCGGGCTCTCGTAATTACGTGGGCGCGGCCTACCTGGCAGCCCAAGCGTCGGTGCGAACGGGCGCCGGGTTAACGACTCTGGCGTCACCAATCAGCGTTTATCCGATCGCCGCCGGTAAGCTGACTGAAGTCATCCATCTGCCTCTGCCCGAGGATAGCAAAGGCCGGATTCATCCCGAGGGTTCGCAAGTGGTCCGGAGTATCCTGGAACGCTATGACGTGTTGCTGGCTGGGTGCGGGATGGGTTGGTCCCAAGGTACCAAAGATTTCCTGGAGAAGCTTTTGCTGGGCGAATCTCCCCCTGAATTGCCCATGGTGATCGACGCCGACGGTCTCAACAACCTTTCCCAGATAAGCGATTGGTGGCGCCGTCTGGGAGGACCGGTGGTCTTAACTCCCCACCCCGGAGAAATGGCCACGTTGACCGGGACTTCTACTCCGGAAGTTCAACGCGACCGGATAAACTCGGCACGGCAATGGTCCCGTCATTGGAACGTCACGGTAGTTCTGAAGGGGGCCCATACCCTGATTGCCGAACCCGAAGGACTGATAAGAATCTCTCCTTTCGCCAATCCGGGGTTGGCCTCGGGAGGCACCGGAGACGTGCTGACCGGAATCATCGCCGGCTTGATGGCCCAAGGGTTATCTCCCGGCGTGGCCGCCAGTTGCGGTGTATACATACACGGACAGGCGGGAGAGGCGGTGCGGACGCGGATCGGCGACACCGGCTCCATCGCCTCAGACCTGATCGAGCGGTTGCCCGAAACCATTCGTGACTTAAAACGCTCGTGATTAAAAGACGAGCCCTTCGGCTGCCGATTTCTTGGGTAGCCAGGATTGCGGAAAAACTTGCATTTTCGTGCAATGTTGGGCGTTGACGTTATGATATACTTTATTTTCCCGTAGTAACCCGATGGTAATTGTATAATATACGCAATGCGCCGACGCCAAACGACCTCTAGCAGCAAAGCTTACATGACAACCACCGAAACCCATACGTCAAACTCATCGCTGACCCAGAACCGGGGGTAGGCCATGGCTCTGGAGAGTTTCCTCGAGGCCCTTGCTGAAGACGCGAACGAAGTGGATCTGGGTGATTTCTTTGAGGCTTCCGGCCTGTTGCCCGAAGAGTTAATCATCTTCGCCCGGGCTTGGTTCGGTTTCACCGTTGAGAATCAGCGTTGGATCATCGCCACCATGGCGGAATTGGCCGAGGACAGCTCCGAATTAGACTTTTCCGCAGTCTTCCGGATGTGCTTGAGGGACAAAGATGAAGAGGTCCTGGAAAAGGCTATCGAAGGGTTATGGGAGGATGAAGACCGCGCTATCATTCCCGGTCTGATCCAAGTTCTGCATTCAGATAAGAGTCCCCAGGTGAGAGCCGCGGCGGCCGTGGCTCTGGGCAAGTTCCCGGCGCTCGTCCAGGAAGGTAAGTTGCTGGCTAAGGACGGAGACTCGATCCTGGAAAGCCTTATGGACATCCTGAAAGACTCCGGCCAGCCCTTGGAAGTTGTCAGGCGAAGCATGGAAGCCGTCGCTCCATTCAACACGCCGGATATAAGGAAATTCGTCACCCGCGCCTACAAGGGCGATGACCTGTCGCTGAAAAGTAGCTCGATCTATGCCATGGGGCGCACTGGTGAAGTCAGCTTGCTGCCTGTAATAATCAAGGAATTGCAGAACCCGGAACCTTCCATCCGCTACGAATCGGCCCACGCCTGCGCCGAACTAGGCGAGGAAGACGCCGTGCCCCACTTGGTCGCGTTACTCGACGATGACGACAATCAGGTGCAACTGGCCGGAATCAGCGCCTTGGGAAAGATCGGCGGACCGCTGGCCAAGAAGATCCTCGTCAACTGCGTCAAAGACGGCGACGCCGTCCTGGAAGACGCTGCCCGGTCCGAGTTAGAGAATATCGAGTTTCTCGAAGACCCCATGGCCTTCAACTCCGAGATATAGCCTTCCCGGCGAACCCTCCCGGCGATCGACGGTGATTTCCCGCCTATGGTTGAATCCTCCAAGCCGTCGATCCATCAAAGTCATGTATTACCGGGTTCGCCGGTGGAGTTGCCTCCCCCGTTTTGTTCCGGCAGCCCCGATCCAGAAGCCTTTTCGTCATCCTCATTCGCCCGGCCTTCGGGCTGTTCAGTTCCGCTTTGGCGCTGGCGGAGATTTTCAAGAGCTCGCTCCAGAATATCCACGGTCCAACTGTTCAGCGACACTCCGGCCCGCTGTGCCGACTCGGTGGCGCGCTCTTTGACGCTGGAGGGCATCCTAAGAAGAACCTTAGAGATAGTGTCGCTATCAAGATGAAGCGTCCATCCCGGTCTCCTTTCTTCACCTAAAGTGACCACCTCTGCTGCCAGCCGAGTACCCTCTTGGATCAGGCGGATCCGGGCGTGGGGCGCAAGCTGTTCGTTTATCTCATCTAACAGCCTATGGAATGCGTCTCGAGCCGCCGCTTCCACCAAGGGCCCGGTACTTTCGACAAACTCCTCCAGCATACGGCGGCGTTCCGTGTCGTCCACCAGGTTTAATGCCTTTTTTGAAGCGTTGGCTATATCATGAAAGTCTATGGCCATGGCGTTCTTTAACTCTCCAAGTCAGATATTCTCATGTGCTATCATAAAGCTTACTTACTGATATCATATTGATATCATACTGTCAAACGCCTGCTTCATGAGACACGGTAACCGCTATGGGTAAGGGCGGCGTATAATCCGGCGAAGGCATCAGCAAGGGGATAACCATTGGCCCAGTTCTCCACCCGTCAGTTAGAGATGTTGGCGTCGGCACGCGTCGGGCGCCTGGCCACCGCCGGAGAAGATGCCCGCCCCCACGTGATTCCGGTGTGCTTCACTACCGATGGCCGGTCCATTTACTCGGTACTGGACCAGAAGCCCAAACGAACCGGCTTGACCAGGTTGCGGCGAGTCAAGAACATTCTGGCCAATCCCCAGGCGACTCTATTGGTGGACCACTACGAGGAGGACTGGGGCAACCTCTGGTACCTCATGGTTTCCGGCCGGGCGGAATTGCTGATGGATGGCCAAGAGCAAACAAACGCCGTCTCCCTGCTGCGCGAAAAGTACGATCAATACCGGGCGATGGACATCGGCCTAAACCCGGTGATCAAGATCACCCCGGAGAACATCGTTTCCTGGGACGGCGCAACCGGCAGGTAGCCGCGCTCCACCGGCCCCCACGGCAACGAGGACCCTATCTTGACACCGCACGAGCAGCCCACCTAAACTGGCCCGGTGCCCATGACCCATTCGAGCCTAGCGTAACAAAGTGGAGGCTGCCCTGGACAGGTTGTACCGGTGGGAAGACGCCCAGGTGGGAGACACAGCGCCAGCCTACTATTATGAGATGACGGCGGAGAAGATCGTCGCCTATTGCCGGGCGGCCCGCTACGAAAACGTGGCCTACACCAGCCAGGCCGCTGCCAAAGAGGCCGGACTTCCGGGGATGATCGCGCCACCAGCCATGGTCTTCACCTATGCCCCTATCTGTCTGTCCGGCTTAGCATCCACCAGAGGCCGCAGGCTCCCTGAGGATCCGGCCCTGCTGGCTCAGACGGGGCATCCGGTGAAGACTTCTATCGGTTTCCAGGGCGCCATGGTCCTTCCGGGAGACTTTGTCCGTAGCGTCACCTCGATCCAGGACAAATACCAACAGCAAGAAAGGGCAATGATCGTTCTCCGAGTGGAGGCTCACAACCAAAGGAAAGAGCGCGTGGCCGAGTATACCTGTGCCTGCCTTTGGCCTTTAGGACCCGATGATCAAGGTTCCTAGCATCTCGGCCAGGCCCCTAGCCGCGGTAGACGATTCAAGAAACAGGAGAGTGTTATGGACGGCAACACGGCGATCGCCAACGTATTGAAGATGGAGGGAGTCGACTTCATCGCCTGCATCCCATCAAACCCCCTAATCGAGGCGGCGGCGGTGGCCGGTATCCGCCCGATCGTCTTTCGCCAGGAATGCACCGGGGTTCACATGGCCGACGGATTCGCCCGGGTAACCAACGGCAAGCGCACCGGCATATTCCTGATGCAGAGCGGACCCGGAGCGGAAAACGCTTTCGGCGGAGTTGCCCAGGCTTACGCCGACTCGGTGCCCATGCTACTGCTCCCCGCCGCCGCCGCCCGGGACCGCCTGGGCGTCGCTCCCACCTTCAACCCCGCCCGGAGCTACGAATCCATCACCAAGTGGTCGGCTCAGATCACCTCCGCCCGCACCGTTTCCGAGGTGATGCGCCGGGCTTTTCAAAAACTGCGAAGCGGCCGGCCCGGTCCAGTGCTTCTGGAGATCCCCCAAGACGTTGGGGCGGAAGAGTTGAGCGAGCTGGACTTCGACTACGAACCACCTCCAACCGTCCGTAGCGCTGGCGACCCCGAAGCGATCCGCCGGGCCGCCCAGGCATTGCTGGCCGCCAAGGACCCGATCATCGACGCCGGACAGGGTGTCATGTATGCCGAGGCTACCGGCGAGTTGATCAAGGTGGCCGAGTTCTTGCAGGCCCCGGTGATGACTACCCTGGGTGGCAAAAGCGCGTTCCCGGAGAACCATCCCCTGTTCGTGGGCTGCGGCGGTCCCAGCACCACCCTGGGTGTACACCGCCACCTGACCAGGGCCGACCTGGTATTCGGCATCGGGGTCAGTTTCGGCAAGACCAACTTCGGGGTTCAGATGCCACCCGGCAAAGTCATCATCCACGCCACCAACGATGAAAACGACATCAATAACGACATGAAGTCCCACTACCCGGTGGTGGGCGACGCCAAACTGGTCTTGACCCAGCTTTTGGAAGAGTTGAAACTCCAGTCCGGTTCCCAAGGCCGTCCCGCCAACCAGGCGTTGGTGGATGAGATCAAGGCCGGTAAACAGGAGTGGCTTGACCAATGGATGCCCAAGCTAACTTCCAACGAAGTCCCCATCAACCCCTACCGGGTGGTTTGGGACATGATGCACACCGTGGACCTGGACAACGTCATCGTTACCCATGAATCGGGCAGCGCCCGGGAGTACATGGTGCCATTCTGGGAGGCCCGGCAACCCCGATCGTTCATCGGTTGGGGCAAATCCACCCAGTTGGGTTACAGCCTGGGCCTGGCCATGGGGGCCAAGATGGCGGAGCCGGATAAGCAGGTCATCAACGTCATGGGCGACTTTGCCTTCGGGTCGGTCGGCATGGACATCGAAACCGCCGTCCGGGCCGAGTTGCCCATCATCACCATCGTGCTTAACAACTCCACGATGGCCATCTATAACGACAGCCGCTTCCCGGTGGCCGTAGGGAAGTACAACCTAAAGTCAGTGGGCGGGCAGTTTTCCGAGGTAGCCCAGGCCCTGGGCGCCTACAGCGAAAAAATCACCGAACCCCAAGAAATCATCCCGGCTATCAAACGTGCCCTGGAGGTCAACCGAGGCGGCAAGACCGTGCTGCTGGAGTTCATCACCAAAGAAGAAGGGGAGTACTCCAAGTTCAACTTCAGGTAGGGGGGATTGGGGCTTTGCACGGGCTACTAGGCTGCGGGCGACGGAGACAATCATGAGTCAGATCGCCATACCTTCTCCATGGCTGGGTTGGCATGTGGCGTTGCGATTGGGACGGGTATCCAATCTTCCAACGGTATGGACCAACGTCGTGGCCGGAGTGGTTCTTTCGGGCGGAACGATGGATGCCTTTCCGCTGGTGTTGCTTATCGTCGCCCTCTCCTTGTTTTACGTCGCGGGGATGTATCTTAACGATGCGTTCGACCGTAAGACCGATGCTCGGGAACGGCCAGAACGCCCCATCCCCTCTGGACAGGTGAGAACGTCAACCGTTTTCGCCATTGGCTTCTCGCTGCTGCTGGCCGGCGAAGGGGTCCTGGCCATAATAAGCTACGGGCTGGAAGGAGGTCAGGGTTGGCCTCCCCTGGTTGCAGGCGTGGCATTGGCCGCCGCCATCGTCTATTACGACATGCACCACAAGACGAACCCGTTGAGTCCGGTGGTTATGGGATCGTGCCGGGCGTTGGTCTACGTAACCGCGGCCCTGGCCGTTACATCCAGCCTTTCCAACCCCGTCCTGTGGGGCGCCGGCCTGATGCTCGCCTATCTCATCGGACTTACCTATGCGGCGAAACAGGAAAACCTGGCCAAAGTTAAGAACGTCTGGCCCTTGGCGTTCCTTGCGCTCCCATTCGCATATGCGGCGACTTCGGCATTGGCAAGCCCGATCATCGCCCTGATCTACATCGGTTTCCTGTTGTGGGTCATTTACGCGCTGGTTCACCTGATGTGGCGCAGCCGGATCAACTTCCCTTTGGCCGTGGGCAGTCTGCTGGCGGGAATCTCATTCCTAGACGCTCTCCTCATTTCCGGTCATGGGGAGGTCTTGATCGGTTTATTGGCCGTAGGGGCGGTGGTCTTGACCAGATTGGCGCAGCGCTACATCCCTGGCACCTGATCAGCCGGTCAGATGATTCAAGACCAAGCCTTTAACTGCAGTGGCCGGAATGGGGCCCTCCGGAAGTAGGGCTTCTTCGGAGGAGATAAAGACTGGGCCGGCTTCAGGCCGTTCGGTCACTCGGCCATGGGAACCCTTGACCAGCGAGGCGTCGAGACCAATCACATCCATCAAAGTACGAAAGCCTAGCTTCATGTTCAGAATTCGCCAGGCTATGCGAATCTTCGGCATTCGAAGCTGAGGATCGAGGAAGAGTTCAGCCGGGTCAAATCCAGGTTTACGATGGATATCCACCGTTCTAGCAAAGTCGGGAGCTTTGTCGTCATCAAGCCAATAATAATAAGTGAACCACCGGTCTGGACGGCTGACGGCTACCAACTCTCCCGAGCGCGAATGATTCAACCCCATATCCCGCTTGCCCTCTTCGTCAAGAACCATATCCACGCCGGGTAGAGCCTCCAGCAGCGCCTTAACTTCGGCGATTCTCTTCGGGCTACGGACGTATACGTGTGCGATCTGGTGATCGGCCACGGCGAAAGCCTCGCTAGCGCCGGGATCAAGTAGCTCAGTCCCCAACTCATTCCGGACGTGAATCAACCCCGCTTCTCTAAGAGCGCGGTTGATGTGGACCGGCCCTTCCACATCGGTGACCCCGTATTCGGACAGAACGATGACTCGGGCTCCGTCTCGCTGCACGTTCTCGACAATCTCGCCGCATAGATCGTCGATGGCTCGCAGATCCCGGCTGATACCGGGATGAGACGGTCCAAGGCGCTGCAGATTATAGTCGAGATGTGGCAGATAGACCATGCTGAGCGTAGGCTGGAGCGTTTTTTGGATATACAAAGCACAGTCGGTGATCCACCGGCTGCCGCTTATATCGGCGAAGGGGCCCCAAAAGCGAAAGAGCGGGAACGGCCCAAACTGGGAATTTAACTCGTCGCGCAATCCGGCGGGTTGGGTATAAACGTCGGGAATCTTACGCCCGTCGGCGGGATACATGGGTCGCGGCGTGACCGATATATCCGCCGATGCATACATGTTGTACCACCAGAAGAGCTTGGCGCAGGAGAAGGAGGGATCTAGATCGCGGGCTGCCTCCCAGATCTTCTCTCCGGAAACCAACCGGTTGGATTGCCGCCAGAACCAGACCTCGGACAAGTCTCTAAAATACCAGCCATTACCGACGATTCCATGATCCCGTGGCATCAACCCGGTTGCCATCGTAGCCTGAACGGAGCAAGTTACCGCCGGAGTGACGGTTGATAAGGGCCTGACGCCTCCCTGTTTAACGAGGGCGTTGATGTGGGGCGTATCATCGCCAAGAAGGCCCTGAGTCAGACCAACGACGTTAATCACAACCGTGGGATGCATATTTCTTTGGCCTTGCCGCTCGATTTACCGGACCGTCTATCTGGCGTTAGACCTAGTCGCGACACGGAGCGAATAATATGCCTGATCGGGATTCATGTCCAACTCGGCCAAAGCTACTCTTGGAGTCAGAAACCGATAGTTATATCCAGTGCGGTAATGCATCGGGAACTAGGTATGAATTGCCACCCCGCTTCCCCCTCCCCGCGGTCGCTTCGCCGCCACAACGAGGACGAAGCTAATCAGGGCACAGACCGCCAGGTAGGCCAGAGCGTCTTGGTACCGGCCCCACCGGTCGAAGGCGATGCCTAATATCAGGGGGCCTAGGGCGAAGCCGGCGACTTGGGAGGCCCGGCTTAATCCGTGCATGGACCCCAAGATTCCCCTGCCGTAATAGCTGGCCCAAAGGATCGGGGCCAGTGCGTTCAAACCGCCCGATGCCACTCCATGCAAGAAGGCGAACAGGTAGGCTTCGGCCAGATTGTCGGCAAGGATCAAGACGCCGATGTCGATAGCGGTGGTCAGGCACACGCAGGCCATCAAGAGACGGGGCGGCACGCGTTCCGCCAGGAACCCCAGCGCCAGGATCCCCACCGCGCTCGACGTGGACATCACGCTTATCACTCCCACCGCTTGACCCGTGCTCAATCCCTGCTGCGTCAGATGCGGCACCAAGTGCAGGGTAACTCCCGAGCCGGCGGTACTGGCCAGGAACAGGGAAATCAGGATGAGCCAGAACGGAGGCGTGGCCACCACTTGCCGCAAGGTCCACTGGTCAGGTTCGCCCCCCGCAAAAACCGTGGCGGCATCGGCGTCAGGCCCCGCCCTCCCGTCCACCACCAAACCGTAGTCCTCGGGCTGACGCCGGATCAAAGCGAAGCTGGGAACGATGCCCAGGACGGCCATTACCGCCGCCAACAGAAGCCAAGCCGCGCGCCACCCCCAAGCACCGATAGCCAGTTGAACCAAAGGGGCCATGACCATTATTCCGGCCGAGCCGGAGAAAAAGACTAGAGCGATGGCTCGGCCACGATACCTCTGGAACCATTTCCCCACCGAAGGAGCGGCGCCGATCTTGATCAACCCTTGGTCGGCCGTCCTGGCGATGGTATAGCCCACATAGAATCCCAGCAGCGTTTGAACCGAAGCCAAGTACACGCAGGCCACTACCACCAGAGTCCCGCCCAAAGTCAGCACCCAACGGGAGCCGATCCGGTCGACAAGCCGGCCAGAGAACGGGGCAAGGGAAGCCCCAAGGACGGCTCCCACGCTAGTCACGGCGGAGATTTCGGTCCGGCTCCAGCCAAACTCTTCAGTGAAGGGATTAACGAAAATTGTGAGGATGCCTATAGCCGTTGCCGCGTTGGCGAACTCCATCCCGCCGGACACCGCGACAATTATCCAGCCATAGTAGATCCGTTTGGAGATACGCTGCATGGGCAAGGAACCCTTAACCTGCTACTCCGTCGATTTCGCCGATCGCCGCCGCCTGTTCACCTTTGGGCGCCAGACACCCCGGCAGCCGGACCATCCTACCATCAATGTGCTATGCAAAGCGCCGTCGCTGATATTTCACTGACACAAGCATCTTTCGATAAAAATTCTTAGGTAGTATGGTTCGCCGATAGCCTACCGGGTTGGAGTGCCGATGAGCGGTAATGGCGACAGTCAATACCAGCCGACGATACGGGACCTGCCCCAAGGCGAGCGTCCCCGGGAGCGGCTGCGGGCATTCGGACCCAAGTCCTTAAGCAATACCGAGCTCATCGCCATTCTATTGCGCACGGGTTTGCCGGGAGAGAACGTCTTGGCCGTCTCCTCGCGCCTGCTGGCCCGTTTCGACGGCCTGGCAGGATTAGGACGAGTCAGCTTCGCTGAGTTATGCGCCGAACGCGGCCTTAGCGAGGCCAAGTCCAGCCAACTCATGGCCGCGTTGGAGTTGGGACGGCGATTCGTCTCCCTGGCGCCCCAGGAACGGGCGGTCATCAACTCGCCCCAGGACGTGGCCAACCTGCTTTTGGCGGAGATGTCGGTCTTGGACCAAGAGCACCTGAAAGTTTTGCTGCTCAATACCCGCAATGAAGTGCTGGGCATTCAAGAGATCTACGTGGGTAACGTCAACAGTTCAGTGATCCGAGCGTCGGAAGTGTTCCGCCCGGCGGTACAGGCAAACGCGCCGTCGATCATCGTCGTCCATAACCACTCCTCGGGAGACCCGGCCCCCAGCTCCCAAGACGTAGACATCACCAAAGAACTGATCTCGGCCGGCAAACTGCTGGGTATAGAGCTACTGGACCACGTCGTGCTGGGCAGCGCCAACCGCTTCGTCAGCCTTAACGAGATGAGACTAGCGTTCACTTGAGTCTTCGGTTTGCGTAGAGTGGGGCCCGGAAGCGCCCGTCGAATTAGGAGTCCACGCCGGTTCATCCGTTCCATCAACAGCCTTTTCAAGGTTAGTCCCCACCCGCCGTCGTACGAGGGGTGTCAGGACCATCACCAGCAGGATCAACAGGATCCCGGCTCCGGCGTTGATCCCGATGGCCAATCCAATACCAAAGGTGCTGGCTATCGCCCCTATCTCGGAACCTCCAATCAGGTGTCCCAGGCCGTTTACCATCCCTTGTGCCCCCATCACCCGTCCTCTTATTTCCGGCCGTGATTCCAACAGCAAGATTGTGCTCTGCATAGTGCTGAAACCCGCTTGCCCTAAGCCTCCAAAAAGCAGTAGCGCGAAAGAGACGGCGTACCAGGGAGACCAGGCCATCGACGCTACCGCTGACGCCACGACCAGCGCACCGGTACAAAATAATCGGCCATGGTAGCGAATGTTTCTTTTTAAAGCGATGATCGAAGCGCCGATCAACGTGCCAATACCTTCCGCGGAGCCCAGCAAACCTCCCAGGACAGGTCCGACCAAGAGCAGGTCGTTGGCGATCACTGGGATAAAATACTGGATGGGAAAGACCAGCGCGTTCACTATCAGCGACATGCTGAGGACACCCAGAACCATCCGGTTGGCCAGGGAGTGCTCTACTCCCTCCCGTAGACCCCGCGCCATCGAAAGCCCAGAGCTGATAGCCTGAGCCTGAAATGGCAGCCGCATCCTAGTGATCAGCAAGAGAGCAGCCAGGTCCAACGCCACGATCACGGCATAAGCGCCGTTAAATCCGGCCCAAGCGATCAAAATACCGCCGGCCACCGGTCCCAGTATCCTGCCCCAGTTATTCGTGATCGTTTCCAGGGACATTGCGCTGGCGATATTTTCTTGGCCCGCCAGATCAAATATGGCGGTGCGCCGGGCGGGATCGTCAGTCACCCTCACCGACCCTTGCACAAAAACGGCGATGAAGATTTGCCATGGCTGGATAGTTCCGATGATGAGTAACACCAGTATGGCCACGGCGATCCCGACGTAAGAGGTGTGCGCCGCGATCAAAATGCGGCGCCGGTCCAGCCGGTCGGCCAGAAGCCCGGCAAAGAGGGCCAGGACAGGGCGGGGAATGTTGAGGAAGACTGCTATCAACCCCACCTGGAACGCGGAGTCGGTCAATCGGAGAATCAGGTAGCCCAACACCAGCAGCTCCATCCGCCGGGAGACCTCGTGAATCGACCTGGCGGTCCAAAGAAAGCGGAAATCTTTGCTTCGGAGAACCTCCAGCACTGGGCTCCTGGACTTCCTGAGCAAGTGGATCAAGCTCCTGACGCGGAATGTGTTCGGTACGCCTGCGACTCGGTGCTATAGCGTACCACGACCCTCCAGCTAATACGCCCCCGTCCAGCACGACGTGATAGACGGAAGGTGGTGTGCAGCGGGCGGCCCGGTGAAGGGCATGAGATCCATCGCCGTCACGACGTCAGAAACTACCCAGCCTTTCTGCGTTCCGAAGCATGATGGTCCGCTGGATAGTGGTAACGCGCCGGTCGATGACCTGAAGAGTATCCCGCATGAATGTGCCATTTTCATGTTGAGGTCCGATCATCAGGTGCCCCAGTTCGTGGTCCATAATCTCATTGAGGAGTTCCGCCCGGCCTCCTGCCACCGCGGCGATTCCGTTGCCGGTCCACGCCAGACCCAGATCCCCCTAGGTTCCCACAGACTGGGCTAGAGGAAAGACGAATAAGGTAGGCTCTGGATGGCCCAGCTTCCACCGGTGCAGCTCGCGAAGATTCTCTCCCAGGTTATCTATCGGATTTATGTTTTCAATCCAGCCACGCACTGTGGGTTGCCAAACGATGCCCTGCCGCTTCCAAAAGACGACGCTTTCTTCCAAGGATGTCTCCACCCGCTCAATGGTTTGGTAACTCAGGGACGGCACAACGACGACGACGTTCAATGGCACCTTGATGAAGGGCCGCGCGAGCATCCTGAGGAGCCACATTCTAGCTGTGCTCATTAATCCTCCCGCGATAAGTGATTAGACGGTTTTCGCGACACCGATCAGCCGTCTTTTAGCTACACCCCTGCGCCCACATCCAACGCTAGCTTCAGGGTCTCCCCTGGTGGTAGATCAGTGTAAGAATAAGCTGAATACCTTCTCAGGCCAAGTCCCAGTCCACTATCCGGCGCTCGTCGCAGATTCCTGGCCACGCCTTGAGACCTCCACCTTAGTTGCCAAAGTGAGTTCCCGGCCCAGGGGTTGACCACACATAGTTGAAACACCGGGCGACCGATGGCTGGAGTGCACATGGGCGCCATCCTGGTTCGGATGGACCTTAAGGCCGACATGGAGCCGGCCCAGGAGGGTTGAAGGACTCAGCTCCTGGCAGGTTGCCCCACCCATCAGAGAGCCCCAGTTTAGGCCGGGGGCGTTGATTTGTTGCTTAGGCTCTCGGATGCATCAGTTTTCGAACCTCGGGAACGATTTGCGGTAAATCGACGTTATGTATGTGAGCGGGACGCCTGGGTCATTAGTCCGCCGGCCGGCCAGGTCCCGCCGGTGACCGGTTGGTGACCGCATCCCTTTATAGTTTCGCTGGTCGAGGCATCCCCCATAGTCCCAGAAGTGGCGGAATCTATTTGACCTGGAAAATACAACATTTAGCGCTATGAGCGGCGAATACTATGTCAGAAGAAAAAGAAGTTCGTTCGAATGGCTTTACCAAATCGAACAGTCCTAACAGATTTGACTAGGCCGCCCTGGAGGCGGGCCAGCCCCTTAGGACATCTGGCGATCGGAGCAGTCCCCTAGCCCAGATAAGCTGCGGGCGGAGATGACCGTCGCGTCGAACACTGTCATCGGTACGCTTCCGGGCGGCACGGAGGTCGTGGCCGCGTCTCTCGAGGCCGGACGGGAGCTACTCACGACCGTCGATGACTACCTGAGCCAACAGAGCCCGTTCGATCGTCAGGCCCGGGTGAACTTGCGCCGCCAGGTCGTCGAGGTCACGCTGCCGATGTACCTCGATTACATCGCTTCACAGGTGATGAGCTGGTCGCAGACCGAGATCAAGGCCCTGGGCGCGATCGTCTCTGCGATGGCGAAGTTGTTCGCACCGCTCTCCCTGCGGCTGCCGGCGGAGATTCATCTGGTCAAGACAAGCGGCCAAGAAGAAGGCTACGCTGCCTACACCCGGCGCAAGGACACGATCGTCCTGCCGGCCAACATGGTCGCGAGCGTCGAGACCGCCACGAGCTACGGCGACCCGCTCCACCCCACCAACGACGTTTCGTATCTACAGAACGTCATGATTCACGAGTGCTTCCACCTCTTCAGCAAGAACCACCCTGAAGAGCGGTTCAAGCTCTACGATCGTATTCACTACCGCTCCACCGGCGCCGCCGTCCTGCTGCCCGACGTGCCTTGGGGCCCGCCCGGGTCCCAGTCGACGATGGCCGATCTGAAAATAACGAACCCCGACGAGCCCGACTTCGACGTCTACATCGAGATGCTCGTGCCCTCGATCCCCGGGGACGAGGACAGCCCCCGCGTGAAAAGGGCCCTGGCGCCGCTCCTGCTCGCCAATAGACCGTACGAAGGAGGCGTCTTCTTTGAGTACCTCGAGTGGTGGTTCATGAGCATCGCGGAGGGCCCCGACCGCCGCTGGGCGCCGGTCCTGGGCCCCGACGGGTACCCCGTGATGTACGAGAGCGCGCCGCTCATGCCCGAGTACCTCGCCCTCGTCACTGCCAATTTCACCCAGGAGATCTTTCAGCCCGACGAGATCCTTGCGCAGAACTTCGTCCTGGCGGCGAACCAGCCGAGCCTCGACATCCTCAGTTTCATGAACCAGACGCTTTCGGCCAACCGGGGGTCGTCATGAGCCTCGGACGAACGACCATTCTCTCGATCAGCGCGGCGCTCCTCAGCGCGAGTTTACTCCTCGGGTGCGCTGGGAGCCGCGATGCCGAACCGCCGTTAGGGCGGACGTTCGATACGCCAGCGTACGTGCTTGATCCCTCGTTCCCCCGGCCGTCGTGGGTGACGTTCGACACCGTGAGCTGGGTCGACCGCGATCCGGAATCGAACCTAGTCTATGTCCTTCAGCGCTCCGCGCCGCCGGTCAGCGCGTGGACGGCGGACGGAGAGTTGGTGTCGACCTGGACCACGCAAGTGCTGGGAGACCCACACTCGATATCGTTCGACACTGGTCCGGACGGCTCCACTACAGTTTGGATCACAGACATGGCCCCTCCGCTCCTTGTTGGTCAGGGGTACGGCCACTGTTTGAAGTCATTCACCCTGTCCGGAGAGTTCCTATCGACCATCGGGACGTGCGGAGAGAACTCTCAGGGGACGGGACTCGATCCGGTGCAGTTCGACAAGGTAACCGACGTCGCCTGGGACGCGGCCGGCAATCTGCTCGTTTCCGACGGCGATCTCAACGGGCTCAACAACCGTGTGCTTAAGCTCGACTCCAGCGGTGTGGTCCTTGCGAGCTGGAGCACACCCGGCGATCAGCCTGGGAGTGGACCCGCTCAGTTCGATCTGCCACACATGCTGATCGTCGACCGGTGCGATCGCATCTGGGTGGCCGACGCGCTTAACCACCGGGTGCAGGTGATCGCGAACGACGGCACGTTCCTCGGCGAGATCACGTCCTTCGGTGATCTCGGCGTGTACGCCGTCGCGTTCGGCGCCTCATTCTCTTCGCCTCCGGAGACGATACTCTTCGTCGGCGCCAGCCCGACCTCTGGTGGGGGGACGGGGAGGATTTCCCTGTTTGCGGCGCCGATGGATTGTACGCAACCTACCATCGCAAACCTGGCCGCTTTTGCGACCTTCGATGTTCCGATACCCACCTCGACGTCGACGACACTCCTTCACTCGATGACTGTCGACCCGGAGACTTGGGACGTCTACTTGGCGGTGCTCGGAGGCAAGCTCCCCCCGCAAAAGTGGGTCCCAGCTTGGCCCGGAGGTGAGCGGCCCAGCCCGCGCTGAAAAAGCAGCGTGGCGAAGCAAAGAGCGTCCGATCCTCTTTTCATTGCGTACTTTACAAGGAGAAACATGAACGCATTAAACAGCGCCGTCGATCCCGTGCCCCCGTCCGCGTACCCGTCGCTTCAGTCCGTGACGACGCCCCAACCGGCGATGCCGGCGTTCTGGGCTGCCACCGTCCTGCTCCACCCCTTCAGCCCACCCTTGTCGACCGATCCGACGCCCGACAATCCGTTCTTCCAGCTCTGCGTCGCCGACATCAGTTACTCGCAGGGGGAGTATTTCTCCGCGCAGGTCTCCGGCTGCTCCTACGGAAACTGGTGGTACTTTATTACAGCCATTGGCACGCAACTCTCGACCGATGGCGGAAACACCTGGAAGTTTGTCGATATGGGGTGGACGCTGCCGGAGAACTGGTATGGGGCACAGGGCCCGAACGCCGCCTGCGCCGGAGCATCGCCGCTGAACTGGATGGACGCGCAGACAGTTGACTGGTGGAAGATCCCTGTTCCCCTCAAGGGCTCGCTCTCCGCCGCGACGTGGATGTGGTTCGATTCCATCACTGCGGCGCCGGTGCGCATGATGGTCGGCAATGGCCCGCCGTCGCCGACCATGGGCGATCCGACGCAGCTTGCATTCTTCCAGATGTGGTCATTCACGTATTTCCCGAACTTCCAATCCTACGACTTTGCCAGCGAGGCCACCGCGAAGCCGGAGACCTTCGTGTCTCCGTCGTTCCCCGGCTTCGCGGTGGGGAACCCGAACGGCTATCAGAATTTCGTCTGGAATTCGAACTTCGGCATGACAGCGTTCATGACCCCGGTCAACGAGCAGTTCAACCCACTCCCCACGCGCGTCCTGTACGTATGGAAGGCGGATCAAGAGTATTCCGTCTACTCGGACCGGGCCCAAAACACGTTGATGATGTCCACCTACAACCCCGGCCAGATGGTCGCGCAGGAGGCGCTACTCACGGGCCCGGCTCCCTACGGGGTCGTTCCTCCGCCCAATAGCGCCACTGGTTTCCTCATCAACTTCGAATCGGACGGCTCATCGACGTGCATCGGCGGGAGCCAGTTCCCGTTCCCGCAGGAGCCGCCCACCTGGGTCTCCATCCCGCGGTCGAGGCGACGATCCAGGCGACGATTACGAACAACCCCGTCATCGCCCCGAACACGACCGTCACGATCTTCTCGGTGCTATTCCCGCCTGCGCCGCCAAACTACCCGGAAGCGACCTACCTGTGGACGTGGTACGCGCCGCAGAACGCGACAGGGACGGAGAGCCGGCCCATCACGTTCATGCAGTCGCAGTCGGGGGTGAGCGTTGGGACGAGCCTCGCGCTCGCCGATTACTTTTACTACCAGGATTTTCAGCAACCCATCGACCCGTCGAACTTCGACATACCAGCGTCGTGCAGCCCGCAGACACGAAATACCGGGATGCGGCACAGACTTCCATAGCCGAGGGGCCTACTCGCCGCCAATCGTGTGCCTGACCCGGCGTTGCGTCCGCGATCGCATAGTGGGCCACTATGCGCACTTCCGAACCGAGCTTTCGCAAATTTGACTTGGGCGGTTAGGCGAAGAGATTGGCATATCCTGGGTCAAAGATAGTCTTCACCCATCAAGGCGGCGCAGGTAACCTACTGGGACCCGGGAGGCAGGACGCCTTCGAGATGACTACCAACACGCAGGCGCGCGGCGCGCATTGAAGGCCAGATTACGGAGAACGGGCGGGGGACCTATCAGGCGACCGGTTCCTATCCCGGCGGCGACTTGGATCCAGATGTTGCCCTTACCCAAAACGGCCAAGCCCGTGGACCAATTCCATATTCAGGGCACGCACTGGAATAATCCTTTTGGCCGTCGGTCCTGACGGTGATCCCCAGTTCGGACAACCGGTTTAGACCTGCAACGGCGCCCATCTAGACTGCCTCCACATCAACAACATTTCCAGGGTTAAGGTGCTCACCTTCCACCTCTCAGACCGCTGAAGCGACATCTACTGGGTCGATCGGAGTCTTGGAAAGGTTGTTGACGGGTTCGAATCGCACTTTTACACTGCTAGCAGACAAACGCAGTGGCGGAATTCCCGGAGAACCCGTGTTAAGCGGGAAAACCCGGCGAGGATAGGGGGAAATACGATGGCAACTCAGACTCCCACGATCGACTCACAAGTACATGCCTACGAGCGAAATAGTCCGGAGCGTCCTTGGGCCAGGATTCCACCGTGGCCGGACGAAGTAACCGGGGACGATATGGTGGCCGCGATGGACGCGGTCGGCGTAGACGGGGCTTTGCTGGTTTCGCCATTCAGTATGTATCGCTATGATCCCTCATATGCACTCGAGGTATACTCGAAACATCCGGGCCGGTTCGGCTTGATCAAGCCATTTGATCCGCAGTCGGAAGCCGTCGCCGACGAGGTCGCTGAGTGGGCAACGACACCGGGTGTGGTCGGAGCCCGGATCATGCTCACCGACCAGCCATTCCAGGCGAACGACCCGGGTATCGATCGGATACTCGCCGCCGGCGCTCAAGCCGGCATCCCAGTGAATATTATGTGTTCGGGCAAGCTGCCGCTCTTTCTAGAACTGGCGCGCCGCCATCCAGACACACAGATGGTGGTTGATCATGTGGGGATAGCCCAGCCCTCGGAACCACCGGCGCCGCCAGAACCGTTCGCCGATCTGGCCAACGTGGTTTCCCTAGCGGCCTGCGACAACGTGTCCATCAAGATTTCCGGCGCCTGTACCCTGTCCCATCAGCCATTCCCCTACCCGGACATCTGGGAGTCTCTGCGCCTGGTTTTCGACGCGTTTGGCCTTGATCGATGCATGTGGGGCACCGACTGGACCCGGGCCGTGGGAGTGTTGAACTACGAACAGGGCGTTGAGGCGTTCCGGGTTACGGACCAGCTCTCGGATTCAGAGCGATCCGCACTCATGGGAGGGACCCTGGCGAAGATTTACAACTGGTCTCCCAACTAGGAGCAAGGCATCCGGCAGATGACCGGTGATGATCTTCCTTCGTAACCCGATCCAATGCAGCCCTCATGCAAGTGGTCGACTCCACCGGTAGCCGCCGACTTACGCCCTGATTCTTTATCCCTTACCGGCTTCGTTAGTCCGGCCATGCCGTCACCCCTCCGGACCTAGGGCGAACGCGTTGTTTTGGCAGACTCCCGGCGTTTACTTGAACCAGCCGCCGATTGGAACTTAGAACACTTTAACAATAGAATGGGTATGGTTCGGTTGAGACTGGCCGAGGGTCCCGAGTTGCCGGACCATGTAGCGCTGGGGAGCGCCAATCGCTTTGTCAGACTCAACGAGAAGGTACTGGCGTTCGAGTAAGCCCGTCATTGCGGTAGATCTGGGACCGGAGGCCCGCCGTTGCACCATCTGCTCATCGCCGTCGCTCTGCTGGCCGCCGTCGGGCTCGATCTGATCTTTGTAACCTTCTCCGACGAGCCCTCCGCCGCGCTGACCTTCGCCCTGCTTTCCTACTTCATCATGCTGCTTTTGAGCGGTTCCGCCGGTAGCTACGTGCCCGACATGCCAGACTACACAACCTTTCTTGGCCCTTTGGTCCGAGAAGGGATGCAGGGATTTGTTTCCCGTTTGCTACTGGCGTATAGCGTGCCGGCGGTGCTGCTTCTGCTGGTGGCTTTCATCCCAAGTTTGGCCGATCCTCTCACTCCCAGCGCCACCGTCCAGTTGGGTTCCACTTTGGCGGTATTCTGGCTCTTGATGTCCTTGGGCCTGGTGGGAGTGGTCCAAGGGTTCCTCTGGCCCCACAGCGGAGTCTTCCAAGCGGTGATCGTTGGCGGATTGGTGGTATTGACTCAAGGCCTGTTGAGTTGGGCCAAAGTCGACGCCGGCCGGGAAGAGCTGCAATTGGCTTTATACACCTGGATGGTATGGGTGTCTATCTGCCTCATCGGAGCTTGGGTGGGGTTGCTGCTGCGTGAAGTTAGCGGACTTCAACCGAGAGGAACCCCGGAGCTTCCCGGAGAAGAGCTTCCCGCCTACGCTCAGGATATTAGGGAAGAATAACCGCTGTGCCCCGAGCGGACCGGACCCAGACTAGAAACGAAAATCAGGAGGAAACGATGTCCTACTTTGTCGACGCTGAAAACCGGGACCCAATGACGTTGGTGCCCGGAGCCCGTACTCGAACGTTCTGGGGTGAGAACATCCTCTTGTCCTTGGTGGAGATCGACGCGAACTCGGAAGTGCCCGTCCACACTCATCCTCACGAGCAAGCTGGCATGCTGGTGAAGGGAGAGTTGGAGATGGGCGTGGCTGGCGAAGTTAAGCATCTGAAGCCTGGAGACATGTACATCATACCCGGAGGCGTGGAGCACTACGCCAAGTGCGGCGATGTAGCGGCTCTGGCTTTGGACATCTTCAGCCCCGTACGCGAGGAGTTCAAGTACTAGAATCAGAGCGGTTTGAGGCCCCGGCGACACGAATCGCCCTTCATGTCCCACTCGGAAGGCTTAAATCATGGGCTTCGCCCCAACTTGACAGTAGCCAGGCAGCGGATTTACGATTTGAAGTAGGCTTAGAGATGCTGTCCGGAAGGACCAGCCTTTCGAAGCCACGCAACGTTGGGTAACCGCCCTAAGTTGCGGCCCAAGGAAGGGCGACTGCCTGGGGATATAGCTCAGTTGGGAGAGCGCGGCGTTCGCAATGCCGAGGCCGAGGGTTCGAGTCCCTCTATCTCCACCAAATGCCCCTGTAGCTCAGAGGATAGAGCGGCGGCGTCCTAAGTCGCGCGTCGGGGGTTCGAGTCCCTCCAGGGGTACCATACAGGAGCGTAGCTCAGTTTGGCCAGAGCGCTGGTCTCCAAAACCAGTGGTCGGGGGTTCGAATCCTCCCGCTCCTGCCACTTTTCAAAGCTAAACCGGGGTCTAATAGCCCCGGTTTTATTTTTGGATTCCCATTTTGCCGACATTTTGCCGACATTTTATTTTATTCTGAGTTCGGAGGGCGTTGATTTCTCTCGGTCTTGGTATTTCTTTAACCCTTCCTGCAAAGTGCGTGCGGCATCTCTCTGCAATCCGAGCGGGACATGAGAGTAAATGTCCATTGTAGTGGCAATCGTAGAATGTCCCAGCATCTCACCAACCACTTTGGGGTTGACTCCGAAGCTCATCATCAGGGTGGCGAACGCGTGGCGATTGTCGTGCAATCTGGATTCCAGGCCCGCTTTCTTAACTATTTTCTTGGAAGTATGACTGACAGTGCCGGGGTCGAGAGGAGAGCCATCCGAGTGGGCAAACACCAGGTCCATATCGTCAAATGGCAGACCCAGTAATGTTCTTTGTTCTTCTTGGTGCCTCTTATAGCCTCTAAGCAGGATAGCTAAATCGGGCGTTAAAGCTATATCTCGACGGCTCCGGGAGGTCTTGGGTTCCTTCAGGATAAATTCTCCCCTGACTCGTTGTAGAGTCCGCACTACTGAGAGTGTAGCCATGTCCAAATCAACGTCATGCCATTTCAAACCCAGCAGTTCCCCTCGTCTCATTCCAGTGTAGATAGCGGTGTAAATCAATTCATAATAAGGGGCTCCGTGGGCTTGGGCAGCAACCAATAACTGATCCACCTCTGGTGGATTCAGGATAACCGCTTCATATCGGCTTGGCTTTGGGGGGTCCACCGCATCAGCCACGTTCCTGTGTATCAACTGCCACTTTACCGCATGTTTTAGCGCTTCAGAGAGGACTCGATGATGATGATGCACCGTCCTGGCAGATAAGCCCCCCTTTCCGTCCCGGCGCCCTTTGGCTAAAGCTTTCTTGTAATATGCTTGAACATCGGCTGGCTGAAGCTTCGCGAGCGGTACATTCCCCAACGCGGGTATCAAATGGCACATCACTATCATTCTGTATCCATTGGCAGTGGACGGTGCCGTTTTAATGGCTACATAATCCTCCATCCACCTTGCCAAGAATTCTCCCAGTGTTACCTTGGAAGTGTCCAGTGACATTCCGTTATCCACGGACGTGAGTAGCTTTCTGAGTTTTTGTTGGGCCTGAGTTTTGGTGCCCTTGACGTTGACGAACTTGCGGAGCCGTTTGCCATCGGCGTCCCGGCCCTGATCAATGGTCAGTTCGTAAGTGCCCTTTCCACGTTTACGTATGCTGCCGTTCATCTAAACCTCCCTACTTGTCTGTGTCTCTTCCAAGCGATCCAACTCCTCCTGAAGCTCGCCCCAAGCTTCCATCACTTGGTGGAGCAGACGGAACGCAAATGAGCGCATGTCACGCTCCACTGGGAGATTATCCTCGGAGCGGCCGTCAAGGTATTCGTTCACCGAGTCTATGAATCCCTTGTAATCCCCCGGGGTTCTCCTGATAGGCACTGGCAACGGGACCAGACCAAATACAGCAGCCTGAGCGTACCCGCGGACATTTTCGGGAAGCCAAGCGCGATAAGCGACGATTCCGTCCAGGTCACCCGTATAAGGTCTCTCACGCAGGTTGTAGCCGACTACCTGTCTTTGGGCGTAGGCGCGGACAATCCGTAATTGATCAGAGGGACCCAAGCCGTCCAACGCTACCCTCAGACGACGGATCCAGCGAGCTTCGTGC
>CATMOE010000025.1:0-48566 GCA_950072105.1 uncultured Dehalococcoidia bacterium
TTGGTGCTACGATATTGGCCCAAGGAGACGGCAGCTGGGAGTTGGAACTGTTGGTCCCCAGGGCGGTTTCGACTGAGGCCCAAGAGCCGCAGATTGTGAACACCGGACCAAGGTTAGGATGGGGGTGCGGAATTCCTGAACAAATCTGTTTTCGACACCCACAAACACCCATACGGAGCGAGAGGAACATGATGATCGTCGATACCCATAGCCACGCCGGCATCAACTGGTTCGAGCCGGTGGAGATGATCCTGCACCAGATGAACCTTAACGGCGTCGAAAAAACTGTCCTGATTCAGCACGCCGCCAATTACCACAACGACTACATAATGGAGTGCGTTAAACGCTTCCCCGGCCGGTTCGGCGCGGTGATCTGGGTGGACGTGCAAGACCCCAACGCCACCGCCACTCTTGAGCAGCTATCCAAACACCCGGAGGTCGTTGGCGTGCGGTTCCACCCCAACGAACGTTCTCCGGGACTGGACCCGCTGGCCATCTGGCGCAAGGCCGCCGAGCTCGATCTACCCGTAAGCTGCTTCCCGAGGACCGCGGAGCATACGGCCGATCCATCATTCCAGAGCCTAGTAGAAGAGCTTCCCGGCTGCACCATCGTTCTGGAGCACCTGGCCGGAGCCTACCGGCCCCAAAGCCCCGCCTCAGTCACGGCTCCCTATGACGATTACAAGAAAGCCCTGACCCTAGCCAGGTTTCCCAACACATACATAAAGTTCGGCGGCCTAGGAGAATTCTGCGTTCGCCCCGTTCCCCTGGCCGCCCAGTTTGACTTCACCGAGGTCCCGCCCCTGATGGAGATGGCCTACGAGGCCTTCGGCCCCAAACGCATGATGTGGGGCAGTGACTACCCGCCGGTGGGAGGGCGGGAAGGCTACCGCAACTCCCTGCAGGGAGTAATGGAACACCCAGTCTTTAAAAGCCAGGACGACAAGGACTGGGCCTTCGGCAAGACCGCCATGGAGGTCTTCAAACTAGCGTAAACCCCAGCCAAAGCCCCCTTCGATAAAGGGGGGTTGGGGGGATTTTCACCCCCGCAGCATGTCCATCACCATGTGCTCCTCGCCGAAGACGAGTTCCCCGTCATAGATCTTCTTGATGTCGCCGATGCCCTTTTCCATGGCTCCGTGTTCGCACAGGTTTGGGCCGGTGTGCACCAGCACCAGTTTTTTCACCCCGGCTTGCTGGGCCATCTCCGCCGCGCCTCGGGTGCCGCACATGCTGCCTTCACCCTCGCCGATGGCATCCATCACGTCCGAGTCACCCCAGCACATGCACAGCATGACGTCCGCGTCCTTGGCCAGATCTAACACCGTGTCACAAGGGGTGGTGTCGCCGGTGAACACCATGGTGCCGTCGGGTGTGTCCAGGCGATAGGCCAGGCAATCCAGCCACGGCTGGGCGTGCTCGGCGGTGGCCGAGGTTATCTGCCAGTCCTTTCCGGAGTGGACGTAACCGGGTCCGATGTCACGAACATCCACCGAGGGCGGCTTGCGGGGTAACGTGCCACCCCGGTTCACGAACACGGCCTGGCTGCCTGGGTGGTTGACCCGCGCCTTCCAATCATGGGCGAACGCGCCGACATTTTCATCCAGGATCCGCTCGGTGATCAATTCGGTCAGTGTGGGGCCGTACACCTGCAACTGGTTCTCTTTGCCGATACTCTGGTCCCACCGGCAAAGTAGAAAGCAAGGGTAATCTACGTCGTGGTCGAAGTGGTGGTGGCTAAAAAACAGGTAGTCGATCTGGGTGGGCCACAGGCCCGACTGAACCAGCTTGTGGGTTGCGGCCGGTCCACAGTCGAACATGATATATTCGCCGCCAACCTCGACGACGTGGGAAGAGCCGAACCTCGTCGGTGTCGGCGTCGGGGTGCCAGTGCCCAACAGGTAAATTTTTGCCAATATCTCTACTCCCTAAGAAGATTACTTCGGAGTTGGTGTTGCTCCGTTGCGATTCCCTGGCCGAGTATACCAGCACCAAATCTGGTCGTTATGCAGGTTTCGATATTAAGGCCACCAGGAGCAGCCAGTTGGACAGGTACGGACGGTGCGGTTATGATTTGGCCGGAATCAACCTAAGAGGCGAGGCCATTGGGAATTCGGCAAGACATCAAGCATGGGCGGCTCGTCCGCCAGGCACAGCAGCACATGAAAACGCTGGCCGTGGACGATTAGGATGAAGTTCGCCTTTTTCACCCATCTGCCATGGCCGGAAGGGACCGATGCCAAAGAGGTTATCGACCGGAGCGCCGAACAGGTTCTGTTCGCGGAAGAACTGGGTTTTTACAGCGCCTGGCTGGCCGAGCATCACTTCACCCGCTATAGCATCGGCTCTTCATCCCTGATCTTAGCCACCAACCTGGCGGCCCGCACCAAGACCATTCGGCTGGGAACGGCGGTGTTGGTGTCGCCATTGCACAACCCGCTGCGGCTGGCCGAAGATACCGCTACTCTTGACCTTATCAGCGGGGGCCGCTTGGACGTGGGGTTCGGCCGGGGGTCTGGGGGCTACGAGTATCACGGCTACAACATCAACGCCGACGAAAGCTTGGACCGGTTCATGGACTCCGTAAATATGGTCCAGGGACTTTGGACCACGCCCGACTTCACTTATTCGGGACAACACTTTCAGGTGAACCGGGCCAATCTCGTGCCGATGCCTATCCAGAAGCCTCATCCGCCCATATATCTGGCCGCTACCCGGACCCCCGCGACCCTGGATTTCGCGGTTTCCACCGGGCACAACCTTTGCATCGCGGTCGTGCAGGACACGGCTGACGCCTTGGAACTGTGCCAACGATTCGTGGAGAAATCCCAAGAAGCGGGATTCAACCTGTCCAAGTCGGAGATACCTTTCTTTCGCTACTTCTACGTTGCCGAGACCGAAGAACAGGCCCGTCAAGACACGGTGGACAGACTGAACTGGGTGGCGGATATAATGCAGTGGCGGCGCTTCATCGACGAGGGAAGCGAGGTCTATCGCCGCATGGAGGACTGGCGCAAAACGCGCAACGAAGCTCCCACCACTTACGAATACTTGGCCGAACACCGCGCTATAATCGGCACGCCTGACCAATGCGCGGCGAAGATTCAGGAGCTACGAGACCAGGGTATCGAGTACTTTGGCTGTAACTTCGACTTCGGCGGCATGGAGCACGGTAAGGTGCTAAAGTCCATGGAACTATTTTCAAAAGAGGTCATGCCCAGATTCACCTAGAGCATTAGCGGACCGGAGAATCAATATTGAACTCTAAACGGATCCCTTCACGCCCGCCAGACCCCGTTGACGCAGAAGGTTTTCACACCCGCGGCAACCGGTACAGCCGGACCGGTGCATACGAGGCGGCGATCGCCGACTACGACAAGGCGATCGAACTGGACCCGAATTTCGCGGATGCCCATTACGATCGCGGCTACTCCTATTACGAAATGGGGCGCCTTGAGGAGGCGGTCAGGGACTCGTCCCAGGCCATCGAACTCAATCCCGATGACGACCGCTACTATGCGCTGCGTTCCGTGGTTTATCTCTTCTCCGACCGTATGGACCTGGCCCAGATCGACGAGGAGATGTGCGAAGAGCTGAGAAACCGGGACTAGATCAGGCTGGCTGAATTTAGAGGCGGCGGAAAAGTTATTACTTGGCCGGAAAGAATCAAGCAAAAGTCAGGACGTGACCGAAGAGCGGCCAAAATTGGGCTGGAATCGGTTATAATAGGGGTGCCGTACCGGAGGTTCCGCAGTGCCGGAGCATCTCGTCGACGTCAGACTTCCACCCAACAACTAGAAACCTCGGCGCCTCGAACAGGCCTTTGATCGAAAGCGATATTCTAAGGTTTCAAAACCTACGGAGTACACATCAGTTGAATACCAAGCAAGTGCCAAAATCAGTGAAAGAAGATCGCTGTTGGTGCGGACATCTGGAACGCTGGCACCACTGGACGGGTATCTGCCGATGGTGCGCCAGACTGGAACTACGCCGCCCCGAGTTTAACTTCGTACCTCGGCATGCGTTCGGCACCGAGATTCCCGACCGCGTTCGAAAGATAATAGGCACCCTGGGCCGTTGATCCTCGTTTAAGGACATCCGGCCCAAGGCTGTTGAAACCTCGTTACTCTTCGGCGCGCTACGCCGGCGGCCAAGATTACTTAGGCGCTATCCGGTCCTCGTCAACCAACTGCAAACGCCAACCGTCGGGGTCCCGCATATTGACGTTGGTCCTGCCGGTTACCTCCACCAAGTGGGGCCCACGTTCGGGCTTGATCCCCTTGGCCACCACGTCGTCGTAAGCTTCTTGAGCGTTGGCCACCTTAAACGCGATGTGGTTGATCCCGATGGATTCTTCGCCGGAGGCGCTGTGAATCTCAAGAACGGGCTGGTTTTCGCCGGGCAGCTTCAGTTCGGCTGACCCGCCATGATGGGCCGTTCGCAACAGTACCTCAAATCCCAGCTTATGATAAAACTCCACAAACTCGTCCACGTCGCGAACGATCAACTCTATATGGTCGATGCTAAGTACCATTTTTCCTCCTAACTCAGGCCCTACTTCCCCCAAGCCGATCTAAGGCCTCCGAAGCGGGTGAATCGAAAATACAGTCTCGGCAAATCGCTGTCAAACATGCCCGGCTTCCCTTCGAACCAGGTTGGAATGCGGGCAAAGAGAGTGTATTCTAGAATCGAGGCGACCTTCACTCCGGTACTTTTTTACCCATCGGTCATTGAAAAAGATGCATAGACCATGAGCTTAAGAGATAGGATCGGCTTCGACTCGGGCGCCACCAAGCTGGAAGACTCTCTGGAAACCGCCAAGTCCCACGGGTTTCACTATCTGGACTTCGGCGCCGACACCGGCCCCAACCGGCTGGACAACTGGACCGATGAGCGGGCCAACACGGTTCAGAACGTATGCCACCAAAGCGGCATCCGCCTGTCCCTACACACCGCGTCTTCAGTCAATATCGCCGAGTTCTCGCCTTATGTCAGCGACGCCGTGGACCAGTACCTCGGGGCTATATAGGCCTGGCGAAAGTGTTGGACTGCAACGAAGTGGTGGTGCATGGCGGTTACCATTTCAGTTCTCAGTTGGAGGCACGGAAGCTGGCGTCCCTGGAGCGCTTACAGCGTAGCGTGGCCTACGCCGAAGAACAGGGAGTGAAATTGTTCCTGGAAAACCTGAACTTCGAGCCCGACGATGCTGAGATCCATTACCTGGCCCATACGGTAGAAGAGAGCCGTTACTACTTCGACGCGATCTCGTCAGATAGCTTCAGTGGGGCGTTCACCGTCAACCACGCCAATCTGGTGCTCGAGGGAATCAACGGATTTCTCGACGCCTTCGGTGTCGACCGGATAGGCGAAGTCCGTCTGGCTGACAACCTTGGAGACAGAGAGGTCCACCTCAATCCCGGCGAGGGCAACATAGACTTCCCGGCGGTTTTCCACCGTTTAGAGTCTTCGGGATACCTGGGATTCGACACCATGGCCTTCGGCAGCCTGGAAGACAAACTAAAGGCAAGGGACGTTTTCGGCGATTATGAGTAGCCTAGCGCAGATGTAGGCGTCAAGCGGCGGCGATCGTCTTGCCCGCATACAAACATCAAGACGGATCCCGGCTCGATTCCTCGACCGGTCTGCGAGGGGGCGTGGCCGCCAGCACCATGACCGACGCCGCCGCCGCCGCCGCGGCCACCAGGAAGAACGCCAAACGATAGCTGCCGGTGGCGTCGAACATAAAACCGGAGATTAACGGCCCGGTCAATTGGCCTGCGATCTGGACCGGCAACGTTATGCCCCGGATGCTGCCCAAGGAGCTACGGCCATAGAAATCCGCCCACACCAGCCGAAGCAGCAGGTGTATGCCGCCGATACCGCCGCCCAAAATGGCTGCAGCGCACAATCCCCAGACAAACGTCCCGCTGGATCCGGTTACCATGCCACCCAGAGCGACAGTCATCCCGCTGGCCGCCAGGAGGAATCGCACCGGAATCCTGATACACAAAGTGGACCACACCAGCCCTCCCGCGACTTGGGACAAAGCGAAGACTCCGACGATAAGAGCGGCCGATGAACCCGAAACCCCTTGATCGATAAAGTGGGCCGCCTGGTGCACGGAAACTCCACCCTGAACGAGAAAGATCGCCGCGGAGAAGATGGACAAGATCCAAAACGACCGGGTTACCAAGGCTTGGCGGGTGGTGAAGTCGGGCTCCGAGGCGTCTTGAACCTCACTGCCCGATGCCGAAACCGGCGAGTTCCTTGGGCCGACGCCTCTCGGCATCGGGTCGCCCGCCAGTCCCACGTCCTCCGGACGCCTGATCAATAGCAAAGCCGGTATCACGCCTATAGCCAGGGTGTATATCCCAAGTGATGACCAAGCGGCCCGCCAGCCCCAACCCCCGATGACCCACTGGGCAATCAGCGGCATGGCGGCTAGGCCGGTGCCTTGGGTCGCCATCAAGATGGCCAACGCCAGCGGTCTTCTCCTGATGAACCAATTGCTTATGGCGGTGGAGGGCGCCAACTCCAGAGGCGCGGCGAAACAGGCCCGTCCGGGAACAAACAGGCCGTAATAACCTCCCAAGTTGGCCACTTGGGACAACCCCACTCCGCACACACCTACTATCGCGGAGGCGACGGCCAGGACAGTTCCGGCGCCGTACCGGTCGATCCAGCGGCCAATCATGGGTGATATCACCACGGCTAGTAGGCCGCCCAGGCTCAACGCGCCGGAAAATACGCCCCTCGACCAGCCGAATTCGGCCGTCATGGGTACTACGAAAACCGCCAGAACGGCGGAGGCCATCAACGGTCTAGTGGAATAGCTGGATACGGCGGCGACGCCAAGGATGACCCAGCCATAGTAGAACGGGCAGCGCCGGGCTAATCGGGCTTGGAACGAGTTATGTAGACGGTGCTCCAATGGAAAAGCGCTTTAGATTCGCGGCTTCCGGTTATGCCGGGGCGTCGCCGGATCATGGGCGTGGGCCGTCCTCAGCCCGGTGGCATCGACAAAAAGACATCTGACGCTGCAGGATTGGGCCAACACGCCCACGTTACTCAAGAAAGAAACTCATGTTCGATGATGATCGGCTCACAGCTGTCCAGCCTTCAAATCCGCAATGAAGGGTTCGTATGCCGCCCGCACCTCATTTGCCCCAGGTAGCCCCGGCTCAATCACATCCTTCTGGTAATCCTGAGCGATCTGGCCTTGTTGTTCCCGGTTGTAATCTTTGAAGTGCTTACCGTTTGCTCTCCAGCTGTTCAGACCAGGCCAACTGTCGTAGAAATAACCGCCTTCCTGTTGGGCCCGCAATGCCTGGAATATATAGTCGGTACCGATCCGTTCGAACTGATATACGTGAACCAGTTCATGTATGAGCAGCTCGAGATGTTCCCTGGAATGGTAACCCGACTTGGGCAGGTTGACCGTGTGAAATGTTGTGAAAGCCCTTCCTGGGCCGAACTTAAAGATCAGGGTGAGCAGTCTTCCCTCTGCAACCCGAACGGACCGATATTTGATCGAATTCTCTCCCAATACCAACGAAGCGGCTTTAATCTCAGACTCGGTCAATCGGCTGACGCCGACAAGGAAATGCCAAAAGAACTGAAACAGTCTAGGTCCCTGAAATATGTCAAACACCTTAGATATCAAGGCTTTCATCGGCGTTGCCTCCTTCATTGCCTAGAGAAATGAAACACCGCTGTCACCAGTATCCGGCATTATACCGTTTAGAATTCAAGGGATGCCCAACCCCTTGCCAGCCTATCGCGCTCTAAATGGGCGGTCTTCGGTTATGCCAGGGCGTCGCCTGTTCGTAGGCGTGGGCTATCCGCAAGACGGTTGCTTCGTCAAAGGGGCGTCCGGCGATCTGTAGCGCCAAAGGCAGAGCGCCTTCTCCTTCAGAAGTAAAGCCGCACAGCATGGAAAGGGCCGGAGCGCCAGCCAAGCTATAAGGACTCCGGAAGCTTCCGGCAGCCAGGGCTCGTTTGGCTTGCTCTTTGCTCTCGACTATCCGCTCGGGGGTCATCACCTCCGCCGGTCCGGCGCTGGTGGGTTGAACCAAGACGTCAACGTCGTTCAAGACCTGCAGCACTTCTTGGCGGATCAGAGCCCTTAACTTCTGCGCTTTGTAGTAAACCTGGGCCGGGATCAAGTTTCCTGCCGTGAAGGCCACTCTAGTGTTGTGGTGGTATTCCTGAGGCCGTTGCCGCAGCCACTCGGGATGGAGGCTCACCCGTTCGGTATGGGTGATGGTGCGGACAACCACTCCGGACTTGGCTCCCAATGGGAGGGAGACTTCTTTGACCTGAGCGCCCAGGCCTTTCAACACTTCCACTGCGGCCAGCACCGCGTCTCGCGTTTGAGCGGTAACCCCCGATGCATCGGGGTCGAGGAACTCTTTCACGATTCCTAGTTTCAGCCCAGAGATGTTTCCGGATAGCGCTTGGCGGTAATCGGGAACAGGCGTCTGCCGCGTATAGGAGTCCTGGGGGTCGTACCCAGCTATCGCGCCGATGGTAACGGCGCAGTCCTCCACCGTCCGCGCGACGGGGCCGATGGTGTCGATGGACCAACAAGCTCCATCCACGCCATAACGGCTGACACGCCCCCAGGTTGGACGCAGCCCCACCAAGCCACAGTTGGCTGCCGGTCCGCGGATGGATCCGCCGGTGTCCTCTCCCAAGGACGTAGCGCAGAGGTGGGCGGCCGTGGCCGCGCCCGAACCGGTGCTGGACGTGCCGGGACTGCGCTCCAGGTCCCACGGGTTGCGGGCCGCGCCGGAAGCGGAACTAACCGGGTCGCCCAGTGCAAACTCGCTCATGTTCAGCTTTCCCAGCAAAATAGCGCCGGCTTTCTTCAGATTCGCCATGACCGTGGCGTCCTCTTCTGGCACGAAGGTTGCCCGGAGTTTTGAACCGTCGGTGGTGCGGATGCCCTTGGTGTGGATCTGGTCTTTTATCGCCACGGGTACGCCATGCAACGGCCCCCGGTAATGGCCTTGTTGGATCTCTGCCTCGGCCTGGCGGGCATCGCGGCGGGCCTCTTCGGCGCAGACGGTGACGTAAGCGTTGACGACCGGGTTCACCTGCTCTATGCGATCCAGGTACGCCTCCACCGCTTCCACCGGGGAGACTTGCTTTGTTTCTATAAGTTTGGCCAGTTCGGTGACTGTGAGATGCGGTATCCCGGCGCGATCCATGCTAGACCTCCCCTTGCGGAAATATCAGAGGCAGGGGTTCAACAGCGTTAACGCCGGGCAGATCGATCTCGTCCATCATTTCCAGTATGGCGTTGAGGCTGTGGGCGACTTCAGTAAGCTCAGGCTCTTGGATATCCAGTCCCACGGCCCTTCCCAGGGCCTTCACTTCCAGGTTGGTCAGATCTTCCACAACAGCCTCCTTAGCCGGTCGGTTCGACTGCGCAGGGTATTTCCGAGGATGGGTCCAATTCTATCGGGGAGGCAAGCAGTGTCAACCTTGGGCCGTGCGCCAAGCATACAAGGTAGTGTAAGGGTACTGGGACCGTCACGCCGACCCCATTGTTGTCTAATCTTGCCAGCAGGCAAGACGTCCGATAGGTCCGCCCCTCCGGCGTAACTATGAACGCACAACCGAACCCCTGCCAAAATCGCTTGGCGCTGCGATTTTGGACATGGAGACGCGGGAGAGTTGGTCTCGACCAGAAACATGGGCTGGCGGTGCTGGTGGCGTTAGGCCAAGTAGGGTTGTGGTGCCTAAGAGTTGATTGAGGACCACATACCAAAGCTCTAACGCCCCACCAAGAGCGGCCTACGCCAATTCTTGACCTGATCCACCCTTTCACCCTCGTGGCCGCCCCCTCCGTCTTTGCTCCCCTCTCCGTCTTTGCCCCCCTGACCATCTTTGGTTCCTTCACCGGCGCGGTCCCCTTTGGTCCCTTCACCGGCGTGATCGGCTTTTGCATCGTCTTTCTGGCGTTCATCTTCCGCGTGTTGGCTTATCGCCGCATCCAGACTGTCCTTGATATCTTCATCCGCGTTATCTTGGGATTGCTCCGTGCTGAAGTCAACTTGAGCGAGGTGGGCGCCTCTGAGGCTCTCAAGGCTCAAGGCCGCACCGGTGATTCCAGCCGCGACGGCCGCTCCTAAGAAGTTGTCCAGTCGATCCTGTATGGCATCACTATGGACCGACCCAAGAACCTCCACTTTCTTGTCCGCGCCTACCGAGTGTACGACCATCACGACGTGAGCACCGCCGGTCATAGTCTTGGCTTGCGCTTCGCTTACTCGCAATGTATTACCTGCTTCAAGCACGACAGTGGCCTTACCGTCGGGTGCCTTTTCCGCCACTACCCCTCGCAGGTGGTCGCGCCGCGGCTTATTGGGGATAATGGTCACGTGAATTGCGGTGACCAACTCGGAGTCGGCGACGTCCGCCCCGACCAACGACGGAAGATCAGTCAAGACCGCGACCCGTTGCCCCGGCGCCAGAGTGCCTCCATCCGCAAGGCCGATGCCCGGTGCAGCGACGGACGTGCCGGGTCCAGTACCAGCTCTAACGATCCCGAATTTGGTTTCGGTCGAGAAGTTGTTCGGGTTCACTTCAATGACTTTACCGAAGTAGGCCCGATGGGGAAGGCGGGAGCGCAGCTGGAAATCAACCTCGGTTGCGCTGCCTATCGTTACGTCCACCAGGTTAGCCTGTTGCATGTTCTGCTTCTGGTCGTACCAGGAATCCACGAAATTGGCCGGATTTGGACTTTGCTGAGGGCTGGCGAAGGCGAAGTAAGTCCCCGGGATGAGCTCTTCGATGATGTAGCTCCCCGATGAGTCCGACGATACTTGGCCCACCAATTGCAATCCGCCCGTGCTGGTGAAGAAAACGATAGGCACACCCGGAATCGGATTGCCCGCGCTATCCCTAACAGAGCCGGTGATACTTCTGTCCGTCCCCACCGCCGCCACCGTCGTGCTCTCCGAGTCCGTCGTGATCCACTCATCGCCGCCATCGGTCGAACCCGAAACTGTGACGTCGTTGGTGACGGTACTCGACGCGGAAGACACGGTTGCCCCAAAGGAGACTATCGCACTGGCTCCGGCTTCCAATATGCCCAGGGAACAGACAACGACGCCACCGGCGACGATACAGGAACCTTGGGAGGAGGAAACGGAAACTAATTCGACCTCTAAGGGGAGGGAGTCTACGATGGACACGCCCCCTACGGCCTGGGAACCGTCGTTGGAAACAGTGACTATGTAGGTCAATGTCTCTCCCGGGACTACCGGGTCTACCTCGTCAGACAGGCTCACCGATAGGCCACCGGACGCCGGGGTTGTGCTCCCATAAACGATTGTCGTGCGATGAACCGAACTTTGATCCGCACTCAGCTCCCCTGAGGCCGCGGAAAGAGTGATAGAGTCCGCCGCCACCAACCCTGACGTAGCGGCGATCAACGTGATGGAGACCGAAGCACTAGCTCCACCGGCAAGTGAACCTAGGGGGCAGGCCACTTCGACTCCGCTCTGCGAGCATTGCCCACGGCTGGACGACGCGAAAACGAAAGTTGAGCTATCGTCCAGCTTCGTTACCAACATCACCCCGGTGGCGGTTTCGTTGGAGTCATTGGTCACGTTGATGGTGTAGCTGAAAGTCTCACCGGCGGGAACCACCGCGGTCTGTCCGCCGGAGATGGACACGCCCAGACCCTTAGCGGCGGGCTGGAACGACGGACCCGAAGTGGGCGAAGACAGCTCCACCCGATTAAGGTCCTGGCACATGACGGTAAAACCGCCGATCCTTTGTTGATTGCTGAACGCCGGTGTATAGCGGTAGATATGCAGTCCCCTCACGGCGTGCAGCGTTGTATACGGGGAGTCGTTCAAGCTAACGTCAACAAGGAATCGTTACCCAAGAAAAATGGGCAAAAAAAGAGGCCGCCAGTTTGGCGGCCTCTTTGCAGATCGGTTAGTTGTTAGCGCCTTTGCGCGCTGAAACAATCACTGCAATACACCGGCCTGTCGCCCCGGGGGACGAAAGGAACGGTAGTGTCTATGCCGCACTGGGCACACACCACCGGATGCATCTCACGTGGACCACTGCCGTATCCGCCGCGCTGTTGGTTCTTGCGGGTTTCCCGGCATTCCGGACAGCGCTTCGGCTCGTTGGTGTATCCTCGCGAATTGAAGAACTCTTGTTCTCCAACCGTGAAGACAAACGCTGCGTTGCACTCCGAACATGATAGATCCTTGTCTGCTAGGGCCATTTGGATGACCTCCCTTAATTTGATCTGGTTCAGTCTTAGGTCATCCGGTTGCCTGAGCTAACGGACCTTTGTACCACCAACGGTAAACCTTAACTAATACCGGCTTTCATTATACCAGAAGCCTAGTCACTATAGTCAAGGAGCCAGGCGTCCGGCGACCTAATGCCAGGCTCAATTTCCCATTCATATGAATATTAACTATCCGATTACAGCGTTTTATGGTAATTTGGGTCCCAGCCCGTTTCAGGTACGCACATCCGCACGAATGGACAATTTTTGACACATCCGCGGCCCGTTCTTACAATTGACATCTCCCGTAAGTTGTCTTGTGTCTCGGGAATTCACCGTCAAGGAGTGGAGAAATGCCCGACGTTCTCGCCTGGCGCAAGAAATTCGGAGTCTTGGCCCCCAGCACCAACACCATCGTCGAACCCGACCTCCACATGATGGAAGTCCCCGGCGTAACGTCCCACATGGGGCGCATCATGATGCAGAATACCGTCAGGGATTCCGCCAACGTCACCGCCAACGCTGAACGAGCTAAAGCGTTGGGCGGCGAGATGCAGCCGACCATCGAGCGGCTGCTAACCATGGAGCCCGATTACCTGGTGATGGCCATGAGCGCCCCCACCTTTCGAGGTGGCGTCGAAGGCAACCGCCGTTGGAAAGAGCAGATGCAGGAATACAGTGGCGGTCTGGGCACGGCCAACGGCGCCGAAGCCTGTGCGCGGGCTCTGAACCTGCTCAACGTGAAACGCATTTCGGTGTTGACCCCCTATTGGTCCGACACCAGCGACCACGTGATCCAGTTCTTCACCGAATCTGGGTTCGAGGTGGTCAGCAACATCGACCTGGAGTCCCGGACCCCAGTGGGGATCGGACACATCACGTCAGACCAGTGCCGGGAAGCGCTAATGAAGATCAACTCGGACCGAACCGAAGCTATCATCCAGTGTGGCACCAACCTTAATATGATCCGGCTGGCCGATGAAGCGGACCGCTGGCTGGGAAAACCCGTACTGGCCATCAACGCCACCATCTGGTGGATGGCGCTAAGGGACAATGGCATAGAGGATCAACTGCAAGGGTTCGGCCGGATGCTCAGGGACTACTAAGACCCTGCACACCGCGTGACAGTCAACTGAGTTGAATCAAAGGCACTTTAGGATATACCCGGCTGAAATGCCGGCAAGGATCGGGAAGTTCATCGAGAGGAGGTCACGGGATGGCGGCGTCGATAGGAATCGTCGGTTGTGGCGCGATAGGGCAGGCCATACTCAGAGAAGCGGATGCCGGTAAATTAAACGTCCCCGTTTCCGGCGTCACCAGCAGGACCGAGAGCACGGCCCTGGAGTTCCTCTCCACGCTGAGCGACCCCCCTCCCTATCTGGGACCCGCCGAGTTGATCAACCGCTCAACGTTGATCGTTGAGACGGCGGGAGGCCACGTGGTCCCCCAACTCGCTAAGGACGTGTTCGCGGCAGGCAAGGACCTTATGGTGATCAGCATCGGAGCCCTGCTCGAACACCCGGAAATCATTGAGGAGTCACGGAGCAAGGGATGCCGCCTATTGGCGCCCTCGGGAGCGATAGCAGGATTGGACGGCATCAAGTCCGCTTGCGCCGGTAGAGTAGACCGGATAACCATGACCTCACGAAAGCCGCCAAGGGCCTTGGAAGGCGCTCCTCACCTCGTGGAGAATGAGATCATTCTAGAGGGACTGGAAGAAGAGCTAGAGGTGTTCTCTGGCACGGCTAGGGAGGCCTGTAAAGGATTTCCCGCCAACCTGAACGTCTCGGCGGCCGTGAGCCTGGCAGGACTGGGGCCGGACAAGACGCAAGTGAAGATCGTGGCCGTGCCCGGTCTGGAGCGCAACTGCCACGACATAGAAGTGGAGGGCGAATTCGGCCTGCTGACTATCCACATCGAAAACGTCCCCAGCGAAAACCCAAAGACCGGCAAGCTCACCGCCCTGTCCATAATCCGTTCCATCCGCGACGCCGTAGACACGGTCAGCATCGGCACATAACCCAATTCAGAGCACGTTCGTGGTGAGCTTGTCGAACCACCATCCGATCCATAACTTGGGAGGGACCCCATGCCTTTCTTCTGGCAACGCCCCCGCCCAATGCACCTGGGCAGATTCCCCATGGAGAAGATCAAGCGGGTCAAGGAAACGACCACGAAGATCTCGGATGACATTCCTCGAATACCCAAACGGGCCCATTTTTTTCAACGCGCCCGCTTTGGCGATCTGGGGCCCAAACCCCAACAAGAAGTGCGCCGTTTCGCCACCAAACACCCTTTGTCCATGGCCATGGGGAAAGTGACTCAGACACAGGCTACGGTCCACGACGGCGACGTCGCTTCCGATATCGCGCCCCTACCCGAAGACCTGCAGGAGGTCGCCGACCATATAAAGGCCACCTGCTACTTCTTGGACGCCGACGTGGTCGGCATCTGCGAGATTCCCGACTTCGCCTGGTATTCCCACGACATCGACGGCAACCCAATTACCCCCATCCACAAATACGCCATCGTCCTGCTCATCGACCAGGGCTTTGAAACCATGGAAGCCTCCAGCGGCGACGACTGGATCAGTGGCGCCCAGAGCTTCCGCGCCTACCTGAAAGGCTCCACCATCGCCTGCACCGTGGCCGGCTACATACGAGAGTTGGGTTACCCAGCCCGGGCCCATACCAACTCCGACAGCGAAGTGTTGCACAACCCACTGACGATATTGGCCGGATTGGGCGAGCTGAGCCGCATCGGCGAAGTTGTGCTGAACCCTTTCTTGGGCCCCCGGTTCAAGACGGCGGTGATCACCACCGATCTTCCCATGGCGGTGGACCAGCCCATCGACTTCGGCCTGCAAGACTTTTGCGGCAAGTGCCGCAAGTGCGCCCGGGAATGTCCCTGCGGCGCCATCTCCTTCGGCGACAAAGTCATGTTCAACGGCTACGAGATGTGGAAACCCGACGTGGAGGCCTGCACCCGGTACCGGGTGACCAACCCCAATGGGTCGGCCTGCGGACGGTGCATGAAGATGTGTCCCTTCAACAAGAAAGGCCTGATGCAGCACCGCTTGGCGCTGTGGGTTGCCATCCGAATGGCGCCCCTGCGCAAGCTCCTCATCTGGCTGGACGACGCGCTGGGATACGGCAAACGTAACCCGCTGTGGAAGTGGTGGCTTGACCTGGAGATCCGTGATGGCAAGGTGTCCCGCCCCGCCAATACCAACCAACGGGACCTGCAATTGAAACGGCCGATACCCAAGAACAAGATAATCCCCATATACCCGGTCGAGACGATACCTCCTCCGGGCTCACACGAAGCCCACCCCCTAGACCGCCAAGACGCCCAGGCCCGTGCGGCCAAGAAGTGACGCGGGTCTTGGCGCAAACCAGCTAATCCCCCCGAGGTAAACGAATGACCACAGAACAACGAAAATCGCCGCCGCCCTTGGTAGGCGTAAGGGTACTGGACGCCACCCACATCGTCGCCGGCCCTTTCTGCTCGATGATACTGGCGGATATGGGCGCCGAGGTTATCAAGATCGAGCGTCCCGGCAGCGGAGACCTGTCCCGGGCGCGGGGACCGTTCGTTCAGGGCGCGGACGGTCAGGAGGTCAGTTCGCGGTTTCTGGGAGTCAACAGGAACAAAAAAAGCGTGACCTTGGACCTGCGTAACCCAAAGTGTAAAGAAGCCTTCGAAAATCTGGTGCGCGAGTCCGACGTTTTATTGGACAACTGGGGGTCGGGGGCCTTTCAACGTTTGGGCCTCGGCTACGATCATCTCAAAGAGATCAATCCCGGCTTGATCTACGCCAGCATCACCGGCTACGGCGACAGCGAGGGACTGCGAGGCCCCTATTCCAAATGGCCGGCCAATAACCTGAGCATTCAGGGCATGGCCGGTTGGATGGAGCTAACCGGAGAGCCGGACGGTCCTCCCCAGAGTGTGGGCGACAACATCGGCGACTCTGTTCCGGGAGTGTGGACCGCCCTGGGCATCGTCTTGGCCCTGGAGTCGCGGCGTAAGACCGGCCTGGGCCAGTACGTGGACATGGCCATGTACGAATGTCTGGTGTCTCACACCGTCAGCCAGATGAACATCTTCCAGACCACCGGAGAAAATCCCGGCCGGTCGCGGGAAAGACTGACCACCGCCGGTCTGACTTTCAAAGCCAAGGACGGCTACGTCGTGATGGCCGGCGTCCGGTCGGAGGAGAGGCTGCGGGCCATGTGGAAACTCGTCGGCCGGGAAGAGCTGACTGAAGACCCGCGCTATCTGGGTAAAGGGGCCGACGGAGACTTCTGGTTCCAGAACGTCATTCCGGCCATCGAGGGTTGGTCGCAGCGCCTGTCCAAGTGGGAAGTCGCCGAAAAACTTACCGAGATCGGCCTCTCCATGGGCGTTGCCCAGACCATGGCCGACCTGGACCAATGCCCTCACCTGGAGGCGCGGCAGATGTTCGTGGACACCGACGACACGATGGGCGGCCGATTCAGGTCGCTGAAGACCCCCATCCGGCTAACGGGATGCGCGGACCCTCCCGCCGAAACCCCGCCGGAACTCGGCGAGCACAATCAGGCGATCTTGTGCTCCATCGGGGGGCTAACTCCTGAGGAATTAGCCGAGTTGGAATCAAAGGGCGTGGTCTGAGTTGATCCCATCGATCGTGGGAAAACGTTGCCCCGTTCGTGGTGAAAGGGAGACAGTTGCCGCCAACCCACTATGACGCGGATTATGGCGGGAATTAAGCCCCGCCTCAGGCCCAAGCGGCAACGAGACTCCAGGCACGAAAATTCGCCATAACGGTGTGGCGGTAAAGCTGGATAGGGCTAAATCCCTTTGCGGCTAATCTCGCGCCTGGATCATGATTTGTTCGTTGATCTAGTTCCCCGCCGGTTGATTCGATCCAAATAGATATGGCCGTTGTTGTTGATCAAAGCATCTGCCGATTTTTCCTATCTCCCCGTATCCTCCACGCGGCTCAGTCCTTGCGAGAACTACCTTAATTTCGGCTAACAGATCATCTAGATCAAAGGGTTTCTTTAGAAACGCGTCCGCGCCCGCTTCCATCGCAGCCGTCATATCGCCGCTCATGTGACCTGACCCTCCGGTCATGATTAAAATTGGGATATTGGATATTGCCCGAACTTGCCGGATCAGCTCGAAGCCATCCATATGTGGCATTTTTAAATCGGAGATCAGCAGATCAGGCTCCTCACGTTGAAACGCCTCTAATGCCTCTCGCCCGTCGCTCGCCATGCACGTCACGAACCCGGAACGGTCCAAATACCTTGCAAGAAGTTCACGAATAACCCGGTAGTCATCGACAATGAGAACCTTTATAACCCTTTCCGTGTTGCCCATCAGTTGATGCTCCTCACGGCTATTCCGATGGGAAAACGTCTTGGAACCCAATGTTCTCCGGTGTGGGGAAGGAGAATAGTGTGGATTGGACAATGCCTCTTTTGTTGACGAACCAACTATATGGCCCTGCCAGGCTCTCGCTAGACCCAGGAGGCACATTGTCCGGCGAAGCGGAAGATGGAACGGTCTCTAGATAGTCTTCCGCCACTAAAATCTCGAAATTAATGAAATAGTCCCTGGAGTCGACCAGGACATCGACACCGTGGAGGACTAGAGAAGCAACCTGCCATCCCGGTCGAGTAAGATCGTCCTCGTCGTTAAGTACATCTTCGTCAGGTTCATCCCGAATGCCGTTTTGGTTGTCAACCCATTGCGGTTTTCCGCCTAGGGTCCCTCCAAATGCGTTCCCGGCCACCAACACCGTATCGGCAGATTCGTTTTCGTCGGGCTGAACGATCTCTCCCTGAATCTTGAGCGCGCCATGGATAGGGTATTGACGCTTTCTCAAGAAGCGAGTGCTGTCAGGACTAAGCCAATACAGATTTACGACATCTTGGATCCGCTGCCGCTCAACGTTGTAGGCCTGTGCCTTTGAGCTGCCCAGGTAGTTGTTGACCAAGGGAATCGTGATAGCGGCCAAGACGCCGAGAATGGCGATGACCACGACCAGTTCCACTAAAGTAAATCCCTTGGTCCCCTTTAACGTGGTTTTTAATTTTTCCATGGACGAGCACCTTTTTAGCCACTTTCAAGTTGCCCACTGTTCATCCGAGTCTTAACCGGGCCAGACAATCGACAAAGGCGAGTATCACAAACGGATGTAAGTTCCAGAGAAGAAGGATGTATGAATTCCGTGAGAGATTGCCGCCGATATCACCGCATGGATTGACGTGGTGGGGCTGTTCGACCCAATGGTTTCAATGGAATAAGGCCGGCCACTCCCGTCCTGCTCCGATGATGAATCCGGTCCCTGGTCTCCCAGCACGAGCACTCCAGGTCTATTCCCAAGGCCCTGTGTTTGTATAGGTTGGTGGCTTTGATAGACGAAAAGGCGCAGGAAGCTGCACTACCTAGTGACACTGGAAGATGGACGCCTGGAGGGAATTTTCAAGAATATGTAGACGGGAAGTTGGTACGAAGGGGAAAATCATAGAGCCGCCGGTTATCCGTCCGCCGTTCCAACAGACGCCGCAAACCAGGGGAAGTCCTGGCATAAAATGTTCCGGATCAAGACACCGCCCCCACCACCACCAAGACAACCCCGCCCACGCTGAGCAGGGTGCCCAGCAACAGCAGCGGGTTGATGTGCTCCAGCCGTTGCAGAAATAGGTGGGCCAGCAACAGGGTGATCAGCGGGCTACTGGCGTTTATCGGGCTCACCACCGTCACCGGGGCCCTGCTTAGGGCCTGGAACAAGAAGGCCACCGCCAAACCCTGACACACCCCGGCCAGGCAACAAAGAGCCAGATACTTCCTGGGCAGATTGCGGAGACTGTTGATCACGTCCCGGTAGGTCAGCATGAACAACAATACGGCCCCGATACTCAAGGCAAAGGCCGCCGTCACCATGGGCGGCGCGATGCTTCCAACTACGTGACGGCTGATGATGTCACGGCTGGCAAAGCTGGCGGCCGCGCCCATCGCCAGCAGGTAACCCAGCTTCCTGGTGGTCAAGATCTGATTCACTGGTCCGTTGGACCGGCTGGTCACGACGACGATGATCAGCCCGCAAACGATGATAGGCGTACCCAAGATCACCAGCAGATTAGGCCGCTCACCCAGGATGGTCAGGGCCAAGGCCATGGCGAATATCGGTTGCAGCGAAGAGACCGGCGCCGCTCTGGTCGCACCGACCATGGTGATCGCCATGTTTTGGAGCACCCGGGCCAAGGGATAGGCCATGACGCCCATTAAGGCGAACCACCCTAGAGCGGTGGGAGTGACGGATCTGACTTCCGGCAGATTGAGGATCAATGCCAAAGCGGAGATAAGAACCGCTCCGGTGATAACCGTGAAAAAGGTAGCAGTAGGGGCCGACACTCTTTGGGTGCCGACTCTGATAAGGACGTAGCCACTGGAGAATCCCAGCGCCGCCAGAAAAGCGAAAACCACCGCTAACGCCAAAGATCGCTCCCCTCCGGAAACCCTGAATGAGTCATCAAGCTGTTGAGACACATCATAAAGCAGTTCCGCAATCCGTAGTCATACCACACCCCGCCTTGACGCCCCGCACTGCGTAGCCCCATCACCGCCTATCTGTCGGAGAATTCTATATGCTTTCAGACTGGGATAATTACCATTGAACGATTGATACTATGGTGGTAAACTCAAACTCACGCCAGGTGTCTTACGCACGGAATCTTCCGTCGCTCAGACTCAAGCCCTGGAAAATCATCGGGGGAACCAGAGACGCGGGCGCAGATGCAAAATCGATCAGGCCCAACGCGGGTCTTTAAAAGTCACCGGGTTTAAGCTGAACGCGGTAGGCGAACAAGGAGAAGTCTGGATGGTCATCAAAGAGGAAGAACAGGCCTCTAGCCAACCTGAAGAGCAGACTACTTCCGGCAAGGATACCAGTGAAAACCTACCCACCGTCCTTGATGCACCATACTTTGGGCGAACCGCCCGGATCGTGGGTTCATGGGAATCGGTGGACGCCAGCGGAACCCCTCACGAGAAAAACAAACGTGGCGAACTGGGCAAACCCCTTTACAACTGGTACATGAACCGCGTTGCCGACGACGCGTTAGCTCGCACGGCCTTCCCACAGTCCGCCGCCGACAAAAGAAATACCCTACAACAGGTCGTGTCCCGGGCGGCCAAGGGCAACGTCAACCCGGATAAGTTCCAAGTAACCGACCCCAAGGCCCTGTCCAAGCACATCAAGCGAGTGTCGGAACATCTCGGCGCCCACGTTGTCGGCATCGCCGCAGTTCATCCGTCCATGCTCTACAGCGGCAGCCGCTACCCCGATGACGGCACCGGCGCGACCGACGCCGCCAGGGGAATCAAGCAAGGCCCAGATGACATGGCCACCAAATATCCCTACGCCATCTGCTTGAGCACGGTGTGGGACTACAACATGGTCCAGGCTCACCGGCACCACATCGGAGACCACTCTTACCACTTCAGCCAGTCAAGACTGCAACTGATCTACGCCAACCTGGCGGCCTACATCCGTGAGATGGGATACGAAGCAGTCCAGAATCGCGCCCAACCCATGCCCACGGCCCTGGCAGCCGGTATCGGGGAACTGGGCCGGAACGGAATGGTAATCACCGAGAAGTACGGGGCCCGCATCCACTTGGGCGACCCCATCTTGACCAACATGCCTTTGGTGGCCGATAAGCCCATCGACATCGGCGTCGACGACTTCTGCAAAGTCTGCCGTAAATGCGCCACCACCTGCCCGACCAACAGCATCACCATGGACGACAAGGTGGTGCACAACGGTGTTGAGAAGTACAAGATCAACTGGGAGACCTGCTACCGGCTGCGGGCATACGTCATGGAGTTCTGGGAAGTCTGCATGAGCTGCGTCACGGTCTGCCCTTACACCAAGCCCAAGGTTTGGTGGCACCAACTGACAATCGGGACCCTTAGGCGAACCCCCTTCGCGCTACGGCCCCTGCTGGTCAGAGGGCTGAAGTTCCTGGACGACAAAGTCTGGGGCACGATCCCGCGCAAACGGGTCAAGTGGCTAACCTACGATTCGGGCATCAAGCCTGTCAAAAAGCCCCGTGACCAGGCGGTCGCGTCAGTCGCCCGATCTAATGGAGCCAACGGCACAAACGGAACCAACGGAGCGCATGCCAACGGGGTAAGCACCAACGGGCACAGCGCCAACGGACACGGCGAGGCTCCTGACCCGTCGGAAAAGATGGGCTACTACTATCCTCTGAAGGAAAATACCCGGCGGTTCGAGATCATGGAGGAACGAGCCAAGCGTTCGAAGTAGCAAGCCTCGAGAAACGTAGCGTGAATCCACGACGGGCGCTTGGAATAGCGCCCGTCAATGCGAGCAAGACTCTACAAGAATTGTTAGGGAAATCGGGAGCAACGTAATTTGACCGATCGATCGGACAGAGATCGCTTGTGGGATCACTTCATAACCAGCCCTCCGGCTGACGCGAAGAACGACCTCACCCCTCACATCGAATCAGCCCCAGAGGGTAGGGTCTATCCCATCCAAAGCGCGTCCGATGACCCCGATACGGTGTCTCAAACGATCAAGGAACTGGGGCAGTGGCTAGGAGTGAATCTGGTGGGTATCGCCGCCGTCGATCCGTCTCTTCAACCTGAGGTGCGTTCCGAAGGCGAAGGCGACACTGACGAAGAGGGCGGCCAAACGAAACATTTGCCCTTCGGCATCGTTTGCGTAGTCCACTCAGATCACGACCCAGAAGTATCCAAGGGGTTGGGGGGCCAGAAAGGCACTCAGCTGGACGCAGTGGTCATTCATCATCTAAGAGCGTACATCTTAGAGTTAGGTTATCGCGCTTCCTTCTCAGATCTCGACCCGGTGGCCGTCGCTGAAGCAGCGGAACTAGGCCGACGGGACCAAAGTGGGCGATTCATAGCCGCCGCAGGAAAGAAAGGCTCTTACGCCGTCTTATCCCACGTCCTATCCACCGATCTGCCGATGGCGCCCGATGGCCGGCTGATCGCTGCTTGAGCGGGAAAGATTAAGAATTCAAAAGCGGGTAAAGATTCGTGACGTCACAATTTTCAGCATACGTCATCACCGAACCCTGCGTCGGCGTCAAGGACGAGACCTGCCTGGAAGTATGCCCGGTTGATTGCATCGCCTCGACCTACGATGACGACCAATATTTCGTAGACCCGGAAATCTGCATCGCCTGTGAGCAATGCGCTCTGGTGTGCCCGATGACCGCCGTTTTTCTGGATATCGAAGTACCCTCTTACTTCAAGAGCTATATCAATAGAAACGCCGATTTTTATCGAAGAAACAAGGGAGAACCTATGCCGGTCCCGATCGACAAAGCTTTAACAATGATTCAAGCGGGTCACGCCAAGGCACTGGAGTTGGACATCGCCGTCAGCGTGTCCGTGGTCGACGAAGGAGGACGTCTGGTCGCCTTCGGGCGAATGGACCGCTCCCGACCCATGAGCGTCGATATCTCGATCAACAAAGCCTACACCGCTGCTTCATTCCAGGTCCCGACCACCGATCTGGGCAGCGTGTCCAGCCAGAGCTGGTTCCAGAGCTTGATAGTTTCCAGCCAGGGAAAAATCATCGCCGTGGCCGGGGGACTGCCCGTACTGGGAGAACCATTGGTGGTCGGCGCCGTGGGCGTCAGCGGGGGCACCGACGAACAGGACCAGGAGTGCGCCAGGGCCGCGGTTGCCGCCTACTGACCGGAGTGATACGGCAAAGTTTATCGGTAGGCACCAAAAGATATTGGCAATCTGGGATTAGGTTCGCACCCTCCCAAAACAGGAAAGTACCGGCGCACCCCCATCCTTAACTCTCCTACCTAACGGGGGAGAGAACAGATCCCTTTCCCCTTGACGGGGGAAGGTTAGGATGGGGGTGAACTTTTGTGCACCAACTCCAATCGGAATGGGCTCCGTCAACACCCAGTAACCAAGTCTCCAAGATACTACCCATTACCCGAGGCTAACCCAAAGAGTCCCAGCACGTACGGGTTACCTTACGTCCTTCAACTTGGCAAGGCACCCCCCGGTTAACCGTCAAATTCGCTACCAGTTATCGGATATAATATCGGATGCCTACGAGGCTTTAGATTATTCCACCTGGAGGACCCAAGAATGAAGTACGACTATATAGTCCTCGGCGCGGGCTCGGCGGGTTCCATCGTGGCTACCCGCCTTAGCGAGGACTCGAACCGATCGGTGCTGTTGCTTGAGGCGGGTCCGGACTATCCCGATTTCGAAAAGCTCCCGGACGAGGTCAAATTCGGCTACGCCACTGCTACGGACATCATGGTCAGCGACCACAACTGGCAATTTGAAGGCAAAGCCACCGAAACCGCCCCGCCCATGCTGGTGCCCAGGGGTAAGGTCACCGGCGGCTCCAGCGCCATCAACGGCCAAGTATTTCTTCGCGGCGTCCCGGAAGACTACGACTCCTGGGCGGCCAAGGGCAACGACCAGTGGAGCTTTCAACACGTGATGCAATACCTGCGCATGGTGGAGTCGGACACCGATTTCGGCGGCGGTGACTTCCACAACTCCGACGGCCCCATCATCGTCCACCGGTTCAAGCCCGAGACCATGCTTTCCGAGCAGACGGCATTCTATAACGCCTGCCGGTCCGCCGGCATCCCCGACAGTCCCGACCACAACGCGCCGGATGCGTCGGGGGTGGGACCGTGCCCGGTTAACAACCCCAACGGCATCCGCTGGAGCACCGCCCTCGGCTACTTGGACATGGCGCGGCACCGGTTGAACCTGACCATCAAGGCTAACTGCACCGTTCACCGTATCTTGTTCGACGGTAAGCGCGCCACCGGGGTCCAGGTGGAGAGCGGAGGCGAGACCTTCACGGCCGAGGCAGAGGAGATCATCCTAAGTTCAGGGGCCATCGGGTCGCCCCAGATCTTGATGCTTTCGGGAGTAGGTCCCGCAGCCCAATTGCAGGCCCTGGGCATCCCAGTGGTCCACGACCTTGCCGGCGTGGGGCAAAACATGCGTGACCACCCCATGCTTTACGTGACCTTCCGGACCAAGAAAGACCACCCCATGGACGGATTTGCACCTAGGGTCCAGATGGCCCTTCGCTACACGGCCCCGGACTCGGACCTGCGTAACGACATTCAGGTGCTGATGCAGTCCTATGCCACCGGAAAGGTGAATCAGGGCGGCGACCGTATGGAGCCCTTGGGCATCAGGATGCTGGCTATCCTGAACCTGGCGGTGGGTTCCGGAGAGTTGCGTTTAACTTCGGCCGACCCGGCCGTCCAGCCCTTTTTAGACTACCGGTACTTTGAAGAGGAGTTCGACCGCCGCCGGATGCGGGAGGCGATCCGCCTGTGCGTCAAATTAGGCCAGGACGAAGTATTCAAGGACATTATCGAGGAACGCATCGAACCCACGGACGCCGAACTGGCGTCGGACGATGCATTGGACGAATTCATGCGCCGGGAAGTCACCACCGGCCAGCACATCTCCTGCACCTGCAAGATGGGCCCATCGAATGACCCCATGGCCGTGGTGGACCAGTATGGCAAGGTTCATGGCCTACAGAACCTGCGGGTGGTGGACGCGTCGATAATGCCCGACTGCGTGAGGGCCAACACCAACGTCACCACCATGATGATCGGGGAACACATCTCCGACTTCATCCGCCAAGGCTCCTGATGACCCGCACCGGCGCCGATTACATCAAGAATGTACAAGACGGGCGGTCCATCTATCTAGACGGGCAACTCATCGAGAACGCCGCCGAGCACCCGGCATTCCGGAACGCGTTGGCCACGGTGGCCCGGCTGTACGACTTTCAAGCGGCCTCGGAGAACGAAGAGCTGATGACCTTCCCGTCGCCCACCAGCGGCGGCCGCGTCAATCGCTGCTGGCAGCTTCCCCGTTCTCACGCGGAACTGGTGCAACGCCGGGAAGCGATCACCGCCTGGGCCGAGCTAACCTTTGGGTTCATGGGCCGCTCCCCCGACCACGTAGCATCCTCCTTGAGCGGCATGGCCATGGGCATCGACGTGTTCCAAAGGCACGGCGAAGACCGGGCCAAGGCGCTGATGGATTACTTTACCTACGTCCGCGACAACGACCTGTTCGTTACCTACGTCATCGCCAATCCCCGCGCCGACCACAGCAAGGACGTTTCTCAACAAGAGGACGAGACGTTGGTGGCGGCTATCTGCGACGAAGACAGCCAGGGCGTCACTATCAACGGCGCCAAGATGCTGGGAACCAGCGCCGTCATCGCCGACGAGTTGCTGGTGACTACCGGCGCGCCCCTGAAGCCTGGCGAGGAGATGTACGCCTTTTCGGTGGCCATGCCCATGGCTACCAAGGGACTGAAGATACTGCCGAGAAAATCCTACGAAGCGTCGGCGGTCTCCCAGTTCGATAACCCCTTGTCCTCCCACTTGGACGAGAACGACGCCATCATATTGTTCGACAATGTGAAAGTGCCCTGGGACCGTGTTTTTGTCCATAAGGACACCGAGATCTGCCGGGCGCAATTCACGGATACGCCGGCCCATATGTACCAGAACTACCAGGCCCAGGTCCGCATGATGGTCAAATTGCGTTTCTTATTGGGCCTGGCAAGGAAGATTGCCGAAACCAACGGCATCTTGTCCATCCCGGAGGTCGCGGGGACGCTGGGCTATCTGGCGGCCAATACCGCGATGATGGAAGGCATGGTCAAGGGTATGGAGGCGGGCGGAGTGTCTTACGGGCCTTACTTCGTTCCGGACCGAGGGCTCCTTTACGCCACCCAAGTTCTGAGCCAACAGTTCTATCCCCAGATGGTCCACCACATTCGGGATCTGGGCGGAGCCAGCATGATTATGATGCCGCCCTCGGTAGCCGACTTTGGCAACCCCGAAACCGCGTCCTTCATACACCGTACCCAGCGGTCGCCCGTGGCCGAGCCCAAAGACAAAGTTAAGCTCTTCAAACTAGCCTGGGACGCCGTGGGCTCCGAGTTCGGCTCCCGGCAAGCACAATACGAAATGTTCTACGCCGGTGGACCGTTCGTTACCCGTGGCCGATCCTTCCAGAACTACGATTGGAGCACGGTGACTGACATGGTGGACGGTCTCCTGGAAAGCTACGATCTACCGGAATCACCAATCGGATGACACGGCCTAAGCGAAACAGTGCCCATGAACGCAAGGCGCCACCCCACTCTATCAGGGCGTATCTCTCAGATATTGATCGTGTCCCCCCCGAGGTCGGCCCGCGCCTCAGTCGTTGTGGGGAGCGCTTCCAGGTCTCGGCAACTCAGGATTCGCTCGATACACGCATCACTTCCCCCAACATACGTGTCGGGGTTGTCTATCTCCGTTGCAACACACCAAGCTCGATCGTCAGGCCACCAGATGCTCGGCGACTGTGACCAGCCACGGGGGAAGTGGTCCAAAAACGACATGACAGCATCCAGAGGGCCTTGAAAGAGCAGGTAGTCTCGGCCCGGAACTCTAAGGCGAGACGCATTTTTGTAGAGGCCTGGATCAAGGAACCCCCAGCCTTCCCAAACACAGAAGTAACAGCGGTTGGGTGTCGAGGTGAATCCCCTGAGCACGTTGGCGATCGCGCGGCACTCTTCAGATGGGAGGCACCCATATCTCGGATACGAGCCCCACGGCGGCCTCTGGTAAGGCTCAGAAAGGTTCGCAATACGTTCGAACTGCATCTCAGGATGGACGGTTCGCCCAGTCCATGAAGCCACCGTAGACCATCGGACCGGGGACCGCTGGACCGGCTCATGCCCCCGGTCTCGGAGTTCGGCAGGGTGAAACACGCGGGCGTAGGCTGCAAATCCATCAGGCACGAACGAGCCTACCCGCACTCCCTCGATGCCAGTGGCGCTCCCCCAGGGCCAGAGGCATTCCTCAATCCACCGCGCCGGCGCGATGTCTTCCATCAACTCGACACCTTCCGGCGCCTTCGGTATCTCGAATGCCCCCTTCACCGTTGATACTTTGGTATCGCCATTGGCCATTGGCGTGAGCGGCTGGAGGCTAGCCAGCCCGACACTTCGCATGCCGTATTTCAGCCACCGAAGGAACCGTATGATACCTGCCAAATCTCAGCCACCGTAGGAACCGTATGATATGCGTCGATTCTAACATGGGAAATGCGGGCTAGACCGGTTACATAAACGGAAAGGGTCATTTCCTAACCCTTTCCGCCTCAATGTTCATCTTGTCTGAGGAGTCTTGCTGAATGCCCAGTCCTTCATTCCGAATAAGAGCCGCCTTAACGGAAGCGCGTTTATGGGGAGTGGCGGCTTTCCACGATCGCCATCCCGATCAGCCAGGCGATCGAAATAACGAATAGAGCGAGACCGATAAGGAATATCAGAATGCCTAAGCTCATAATCCATAAAATTGAGTGAGCCATTAACAAGACGCTAACCAGGACGAAAGAAACCCACATTCGATAACCATTGGCAAGTAAGCCCCAAGTCGACATCAAAGCGATCGTTATCACAACGGCAACCGAGATGGGTCGAAAACTAAATGAGTATCTTCATCTTGAGGCGACCAGGGCCACCCTAGCCACATTGTAGCGAATGCGGCGCCTATTAATGCAGAGCCCGCGATGAAGAGCAGAATAGGTACACTAAGTCTCTTCACAGATGAACTGACCATCATAGTGTCACCCTAGTGCTTAATCATGGGGTCGATTCGGGAATCACGGTCGGGCGTCGCCAGGCAGAATGCAATCCTCGAGCCATCGCTAGACGCCATTGTATCGGTATAACACATCGATCTAGCTAGTTAAGCAAGCACTCAGTTAATAAAAACAAAACATGGTGGACGGTCTGGTGCACGGCTACGATCTACCGGACTTACCCGCCGGTTGATAGTATCCGAAAGGGAGTATAATTTAGGCCAAAGCTTACTAGCTTGACCTCTCAAACCCAGTTCCCATATTTCCGGAGACTATATGTCCACTAAGGCCCACAACTCTCAACTCGTCGAAACACCCGCCAAGATGGAGTCGCTGAAGGAAATCTTGCGGGAGATGGGTTCGGTCATCGTCGCCTACTCCGGCGGAGTGGATAGCGCCTTCTTGGCGGCCACCGCTCACCAGGTCTTGGGGGACCGTTCCTTGGCGGTAACCGCCGATTCTCCTAGCTTGGCGCCTTCAGAGCTCCGGGAAGCCGTGTCCTTGGCGCAGCAACTGGGACTCAACCACCGGATAATCCAGACCCAAGAGTTAGAGCGGGAAGACTACCTGGCAAACAATCCCAACCGCTGCTTTTTCTGCAAGGACGAGCTTTACTCGCACATAAACAAGATCGTCCAGTCCGAAAGTTACGAGTGGGTGACCAACGGCACCAACACCGACGATTTAGGAGACTTTCGGCCCGGCCTTGACGCAGCCAAACAGTACGGTGTCCGCAGCCCGCTGGTGGAAGCAGAACTAACGAAAGCTGAGATACGGTCGCTGTCCAAGGACATGGACCTTCCTACCTGGGACAAGCCCGCCCAGGCTTGCCTGTCTTCCCGCATACCTTATGGGACACCTGTATCCGTCGAAGCTCTCACCCGAATCGCCAAGGCCGAAGAGTTCTTGAGAGGTCTGGGAATAGGCCAACTCAGAGTCCGCCATCACGGATCAGTCGCTCGTATCGAGGTGACCCCAGCCGACTTCCCGGCCCTCTTGGACGAAGAAGTACGGACGAGCATCGGAAAGCATTTTCGTTCCATCGGCTACGCCTACGTAACCCTGGACCTTGAGGGATTTCGCTCGGGCAGCATGAACGAGGTACTGAGCAGCAAAACCAAGAAGGAGGCCACGTCCAGGGCTAACGATTAGTCCTGCGCAACGGCCGCCTGCGTTATACCCATAACTCCATTCATTCTTGCGCCGCACAACTTTATTACGTGGGGATGCGGCAATCTCCAGGAGAATAATCATCGACGAAAATCGCTTGCGGGAAATCCTGCGCCGGTGTGCTAACGATGGACTCTCCATTGACGACGCGGTAGGCCTGCTAAGGGACCTCCCTTACCAGGATTTGGGCTTTGCCAAAGTAGATCACCATCGGGCCATCCGAACCGGCTTTCCCGAGGTGGTGTTCGGCGAGGGTAAGACGCCCAACCAAACCGCGACTATCGCCCAGGCGATCCTCCAGCAGTCCGATGTTCTTCTGGTCACCAGGGCCAGCCAAGAGATGTACTCGGCGGTCTTAGCCGGCGCACCCGACGCGACATACGACGAGATGGCCAGGACCGTGATAGTCGATCGTCGTGAACACCGGGAACATCTATCAGGAGTTTTGGTGCTTTGCGCCGGGACCGCCGATCTGCCCGTGGCCACGGAGGCGGCGATTACCGCCGAGCTAATGGGCTGCGAGGTGGAGCGGGTGTTCGATGTTGGAGTGGCCGGGATCCACCGGCTGCTAGACCAACTGGAGACGCTGCAGCGGGCCAGGGTCGTGATCGCTGTTGCCGGAATGGAAGGGGCTCTGCCGTCGGTGGTCGGAGGCCTGGTGCGTGCGCCGGTCATCGCCGTCCCTACCAGCATCGGTTACGGAGCAAGTTTCCAGGGATTGGCGGCCCTTTTGGCCATGCTCAACAGTTGCGCACCAGGTGTGGCGGTGGTGAACATAGACAATGGGTTCGGCGCCGGATACCTGGCCGCTCAAATCATTCATGTCAGCCACGATAGCCCATCGCCCCAAGTCGACAACGGGCGGAATTCCCAGCCGGGGATCAACCAACGGGCTGGTTCTTAGATCAAGATCGTTTACGGTCCGTTATCGGGTGCTTAATTCCCGTTTCGGGGGAGAGAGGACAGGAGCCCCGAAGCTGCCAGACATACGAGCGCCTCGAACACAGCCCGGTCGATACAGATTCCCTGGTTCTCAAGGACGGCACAAGCCTCTTCCAGATTTCCATGGACGGGCCGATTCGAACCGGCCGCTTCATCCGCGTCCACCTGGATCTCACTTTCCAGTACGGGGGGATCCACGTCCCATGTATCCATAGCCGGGAGGTTATTCAGGATAGCTCCGCGAGAGGCTTCAACGGTCTGTTCAGTGTCGATCAATCCGGCCATCACCTTCGGGTCGACGATTATTCTTCCTTCCGCCACTAACCTGATGATTCCAGAGACCTGTTCCATGGTATCAATGGTGTGTTTTAGCAGATAAGCCGTTCCCATGGCCCCTCCGATGGGGAGTGACCGTAAGGACTTGAACGCTCGGCGGTCATAAGAGGACACGAGCAGGACCAGACCTACCTCGCTGTACTCTTCTCTGAGGTCATTTAGACTTTCCAACATCGCCGGACGCAACGTCTTGACGCCCAATAGGATCACGTCGGGATTAACCGCCATCGCGGCGGTGAAAAGGGATTCCGCAGCCAGATCCTCCGACGATCCCAACAACTTGATAACGGAATGGGTCCCGAAATACGATTCGTAAGGTCCTCTGAGGACCTGCTGCTCCTCAGCCAGGTACAATCCGACATTCCGGATCTTTGAGGCAGTATTCCGAAGTTTGGGCGCAACCGGGCCAACCGTTAGATCAATACTGTTCTTCACTTGAATCAGGTCATCCGGCAAGTGGTCGTCCAAATACCGAAGACATTTAGCCATGTCGCCTTGTTCCAGGCCAAGCTTGCCCAAATAAGAAAGCAATTCTTGCTGGCCGGCGTTTCTCGTGCCATTCCTGGCATACCGGTCGTTATTCATATATGGTCCATCCTAGGTATCTATCTGTCGTCAAACAGTAAAAAGGTGAGCACGTGCTCACGCGTGTTAAATCAGGGGAGCTTCCACTCTTGCACACTGTCCACATACCTCTGCTCCAGTTGGGATTGCCACGACGTCATCGGCCTTCCGGTTTTAGCCTCGGTCCACAACTACGCCGTAAGCATAGCCGGCCAGGGGACCACGCCTTGTGACCGAAGTCCGCTCATCTAGAATGCCGCAAGGCTGGGTATTAGACAATAGGGTAGACTAGCTTTGAACGCAGAATCGTCCCCAGTTTATTTCGGGTATAAACCCCCAATGAGTTTGCCGGATAATCGCAGGAGTACTAGCTGGTGACTCCCTTTAATGGGGCAGAGTTGAGATGTATTCTAAGTTTGCTGGGGTGTGGTCTCAGTGATCCGGGTTTCTCTGTGAGAAGACCGGAATCGGTTTCTACTCATATCTTCTGGATCAGGGGCCGTTGGAATGTGGGCCAACGGCCCTTTTTTCTTGTTCATAGCCGTATGGGATAGGGATAGTGTAGGCCGCCCGGATGCAGCTTACCGGCGGCCTGAGAATCGCCAAATGAAAAGGCCCCCAGCGATACCGGGGGCCTTGATCCATCAAGAATAATGACGACCCGCCAAGGGCCAACACCTAAGATACTGAATCTCAATCGTCAGTCGTCACCAGAGTTGGCGCCGGATAGCAGGCCAACGGCCTTCAGGTACATCAGGGCGGCCCGCACCCGGGGATGCATCGTAGCGTCCGGGCCTTCCGACTTATCGTTCTGCAGTTTGCTATAGATATTATTGATGTGGCGTTCCACGGTTTTCACGTCCCGCGACAGGAGTCCGGCAATCGTATCGTTGCGATAGCCCTTGGCCAGCCAGCCCAACACCTCCATCTCTTTGGGAGACAGCTCCTGCACGACGCCGCTACCGGAGTCACCCGTACGGATCAACTCTTCCATAACCATGGGGTCCACTATGATCTTTCCCTCTGCCACCGAGCAAACCACCTGGTTAAGCTGTTCTACTGTATCTATGGTGTGCTTCAGGATATAGGCGCACCCGGACGAGGAGTCTCGAGAGAATTCTCGCAGCGACTTGATGCCTTGCCCATCGTACATCGCCATCAGTAGAACCAATCCCATCTCGGGACAGGTTTCTCGCAGTACCTGCAACTTCTCGACGGTGCATGGTTGCACCGCTTTGACTCCAAGTATGATTACGTCGGGCTTTAATGCTTGGACCATTCCCGCCAGGAAGTCTGTCGACGTATCGCCGGTCGACCCTAGCATTTCCATATTGGATTGGGAGTTGAACACCGAATAGTATGCTTCTCTGAGGATCTGCTGCTCTTCCGCCAGGAACACACCGATTGTGCCACTGGGCCGGCCTTGTGGCATGTGGCCTTCCATCGGCCTTTCTTTTGACATTTCCTCGGTGGGGTCCTCCCGCCGTCCGCTTTGCAACATGGCGATCATTTGGTCTAACTCACCGTCCGCCAAGCCCAGCTTCGCCAGATATCCGGCCAGGCCGGCAACGATATCCACCCTATCCTCCCCTTTTGCCGCCTTACCTCCAACCCGAACCTTCTTTTCGCCAATAAAGTCGATGGTTCCCACCCGTGAGTCCAGCTGTGTCATAGCTCACCTCGCGCTTGCCAGGATTCTGTATCGGTTTGTATGCTCCCGGATTCAAAAGAGACCATCGCCCCATCGGGTTTGGACTTCTCAGGCATTTGGTTGGCGAGTTATCGCTTCGTGCCCGCTTTGTCCTGGTCCTTTAAATCTCGGCTGCGCTCAGTATGTGTCTCAACAGCCCGCTGGAAATCACCCGAACTGGTGATATCGGGGATGATAAAAGAGGTAACCCGTAGAAGTTAGCCCTAAGTCAGCCCGGAGGTAGCTCCTGGAGGATGATACTATGTTCCTCGGCTCGATTGGCTAGCCCATCGTGACCAACGCCGACGCCACCTGAGGGACACATGACCAGCGTCTCTGAATACTCATCTCGCACCGAGGCCTTGCCGCCGAGACGATACCGGTTCTTGATCGCCGGTCTAGTCATGGCGGCCCACTTCTCCGTGGGCTTGAATCTGTTCACGATTTCCCCGTTGCTGGGGGATGTCATCCGCGATTATGAGATTAATCGCGGGTCGGCCGGCCTGCTGATCGCGCTGGCCCTATTGGTAGCCGCCGGCTTCGGACTGCCTGGCGGAGTGGTGATCAGCCGGTTGGGCATCGCCCGGTCCTATACTCTGGGTTGGTGGCTGGCTGGCCTCATGACGTTGTCGTTCTTAGCTCCTAACTACCTCTCCCTCTTGGCGCTACGGTTGTCGTTTGGTCTTGGGTTCGCTTTGGTATTGATAACCACCGGCCCCCTTTTGCTGCGATGGTTCAGGCCCAAGGAAGTCTTGGTGATGAACGGATTGAACACCGCGGTCTTGAGCCTGGGAATCGCCATCAGCATTGCCACGGCAGCACCTCTCGCCGGGGTCCTGGGATGGCAGAATTCTCTGAGCGTTTTCGGAGCGATCGGCTTAGTAGGAGCAGCCGCTTGGACCGTTCTGGGGAAAGTGCCGGGGGACTCGGTTCGAAAGTCCGGCTCCATGTCCTTCAGGGCGATCCCGCGTCTCATCCGAAACCGGCAGATCGTACTGTTGCTCTTGGCTGACGGCGGAGTGTTGGTCCAATACACCGCCCTAACCGCGTGGCTACCGGCTTTTTACACGGAAGTCCGTGGCATGACGCCAACAGGGGCAGGCTTTGCAACCGGGCTATTGCCCTTCATCGGAGTATTCGCCGTTTTGCTTGGCGGCTTCTTGCCCTTGAGATTCGGCACGCCCCGGAGCTACTTCATCTGGCCGGGGATCTTGCTGGCCATCGGCGGTCCCGCCTCTTTCCTTTTAGGCAGCGCCACCGGGATCTACTTGGGTCTGATATTAGTCGGGATTGGGTCTTGGCTGTACGTGCCCACCTTGCTATCACGAACGATGGAACTGGTCAGGAACGACCCGGAGCGTGTCGCGGTGGTTTGGGGTTCGTTGTTAACCTTCTCCGGTTTGGGCATGTTCATCGCCCCCGTAATGGTGGGAAGCCTGCGGGACCTGACCGGCTCCTATCTGCCGGGGTTCTTTATCGGTTCGATAGCAGCGCTGACGCTGCTGGCTGCTGGACTTGCGATGCCTCGGGGCCGGGTCCAATCGCCACCATGATTCGGACGGCCTCCTGTCAAAGGTTGGAGGCTTCAAGAAGCTCATTTATCGGCCAAGTGGATGATCCGCCGCCCATACACACCACCATTGACATCCCATTTTCCGGCTAGTACCGTTAAGGCCGCCTCGCCTAACCAACCTGTGCGGGCCAGATTACATTCTTCACTAACGTCTCTGAATGGCGAAAAAGGGGGCCAAAATGGCTAGAGCGCCGATACCTACCAGGGAAAGCGTACCCGAGAAATACCGTGATCTGTTCGACCAAGTAGTCAAGGAGAGAGGCGGCCCACCCACCAGCGGTCCCGGGTCGGTAACCCTCAACAGTCCGGAGATAGCTCAACGGACTAATCACCTATCGGCCTATCTGCGCCAAGGTTCAGGTCTGCCCGCCAACGTCCAGGAACTGGCCATGCTTACCACGGCCCGGGAACTGGACTGCCAGTACATCTGGAACGCCCACGCGGCTTCCGGACGCCAGGCAGGCTTGAGCGATGCCTTGGTGGACGCCATGCGGGACGGGCGCGACCTGCCCAACTTGAGCGCCGACGAAGCGGCCGTTGTGAACCTGGGCCGGGACTTTTTCCGAACCCACAAGGTCAGCGATTCCACCTACGAGGCAGGAGTTCAGCAGTTTGGCGTGCACGGCCTAACGAACCTGGTGAATCTGATGGGCTATTACGCCTTACTGGCCTTCAACGCCAACACCTTCGTCATCGACCTCCCCGACAACCGCACCGAAGACACATTGCCGATCTAACGCCAGGGAGTAAAAAGGACTGACGGATATGGAAGTTAAACCCTACCAGATACACATCCCGGACTCCGTCCTAGCCGACCTGAGGGAGCGGCTGGAGCGCACCCGCTGGCCTGGCGAGATTCCCGATTCCTGCTGGGACTACGGCTCCAACCTCGGCTACGTCAAGGAGTTGGTGGATTATTGGGTTGACGGATTCGACTGGCGGGCACGGGAAGAAGCGATAAACGCTCTGCCCCATTTCCGGGCTACTGTCCAGGACTTAGACATTCACTTCATACACCACCGCGGCAGCGGCCCTAACCCGCTCCCCTTGATCATCACCCACGGTTGGCCCAGCACGTTCTTTGAAATGCTGGAAATAATACCCCTGCTTACGGACCCGGCCGGCCATGGCGGCTCCGCCGAAGACTCTTTCGATGTGGTGGTCCCTTCCATGCCGGGCTACGGTTTCTCCCAACCCGCGCTCCAGCCCGGTATGAGCGTATTCAAAGTGTCGGACCTATGGGCGGAGCTGATGACGGAGGGATTGGGGTACCAGCGGTTCGGAGCCCAGGGCGGCGACTGGGGAGCAAGTGTGACCGCCAGGCTAGGCTTCTCTTATCCCGAAAACGTCATAGGCATCCATCAGACGTCGGTGACCAGGCCGGTCCCCTACTTGGGTCCCGGATCGCGTCCCATCTCAAAACCGGAAGAAGACTACCAGGCGGACCGCGACCGGTGGCAGCGGGCCGAGGGTGGGTATTCCCACATCCAAGGCACCAAGCCTCAAACCCTATCCTATGGCTTGAACGATTCCCCGGCGGGTCTGGCAGCCTGGATAGTCGAGAAGTTCCGTACCTGGAGTGATTGCGACGGGGACGTGGAGCGCAGTTTCAGCAAGGACGAACTGCTGACCAATATCACTATCTACTGGGCCACCCAGACGATCAACTCGTCTACCCGCATCTACTACGAGACCCAGCAGACCATTTGGGAATTGAAACAGGACGAGATGATAAGGGTCCCCACCGGCGTGGCGGTCTTTCCCAAAGAACTCAGCCACCCGCCCAGGGAGTGGGCCGAACGGTCATACAACCTACAGCGATGGACCCAGATGCCCAGGGGCGGACACTTCGCGGCTTTGGAAGAGCCCAACTTGCTGGTAGAGGACATCCGCGCCTTCTTCCGGCCTCTCCGTTAGTAGGCGGGACAGATTGCCTGCTATAATCCAGACGCCCTGGCGAACATAACCGCCACTGATAATTGGGCCGAAAACAGGTTTGAGCAAGCACTAATCTGTTGATATAGAGATTACAGGCCGCGCCCGCAAGAACCATTCGCCTTAGTTTGGTTCGCCAAGCCGGTCCTGAGACCAGCATTGGAGTCGCGAGTGTGGTTATGGCGATAGACCGGAATGGAATCGGGAAGGGAGCTTCCTCAGGGTTGATTTTGTCCGACGTCATTGAAATTAAACTCCCGCCATCTTCAGAGTATCTAGCCGTCGTTCGCGCCACGATAGGCGTGATCGCCGGCAATATGTCGTTTAATTATGATGAAGTCATACAGTTGAGAGTAGCCGCCTCTGAAGTCTTCAGCCTGGCTATGGAATGGATTTCCCAAGATGCCGCGGCCTCGGCTACCCGAGAGTTGGCATTACAGTTCATCGTGGAAGGAAACAAACTGGAGATCCTCGTCCCTAACCAGATCAGTTACACCGTATCGCTGACCGGGGATGACATGGTCGAAAGCAAGGCTCTTCTGGAGAGCTTGATGGATGAAGTGGAGTTTGGTGGGGGAGCCAACGAAGACCCTATGATACGGATTGCCAAATACAACACGGTGGAAACCGGCTGAATGGTCTTCTATCCAACGCCGGGTTTGATCTGCTCATACGGGGCGCCCGGCCGGTTATAGGTAACGGGGAAGGTACAAGATGGGAACCAAGGGCAAATCAGAGGGGACCAAGGAGTTGCTGGCTCTCTACCGGATGTCCCAAGATCCGGAAGCGGCAGAACGCCTGGTCGTGGACCATCTTGCTCTGGTCAAGCGGTTGTGCTAGCGTTTCCACAACTCCGGAGAGCCCCAAGAAGACCTGATACAAGTGGGAACCATCGGGCTGTTGAAAGCCATCAAGAAGTTCGACCCTGAATTGGGCAGCAGCTTCATCTCTTTCGCGGTGCCGGTCGTCGTAGGCGAGATTAAAAACTACTTCCGCGACCACGGCTGGGCCGTGAAGGTGCCCAGAAAGCTTCAGAGCCAAAAAATGGCCGTGGACCGGGCGGTGGTAGGACTCACCCAAAACCTGGGACACACTCCCACGGTGCCGAAAATAGCCGAGGATACAGGCTTCTCCATCGAGGAAATAGCCGAAACCTTTGAAGTGGAGCGGTTCGGCAAACCCCTATCTTTAGACGCCCAATACGAATCGGACGACAGCGAAGACGTGTCCAGCATCCTGGACTATATGGGGGTCCCAGACCCGGACCTAGAGGGGTTGGCCGACCGGGTAGACCTGGAATTGGCGCTAGATGGAGTGGACTCCCGCGAGCAGGTCATCATTTACCTAAAGTTCTTCTCGGGGCTATCCCAAAGCGCCATCGCCAAGCGGCTCGGCATCTCCCAGATGCACGTGTCCCGCCTCCAACGCACCGCTCTGAACAAGCTCAAGTCCTCACTCATCAAGCAATCCTCCGCCTGACCTCGGCCCTTCCAAGCATTCCTCCGGCGTCACTTCCCCGTTCGTGGTGGGCTTGCCGAACCGCTCACGCCCATCTTCCCTAACCGTTCGTGGTGAGCTTGTCGAACCAACCACCGCGCTGGGACAACCGGCCTCTCCTCCTCACCTGTATAATCATCGGGTTACTATTCATCCCCATCAGGAGAGGAGAATAACCATGTCCTGGATACGCGAAGAAGACGTCCCCATGTCCAACGTCATAAAAGTTATGTCCATCCTGCCTTCGGCCATGGAGGCGGTTGGCGCTCTGAACCAGGCGGTAACCTTCGGATCTTCCGCGCTTACCAGGGTGCAGGAAGAGGCCATCGCCACGGCGGTGTCGGTTTACAACCATTGCCGCTTTTGAACCATGGCTCACGGAGGGTTCCTCCGTCAGCACTCCGACGACCCCCAACTGGCCAGCCACATCATGCACGACTACACCAAGGCCGATCTGGATCCGGAAACGCGCGGCATGTTGGACTTCGCCGTGAAACTTACCCGGGAGCCAACAAACATGAGCGAGGCCGACGTTAAAGGACTGCGGGCGCTGGGCCTAACCGACGAACAGATCCTCTCGGTAGTGCTAATCACTTGCACGTTCAACTTCATGACCCGCCTGGCCGACGGGCTGGGAGTCCAAGTACCCGAAGGCAGACAGGAAGCCCACGAGCGTTGGCTAACCGGCCCAGCGCTCCAGCAAGAGTGGCTGATGACCGCCAAGCCCTAGCAGCCGGACCCAGTGGCGTTGACACGGAAAACAGGGCGACTTATCATCGAACAGGCAGCGTGGGCGTAACTCAGTGTAGTGTTTGCTTCCCAAGCCCCGCGCTCTCAAAGCTGTGCTTCCGTAGCTACAAACCACCCCAAAACTTGTCCAGTTATCTGCTGTAATTCTGACCACTGCCAGCAGGGGAGAAAAGTTCGATCCGTTCATTCAGTAATCCACCTTATTTCTGTAGGCGAGTGTTGGTAATGGGAATCAAATCGTTAGCCTGCCCAATGTCAAATGAACGGATTGACAAGAATGTTGTGAGGTCTTCCGCAATTATTACGGCAGTCATCATAGCGTCGTACTCGGTGCTTTCTTTGGTATCAACCGCAAGTGTATTCATACTGATGTTGTTACTTGCTGGCGACTACGCTGTGAGGGTGTTCACCCACAACCTCAGTCCAATCGGCTGGTTGGGACACCAACTCACTCGTCGGCTTAGGATGACTCCGAAGCAGATGGACAAGGCTCCCAAAATATTTGCGGTGAGAGTAGGGTTTATCTTTGCTGCCAGTTCAGTTGGATTATTTTTCGTAGATCCAACAATTGCAATCGGGGTAGGTCTGGCACTATTGGCCTTCAATTTGTTAGACGGCGTTCTCGACATATGCGTGGGTTGTTATTTTTACACCTATGTATCGCTGCCTTTGTTCGGACAGAAATAACTGCCGTAGGCAAATAAGAACAAAGCCCCGGCGAATCTGGGGCGATCCAAAAACGCGAAGAAGAGTTAACCATGAGTGAATACATACCAAGTCCTTGGCAATTTGTATCCAATCAGGTTGAACGATACGAAAGTAGCGGGGGCACCGAGGGTTCAACTTTCATGGACACGGGTCTGTCAGTAATAATTGTGACCAACAAAGGATGGAAGACAGGCGCTACCCGTAAGACTCCGCTGATGAGGGTAGTGGACGGGGACAGCTATATCTTGGTGGCCTCCAAGGCTGGAGCGCCGGAACATCCCTTTTGGTATCACAATCTGAAGGCAGAGCCGTACGTCGAGATTCGCGACAAAACTGAAGTGTATGCGATGCGGGTCAGAGAGGTTGTAGACCCAGCCGAGCGGCAACGGCTCTGGGATTTAGCGGTCTTGGCATTCCCTACTTATCAGGAATACCAAGAGAAAGCCAATCGGCTCCTTCCAGTTTTCTTAGCAGAACCAGCCGGATAAGTAGCAAAGGTCCGACGTGTCTAGTACAACCTCAGAATGTTACTTGCTAGCACGTGATTCCCAAGCCCCGCGCTCGCAACGCTGTGCTTCCGTAGCTACGAACCACCCCAAAACCTGTCCAGTTATCTACTGTAATTTCTCGATGGTGAATTGGACTTAATGGCTCTGGCGGAGTGGCGCTCCAGAACCATGCTCCAAAGATATGCCGCCAGTACCGCAGCCGAGCGGGCTTTGGACTCCCACAAACGGATTTCGCTCAGTGACCGGCTATAGCCTTTTCGTTGAACTCGATCTATTACCTTATATCTGCCCTTTCCGACTGTGAGGAGAATGCGGTCCCCTCTTTGGTTATAGTTATAGGCTGGTTGGTATGGAATTCCCTAAAGCTCAATCCGAATAAAACCGGCGGCTGGGTATAGGTGATCTTACAATGGACGGTCATGGGTATGGACTCACGACTAAAAGTGGACCGAGTTCGAACTCCCCCTTCTGGAGTGATCTCCCTCGTCTGCTTCAGTAATGCAGGAACGTAGAATGCAGTCTGCGGCACGTCAACCGTGGTAGTCGCCTGCTGGTGGGGGAAGATCGCACCTAACTGATGGCTAGAGGGCTCGAACTCTGACACCGAATAGGTTAGGTCCAGTTTAACGTTTGTCGCGGGTATTTCGCCTACGTTAGCAACTACGATCTCCCACACTATCGGTTCATCCAGCCCTTCATATTTGGAGGCTGGGCATTTAATCTACTGTACGCCAAGGTACGGGCGATTTCGGCCCAGGTAGGTGAAGATCGATGTCAAGAATGCCCCGATGGCGATTAAAATTGATAGGGATGCCATAATCAGGAATACCCCACGGCTGGATTAGACTGACGTGATCTTGTCCCAAGTTTACATTGCGCCCAAAAGCAAGTGCCCCCGGCGGTGGTATGAACACCCCGAGGGCGTGGCGTCACCCAGAGTGGACCGGGCAACGCGAAATCTATTATCGCATACATGGACCGTTCGCCCTTTGGTGACGACGGGCTTTTTCTTTTATACGCCGGGGGGTTGACCGGCCCGGCACTCCAGCAAGAGTGGCTGATGACCGCCAAACCGTAGCGACCGGCCCCAGTGGCGTTGACACGGAAAACGGGGCGACTTATCATCGAACAGGCAATGCGGGCGTAACTCAGTGGTAGAGTGTTTGCTTCCCAAGCAAAAAGTCGTGAGTTCGAATCTCATCGCCCGCTCCAAACAAATAAATGCTGTCCCGGAGGTTACTCGCCATCGCTGATCCAGAGTTTATAAGGGTGGCCGACGTCAGTGATATCCCGCCCGGCGAGATGAAAGCCGTGAAGATAGGGTACCGCCAGGAAGTTCTGCTGGTAAATGTCGATGGGGTGATTCACGCCTGCGACAACTGGTGCAATCATCAAGGATACCGGCTATCGGCGGGAGAGGTGGAGGGGGAAGAAGTACGTTGCGACTTGCACGGCGCGAGATTCAACGTGACCACGGGAGAGGCGACCGGCCGCCCAGCCACTGAGCCGATAAAGGTGTTCGAGGTCCGTCTCGACGGATCTGACATATTGATAAGGAAATCCTAGGCGGAATGCCGGGGTAGCCTGGCCTCAAGATAGAAATCGCATTTTCCGGAAGCAGTTGGACCTTTAATCATAGAAAACGGGGCAGCCTAGAGGCTGCCCCTTTCGCTTTCACTGGTTGACCTTTTGATTCTCAAGAATAAGCCGTTAGCTCGATTCTCAACAACCTCTGTGCACAAGTTAGTACAGAGGCGGCCAGACCTTGTTGAAGATTCCTAAAAAGGGTCCAATAGCGGACTCCGAGTATCAAGCCCTACCGTAATAAAAAAGAAGCCGCCTAAATGGCGGCTTCTTTAACTTACGTAGCTGTTACCGCCTCATCGAGCTGAAGCAGTCGCTGCAATAGACCGGCTTGTCGCCCCTGGGCAGGAAGGGGACCTCGGTGTCGATGCCACACTGGGCGCACACCGCGGGGTGCATCTCTCGTGGTCCACCGTATCCACCACCACCACCGCCCCCGCCCCCGCCGTAGCCCCCGCCTTGGTTCCGCCGGGCGGACCGGCAAGCCGGGCAGCGGCTAGGCTCGTTGGTGAACCCCTTGGACGCGAAAAATTCTTGTTCTCCGGCTGTGAAAGTGAAAACAGCTCCACAGTCTCTACAAGTTAGGTCTTTGTCTGAAATCGCCATTCGGATGGCCTCCCTATGTGTTGTATTGGTCCAGTTGAGGTCGTCCGATGTAACAGAAACCTAAACTCGCACCGACTCTTATTTTACCAGATATGTGCGGCGCACCATACCCTGTCAATAAGTAATATATACTTGTGCCTACTATGCCATTCGTGCTTTATGGCGAATCGATGCACATTCGCGGGGAAAAGTCCGCCCAGCGGTAGGGAAATGTACGCCTGGGAGCGTAAAACAGCTATGGCTGAGCTTGGGAAGTGCTTGGACTATTCGGGCATATTGCGCAGAATATCTTCCAAAGTCTTGTCCAGCGCCGGGTCAAGACTCACCGACTGCTCGAAGGGCGTGTAGCTGTAGTCAGACCGAACGCTTTCGATGAGCTGCCTGGCCTCCCGGTTGTTGGAGCTGATTTTCTCCAAGGTTTCCGTCAACTGCCGCGACTCGGCCTCTCCCAGTTCCTGAAGCTCCGACAAGTCGATATCAAGGTCGAACATAGACTTCAGCCGGCGCATAATATCGTAATAAGACCGGTGGTCCCTGGTGATCCCCACCTGCTCGTTGTTGGTGGAAAAGGGATACATGGGGGCCATGGACCCCAAGCGGAACATGTCCACGTCCGGATGTTCGAAATGGGCCAGCGTCACCAGCGCCATAGCTATGGTAGGGCCCCTGCGCCCTTCGCTGCCGTAGCTGGAAAACTGCACCCCGATCTTGTCCAGGTCCTCTTTCATTTCGGCCTTGCTGTAGACGCAAGTGACCCGTCTTTCCATCTCCGGCGGAACCGGGCCGTTGACTCCTTCCACGGCCACGGTGGTCTGGATGCCCAGCTCACTGACGGCCTGGAAGAAGGCTTGGCCGAATATCTCGATGTGGAACCAGGGTTCTTCTCCCCTGAAGATGATCAGCCCGTTGCCCGCGTCGTAGAAATAGTTTTCCCTGTACATGTCCTTGGTGGGCAGTCCGTCCTCGTAGGCCGCCAGGGGGCGGAACGTATCGTGGGTCCCCGCAACCTGAAAGGGATAGCAGTCGTGAGAGACTGCCGGACTCATCTCTCCGATCTTTTTGGCGCCTAATTTCTCGATCAGGTACCTGGTCAATCCTCCGGACACCCGTCCGCCGTCGGACCACTGGCGGCGCCAGCCCGCTATCAGATACTTGGCTTGAGGCTTCTCTGAAAAGATCATTAATTCATCGGGCATCAGGCTCTTCTCCTATACTCTACGAAGAGGCATTGATGGATGTTTTAACTTGGTCTCCGATAGAGACGTTACCAGGATGTTCTACGATTCCATATACCCCGAAATATACTGCTCCCGAACTGGGCCGGTACTGCGCGATCAACTCCCGGGTCTCGAAATCCGCCTGCCCAGTGTCTGGATCAAGGCAAGTGATGGCGCATCTCGGGTCTCTGGCCACCACCTGAAGGAGCATATCATCTCCGATCTGTATGGTTTCGCCTAGCCAGGTGTCCTCTTCGTGGGGCTCACATCCACCGATCAAAAAGTTTGGACGGAACCTACGGACATCCAAAGACACCGTATTATCCGCTTGGCCGTTCAACACATCCAATGAGGCTTGAGACAGTAACGAGATGGGATATTCATCGAAGCATTGCCCTGGAGCGCTTGAGAGGACCAATCGAACGGTCTGACCGCAAAAGTCCGAGAGAGCGTCGGCCCAATCCCCGATTACCACCGACCCCATCACATCGCGGCCCCACAGCTTGGTTGCCACCGGCTCTCCGAGTTCCAGCCGTCCTTCGATCGTAGCGCCACCGGGTATAACCAAACTAAGCCAATCCGGATCGCCGCGGTAATCAGCTTTTACTCGCGTCAGCCGCCCCATCTCTCTCTGGGTCACCAGTCTATCACGATTGTCCAACAAAAAGAGCCGCCGGTCTTCCATGATGCCGCTCGTGCCAACATGCACCGTGCCGGCATTGACCAGACCCAGGGATTTCACGGGCGAGATATTGATTTCTAGTACCGATTTCATGTGGGAATTCAACTACTAATGATACCAGAGACGCCGGCTTAACTCGTGCCCTTGACGCTTACATCAGCGCCCACTAGTATCCGGAGAGCGTCCGCGACTTATCGGGGTACTGCATATCGGCCTAAGGAGACATCCATTGAAAATCACCGGAGTGACCACCTTCCTCGCCCATCCGGGAGTTGGGAAGAACCTGTGCTTCGTCAAACTTGACACCGACGAAGGCATCCACGGTTGGGGGGAGTGTTACACCCAGTCGGACCGGGACCTTCAAATAGTGGCTCATGTCGATCAACTGGAGCGCTACCTGGTGGGCCGGGACCCTTTCAACATCAAGCACTTCACCCAGGTGGCCTACGACGACATCGCCGGACGTCGCGGGGCGATGGATTTTTATTGCGCGATAAGCGGTCTTGAGCAGGCCATGTGGGACATAACCGGCAAGAAGCTGGGAGCCCCTGTGCATCAATTGTTGGGCGGAGCTTGCCGGGACAAGATAAGGGTCTACGCCAACGGATGGTCCGAGGGCGCCAAGACGCCTGGGGCCCTGGCCGAGAAGGCATCCCAAGTGATTGAGATGGGCTTCACCGCCCTAAAGTTCGACCCGATTCCCGGTCCCTGGCGTAGCTACGTCAGCCGGGAAGTAGAGGAAGCGGCGGTGGAAAACGTGGCCGCGGTGCGCCAAGCCGTGGGACCGGACGCGGAGATACTGGTGGAGATGCACCGCCGCCTGGCCCCCATGCACACCGTGCGCATCGCTAGGAACATCGAACAGTTCCGGCCATTCTGGTACGAGGAGCCGGTGCTGGCCGAAAACGTCGACGCGCTGGCGGCGGTCAAGCGTGAGATTAACATCCCCATCGTCACCGGTGAAGAGCTGTACACCAAGTTTGAATTCCGGGAGATCTTCGAGAAACAGGCCGCCGACATCATCAACCCGGACGTGTGCAACGTCGGCGGTATCCTGGAGCTGAAAGAGATCGCGGCCATGGCCGAACCGTACTACGTGGTGGTGTCACCCCATAACTACAACAGCACCACGGTGGGACTGGCGGCGACGCTGCAGGTGTCCACCAACATACCCAACTTCCTCATTACCGAGTACTTCGTGAACTTGGAAGGGTTCGGCCAGGAGATCGCCCACAATCCCTTCCAGGTCAAGGACGGGTATATAAGCATCCCGCAAGGCCCCGGCTTGGGCATCGAGTTGAACGAGGATGCCCTGAAGCAACACCCCTACCAGCCCTTCCCGGCCCGCTCACCCCGGCAGTTTTACGAGGAGGGGCCCTAAATCCCACCAACCCCCATTTACGAAAGGGGGCTACTCGCCGTCGTTATCAAAGTCGCGCCCGTTTTGAGTCAAGCTGTCAGACTCAAGAGTTTTGTTTGAAGTTAAAAAGCACCGGCGGATTTATCCCGTTCACTTCGCCGGTCCCGCATAGCTATTGGAACAATCGATCGAGACAAGCGGCCCACCAGACCGGCTCGGAACGCCTCAGCTGAATCTTGCAGCAGTTCTCGACTTATTCCGGGCTTACGAACGACCTCGTCAGCCATGTGTGCAGTGGTGCCTGCCATGAGAACCAATCGACTATCAATCTCATCGTCATCTAGTCCGTTAGCTATGAGCACGATCATGTCCGCGCTCAAGAGCCTTTCCCGGACCTGATAAAAGACATCGCCTGCGACGGTTTCTAAGAAAAACCACTCTTCCAGATCCGTTGGGGAGGGGAACCTCACGCCGGGTTTTGAGATTGCCGCCTCGGAATAAAAGGCTCCGATATCGGCGGCGAGATAACGTAGCAACTGGGGCATCGGGTGATTGTAACCATCCGGAACTGTCATGCCGGCGTCCGCAGAGAATGTCACCAAGATTTCAAGCATCTCGCCGATCGAATCGGCGTCCTTACCGCTCGTTCCGACCGTAGTTCGGCCTCGTACGCGAAGTCCTTCATCGAACCATGGCCGCAGCAGTTGCGCTTCTGTACGCAGTTGTGCCTTTAACGATTCTGACTGGGTACTTGGTTCAACGTCTGGGAAAGTTACTGGGCAGGACCAACCCTCTTCGGAAGGGATATCGTCGCCGTTAATGTTGTCGGGATAGTCGATCAACGCGGGAGCGGTAGGCTGATCCACCAATCCCAACGTTTGGCGCAATACGTCTAATTGGACATCTGGGCGGTCTGGCGGACCCAGCGGCCGCCCAGCACCCACAATGCCCGAGGTGGCCGTACCGCCTCTGTAACTGGTCTGATTAAGCTCACCTGGACCGTCGCGATACCGGCGCCACCGTCGTTCGCGGCTCGTTCTATGTATTGTGACAGCACGCCCACGGCGTAGGTGCAACCGGGTCAAACGGGGATGAGGAGAACTAGATTGACGTTGTCTCCGACAAGGAGTCGTGAAACCTCTGTCGCGGCAGGCTCCATCCGTTCCGGCGCGGTTGATCCCATGAAAGAATAATGCCAATCCGCGACAGAGCCTATTTCCTGCAAGTCGATCAAAGTTCTCAGGTGGTCCAGCGGAAAACACACATTCACGTCTTGTTGGTATGCACTGCGGTCAAAATTTGTGCTGGAATGCGTCATCGCCAGATCTTTATAGTCGATATCGCCGGGTATGATTCGATAATCTCCCTCGTGACCCGTGAATGGCCGGTCGTCAAACCGATGGATCGCAGCCGTCGTTACGATGGCGATCCGGGCATAGATCAACTTCGGAGCTTCTACCCAAGGTGTCTGTTTAAAGGGCGCCGAATATCTTCCATCTAGCCGCTCCTTTAGACTAGCTTGTTCATTTGGATGAATATCTTTCCAACGGACCATATGTAGCGCCTCTCGCTTGTGATTGATTGAAGATGGACATGAAGTAGATTTACCTAGAAACGATCGAACTGAACGATTATACATCCTGGGGTAAGACGCACTTTTGTGGCGTTTGACGGGATTCGGGGCAGGTGCTAACGTTCCCCCATCACCCGGGAATCTCATATTAGATAGCTACGTATTGGAGCGATCGATTGTCACACATCGTGTTGCGCTGCCCTCGATGCGGCAGAACCCGCCCGGCCGATATGTCAACGGATGTTTGTCGCGACTGCGCCGCACCGCTGGACGTCGAGTACCTCGATGACCACAAGCCAGTTGGAAATTCAGACACCTACGAAGCCCGGACCCCGGTGCACGATTCAAGTTCCGGTGTTTCTCTGGGAGAGGGGGGCACCCCGTGCGTACACCTAAAGGCCCTTGGTGAGAATCTGGGCATGCGGCGTCTGCACGGGAAGCTGGAATTCTTGAATCCGACAGGGTCGTTCAAGGACCGGGGCACCGCGGTGATGATTTCTGTCGCCATGGATCACGGGGTGACCGAGCTCGTTGAAGACTCGTCAGGAAACGCCGGGGCGTCAGTATCGGCCTACTCAGCTCGCGCCGGCATAAAGGCCCACGTATTCGTGCCCGCCGACGCTCCGCAGGCCAAGCTACGGCAGATCAAGGTTTATGGCGCCGAAGTTCACCCTATCGAAGGACCCCGGGATGCCGTAACCGCGGCGGCCATGGATTACCATCGACAACACGGCCTGGTCTACGCATCCCACATGTTGAGCCCTTACTTCGCCGAAGGCACGAAAACCTTCGCCTACGAGGTGGCGCAACAGTTTGATGGAGCGCTTCCCGACCACATCGTCTTCCCCGTGGGCAACGGCTCCCTATTCATAGGCGCCTTCAAGGGATTTTGCGAGCTGCAAGCCGCGGGACGCACCGATAAGATACCCAGGCTCCATTGCGTTCAGGCGCGTAGCGTCATGCCCCTGGTCGCTGCCTTCACGAGCCAAGCCTGGAACCCAGGGACAGTCTCGAGAACGGTGGCCGGCGGTATCGCCATAGCGGCGCCCTCTCGACAAGAGCAGATCCTCGATATCCTGCGCCAGGTGGAAGGGACCGCCGTAGCGGTCGAGGAATCAAGCATCGTGAAGATGCAACATGCTCTGGCGGAGCAGGAAGGTATATTCGCCGAGCCCACGTCGGCGGCCGCGTTCGCGGGCCTCGAGGAGATCGCGAAGCAAGGCGTCATCCGGGAAAACGATACTGTGCTCGTGCCCGTCACCGGCTTCGGCCTAAAAGACGAAGTGCCCCTGTAAGCTGTACCGAACAGCGCTATCGGCGAATAGTGAACGTGGGCGAGAATATTTGACAACTCTCGCAACCAGCGACAACTATCATAAGAATGAGAGGAACGGAAATGCCTATTAGCGGAAGCAGGAATACCGGCCCGAATTTGGCCTTTGTCGACTGTGAGATTGACGCCAACGCTGGTGCGGGCGGCGGCTCGGGGCAGGTGCCTGCGCAAGCCCGCCGCGAGGTCGTCATTAGTGGGAAGAGAGTCAAGACCGTGGACATCCATGCGCATTGCATCGTCCCGGAGGCTGCGCAACTGATCAATCGCTCACTGGAATCGCCGGGTCTTCTGTGGTCCAATATCGGCGACCGTCTGGCGCAGATGGATCGATCGGGCGTCGATGTCCAGGCGCTCAGCATCAATCCTTACTGGTACCAGGCCGACCGCGATGCCGTCGCCGAATTGATCCGGGTGCAGAACGAGGCCCTGGCCGGGTTCTGCGCGTCGCAACCGGATCGGTTCATCGCCTTTGCGACTGCGTCATTGCAATATCCTGACCTCGCAGCTGAACAGGTCGAGCAGGCAGTCAAAACCCTCGGCTTCCGCGGCATTGGCGTT
>CATMOE010000026.1:0-48230 GCA_950072105.1 uncultured Dehalococcoidia bacterium
CGGGAGTCCTACAATACTGCCACATCCCCCTGATCTCTCCTTAACAAAAGTGTCCCACTTTTGCTGGTTGCCAACAGGAGCAGACAAAGGTCTTGGAGGTGGGAAGCCACTTCTCTCCAGACTATGCTGGAGAGAAAATTCCAACACTTGAAAGAATCTTGGAATTAACGGCCAGAAGCAATGTCGGACTTTACTTGGAGGCCAAGAGTCCTGGAAAGTATCCAGGTATGGATCAGGACATCGCTAATATCTTGGAGAAGCACCAAGCAAGTGACGATGTAGTGGTGTTGTCATTTGATGATGAGTGGGTGAACGCCTATAGAAAGACCGCATCTGGATCACGAGTCGGATTGATATCTTGGTGGCGAGGCTCCATGCCCTCTTCGGCAGAGGCGGCCGTTGTGGATGTGTTCTGGGCAGCGGTAATCCTTGACCCTACGCTTATTCGCCGAGCCCACAATCGAGGGGCCCAAGTCGCCGTGTGGACTGTCAACAGCCCTAGGTTGATGAGGTTGATGTTATTGCTAGGCGTGGACGGCGTAACAACCGACTATCCGAACCGCTGGAATATGGTGCGGGAGTCTAAAAAATGACCGGCCTTGTTGCCCAAACGTCTCCAGATTATTGGTTCCTAGAGGGAAGCCAGATCGCGAACACGCCAGCGTATACTTCTGGTAACTCGGTCGTACCGCTGATCGACGGCGCGGCGTACATGGAGAATCTTCACCGTCGGATCAAGTCATTGGGAAAGGGAGATTTTCTATACTTCTTAGGCTGGCGGGTGACACAGACGCAAAATTTGCTGGGAGAGGGCGATATTTCGGGCTCGCTACTGGATGAATTTGAACACCTGCTGTCGATTGGGGTAGATGTCCGCTGCCTTATCTGGTACTTCCCGGCGTCAGCGCTCAGGGTCGGCCGCGAATATTCCCAACTCAGAGGTAATATCGGGTTCGTGAGTGCGCTCAACGGCCTAAAGAAGCCCAACGGGGTGGCCTTGTTGGACCAGCGTCTCCGACTTTGGGCGCTTAGCTCGCACCATCAAAAATCCATCATTCTCGGAGCAAAAGAGCGCGTGGCCGCATACGTGGGCGGTATCGACATTTGCCGGGACCGGTGGGACACCCCGGACCACGATAGCTCCCCCCGTCGTACCAAGCAAAAGCACGAAGGGTGGCACGACGCTCACTGTCTAGTCGAAGGGCCCGCGGTTGCCCAACTGTGGGACAATTTCAGGGACCGTTGGAACGATTTGAATCCGGCTCACCGCAACCCTTTTGCGCCAAAACCTAGGATTCCTCCCGCCATTTCTGATGACTCAAGGCCACAAGATTCGCCGGTTTCCAACGGCACCCACCATGTTCAGGTTCTATGCACGCTTGCCGGAAGCGGGGTTTATTCGTTTGCGCCGGATGGAGAGCAGAGCGTCAATCACGCCTTAGCACGGGCCATCGACCGCTCTCGCCATTATATCTATATCGAAGATCAGTTCTTTTGGCCATGTAGCCTAATCGAAAGATTGAGAGAGGCGGCCGGCCGCGGAGTTAAGATAATATTGCTTCTCGCCAATCGAAGTTTTCGTGGAATTATGGCCAAATATCACAATGCGATGCGGTTTGAGGCTCTGGAACAGGTCCGAGGCTTGGCTCCGGAGAACGTGTTCGTTTCCCAATTACAACAATCTGGTCTTGGCCCGGAAATACACGTCCATGCCAAACTCTGGATCATAGACGACCGTTATGTCTCTATCGGAAGCGCGAATGTCACCCAACGCAGTATGGCCACTGACTCTGAATTGACTGTTGCCATAGTGGATGGCGATACCACGGAGAGCAAGATGCAGGGTCTGCCACTGGTGGTGGGCCGCTTCGCAAAAGAACTTAGGATTTCTTTATGGACGGAACATTTAGGTCTTGAAGATCGAGGGTCGATCGAAGACCCAATTGAACAGGAGTCGGGGCGGCCCGCTGGGTGGCCCATCTCACAAAACTCGTCATCCGGTTCACCCTCTTATAGACATCATGCCGTCTGTCACGAGGTCCCAGAACCGCGCCGGACCTGGCCCAAATGGGTGCCCAGAGTCCTCATGAATCCTGGGTAACGTGCTGTTAAAAACTCCAAATGGTTGGCTGGTAGAATCTCCCACACTATTCGCCCTTAGCGTCGGCGAACACGTGGGCCCTGAGTTGGGGCTTACTCGCCTACGGCTCCCCACCCACCGATGGGTCCGCCCACTGGACGACGCCCCGCGTTCCCAAGTCCTCGATCCGCTGGTCGTCGTAGCCCATCTCCCGAAGCAGGGGCTTGGTGTGCTGGCCGATCTGGTTTGAGGTTCGGTAGAGTCCAGGTGTCAGGGAGAATTCGACCAACCCGCCGTAACGCAAGTATTTGCCAATATGCGGATGCTCCACCTCAACGCTCAGAGCATTCGCCTTAGCGTGGGGATGGTCCGCATAAAACCCTCCCTCCAGAGCTTCGTCGGCCCGGACACAGCCGATGTCCGCCTTGATCAACAACTCCTCCCACTCGACAGCGGTGCGTCCTGAGAATATCCCCGAAATCTCGGAGATCAGGGCCTCGTCATTGGACTGCCGCGCCTCCCGGCTAGAGAATCGAGGATCGGTCAGGAGGTCTCCCCGCCTCACGGTGCGGCAGAATGTCTCCCACTCGTCTTGGAACAGACAACCCAGGAACACCCACCCTTCCTTGCAGCGGTAGAGACGGTACAGGGCATGGAGGCCATGGATATCATCGTCGGGCATCGCTATGGGTGGACGGTTGGCGTGGTCGTAATACTCATCGGCATTGGTCCAGGCATTGGCATTGAGCATGGTGACGTGGATGGGCTGCCCCGTTCGGGTGAGGTCCCGCGCCCGGAGGCCGAGGATGATGCCCGTGGCCACAGCCGCGGAAGTGTTCTGGTCCGGTCCCCAGTTGGACCTCATGATCCAGCGGGTTGCCTCAACGATCTCCTCAATGTCCATGACCTCTTCCGGAGGCGGGGGCATGCTCCGGCCCATCTGCCGCAAGGGGCCGCCCATGATGGCGCCGGGAATTGGATGGGCGCCGGGCCTACGCGCGTGTATCCCGTTTTCTCCATAGGTCCCCATCCAAACATGGACCAGGCGGGGATTGATCTTGTGGCAAGTCTCCCAATCGACTTGAAGACGCTCCGGAACGCCGGGGCGATAGTTGTGCAAGAGAATATCGGCCTTGGCGATGAGCTTGTGGACGATCTCTTTGCCCTCAGGAGTCTGGAGGTCGACCTGAATGCATTCCTTACCAGCGTAGGTCCGGGCGTCGGCCATCGCTTGGGCCGTGGAGCGCCGCCCCTCATCCAATCGAACGTCGGTGGCGTCGACCTTAATGACTCGCGACCCAAGGTCCGCCAAAAGCGCGGCGCCGTAGGGTCCGGCCTGGATCGTGGCCAGGTCCAGGATCGTGACCCCTGACAGGGGGTGGGCCGGCACATCGGCCTCAGGTAAGCCAACGATTGTGGTTACGGGCTGCTGCCGCAGGCGTCCCAGCACTTCGACGTTATGTTGTCCCACATCGGGGGCCGGTCCGCTTGCCTCTCCCGGAGTGTCCTTGAGATCCACGAGCGGGGCCAAGGTGCGCATAGCGCCGACTCGAGGATCATCTATCGTTACCACGGTACCGTTCGAGCGCACCGCGGGATGATCCATGGCCTGGATGCTGTCACGATAGGGCTCGGCGGCGATGTTGCCGTCCTGAAGATAGATCTCCATCCACTCGTGGGCGGTCTTCTCCAACTGCTTCTTCAGTATCTCCCGGCGCAGGAGCTCCCGGTTGTCCAAGGTGATACCGGGAACATTCTTGAACCGCTCATCCTCAAGCAGGTGCCCAAGGCCGATGGCCTTGATATGGCCCTGGATGTGTGGGCCCCTCAGGTTGGCGTGCTGGAGCCATGTGCCGTCCTTGGTCCGCACGGGGATGTATCCGATGGAGGAGAGGCCTCTACCGCCGCCGGGTCTTCCGGGAAACCGCTCCGGGTCCCTGCGCCGGAGTTGCATATTCACCAGTCCACCGTCGCCGGCGTTGTTGTCGTGGGGAGAGGCCAGGCTTTGTAGGATACTGGTCTGGACCCATTGCCCACGCCCACATAGGTCACGCACGCGCAGGGCGCCGATGATTCCGCGCACCGCCGCCTGGCTGGCGTGCCAGCTGCCAGTGTACACCGCCGAGTACACTGGGCCATCCCGGGTGGGCTGACCCTGTAAGTTGAGCATCCGGCCGGCCTTGGCCGCAACGATGCCCTCGTACCCTTTTACCCGGCGGAGCGGGCCATTTTGCCCGAATCCCGTAATAGAGCAGTAAACCAGCCTCGGGTAAAGTTGCGACAGGGTGTCATACCCCAATCCCCATTTGGCCATGTCGCCGGGACGGAAAGACTCGACCAGCACATCAGCCTCGCCGGCGAGTTGGATGGCTTGCTCGCGGCCTTCCGCAGTGCTGAGATCCAGCACAATGCCTTTCTTCCCGCGGTTCCACGAGATCCAGGCAGGCTGAAAACGGAAAGGATCTCCGCCGGGAGGTTCCACCTTTATCACTTCGGCCCCGTAATCGGCCATTACCAAGGTGCAGATGGCCCCCGGCATCCCCAAGGAGAAATCCAGGACGGTTAGGCCCGTACATGGTCCTGCCACTCTTCAACCCCCTTTCGGCCGAGATTTCCCAGATGAAACTGGTTCCCAATAAACGTGACCCTTTGTGTCAAGGACGGAGAGAAAATGTACCAGCAAGGCAGAGCAAAACTGTACCACCGAACGGCACTGTGTGAGTATGAAAGTCTCCTGGTCTGTGAGAGCTTAGGGCGAGTTTGTTGACTGATGCTGGTTGGTTTGCCTGCTCTGCTGGTACAATTTTTTAAACCGCCGCTGCCGCCGCGCTTCTACCGCCTTTGTGGCACATTATTACGCCACTGTTTACAGCTGCCGAACCACCGGTAGGGCTATACCGGTTGGAGTATAGCAGGGGACGCGGTTGACCAGGCTCTGTTAGGTTACCGGTTGAGCGATCTACGACTGCTCCGATCTTCATCCGCTGGTGGGTCAGTGACATTGACCAGTCCCCACCTCAGACTAGACTTCGCGTCGGTCCGCTAGTTGCCGATGATCTGGGTTTATAGTTCACGGTGTTTCGAAAGTATTATGTTCAGGGATTGGACTGATCTGGGAAATACAAGGCTAGTTGACGACGGATAGACAATCCGGCATTATCCCTCGGGGCCAGAACGCTGATCCCCGAGATGGGCCTAATCTCATCATGGCAGCGAAATTTACGGGGGTGGACTGATGCAAGCACCGAACCCCCGAGACTATCTTTGGAGTCTGGATTATCCCTGGTTTTTACCCCAAATCTTGTGAATATGGTGAAAGTTTTGTCTAACCTAAAAATCCCAGTAATACCCATACCTTTGATCGTCTTCACGGCGGTCTTGGGCGCGCTGTTCTTGTTCCTGGCGGTGCCACGCATCATTGCCCATGACGATCCAGTGGGAGACCAACTTATCCACGCTTGCGTTAACGGTAAGAGCGGCGAGATCAAGATTATCGACCCGCTGGGCGATGGCGGCAGCAAGGACAAGGGCAGCGAAGACAAGGGCAGCGAAGATTCTGAAGATTCTGATGACGGCTGCAAGAAGAAAGATATCCGACTAGACTGGAATGCCGTTGGTAGCCAGGGCGACACCGGACCCCAGGGTGCCCAAGGTATCCAGGGCGATACGGGCCTTCAGGGCGAACAAGGCATCCAGGGTGATACCGGTCTTCAGGGCGAACAAGGCATCCAGGGCGCCACAGGACCTCAAGGCGACCCCGCCACCGACGACCAGACACTAGCCCTCGCGGGGACCTTGCTGAGCATCACGGGCGGCAATAGCGCCGACCTGTCGACCCTGCCCTTTGGCGATGGCAATTCGCTGGACGCGGCAGATGGATCTCAGACGGACGTTCTGACCGTTGATAACGACGGCAATTTGAGCTTGGCTGGAGGTACCTTCCTCCAGACCTCAATCTCTCCCACTAGCGCAGGCTCGATATCCGATGGTTCATTAAACACCGCCCGATCCGTCTACGTCTCTGGGGAATATGCCTATGTGGCCGCTTCTGAGGCAGATAGCCTCACCATAGTCGATGTCAGCGACCCCTCCTCCCCCGCCATCGCAGGCTCAGTAAGTGATGGTGGAGTTCTATTAGACGGCGCCAGATCTGTCTACGTCTCTGGGAAATACGCTTAAGTGGCCGCTGCTTTTGCAGACAGCCTCACCATAGTGGACATTTCAGGGATCGATGCTCCAGCAGCCACCATCGGGGATATCTCAGCAAGCACCATAGAAGTCACCGAGAACGTGGACGTTGGTAATAACCTTTATGTCAGGAATGCGGTGAATGTCGGACCGGGGGGCTCTTCTCTAATGGCGATATAACGTCTAATGGTGATATAACGGCTAGTGGATACATCCAGCTTGGTATTGTTGCGAATGTTCCGCCACCAGCAGCTGATTGTAATGCCGAGACAGAGGCTGGGCGTATGACGTTAAATTCTACCTTTAACTTCCTCTTCATTTGCAGTGGAAGTAGTGGGTGGGTCGGGGTTGCTCTCTCTACGTAATCGGGGCTTTTGGCGCTTATACGCCTTCACTTGGTGGCTGCCGGTTGTGGCCTAGTCCTATTCCAAAGTTACGAAGGAGGTCACAACCAGATGGGCTGTCCAAGCGCAGTTACTAGAATCTTCGACATACCACCTTTGACAAACCTGCTTATGGGGCTGTGGGATCTTAGCCGTTATGGGGGATGAGGTTGCGGTCAGCGGTTGACCAGGAGATCAGAGATCTGATCCAAAAGAAAGGGCGGATCACATTCGCCGAGTTCATGCAGGCCTGCCTGTACTCGCCCCTTGGAGGCTTTTACTCTTCCCGGGGCAACAGGATCAGCTCGCACTTCGGGACCTCCCCCACGAGTCACCCGGTTTTCGGTTCCCTGATCGCACGTCAACTGGAGCAGATGTGGCACATACTCGGAGACCCTCCTGTTTTCCACGTTATTGAGGTAGGCTCCGGCGACGGCGCCTTGGCTCGATCCATCGTGGAAGCCTGCAGGAGGATGCCCCCCCGGTTTGCTCGGGCGCTCAACTACGTCGCTACCGACTACCAGCCTTGCTGGCTCCAATCACCGGACCACACGTCAGGCTGGAACTACGGGACTGAGGGCTTCGCGGGTCCCAAGAGAGAAGACACCATCTTGGGGATCCAACGAGTTAAGGCCGAAGGATCACGTCCGTTCCAAAATGTTGTTGGCTGTATCCTGTGCAACGAGTTGATCGATAACTTCCCCGTCCATCGGTTCGCCATCCAGGATGGAAGAGTCAAGGAAGTCTTCGTCACATCGGAGGGACGAAATCTCACCGAAGTCCTGGATGAGCCATCAACACCCCGCATCGAAAAGAGGCTGGCTAGTCTGGGCTTGTCCCTACCTGAAGGGTATCGTGGTGAGGTGAACCTGGCGATGGAGGACTGGACCGGCCAGCTTGCCAGTGCCCTAGACCGAGGGTTTGTTCTCACTATCGACTACGGTCAACTGGCCCCCGACCTCTATTCGCCCCAAAATTCCCAAGGTACGCTGGTCTGCTACAACCGGCACGTCGTCGGTAGCGACCCGTACCAGGACATCGGTCAACAGGATATTACCGCCCTGGTCGACTTCACGTCCCTTATGCAGCTAGGTGACCGGCACGGTCTAACGACCGTGGGCTACGCCCTGCAGAGCCAGTTCCTGACGAACCTTGGCTTCTCCTCGTACCTCGATGCGCTCCAAACGCAAGACCTGTCCGCCGCCAGGATGGAACTGGCTCGAATGGCCATGATGAGCTTGGTGGACCCGGACGAGTATGGCGACTTCAAAGTGCTTGCCCAGACCAAAGGGATCGGGTTAGGGACTGAACTCATGGGGTTTGAGAACCGGGAACCATAGCGGGCACGTCATTCGTCCCACCCTCAAATACGGGGTCGTTCAAAGCTTAGGGAACTCGCACCTCGAAGTAAGAGAATGGGGATACGAAAAACGCCCGGTGGCTTGTCGCTTCATTTGATGTCAACAAGCCCCCCGGGCGATAATCTGCTCCGGCCGGTTCCTAGCTCGGGTGCTTGCTGAACATGATGAAGCCGTTACTGTCGGGCGTATTGCAGCCGGCGAGGGCGGTGTCAGCCCGAACGGTCACCTGCCGTGGACCCGCTGTCCCTCGAAGCTGCTGAATGCTGTCAGAGTAGAGGACGGAGCGGTTGCGCCCCGTTCCGTTATTTCCACCACTGGAAAGGAAGGGATGGGGGCCTTCGACCCTGATGTCGTCGGCATAAAAGTCGTGGGCCTCCCCAAACTTGACACCGTGCCACTGGAAGCCCTCCAGGAACTGCTGCGTGAAAGTGAGGTAGCCGTCGTACGGGTTGAAGATGTCAACATCCGCCGCGCCAAGCCCGGAACCCTCCCACATCTTCCGTGCCAGACTGGAGACCGCCTCCTGATGCTCCTCCAGAGTTGACATGGTGCTCCGGCCCTTGCCGGTGTTCTGGGCATGGTTCAGGACGTAGACTGGCTTCTGCCTTAGGTCTTTGGCACGCTCGGCCGTGGTAAAGATGAAGGCGCCACACGTATTGACGGGCCTGTCGCAGTCAAATATCACCAGCGGTTCCTCAATCATGCGCCCGTTCAAATAATCGTCAGTGGTGAGTTGATGCGGCTCATGCATAGCGTAGTATCCCCAGGGGGTCATCAGGCCGTTTCTGCGCAGATTCAAGCACAACGGGGCCAGCCCTTCGTGGGACTTGCCGTATTTTTTGCAATACTGCTGGAAGATCACGAGATTGTTGAACATCGCGCCGCTCTGATAACCCCACGGGAGGGTAAAGGCGCTGCTCCCGGGTGCTTCCTCATTCGAGTTCTGAGGGTTGTTGTGCCCGTACCGGCCTTCAAGGTTAACCATTGGGTACCACACCAGGGCGGTCTCGCATAAACCGTCACCCACGGCCTGAGCGGCCAGGCCCATCATCGGGCCGATGTAGGAAGCATCTGATTTAAAATACTTGGCGTTCTTAAATCCCAACTCCCTGTTTATCCACTCGGCCGAAGCCTTGATAAGGCCGTCTTCCGTGTCGTACGGCGGTGCGAAATAGGGCCTTGGAGCCCAGGTTTGTTCGGCGCGGGTATCCGCGCTGGTGATAAGTCCATCAATGTCGTCTAGCGAAAGGCCCGCGTCCGCGATCGCCTTCAGGCATGCCTCTTTCGCCAAGCCGCCGCAGCTTCTGTCCATGGTCACGCCGTCCCAGCGCCGGTCCATATGGGACTGACCCCAGCCTACGACGGCTACCTTGCCGCGGTGTTCCCAGACTCCCAAACCTTCACGATCTCTCATCCAACTAGTGTCACTAACCATCTCAGCTCCCTTATGCTTTCCATGATGTTCATTTCAATCGTAAGACCCAACTGGGCTAAGTGAGCACCTGCCACTCGTGGACTAACTGGCCGGTACTCGTCGCCTCAAATATCATCTCCACCGGCGCTCCAACGGGGACCTCTCCCGGCGGAGTACCCGGAAGGTTGGACAAGAAGTTGATGCCCGGGTCTTCGTCCAAGGTTATCACCGCAAAGTTGATGGGCTGCGCCGATCGGAACCCTCTGATACGAGAGTCGCGTATCACGAAGTACACGTCTATGTGTCCCTTACCTTGCACCTCTTTCCATTCCAGCTTGTCGGCCGAGCCACACTCGTTGCACCGCTGGGCGGGAGGATACTGCAGCTTCTCGCATTCGGTGCAGATCTGCAAGACCAAACGCCGCTCGTTGCAGGCGTCCCAGAAAGGCTTCGTTAGATCATTGGGAACCGGGGCAGGTCTCTCCAGGCCTGGGATCGTTGACATAGGTCTCCCCTTTTTCGGATTCTTGTTAACTTACGTTCTTGGCGTCCTTATCATACAACGCCCGCCTAGGCGATGCGGGCCAACTGAAGTGCCGCGATCGATTTCCAAGCTTCGCCACTATCGGCCCGATATGCGCCGGCCCTCCGCCAGCCCGGGGTTGGACTTTACCGGCGAGGTGATGATGATGCGAAAGCCTTGCTCTAGGCGCATCGAAACCTCTTCGGCGGTTGCCCCGGTGGCACAGGGCACCCCGGCATTCTTACAGGCCTCCAGTATCCTAAGCAGATTGGCTTGGACGTCGGGATGGGACGAATCTCCACGGTGGCCCATGGCCACGGACATGTCCCCCGGTCCCGCCCAGATCGCCCCGATGCCTTTTTCCTGCTTCAGTATATCCGGTAGGTTGTTGACTCCCTCCGGCTCTTCAACGATGCCTATCAATAGCATGTTGCCGTCAGGGTCTAAGGGCCACAGGTCCGCGGCGTCATAGTATTCCTGGGCGGTCAAGCCCCAGTAGCGCGGGGCGATGCGCTGCCACCAGCCACGCTGCCCTTCTGGCTCAAAGTCGGCCACTCCCGGCACCTGGGGATACCGGGCTGCCACCACTGCCGCGTGGGCATCTTCTACGGTGTTGAGGTGGGGTAGCACCAGCCCGTATACTCCGGTGTCCAGCGCCTGTTTGATCACCCATTGGCTGGTCTCTCTTGAGTTTGGCGGTATCCGCACAAATGGCACCGGGTCGGCTTGGAGGGTACCGCTTCCCGAGATGCGCTTGCGGTTCAGTATGAACTGGAGTGAGGTCCGCAGGTTATTGAAGCTGAAGCCTTCGTGCTCCATCTCCATGATCACCATGTCGTAGTCGGCGTCCGCTACGTAGGTCAGATCATCCAGATTTCCATTCCACACCAGCCCAGAGCAAAACACCGGCTTTCCCTGTTCTAGTAGATCGATTACCTTGTTGTATCGAATTTCTCCCGCCATGACTATCCTCCGTTCCTTGTGTCCTACCAGATCCGCCATTCCCGAAAGCGATGTACGATGTACTCTGATTGAACCCGGACTAGCAGCCCATTTCGCGCGCGGCGGTAATTATAGCGAGTTCGGCATCATGATTGAAGAAAGGATATAGGCATCGTAAACAGTCGCTGAGGTCATCTGAACATCGAGCGGCTTCGGGCGCATACATATGCATCGACCGAGGTGCGGCGATGCTTACACGGAACCCTTCTCTTCTAGGACGGCCAATTCCGCTTTTGATAGTCCTAATTCCCCGCACAGGACCTCTTCGTTGTGCTCCCCGATGAGGGGCGCCCGCCGGGATATTCTCCAGGGCGATCCGTTGAAGATGGCCGCTGAACCGGTGTGTCGGAACGTCTTGCCAAGTTCAGGGTACTCTACATCCGTCCAGAACGCCCGGTCCTCCAGGTGTGGGTCCTGCATGACCTCATCGGGTGAACGGATCGCCCCCGCGTTGGAGCCATGCTTCTGTAAGCCATGGTAGGCTTCGTCCCGTGTGAGGTTGGCGAGGAAGTTTGCAAAAATTTCGCGAATATGTGACTGGTTCTCGGCGATCACCCCTGGGTCCTGGTATTTCTCATCAAGTAAGTCGCTCGCCAAGCCGTGTTCATCCATCCAAGCCGCAAGCATCAACACCCGCTCCAGCGTGATCTGACCCACATTCACGTATTTTCCATCCTTACATAAGACCTGTGCGTTGGGCCCAGTGGCGCTGTTGCCGCCTCCAGTTCTTCGAGGGACTACGTTTCCCGTATAGATGTACTGGTTGACATGGCCCTCGGTCGTAAGCGCGCATGCATCATGTACGGCCGCGTCTATGTACTGCCCACGGCCCGTCACAGATCGATTAACCAGCGCCGCGGCAATGGCGATGTAGGCGTAGTGACTTCCCATGTGCCAGGCTTGCCCTCCTCCGGGCGCGATGGGCGGCGCATCTGGCACGACCTCGTCGTCATATCCACACCTGGCCATCTGTCCGCCCGCCGCCAGGTGCAACAGGTCGCTGGTCTGGTAGTCCTTCCACGGCCCCGTTTGCCCAAAGGGTGTCAGTGAGCACATGATCAACCTAGGGTTGTTTTTCTTAAGTTCTTCATACCCCAGCCCTAGGGCGGCCATATAACCGGGACTGAAGGTCTCTAGAATCACATCCGCCTTCTCCGCCATCTTCCGGAACAGCCGGCGCCCGTCCTCGGTCTCCAGGTCCAGAGTGATCCCGCGTTTGGAGGTGTTGTAGTGCCAGAAGTAAAGGCTCCTTTCCTTGTTCGGTATGTCCTGGTAGAAGGGCCCCACGTTCCGTGCCGCCTCGCCACCGGGCGGCTCTATCTTGATGACGTCCGCTCCCATGTCAGCCATCTGCTTGCCACACCACTGCCCCTTCTCATCGGCCAGCTCCAGCACCCGCAGCCCGCCAAAGGCTCCCGCTCCCGGAGTTCGCGCCGGCGCCGGACCGGGATTTGCCATGGGCTCGTTCCCGTCCCACCGTACTAGGGTAGGATCCTCCATCATCTTCTTGAAATACGGATATTCATCCATACTGAGGTCCTTCGGCCAGAAAGTCCCGTCTTCGAAACCGTTCACCAACTCCTCGTGGCTGATACCTAACAGCCCTTCAAAGACTTCTTTGTTGTGTCCGCCGATCAGGGGCCCGGGCCGGCTGTTGAACGCAGGTGTCTCAGACATCTTGAATGGGGCGTTCTGAAGAGGCCAGGTCCCCAGCGCGGGATGCTCTACGTCCCGGTACATCTCTCGATGCCTAAGTTGTGGATCGTTGTCCACCCGGTCTTGGCTATTCTGAACGGGCGTGGCGGCAACTCCCGCCGCCTGACACTGTTCCATGATCTCGTACTTGCCCAGAGTTTTCGTCCACGCCTCTATCCCCTGGTCCATCTCTTCCTGGTGCTCCAGGCGGCCTTCAAGCGTGGCAAACTTCTCGCCGTTGGCCCAACTGGGAGAGCCCATCGCACCCACCAACCTCCGCCACTCATCGTCTGAGCGGCAGACGATGGCGCACCAGTCGTTGTACTCTCCTGGACTGGTCTTATAGGCGTTGTGCGGTGCTACGGTAAGTCCCCGGTAGTTGTTCACCAGGGGTGTGCCGGGCCAGTGAGCGCGGTTGCCCGGCGGGTAACCCGTTCGGACGGTGGACCGCTCGTTGGCCTGGATGTCTAAGAAGGCAGCGCCATTAAGGGGGACGCCGATGATCCATTGGGAACTGTCGACATGCTGCCCCTGACCAGTCATGTTGCGATGGTAAATCGCGCTCAGGGCATACATGGCCCCGAATAGGCCGCCCGTGTCGTCCAAATAGGACCAGCCCCAGCCGGCGGGCGGCTTATCCGGCAGGCCCGACGTGTAAGTCAGGCCGGACAGGGCTTGTGCGATCGCTCCCATGGTTTGATAGTCTCTGTCACGACCCGTGTGGCCGAAGCCGGACATGGAGAGGTAGATGATGTCAGGACGGAGCTTCTTCATATCCTCATAGCCGAGACCCCACCGCTCCAATACCCCGTAGGCGAAGTTCTCGATGACGATGTCGGACATGGCTACCAAGCGCCGAGTAAGGTCGATGCCTCGGGGCGTGCGAGTATTCAGGGTGACGCTTAGCTTGTTGGAGTTGGTGTCGCTGAAATGGCCGTTGGTGTTCAGGTTAGCGGGCAAGCCTTCGGGTGTACCAGCTCCCGTCGCGATGTTATTGCCGCGAGTATTTGGGCTCCGGGGCCACTCAACCTTGATAACCTCGGCTCCCAGCGCCCCCAGCCATCGTGTGCACCATGGACCCGCCCGGACCCAGGTGAAGTCCAACACTCGGATTCCCGACAAAGCTCCAGGTGGAATTGTCGATGTTGCTTCGGCCCGCTCTGTTGAATCACTCATGTTGGGATGTTACGTCGGAGGAGACTAATTGTCGACAGCCTCCGGCCGGTGCAGAAGACAGCGTAACCGGCCTCCTGGTTTCCATGATCCGAGACCCTATGGTAGACTCCCGCTATTCGACGCAGTCTGTCCAGGAGCGACGCCCATGATCATCGACACCCACACCCACGTGGTCAGCAGCGACAAGGTCAAGCACCCCCTCGACCCCGGCGCACGGGGATGGTCCACCGAGGTAAGCAACGATGCCGAAGACCTGATCTCGGAGATGGACAGGGCCGGCGTGGAGTGCGCCACTTTGGTGCAACCCGCCGGTACTTACGGTCTCGATAACATCTACCAGTGCGACAGCGCCAAGCAGTACGCCCCTCGTACCGTAGCCGTCGGGATCCTGGACCCGGCCGCGCCCGATGCCGCGGACAAACTCTCTTATTGGGTGAACGAGCATGGCATGAATGGCGTCCGCCTCCTGAGTCAGGCCGAGCCCGACGATTCCCGTTGCGACACTCTCTGGGACCGCGCCGAATCACTCGGCGTCCCGATCTCCATCGGCGGCGGCGGTCAGCCGGAGAAGATCGACCGGATGCGGAACGTGGCTGCCCGGCATCCCAACGTCATCTTTGCCCCGGACCACTTCGCCGGATGGAGTGGCGCCGAGGACAAGGCTGCTATGACGGCCGCCCTGGAAGACTTGGCCAAGCTGTCCAACGCCTACCTGCGTATTTCCAGCACCAGCCTCGGCCCTTACTCCGGCCTGACAGAGGCCGACAAGGAGCTGTTCAGGCGCGTCATTGAAGCCTTTACGCCCCAGCGCGTGATGTGGGGCTCCAACTTCCCCTCTTCCCGCGAAGGCGGTTATATCGGCCAGGTGCAACTCGGCCAAGCGGCGCTGTCTTGGCTATCCGGCGATGACCGCAACTGGATCATGGGTGAGACCGCCCACAAGCTCTGGCCGATGCTGCAGGCGTCAGCCAGGGCGTAGATTCCCACAAGTTCACGCACCGGAGGTCCCGATGGCCGTTCCCACCGAATCCCAACTAAACGCAGCTACCCTCACTCCAGCGCGGCATCCCTTGGACCCCCTGACACCCAAAGAGATCGCCGAAGCTGCGGCAATCCTGAAAACCCAGCGTGATCTGGGCGCCAGAGTGAGGTTCGAGACTATCGTTCTCCAAGAACCTGCGAAGGAGACGGTGCTCAACTTCCGGACCGGGGACCCGATCCAGAGGGAGGCGTTTATCGTCATCCTGGACAACGACGCTGGAGCCACCTACGAAGCCGTTATATCCCTTGATCAGGGGAAGGTGACCTCGTGGAAGCACATCCCCGGTGTGCAGCCCAGAATCATGTTTGACGAGTTCGGGGACTGCGAAGCAGCTGTAAAAGCCAACCCCGAATTTCAAGCGGCCATCAAAAAGCGAGGTATCACCAACTCCGACCTGGTAATGGTAGACCCTTGGTCGGCGGGTAACTATGGTTTCGAGGAAGAGGAGGGACGCCGCCTGGTACTGGCCCGTAGCTTTCTCCGGTCAAGCCCCACCGACAACGGCTACGCCCGTCCGATAGAAGGAGTTACCGCCGTCGTTGACCTCAACAGCATGGAAGTGGTCAGAGTGGACGACTTTGGCGTGGTCCCTATACCGCCCAATCCCGGCAATTACGCTTCCGAATTTGTGGGCGAGTTTCGAAAGGACCTCAAACCATTAGAGATCGCCCAACCCGAAGGCACTAGCATCCAGGTTGACGGGTACGGCGTCATCTGGCAGAAGTGGCATCTGCGTATCGGTTTCACTCCCCGGGAAGGCCTGGTGATCCACAATACCGGCTACGAAGATCAGGGTCGAGTCCGGCCCATCGTCTACCGGGCCTCTCTTTCAGACATGGTCGTTCCCTACGGTGACCCCAGCAAGGACCACTACCGCAAGAACGCCTTCGACGCCGGCGAGTACGGCATCGGCACGCTGGCCAACTCCCTTACCCTCGGCTGCGACTGCCTGGGGGAGATCCACTATTTCGACGCTGTGATGAATGACGGCCGCGGCGGTGTGGTGACCATCCCCAACGCGGTTTGCTTGCATGAAGAAGACTACGGCATCCTGTGGAAGCACAGCGACTGGCGTACGGGCCAGACCGAGGTGCGGCGCTCGAGGCGTCTCGTAGTGTCCAGCATTTCTACGGTCGGCAATTACGAGTACGGGTTCTTCTGGTACTTCTACCAGGATGGCACGATACAGTTGGAAGTGAAATTGACCGGCATCGTAAATACCGCGGCGGTGCCTGCCGGCGAGACACCCAAGTACGGGACGCTGGTGGCGCCTCAGCTCCACGCTCACATCCACCAGCACTTTTTCAACTTCCGCCTCGACATGAGCGTGGACGGCGAGGACAACTCTGTGTGCGAAGTGAACACGGTGTCCGAGCCCATCGGGCCGGACAATCCACACGGGAACGCTTTCTTCGCTGAGGCTACGCTGTTCAAGACGGAGTTGGAGGCCCAGCGGGTCATCGACCCGATGAGCGGCCGCTATTGGATGGTCTCCAATCCCTCGGTCACCAACGCTCTGGGGCAACCGGTGAGCTACAAGCTTATGCCTGGGGATAATATCCTGCCCTTCGCCCACCCCAGTGCCAGCATTATCAAACGCGCCGGGTTTATGACCAAGCACTTGTGGGTCACACCTTATGACCCGGATGAGATTACAGCCACCGGGCCTTACCCTAACCAGCATCCCGGTGGCGCGGGCCTGCCCGAGTACACAGCGGCTGGCCGGAATATCGAGAATACGGATCTGGTGCTTTGGTACACCCTCGGCTACCATCACGTGCCCCGTCCCGAGGACTGGCCGGTATCGCCGGTGGCCTACTGCGGGTTCATGCTGAAACCTGTGGGGTTCTTCGATACCAATCCGGTATTGGACGTGCCGCCTTCGGCCCACCACAACGGTGCATGTCATGCCTGATCGGAAACAACGTTAGGGGCGAGGCACATCGGTGCAACGATTAGCCTCGACACCCAGTGTTAAGGAATTGGCTTATGAAGATCATCACTGGAGCAACCCTAATTGACGGCACAGGAAGACCTCCGAGAACAGACTCAGCGGTCCTGGTGACCGACGATGGCCGTATAGAGGCGGTCGGCCACCGAGAAGCGCTAGCAACCCCCGAAAATACGGAGGAAATCGATGCCACCGGCATGACGTTGCTGCCGGGCTTGATCGATTGCCACGACCACTTGAGCTCCTTCACCTACGATTTGATTGGAAGATGGGGATTGGCCGAAGCTCAAAGCCTTCGCCATCTGAGGATTGCAAAAGTAATGGAAGAGACATTGCTCACTGGATACACCACCATCCGGGACTGCGGCTGGCTGGACGTGGGATTCAAACAGGCTGTGGAGCAGGGCCTTATCGCTGGTCCTCGGCTATTGGTTGCCACTACTCCCCTGTCTCCCACCCACGGCATGGCTGACCGGTCCAGTCCGTCGGGCCACCACCAACCACCATCGCCGGACCCCAATTTGCCGGTGGGAATAGCCGATGGGGTGGACCAAGTGCGGGCCAAGGTGCGGGAGGTGGTGCGCGTTGGGGCGGATCTGGTCAAGGTATTCCAGACCGGCTGGGCAAGGCCCCATCATGGCTCCTTGGATGTGGCCTTCAACCGGGACGAACTCGCTGCCCTGGTAAGCGAATCCCACATCCACGGCCGGAAGGTGGCCAGCCACGCCGTCGGCGGCCCCGGACTCAGGATGTCCATAGAAGCAGGAGTGGACAGCATCGAGCACGGGTCCTACTTGAACGAAGACCCGGATTTACTGCGGATGATGGCCGACAAGGGGATCTTCTTTGTTCCCACTTTCGTTGTTTTCATCTTCCACCGTGAAGTGGGCACACCCGAGGCCCAGGCCGAAGCTGGTGACTTTCGCCAACATCATGTTGAAAGCGTGCAAAAAGCTCTGGCCGCTGGCGTAAAGGTCGTAGCAGGTACCGACGCCGGTGGTTGGGTCCACGGAAACAACGCCCAAGAGCTTGAGTGCCTGGTAGATGCTGGCATGACACCGATGCAGGCCCTGGTTGCGGGCACTGGCTGGGCCGCCGAGTGCTGCGGTTTGGAAAAGCAAGTCGGTACGGTCCAGAAAGGGAAGTTCGCCGACCTGGTGGTCGTCGACGGCGATCCCTTGAAGGACATCAGGGTCCTGCAAGACAAAACCCGCATCAAGTTGGTCATGAAGGAAGGGAAGGTGTACTCCAACCTGCTGGCCGAACAAACCGCGGGATGACTGGATGATAAGAGGTTATACCCTGCATTCCGGGCGTTGAAGGCCGTTGTTCAAGCTTGGAGGTTCACCAGAAGGACCTCCACCGGGGATATATATCGGTGCATTACCCTGGTTAAGACTTCAGCCTCCATAAGCTCGGAAAGTTGGGAAAATAGTTCGGGTGAGGCATCACAGCGAGCAAGGAGTTTCGATGGTAACCAGCCCAATCCCACTGGTAAAGCAAGTAGGCCGAGTCCCGTCAATGACTGTCCCTCTGGACGCTGAGCAGGAGCGGAAGTTCCAGCGTTTGATGGAGGAGACGATAATGATCGATCTCCATCAACATCCGATGGTGATGCCGGAGGACTTGGGCCGAAACTGGGAGTACCTCCGGGGCGATAGCTATACGTGGGGGTACGAGGCAGTACGTCACGGGGGATTTACCGCGGTTGGGACAGCCAACGTCCACCGAGGCATGCTGAATACGAACGAGATGTCCTTCATCCGGTTCGCCGACCTATTGGACGAGATCAGCATGATGCTGTCGGACATTGAGCGACATGACGAGGTGGTCAAGGTCAGCGATGCCGAGCAGATCGAGGCGGCGAAGCAGCAAGGCAAGGTAGGTTTTTTCCCCACGGTGGAGCACCTGGCCATCGGCAACGAGTTGCAGCTGGTGGACGTTCTCTACAACGCCGGCATCAGGCTGGCGGGGCTGACCTACCGGCGCAGGAGCTATATCGGGGACGGCCACGTAGAGCGAAACGACGGCGGGCTGAGTTTGTTCGGGATAGAGGTCGTCCAAAGGATGAACGAGCTCGGGATGGTGGTCGACCTGTCCCACGCGTCTTTTCGGACGGCGATGGACGCCATCGAGTTCTCCCAAGCCCCGGTCGCCTTCACCCACGACGGGTCCCACACTTTGGGCCAGCAACAGGGTGGTGGCGAGTACGCGGCGGGGAGGCTGAGGAAGGACGAGGAGTTGGTAGCATGCGCGCAAAAAGGCGGCATCGTCGGGGTCACCGTACAACCATCGGTGATCCGCAGCTGGGGGATATCTGAGCTGAGCATCGAGAGCCTGCTGGATCACTACGATTATATGGTGAAGTTGTTGGGCATGGACCACGTGGCCATAGGCACAGATTCCAGCATCGGGGTGACAAGCTCGGGCTCGATCAGTGGCCTCGAATCCCCTGCCGAAGGGAAGAACATTATCCGCGGTCTGATCACCCGCGGCTATTCCGACGCCGACATCGTGAAGATCGCCGGTGGAAACGCTCTCGCCTTTTTCCGCCGCATTATGAGATAAGCCCAGCCGGGCGCCTTCAACACGACACGGACAATCTAGTGAAGGAGCCTACAAGAGGCTCTGGGGTTAAAGCACCGACCGCACGACGCCGCCATCCACTAATATGGTCGTGCCGGTGATATAGCCGTTCTTTTCCGAAGCCAGGAATGCAACTAGATCGGCCAATTCTTCGGGCCTCCCGAATCGTCCCATGGGTATGGCGGAGGCGCGGGCCTGGAGCAGAGTATCCGCCGACTCCCCCGTTTCGCTGGCCCTGGTCTCGAACAATCCCACCATCCGGTCGGTCAGCAAGAACCCGGGGGCTACGTTGTTGACCAGGATGTTGTCCCTCCCCACTTCGTCAGCCAGGCTTTTAGCGAAGGCCACAGCCCCCATCCGAGTCACGCCAGACGTAACCAGGTTGTCGATAGGCTGGTACACAGTGCTCGCTAAAATATTGACGATGCGCCCCCAGGATCGATTCTTCAAGTGTGGCACCGCCTCCCTGCCCATGCGGATGAAGAAGGTGAGCGCCATCTGGATCGCTTGGTCCCAGGTCTCTTCGGAGGTGTCCACGGCCCGGCCTTCAGGCGGCCCGCCCGAGTTGCAGACGACCACATCCAACCTGCCAAAATGATCTACTGTCTTCTGGAACAGGTCCTGGATATCAGCCAGACGAGACAGGTCGGCCGGCACCTCCAGCACCTCGGCGCCTGTGGTTGACCGTATTTCTTTGGCTGCGGCCTCCAGACTCTCGACGCCGCGGCTGCATATGGCCACGTTGGCCCCTTCGTGCGCCAAGGACAGTGCGCATGCTTTCCCCAAACCTCTACTGCCTCCCCCAACGACGGCCACCCTCCCTTTCAATCCCAGGTCCATGGTTTACTCCTTAATTGGCTTGTGGTACCAGTCGTAACCCCGAGCTTGCCCGGTAAGCTTCTTCGTAGTTACGACTTGGTGAGTTGAGTGGCTTGTTTCCATTCGAAAGAGCCCAAGAGAGTTCATGGGAACGAGGATCGTTAGATGTTCAGGGCCGCTAACCCCGCCTTGGCGATCGCCTCGTCATCAAGGCCGCTGGGCAGGCCGCCAACGCCGATAGCCCCAACGACCGCGCCGTCCTTAATCACTGCCACGCCTCCAGCAAGGGCGATAAGTTGGGGATCGCCGAATGACTCCAGGGACCGGCCCTGAGTACTGAGTTGCTCAGCAAAGGTCACCGTATCCATCGACCGTACGGCAGAGGTATAGGCTTTCCGTATGGCGAAGGTCGGTCTCAAGCATCGATCCATGCGAGCGTACGCCAGCAGGTTTCCTGCGTCGTCCACGACCGCCATGTCTACCTTGCGCCGGTTAGGGTCCTTGTTGTAATCGTCGATCATTGCCTGGATAGCGTCCTGTGCCTGGTCTAAGCTGATCATGGGCTTGTCATACATCTGTACGTCCTCCAACGGTGAATAGCGCCGAATATACTATCGATGTGGAGACATCGCAAGGCGCTTGCTGCCGGAGGCTTATTCCTTTTCGCCATTCTCCCCATGACCCCCTTTCCTGCGAGAGACTAAGCAAACCGGACATTGGCCCAACCTTCTTCAAAAGGCGTGTTGAACACGCCGGTAGATGTCTTGCTCTTAAACTTCCATTCTCCGTTCACGCGCACGTACTCTTCGTCGTCTATTCCGGCCCGCCACATAGCCTTGTTCCCATCACTAACCGTGCAGGGCATGAACAAGTACCACCTGGCTCGGGCTGTGTCACCATCGACCTCTATCTGAGGGTTCAAACCGTAGTGCAAAGCAAACGTGAAGATTTTGGACGCTTCCTGGAAGAATTCCCGGATCGCTTCCCGGCCTTCGAAGCGTCCCAGGGAGCCGCTCTCCCAAACGGCGTCCTCTACGAACAGCTCGGCTATCTTCTCAGGGTTATAGTTATCGTCGCAGTATGCTGCGTACCTTGCTTTCAGGTTCCGAATAGCTTCCGCGTCTTCAAGGATACGGACCCTATTTTGAAGCTCGTCCAGCTTTAGGGCTAACTCTGCTGTTAGATCGGCTGCCATTTCATTTCCTCCGTGGCTTCGGGGAGGCGGATTGTCCGCATGTTACACCGACTCGGGCGCGCAGCGATGGCGGTTAAGAAAAACCGTCAAGACGCGGTCCAATCGTATCGAGGCCTCCAGCCCAGCATTCGCTGTGCTTTTTCGGTACTGATAACGCTGGCGGTGCCCTGAAGCTGGCCACGGATCTCTACACTGTTCCCGAAGTTGTCCCTGATGAGGTCAAGCGTAGGCTCTTTGAAGCGGCTTGAAGGCTGAGCGATCATGAATGCCTCGTGTCCCTCGATATCCGCGTCAAGGGCCCGCACGTGGGCTTGGGCCACGTCCCGGGGATCTGCATAGGCCCACATCACTAGAGTGAGTGGATTTTGGGGAGTGGGTGCCGGCCACGGAAATTCCTCCTGGCCTTCGGGAGACACCACGTTGGTGAAACGGAGGCTGACCACCGTGGTGGTGGAGTTGCGGGCAATCATCTTCCCGATGTCTTCCCCGACCTGTTTGGATAGGCCATATGGCTCGAACGGCATCATGGGATGTTCCTCATCTAGGGGTAGGTATAGGGGCACGAAGGCCGCTCCGTCGTGAGCCCAACCCATTCCGAAGGCGCTGGATGAAAACACCACTCGCCGCAGTCCCATCTCCGCCGCCGACATCATGACGTTGAACGTGCTTTGGACGTTATTGTCGAAAATCACGCGGCCATCAGCGCGCAACGGTCCTGGGATAGCGCCCATGTGTATGATACCTTCAGCGCCTTTTAGCAGGCGTTCTACCATCTTCGTATCTAGCAGGTCACCAAGCAGGAATTCGGTTGATAGGTCATCGGCCGCGACTTGATCCGTTGCAAGAACCTCTATCTCCCGGTCGAGGAGATCCCGAACCACCCTCCTGCCAAGCCTGCCTGCTGCCCCGGTTACAACTATCATGATTACTTCCTACCAGCCTGAATCGACGACATTATACTAGGACTCAGTCAACTTTTGATTCGAAGGAGGGGTTAAGCACCTCAATCTCCCACCAGCTGGCCAGCCGCCGGTTAGAGACCCGGTATGGTTTCACACGTAATCTTCATGCGCCAGGAGATACACCGATGATTACCAACGGTTGAACATCGTCTTGCGGATTTCCACGCCTGAAACACGCTCTTCAGCGCCGGGAGTCTGGCCAGTGATTGACGCTTGGTGACAGCGCTTCTACAATGGCGGTGATCGAATTTCTGATTGGTCCTGTGCGTGCATAACGAGACTCGGTTTGGGGGAAGGTACATGGGAAACAGCGACGTGGAACTGATCGCCCACCTCATGCGGCGGGCCGGTTTTGGAGCCACCCGGGACCAGCTCGATTTCTACGCAGCCCAGGGATACGAGGCTACTGCCGAGGAGCTACTGAATCCTGTCGACGAGCGGAGGATGGGAGACGACCTCATTCGGCGTTTCCATCCCGAGCTTTCGGGAATGATGGGACCAAATGCCTCCGGAGAGAACTGGCTTTTCCGCATGGCAACGACAACTACTCCACTACAGGAAAAGATGTCCTTGTTCTGGCATGGCATATTCGCTACCGGGTACCCTAAAGTCATCCACGGCAAAGCCCTATCGGACCAGATCAGGATGTTCCGGCGGCACGGCATGGGTAGCTTCCGCACGCTTTTAGTGGAGCTGTCCAAAGACCCGGCCATGATCATTTGGCTGGACAACCAGGACAACCACAAAGGCGCCATAAACGAGAACTACGGCAGGGAGCTGCTGGAGCTATTCTCTATGGGCGTGGGCAACTACACCGAGCAAGACATCAAGGAGTGCGCCCGCTCGTTCACCGGCTGGACCATCGCCAACAGAGAGTACATGGAGTTGCGGTCTCAAAGAGACTCGGACTGGCCCTACGGCCGCATAGCTTGGCATTTCGAATATCATCCTGAGGACCATGACGACGGGGAGAAGGAATTCCTGGGGCAACGGGGGTGTTTCAACGGTGAGGATGTAATAGATATAATTTGCCAGCAGCAGGCCACCGCCCGCTTTATATCAAGGCACATGTACAGCTTTTTCGTGGCCAACGAGCCGCCTGTGCCCGAGTGGCCCGACACACCACCCTTAGACGAACAGGCCATACAGCAGCTATCTCAAGCCTACTTGGACAGCGGCTACGACATCACTGCAATGTTGCGAGTGCTGTTTAACGCTGATTTCTTCAAGTCCAGAAGCTCATGGTATACCAAGGTCAAGAGTCCGGTTGAGTTAGTGGCGGGAGTGCTCCGCCTAACGGGTGAGTTCGACCGGCCTAGGCGGGAAATATTAGACCGGCAGCTGCAAGCGGTCTACATGGGTCAGTTTCTCAACAATCCGCCCAGTGTTGAAGGCTGGCACGAGGGTACCGATTGGCTGGACACCGGTTCGCTGGTAGAGAGGGTGAACTTTGCCACCCAGCAAATGGGTGATGCTAACAAACCGGGCGTCCAAGCCATGATCAGCAATGTAGCTGCAAACGCTGTGGGACCCATCTCCCCGGAGCGTCTGGTGGGTGAGTGTTTAGACCAAATGGGAGCCATGTCGGTCTCCGAGGACTCGCGTAGGGTATTGATTGACTTCGCATCAATGGGCGGCGACGTAGCGCTCGGCGCAGGAAACTCCTATGAACAATCCCGCCGGCAAATCGGAGCGGTTCTTCAGATGGTCGCATCGACCCAGGAGTTTCAGAGGTCTTGAGTGGGCCGTGACCTGGACTCCCGGGACTTACCTGACAATGCAAGGGGAATAATGACCACCATCGAAACCGGAGCAAGGACCAAATTCCTGGAATATGTCATGACCTTGGGCATGACAACCATGGAGGGCCGGGGATTCTATTACCCCGTGGATACCGCCATCGGCCGGGACGACCGGCTTTATGTGGTGAACCGTTCGCTGGATATCGTGCCCCGAGGGGTTCGCGTTACCATGTGCGACATAGATAGCGAGTACTATGGCACCTTTGGCTCCTTTGGAGAAAAGGACGGCCAGTTCATATGGCCCTCCGGTGGGGCGATCGATAGCCGGGGCCGGGTTTACGTTAGCGACGAGCAACTCCACCGCATCTCCGTTTTTGACCGCGAAGGAGCATTCGTGTCCCGGTGGGGGTCACACGGTACCGGAGAAGGAGAGTTAGATACCCCGTCCGGTATCGCCTTCGATAACCAGGACAACCTTTTTGTGTCGGACACCTACAACCACCGGATACAAAAATTCACCGCAGATGGCCGGTTCCTGCTGAGTTTCGGCTCCCAGGGGCACGGAAATGGAGAGCTTAACCTGCCTTGGGGCGTGACCCTTGATGCCAACAACAATGTATATGTGGCCAACTGGGGCAACGACTGTATCCTGAAGTTTTCACCTCAAGGAGAGTACCTGGCTAGTTACGGCACATCTGGAAGTGGCGACGGAGAATTTCAACGCCCATCCTCTGTCGCAGTCGACGGGGAGGGCTACATCTACGTCGCGGACTGGGGCAACGAGCGCGTACAGGTGCTTGATCCCGAGGGCGGCTTCGTGATGAAGCTGCGGGGCCAAGCCACACTATCCAAGTGGGCCGAAAACTTTTTGAGTGTCAACGTGGAGGAAGGGGCGGCTCGTGCCCGAGCAAACCTGGAACTAGAGATAGATTACTCTGTCATTCATCCGCACGAAGAATCGTCTCACATCGAGAAGTTCTTCTGGTCACCCGTCTCGGTTAAACTAGACAGAGCAGGGACGCTCTACGTGACGGAAAGCAATCGCCATAGAATCCAAGTCTACAAGCGAATCGCTTCATAGGGAGAGGCTCAATGACTTCTGTTAATAAGGATCGGTCGCTGGTTGTGATAGAGCTTGTGGGCGGCAACGACGCCCTCAACACGGTTATACCCTACAACAACGGACTGTACTACAATTTCCGGCCGACGATCGGCATTCCCCAGGAAGAGGTCCTCGCTTTGGACCAAGAATTGGGCCTCAACCCCAATTTGGCTCCCTTCAAGACTTTGTGGAATCAGGGACGCTTGGCCATCATTAACGGCATTGGCTACGACAACCCTAACCGCTCCCACTTTCGGTCCAGAGACGTCTGGTACACAGCCGAGCCGGAAAAGATAAGTGCTGAAGGCTGGCTGGGCTCCGTGATAAGGGATCTGGATCCCGCGGGTGAGAATGTGCTGACGGGTGTGAACTTCGGACGTGGTTTACCCAGGGCTCTGGTATGCAAGGGAGTCCCGGTGGCATCGGTGGGCAATTTGGAGACATACGGTCTTATGCCGGACCTTCAGGACGAGATGACGCGTAGAATCGCCCTGGACGCCTTTAGCCGGATGTACGGCCCGACGCCGGGAAAGGACGCTGTGGCGCAGGTCTTAGGTCAGGCTGGAACAGACGCTTTGAAGGGGGCCGACATTCTAAGGACCGCTCCGCAGCTTTACTCATCGGACGTAGAATATGCCGACAATCCCATTGCGCAAACTCTAAAAAACGTTGCTCAGGTGATGTGTGCCGGTTTGGGAACCAGGGTTTACTACGCACGACACGCCAGCTTCGACACCCACAGCAACGAGTTGCTGGCCCACGCCAAGCTCTGGCAGGATGTCTCAACGGCCATAAGTGACTTCACCGCTGATCTGACGGAGCATGGTCTAGAGAAGGACGCTGTCATCTTAGTTTTCTCCGAGTTTGGCCGCAGGATCCAGGACAATGGCGCAGGTTGTGATCACGGCTCGGGAGGGGTGGCCTTCGTCATCGGTGAGCCGGTCAATGGAGGATTCTACGGAGAGTTTCCTTCGCTGCGCGAGGAGGACCAGTTAGACGGAGATCTCCACTTCAACAACGACTTCCGGTCCACTTACTCCACTATCCTCAATAAGTGGCTAGGGCTGGACCCGGACCCCATCGTGAACGGCCAGTTCGAGCAGTTCGACTTCATCTCCAGTTGAAACGATAGACGGGACAACTCCTAGCAATTCCAAGCTCGGGGTAAGCCCCGCCGGTCCTGGCATCTATTTTAGGACATGCGTGAGAAGCATGTCCTCCCGCTTGAGAAGCTTACGGTTATCTGCCAAGCCTACCTTATCGCGTCCAAAGCCTCCTTGAATGCCCGGCGCCGCTCGGCGCTGTGCAGATTGTCGTAGTCGACAGGGTATCGCTCGCCTTGCTGTACCTTAAGGTCCACAAATATTGGGCCTTCTTCTTGAAGGATGCGTCCAATCTCGGATTCGAAAACCTCGAGGTCACTGAACTCATAGGTCCTGGGGTATCCCGCTGCCTTGGCGATGTCGGCGAAGCTGACAACACCAGCTCCAGGAATGGGATGCCCGCCATTCGCTTCGTAAGATCCGTTCTCGCAGAGGAAATGGATGAAGTTCTTTGGCGCTTCGTTGGCGATGGTCACCAGGCTGCCCAGGTTCATCAATAGGCTCCCATCACCGTCTAAGACTAGCACCCTCTTGTTTGGCAGGCCTACAGCGAAGCCTAAAGCATGAGAGGAAGCCTGGCCCATGGCCCCGATAGCCGTGTAGTTCAATGCGTTGGGCTTGATCACCAACCATTCTTGGGCCGCTTGGTAGGCGGCTACCACGATCTGGTCGGTGTGATATTGAGCCAGGACTTTGAGGCATTCGTCACGCTTCATCATTCTTCGTCCAGCCTTCTTCCGATAAGCAGGACCACTGGGCTAGACGTGTCGTAGGCTTTGTCGATGGCGGGGCCGATCTTCGCAACGTCTTGTGGCTGCTCTATCAAGTGGTGTTCGACGCCCATCGCATCCAGGATTGGCTCCGTGATCCGCACGCCGTACCGGTTAGACTCCATCGGCGCGACGCCGGGCTCCTTGGAGAGCAGGCCTACGATCATGCAGACGGGCATCTCGAACTCCACCGCGGTGCCCCTTATCGAGTTGATGGAGTCAAGCAGCCCGGTGTTCTGCATAAGGAGGACGGACCTCTTACCGCAGATGGAGAGAGCCGCGCAGATGGAGACCCCTTCGTCTTCTTTGGCGACGCGGATCAGCCGCAACGACGGATCCCGCGTTATCGGCAAGAGGACACCTTGACTGGTGGTGATGTCCGGCAAAGCAACAACGAATTCAATACCGCTCTGTTTGATGGCCTCAACTATGGCTGACCCTTGAAGTGTCCCGATAGAAACCATGGCGATCTCCGGTTGGTGTACCTACCCGGTCGCACCTTACCTGAATGATTGGCTGGCATTATAGCATTCGATGTCAGCCGGCGGACGCCTAACCGTGACCGTTGAAGTGACCAGGAAGATATTTGCCGTGAGAGAGGATTGACAAGCACCAAAGTTCGACACTAAGCTCCACCTGACCAGTTCGGACCTTGATACAGGTGCCGGGTAAACCGATATGGGGAATCCAGGTTGATAGGTCGAGACATTTAGCATGTCCTACTCTCAAGGAAATCAGTTAAATCTGGCAAATCTTAGGTTATAAAACCAATCATTTAGGGAGAGACCATGAAATATGACGTTATTATCGTCGGCGGGGGAGCGGCTGGATCGGTGTTGGCCGGCAGATTGGCTGAAAACGCGAATACCTCCGTTCTGTTGCTGGAAGCCGGGCCGGATTACCCTGATCCAGCCGATCTCCCGGACGAAATAAAGTTCGGCAACACAAGTTTTGCCGAATCCCCGGACTCGGAACACAACTGGGCCCTGCGGGGAACTATCACCGAGGAGCAAGGGGAGATCCACGTGGCGCAGGGCAAGGTGATCGGGGGCGGGTCGTCCATAAACGGACAGGCGATGCAGAGGGGGTTACCTGAGGATTTCGACTCCTGGTCTGCGATGGGTAACGATCAGTGGTCTTATGACAAGGTACTGCCCTTCTTTAGGAAATCTGAACACGATCTCGACATTCGGGATGATTTTCATGGAACCAATGGACCGATGCCGGTAAGGCGTCGTCAATCAGGCCCATGGCCGGACATCCAAAAGGCCTTCCACGCAGCCTGTTTGGAGGCGGGTCACGGGGCAGTCGAGGATACCAATGGCCCGAATCCCGCTGGCGTTGGCGTGTGGCCCTCGAACAACCTGGACGGCTGGAGGATGAGCGTAGCTATAACCCACCTAAATCCCATGCGCCACCGTCTTAACCTTACGGTGAGGGGCGGGGTCTTCGTCAGGAAGGTGTTGATCAAGGATCTAAAAGCCGTGGGTGTGGAAGTGGAAAGCGGAGGCGAGGTTTTCAACGTTGAAGCAGACCGTGTTGTATTGAGCGCCGGGGCTCTCAAGTCGCCTCACCTGCTCATGCTATCGGGAATTGGCCCCAATGACCAACTTCAGCAATTTGGGATTCCTCTCGTTCATGAGCTTCCCGGAGTGGGACAGAATCTGACGAACCACTTGAGCGCCCAGATCACCTTTAAAGTCAAAGACGGATTGACCCTCTTTGGTGATACCGAAACGGTGCACTTTGGTTTACATTACACCTCCGACGGTTCGAGCGAAGTCAATGATATGTTGCTGAGGACCACCCCAATGGTGGACGAACGGCCGGAGCGCGTCCCCGGTTTCCGGACCAAATACCTGAACGGTGAAGTTTCACCTGACCGGGTGGCGCGAATCTCGTGCACTCTCGGATTACCCGATGGCTCAGGCTACGTCAAGCTTGCGTCTGCCGATCCCTCAGTGCAGCCGGCCTTCAATTATCGCTATCTCCAGCATCCAAACGACATGCGCCGGGTGCGGGAAGGCATACGGAAAGCGGTTGGGTTCCTTGAATCCAACGCGTATAAAGACGTGGCCGACTACCGGATCCAACCGACGGAAGAAATTTTGGCCGATGACGACGCTTTGGACCTCTATATACGCCAAACCTGTGGAACAGCCAGGCACGTCACCGGGACCTGTAAGATGGGACCTGATTCAGACCCAATGGCGGTCGTCGATCAATACTGCAGCGTCAAGGGAGTAACAGGGTTGTCAGTGGTCGATGCGTCGGTGATGCCGCGAGTTACCAGGTCAGGTGGTAGCCATGCGACGGTTGTCATGATAGGGGAACGCGCCGTCGAGTGGATAGCGCCGGCTTAACTCTCCTCCGCGTCTAGCGTAGCCAAGGTGTCCCGCGCAGGACGCTGATGCCGGCTGCGCCACGTTAAGCTAACATTTCTTGCAGTCCGGCAACTACACTGAAAGCGCGGATCCCAGTCCTATGACTGGTTTGTGTACAGTCTAGCCCTAGCATATCTAGCTTGAAGTCCTGTTCTAACTCTTCTACCGAATCCGTTTTGGGCGGTACGCCGGCCAATGCCTGAAACGGAGTTACCAGGCTGCCATCCAACTTAAATACCTCCGCGACAGAACCGGCGAATTGGTACATATTCATCCAATCTGCCCCGGCAAGGTGACAGATCCCAGGGTGATAGTCGGCCACCAGCCGCATGATGCCTTCTGTCAGATGCTCAACGTAGATCGGTGTGCGATAAGTATTAGTATCGCCGTTGTAGGTCTCGTTGTTTTTTAAGCGGTTAATTATCATGGCCGCCAGATTCTGTCGGCCGATTAACGGCCATCCATACACCACGCTGGTCCGCACAATACTCCACTGGGAGGCCTCACGAGCAACTGCTAGCTCTGCTTGCCACTTGGTCCGGCCGTAGTGACTGTTCGGCTTGGGGGCGTCATCCTCCTGATAGTTTCCACGGTCACCGCTGAACACATACTCGCTTGACAAGAAAACCAGCCTCGCATGGTATCGGGTGCAAAGCCGTGCCACTTGTGCGGCCCCATCAACATTTACTTCAGTAGCCCTTTCCGGAGCCCTCTCGGCGGTTCCAACATCAGCGATAGCGGCCAATAGCACCACCACATCGGGCCGTGCCTGCAGAAAAACCTGATTTAGCCGTTGGTGATCGGTAATTTCCAGCCGGTACCAAGACTGATCAATGTCCTGAGGCGCGCGAGAATTGTAAGTGTTAGTAACTTCATGATCGGAGTTATACCGGAGGCGGCGAAGCAAGTAATGCCCGATGAATCCGCTGGCTCCGATAATCAAGATTCGCATTAAGCCTGCCCTCGCCTGGAGGATATTGATTTAAGTCAGCCGGCGTCGCAGTAGGTTAACAGCCTTTTCTCATGGCAATGACCCAGTTCCTTACTTACAACCAGTTTCAAAGACTATGCTTCGCATGTGCAACGGGCGCTCCCGAAGCATCAGCGTGACGGGAACAGCGACCACGGAGATGGCCAGCAATAGGAGGAACGCACGATCGTAACTACCCCATGCGTCGAATACCAACGCCCCGGTTAGAGCGCCCAATCCTCCGAATATTTGGTGGACCATCGAGATCGAACCGGCGACTAGGCCCAACCGTCCTTGACCGAATATTGCCCCGGCGAAGACCACCGTAAGAGGTGCGGTGACCAAAAATGTAAAGCCGTAGACAAGGGCGAACGCAGCCACCGCCACCGTGTCTTGGAAATAGATAATAAATCCAAATATAACGATTCTCAGTAAAAAGCAGATCAGAGTGGGCCTGGCTGCCCCAAATGCATCGGAAAGAACTCCAGACAAAAGCACTCCAACCAGCCCCATCAACCCCATCCACGCCAGCAGGTTACCGGCCAAGACTGAGCCTACGCCCTGGTCTTGGGCAAAGGCCACCAAATGGGTCGCTACGAAAAAGTCCTGAAACCCGCAGATGGCGTACATGGTAAGCAGTAACGCGAACTGGCGGGAACGTAGAATCGTCTTTAGAGGCAACCCCTCATCGAGCAAAGGCTCCGCAGGCGCGGACGCAGCCTTATCCCCGGCGGCGTAGGTTTCTCCCAACCTTGGCTCAACTGTGGGAGGTGGAGGACGAGATCGGACCGCCGTTAGCACCACCGGGACCATAACCGCCAGAGCGACGAATCCCAAGGCTGTAAACGCCGTACGCCATCCCATGCTCGCTAGAAACGCCGAAAGTACTCCGATGATAACCAACTGGCCGACGGCGCCCCCGGAGATGGCTGCACTGACCGCTGCGCCTCGCCGCCGGTAGAACCACCGGCTGATCAACACGCCCACCGGCAGGTTGGAAATGGCTGCGATGCCAATGCCGTAAACAAGCCCGTACGCCAAAAACAAATGCCAGGGCTCGTAAATCCGGCCCATAAATATGATGCCCAAAGCCGCCAATACCGCCCCGACTCCCATGACCAGCCTCAGGCTATAGCGGTCAATGAGTCTTCCAACTACGGGAAGAGAAACTGCGGACACCAACATAAAGGCGGTCAAACCCAAGGTGAGGGTTGACCGGCTCCAGCCCAGGTCTTCGGACATTGGCTTGAGCACCAGCCCAAAGGCGAACCTGGAACCGGTGCCGAAAAAAAGCACTAAGAAGCCGGAAGCCAGGATTACCCAACTATAACCCGGACGGATCAACCTGGGCTTCAACAATCTGGGCTCCATGGCGGCGTTCTGCGGGTGACATCAAAGAGAATTATCATGTAACTCGGCGAGTGCGAATACATGGTCGAGTCGGCGTGGCGCTGGAGGAGTACGCCGCGAAGCTGGCCTATCACTTAAAAATCGAGGTGACCCGGATGGGCTACTTGTCATCCTCGGGTGCGCCCCATCCCCCGCCGCCCGGCGTGCGGATGCTCAATACGTCGCCCGGCTCCACGTCCAGCGTTTCTTTTCCCGCCAGGTGAACCTCTTCGTAGCCGCCCCTTAGCAACACGTTTTCGCCGGTCTCGCCGTGGTGGCCGCCGTGGAATCCGGGGGGCGGGAATTTCCGCCTCTCAGATAGGATGGTAACCCTGGCAGGGGCCAGGAACTCCACGTCGCGCACCAGTCCGTCACCGCCCTGGTACTTGCCCCGGCCCCCCGAACCGCGCCGGATGGCGTACCGTTTTAGGCGCATCGGAAAAGCGAACTCAAAGGCCTCTACGGGTGTATTCATAGTGTTGGTCATATGGGTGTGAATGCCCGAGATACCGTCCTTGGTCGGCCTGGCGCCCATGCCACCGGCTATGGTTTCGTAGTAAACGAATGGTTTGTTCCGGTCCAGGTCGTGGCCCCCCACCAGCAGATTGTTCATCGTGCCCTGGCTGGCGGCCGGGATCAACTCGGGCAAGGCTTGGGCTAAAGCGGAAAAGAGAACGTCGGTTATCCGTTGGGAAGTCTCCACGTTGCCGCCGGCCACGCCCCGTTGGGGTTCCGGGTTTACCAGAGTGCCGCGGGGAGTGATGATTTTGATCGGACGCAGGCAGCCCTGGTTGGCCGGCGCTTCCTCACCCACGATGCACCGGATAACGTATAGACATGCTGAAACGGAGATGGCCTGAGGAGCGTTGATGCAGCCGGGCCGCTGGGGTGAAGTCCCGGTGAAGTCGACCGTGATCTCGTCTCCAGCGACGGTGATGCACACACGAATAGGCACGGGTTGATCGGTCAACCCATCGTCGTCCATGTAGTCTACGACCTCGTAGACGCCGTCGGGAATGCGGGTGATGGCCTGGCGGGTCAGCCGCTCGGAGTAGTCCAGCAGCGCCGCCATATGCTCTTGCGTCTCATCGTTGCCATAGCGTTGAATGATTTCTTGCAATCGGCGCTCGCCGACTCTAGTGGAGGCGATCTGAGCGGCAAGGTCGCCTTTCCGCTCTTCCGGCGTGCGGGAGTTTCGGCAGATGAGCTGAATGACCTCGTGGTTCAGCCTTCCTCCCCGGATTAACTTGATGGGAGGTATTATGGTTCCTTCCTGATACAGCTCGGTGGACAAAGGGAGAGAGCCCGGCGTCATGCCTCCCACGTCGGCGTGGTGACCCCTATTGGCGACGAATCCAGCCAGGCGCTTGGAAATCCCCCTGCTTCCCGCTTTACCCGAGGGGGAAGCAGGAATATCGGCGTATACCGGTGCGACCAGGGTGATATCCGGAAGGTGGGTGCCGCCTAGGTACGGGTCGTTCAGGATAACCATGTCTCCGGGCCGCAGGGCATTGGGAAAGGCGTCGATAGCCGCCCGTACCGAGGCCGGCATGGCCCCCAAGTGGACCGGGACATGGGCAGCTTGGGCGACCATTTGCGCTTCCGGGTCGAATATGGCGCATGAGAAGTCGCGCCGTTCCTTGATATTGGGAGAGTAGGCCGTGCGCTGTAGCGCCACCCCCATCTCTTCGGAGACGGATATGAACAGGCTCTTGAATACTTCCAGGCTTATTGGGTCGACGGCCATCGGCCACCTCGCGTTTTAATCTGCGTCACTCTGTAAATTTTATGACGGTTTTTCCGGGCTCACTCCGTCTCCAGCACCAGGTTCCCGTAGTCGTCCGTTGTACCGGTCCAGCCGGGCGTTATCACTACCGTGGTGTCCATCTGCAACACTATGGCAGGACCGGAGATCTGGTCTCCGGTCCGCAGATTCTCCCTATCGTAGAGGCGGGTTGTGACTGGGCCGCCCGAGAAGACCACTTGTACCTCCCCGATCAGCGCGGGAGTGGATCCAGAGCCCGCAGCTTGTACTGCTACTATCTGGGGTTTATCCATCTCGAGTCCGAGCTTGAGACGAAGGTTGACGATCTCCACCGCTTCGCCCCGGTCAGCGTAACCGAACCGCTGCAGGTGGGCCCGGTAGAAGCTGTCGGCGATAGACCGGCGCATCCTCGCTGTGTCTATTCGGCGTGTGGGAGAAGGGTAATCGATGGTCAGCTCGAAGGACTGTCCCACATAGCGCACGTCCAGGAACCGCTGGGGCACCATGCGGTCCATGGGCAGTCCCTCCTTCTCCAATTCTTCCCTGGCTAATCCTTCCATACCGTGGAATTCTTCGTCCAGTTGGACACGGTTGATGTCGTCTCCCCGCATCATCACCGTTCGGGAGTAGTCTTTGACGATATCGGCGATGGCCACGCCTAGAGCCGACAGTATGCCGGGACGGGCGGGCACCAGGACCCGGGGAATGCCCATTTCGTGGGCCAATTCGCAGCAGTGCATCGGACCCGCGCCACCGAAAGGCACCATGGTGAACTGACGGGGATCGTAGCCACGCTCTTGAGAGGTGGCGCGGATGGCCCGCGCCATGTTAGCGTTAACGACCCTGATAACGCCCAGAGCCGTCTCTTGGACGCTCAATGAAATCTGCGAAGCCAGTTCAGCGATCAGGCCCTCGGCCCGTTGGCGGTCCAGAGTCATTCGCCCACCAAGGAAATTGTCGGGCAGCATTCGTCCCAGAACCAGATTGGCGTCGGTAACGGTGATCTGATCTCCCTTCCCGTAGCAAGCCGGGCCGGGGTCCGCTCCCGCCGATTGTGGGCCCACCACCAGGGCCCCTCCGGCGTCCACCCGGGCGATGGACCCGCCGCCGGCCCCGACGGTGTGTATATCTATCATTGGCACACTGATGGGATACCCCCCAACCTGGGAACCGGTGGTCTCCTTGATCCGAGACGGACAGAGAGAGACGTCGGTGGACGTCCCACCCATGTCCAGGGTGATGATATCGGGATAGCCTGCCTGAACACCGGTGTAGAAAGCCCCCACCACTCCGCCGGCGGGACCGCTCAGGATAGTGCGCACCGGCTGGTCCGCCGCCAAACGCGCCGTGATGCTGCCCCCGGAGGACTGCATGATGCGCAGTCCCTTACCCAGTGAGTTCTCCAAGTTGGTCAAATAACGGCTCACGACCTGGCCGACGTAGGAGTTGATCACCACGGTGCTGGTGCGCTCGTACTCCCGGAACTCCGGCAGCACTTTGCTGGAGATGGAGATGAAAGGGTTGTTGGGCAGCTTTTCCAATGCGGCCAGCACGGCCTCTTCGTGGGCCGGATTTAGGAAGGAGAAGAGGAAAGACACGGCGATGCTATCTACTTCGGCTTCCTCGATCAGGTGTACACAGGTCTGGATAGCTTCGGGCAGCAGGTCTTCCACGATAGCGCCGTGGTGGTCCACTCGCTCCGGCAAGCCGAACCGCAATTCCCAAGGCGCCAGGGGGGCTGGCCGGTCCACGTTAAGGTTATAGAGTTCGGAACGGCTCTGGCGGCCGATCTCCAGCACGTCCTCAAACCCCAAGGTCGTGATTAGGGCCGTGCGGCCTCCTTTGCCCTCCAACAACGCGTTGGTTGCCACCGTGGAGCCGTGGACAAAATCGGCAGCGAATTCGCTGCCCCCGTCCACGAACTGTGGGCAGGCTTCTATTACGCCCTTCACGATCCCAACCGAAGGGTCACTGGGAGTGGAGGGTAGCTTGTGCACTCGCAACCGGCCATCTTCCAAGATGGCAATGTCGGTGAAGGTGCCGCCCACGTCGATTCCCACGATGGTTTTGGCCATTGGCTCGGTTAACTCCTTCTATTAACGCCATTTAAAGTAGGTGTTGCTACACCACGATCTTGGCGCATCGTTCTGCTAGGTAGTGTATCAGCCTAGGCGGCGTTATTCCGGCGCAGGCTGGAATCTACAAATTGTTGGCGCCATGGACGCTCCTGGAAACCGACTTCCGCCGGTGTGACGGCGAAGGGCCGAAAAGAATTAACCTGCGGTTTTGCGGCTCAGGCGGTGAGGCGAGGGAGCACCTCGCGGGCGATCAGCTCCACCTGCTCAGGCTGATAACGGTAGGGAATCAGGACCAACCGGTCGACTCCCGTCTCGATGTGGGCCTGGAGTTGCTCGACACACTGGTCTGGTGTCCCGCAGATCGCATGTTCGATGGTGGAGTCGCTCCAGCCCGCCACGTCCCACTCGGTGCTCAGCCAGTGCCGCATGTCCGGATCGACCTCTTCCTTGGACGGCCCCACGTATATCGCTAATTGGTTCGTGGACGACAGGGTTGACGGGTCCCGCCCGTACTCTTCGGCGTAGGCAAGTACCTTGTCCCAAGATTTGGTGAAGCCTTCCGGCGTGTAGAAGTAAGTCAGCCAACCGTCCCCCATTCGGGCCGCGCGGCGCAGCACCGCGTCGACGTAGCCCCCGATCAGCACGGGAGGATGGGGCGACTGGTAGGGCTTGGGCAGGAGCACCGCCTGCCTCAAGTTATGGTTGTCCACCTGCAACGTTACCGAGTCTTCGGTCCAAAGACGCAGCATAAGATCCAGGTTGCGTTCGAAGATCCGTCCGCGCCGCTTGAACTCCACACCCACGGCGTCGAACTCCCGAGCGTACCAGCCGGCGGCGGCCCCCACAATGAGCCGGCCTTTGGAGATTTGATCCAGGCTGGTCAACGTCTTGGCAGTTACCACCGGGTTCCGCAGCGGCAGCACTAAAACACCGGTTCCCAGCTTTATCCTAGTGGTGCGGGCCGCGATCGCAATGAGTATGGACAGGGCATCCAGGACGGGAAAAGCCGGATCCACGCCCAACAGCATGTGGTCCCATACCCAGAGGGACTCATAGCCCAGTTCCTCGGCCCGTTGGGCGTAAGCCAGGAGTTCGTCGACGTCCGGAGTCTCGCCGGGGCCCACGAAGTTCCTCATAGCGAGGCCAAATTGCACCGCCATTACACCGTCTCTCTGGCTTTCATATAAACCGCCTTTCTGTATCGAGCTCCCGCAGCAGAGCAAGTTCTTTTTCTTCAGGAGGGTCGGTGATCGGTAATTGATCGTTTATAAGCAGATCGAACCCCGTCATCTCCAGCACTTCCTCCACCGAGACGCCGGGGTGCAGGCCTTCCAGACGCATGGCTTTGGATTCTTCATCGAACCCCAGTATCCCCAGATTGGTCACGACCTGGCTAACGCGGCCGAAAAGCAGACCGGCATCCCGGCGGGACGTTCCGCCACTGAGGAAACCGGGACTGGTGACAAAATCCACCCGGGGAACAAAGCGCCGCCGCTCGTGCGTGGTTACCACCATCACCCGGTGGCATAAGGAGATGATATCGTTGGCCCCACCGCTGCCCGGCAGCCTCACTTGGGGTTTATCGTAGGAACCAACCACCGAGGAGTTGAGATTGCCGAATCGATCGACTTGGGCGCCACCGACGAACCCTACTTCCAAGAAACCGCGCTGGGCGAACAGGAAAGTGTCCGTGATACCGGGCAGGACCCTGGCCCGGTGGGCGACCCTCATCTCGTTGGTGGATATGGGTAGCTGGCCGGGAAGCAACTCCGGACCGATGGAGCCCCCTTCGACCACAATGGTCAAGTCCGGAGCATGGGTTTTCTGGGCCAAAGCCGCCGCCAGCAGGGGAATGCCTACGCCGGCGAATACCGACTTGACTCCGGCCAGTTGGCGGGCCGCGATCACGGCCAGTAATTCGGCGGGCGAGTAGCTCATCCTCTCCCCACCAACTGCTGGGCGTCTCGAGCTTTCCGCTCTAACGTGCCGGCTCCAAAGAGACTCAGGTAGTCTTTGTGGACGGGCGTGTTGTAGACATAACGGTCCAGGTACTCCCGAACCCCTTCGGCCCCCTGGGAGCTGCCCTCCGCTACATATTTGTCGAAATGATCGAAGTCGGCTTCATAAAGCCCGTAGCATTCGTGGGGAAAGGCCCCGTAGGGAACTTCTACCAGGGCGTCGACGGCGAAGCCCGGGATCTTGGTCCGGTCCGGCTGACTACGGATCTGCTCCTCTGATACTATCTCTTCGGCTGTGATTATCACCGTGGTGGACGCCAGAGCGATGTCCACGTCCATGTGAGGGTAGCCGTCTATCTGGCAGTTGCCCAAACGGTCTGCCCGGTGAACGTGCAGCACGGCCACATCCGGGAAGAGAGCCGGTACCAGGGCGACCTTCTCGCCGGTGAAGGGGCATTCCATCGTTTTCGCGCTTCCCACGTCCATCAGGTCCGAACCCAGCATGCTCAATGACGGCAGGAAAGGGACACCCATGGCTCCGGCCCGAAAGCGGAGCCCTAAGGCTAGATGACTCCACTCTTCGTACTTCAACTGGCCGCCTTCGACCGCTTGCCTGAACACTTTGGATAGGCCCCAGGGCAATCCGATGGCGAACCAGCTAGACACCACGGTTTCCACCGCCTGAGCCGCGATGAACCACTCGCCTTCGTAACACATCAGGTTGCGCGCCAGAGTTAGGCCGCGCCGCTCTTGACGTAAAATCTCCATAAGCAAAGCCAGGGGTGTTCGCGAGTAACAGCAGCCACCGATGGCCACTACGTCGCCATCTTTCACCCACCCGGCCGCCTCTGTTAGCGACGTGAGCTTTACGCCGCCGGGCCGGGCCTTGGCCTCCAGGCGCCGCCGGGCCTCTACAAAATCGCCAGGCTCCATAGAATAACCTCGGAGTCGATAGCTTAGTACCGGATCAATGAGGGAGTAAAGAGGACGTATTCTGTGCGGGTGCGGGGGTGGTTTCGCCGGTGATTCGTCTCTATGTGCCCCCCAGCATAGGCCGCAATACTATCGTCGCCACAGGTGCCTGTCAAGGTGAAATCAAGCGTAAGGAATGGCTGGACACCTAGCTTGACACAGTTTAGAGCCCACCTCTATACTCTCGCCTGTGCTGGGGTTAGAAGGCTACTATGAGCCTGCCTCTATAGATGAGGCGTTGGACATCCTCCGCCGGGGCAACGGCAAGCCTTTCGCCGGCGGGACGGACGTGATCATCAATCTGCGCCGCCGGACAGTCACCTATAAAGGCCTGGTTAACATAAAGCGGTTGCCCGGCATAGCCGATTGGTCCACCAAGCCCGGAGAAGGGCTTCACATCGGTGCGGCCACGCCCTTTCGCGACCTGGAGAGTTCCCCCTCGGTGACGCAACGATACTCCGCCCTGGCAGAGTCGATCCGGGTGATCGGCTCCGTGCAGCTACGTAACATGGCAACGATCGGCGGCAACCTGTGTAACGCCTCCCCGGCAGCCGACAGCGCACCCGCATTGATAGTTTCCAAGGCCACGGTAACATTCACCGGGAACGGCGAAGGGACGCGCAGTTGCCTGGTGGAGCAGTTCTTTAGCGGCCCTGGGCGATCCATCCTGGATCCTGACGAACTTCTCTTGTCGCTGGAAATTCCCGAGCCTGAATCGGACAGCGGCGATTGTTTTCAACGATTCACTCCCCGGGGCGCCCTGGACATCGCCGTAGTCAGCGCCGCCTCCCGGGTCACCCTGGACCGGTCCAGCGGCCGGGTCCAAGAAGCGGTCATAGCCCTGGGGGCGGTGGCGCCAACCCCCGTGCGGGCGGGCAAAGCCGAAGACGCTTTGGTGGGCCACGAGCCGACGCCGGACCTGATGGCGCAGGCGGCCAAGATCGCCAGAGAGGAGTGCAACCCGATCAGCGACATCCGCGGTTCGGCTTCCTACCGGCAGGCGTTGATCGAGGTGCTGGTGCGGCGTACTCTGGAGCAGGCCGTGGAGCGGGCGCGAACGTAGATGGAACACTACTCCTTAAAGATTAATGGCAACGTTTACGAGACCGATGCCGAGCCCTTCGAGTCCCTTCTGGACGTCCTGCGGGAAAAGCTGCGGCTTACCGGCTCCAAGAAAGGTTGTGACGAGGGCGAGTGCGGCGCATGTACCGCTCTTCTGGACGGCAAGCCGGTCCTGTCCTGCATCCTTCTGGTTAGTGATGTCCGGGACAGGGAAGTTCTCACCATAGAGGGCTTGCCCCAGGGCGGTGAACCCCACCCGATCCAGGTGGAGATGACGGAACGGGGCGGCATACAGTGCGGGTACTGCACTCCCGGCATAATTATGAGCGCCTACGCCTTACTTCAAGAGAACCCACGCCCCAGCGAAGACGAGATCCGATTCGCCATCGCGGGCAACATCTGCCGGTGCACCGGCTACAGCAAGATCGTGGAAGCGCTGCAGGCGGCGGCAGGCACTCCTATCCGGTAAAAGGCCGGACCGTAACCCCGCCACCAGGGAGCCTTGGCATGGCACAACCGGAGCAAGTTACCTCAGCGGCCCAGAGCGGCCCATACGACTGGATCGGCACCAGCGTGCCCAAGGTTGATGCCCTGGACAAAGCCCTGGGTATTACCCAATACGTGGGCGACATGCAGATGCCCGGCATGCTCCACGCCCGGATCCGATGGTCCGGCGTCCCCCATGCGGTCATTCGCGGTATCGACACGTCGGACGCGGAGAAGGTCCCGGGCGTGCGGGCCGTGCTCACCGCCGGTGACATACCCGGCGTCAACCGGTACGGTCTGGCAGTGCAGGACCAGCGGGTCTTGGCCGACGACAAAGTACGGTCCGCCGCTGATCCGGTGGCGCTGGTGGCGGCGGAGACCGAGCAGGCCGCGGAAGAAGCCATAAACAAGATCAAGCTGGACCTGGAGCCGCTTCGTCCCGTCCTGAGCATCGAGGACGCACTGGACCCAACCGCTCCCGCGATTCACGAAGGTGGAAACCTCTTCGCCCGTACCACTGTCCGCAAGGGGGACCTGGATCAAGGTGTCAGGGAATCGGACGTGATCGTAGAGACGACTTACCGGACGCACCTGATGGACCACATGGCGATGGAGACGGAATCCAGTCTGGCTTATATTGACCCCACCGGCGTGCTCACCATCATCACCTCCACCCAATATCCCTACCGGGACCGGCGTCAGATCGCGCCCGCGCTGAACTTGAGCATGAACAAGGTGCGGGTCGTTCAGGCTCCCATCGGGGGTGGATTTGGACGCAAAGACGACATAACGTCCGAGATCCATGCGGGGCTGCTGGCTCTGAAGACTCAGCGGCCGGTGCGTTTGATCTACACCCGCCAGGACTCGTTGATCGCCAACACCAAGCGCCACCCCATGCTGTTGAAGTTTCGCACCGGGGCCCGGAGCGATGGCCGGCTTACTTTCGTGGATGCCGATATCTACGGAGATACCGGCGCGTATCTGTCGTTGGGAGCATTCGTGATTAAGAAGGCTGGTATTCACGCCTGCGGTCCCTATGACGTGCCCAACATCCGTGTCGATACCCATACGCTTTACACCAACAACCTTTCCAGCGGCGCCATGCGGGGCTTCGGCGTGCTGCAAGCAGCGGTGGCCCACGAGTCTCAGATGGACCAACTGGCCCACCGTTTGGGAATCTCCCCCATAGATATCCGCCTGATCAATACCCTCAAGCCCGGCCTACCCACGGGCACGGGACAGGTGATGGACGAGGGTTGTGGCATCGAAGCCACGGTGCTTCGCATCAAGGAATACATGGAGTCCCAAGATTTGAGGTTCGCGCGCTCATGACCAAAAAAAGAGGCTTGGGCGTCGGCTCAATGTTCTACGGTATCGGCTACGGGTTCAACCGTGCCGATATAGGCTCGGCCTACATCGAGATGGCCGAGGACGGCACCACCACGGTGTATTCCGGGGCCTGCGACATGGGCCAGGGAATCATGACCGTCGTTGCTCAAGTAGCGGCGGAGGTCGTCGGCGCCGACATCGACACCATCCGGGTGGTGGCGGCCGACACGACCAGCACTCCGGACGCCGGTCCCACGTCGGGTAGCCGCGCCACCTTCGTGCAGGGCATCGCGGTGCACGAAGCCGCGTCCGACCTTCACGACCAACTGATGCAGACCGCGGCCGGTATGTTCGAATGCGAGAAGGATGAGCTGGAAGCCCACAACGGGGATGTATATCTGAAGGGCGCCAATGCCCCGATCGCCTCCCTGGCAGAAGTCGCTGCCCGGGTCCATCTCTTGGGAGGCCGGTGCGGCAGTTGGGGCTGGCACGACAACAGCACTGCCGACGTGGATCCCGAGACCTCTCAGGGCGATGCCTACGCCAGTTACGGTTGGGCCACCCAGTTGGCGGAGGTTGAAGTGGACACCGAGACCGGCCACGTCAAGGTGTTGAAGATTGTCTCCGCCACCGACGCCGGTAAGGCCATCAACCCGGTCGCCGTCGAGGGCCAGATACAGGGTGGCGCGGCCATGGGAGTGGGTTACGCCCTTTACGAACAGCATATCCTCGACCAAGGCGTTCCGCGCACCGACTCGATGGCATTTTATCTGGTGCCCACCTCTATGGATGTACCCGAGATACAGTGCGAGATCGTGGAGGTTTACGACCCCAAGGGACCCTTTGGAGCCAAGGGCATAGCCGAACCGGCGACCGTGCCCACAACCTCGGCGATCCTTAATGCGATCTACGACGCCATCGGCATAAGAATAACCGACACCCCGGCCACCCCGGAAAGAGTGTTCCAGGCTATACAAGAGGCGAGGGCTAGAGGCGAGTTTGAGGATTAGGCCGTTTGATAGGTAATGCCAACAACTGGGTAGGTAAACATGCCTGATTGGGATTCCAGACGCCGGATAGCCGAAGATATTACCGAGGCCGCAGGCATGACCCCACTGGTGCGGCTTCGGAAGGTTGCCTTAGGTCCTCAAGCCCTTTGCGGCAAGCTGGAGTTTATGAACCCCAGCTCCAGCCTGAAGGACCGTATACTTCGCCATATGGTTAGCAAGGCCGAGGAACGTGGCGAGTTGCGACCTGGCATGACCATCCTAGAGGCGTCCACCGGAAGCACCGGGATCGCCACCGCGATGATCGGCGCGGTCAAGGGTTACCCAGTGGTCATCGTCATGCCCGAGGGCATGAGTGTAGAACGCAAGGATTCTTTGCGGGCCTATGGGGCCGAGTTGGTGATGACACCCGGAGGGGAGAGCGACGTTGACCTGTGCTTCGGCAAGGTTGCCGAGTTGAAGCAGGAGAGCCCAGGTAAGTTCTGGGAAGCGGCCCAATTTTCGAATAAAGACAACATCGAGGCCCATTACCTCACCACTGGCCCGGAGGTCTGGGAGCAGACCGGCGGCACGGTGGACGTGTTCATCGCCTCCCAGGGTAGTGGCGGCACGATCTCCGGCGTGGGCAAGTACCTGAAAGAGCGGAACCCCCAGGTCAAGATCTACACTGTCGAGCCAGCGGAGTGTCCGATTCTAACCGGGGGCGGTTGGGGACCCCACCAGATCGAGGGAATAGGCGACGGGTTTATCCCGGACAACCTGGACTTGGACTACGTTGACGGGGTGGTGACCGTCTCTTCCCAGGAATCTATCGATATGGCGCACCGGTTGGCTCTTGAAGAGGGCATATTCTGCGGAATCTCTTCGGGCTGCAACGTGGTGGCCGCCAACAAGCTGGCTCCCGAGCTGCCTGGGACCAGTCTCATGGTAACCATGATAAACGACACGGGTATGCGGTACTTCTCAACTCCCCTGTTCGGCCGGGAGTCCACCACGGAGATCCCCGACCGCGATCACCCGGTCAGTGAAGCGGACCGCCGGAACCTGGCGGGCAGGCATCTGCACATCGTGCGCTAAGCACACTCAGCGATTTGCGTCACCCTGCGCCGGGCGCGTTTAGCGTTGCCGTGACGTCTCCGCCGGGTTGTCGATAGCTGAGTGATTGGTTCAGAGTTTCTTTACCGCGTCGCCTGGTCTTATCTCACCGCCCTGCACCACCTTGAGGTTTATGCCCCGCAGTTGGAGTTCTCTACCTGTCGGAGAGCTAATAAACTTCAAGGCGTCTGCGCCGAACCGGGCAGCGAATTTCTTGCAGCCGGTGTGGGGCTGATCCGTGGCCTCCAGGATGGCTGAACCCACGGAGATGCGGGTGCCGGGGGGCACGTTGGCTTTACTCAGGTCCAGGTCCACAAACAACTGGTCGCCGGACAACGGCCAGCGGTCCTTGGATTGGGCCACCAAGGCCGCGACTCGGGAGTTCATCAAGGTGATTTGCATATCGGGGTGGGCCTTGCCGTCACCGCTGCGGACGCTGGGCCGGTCCCGCCAAGTGTCGCCCACCAAACCAACCTCAACGTGCAGGTCGGCCAGTTCCATAACCTCACGCGCGTCCTCTTCAGGACGGCTGACGATCAGGTCCAGAACGCTCCGGTCTTTTGGCGAATCGCGTATCTCATCAAGCCCGGCTTCCAAGTCGGCTGCGGACAGGTGCATTATCTCTGCTTGCATGGTGTTACTCCGTGGGTAGTTTCATTGAGAGCGTTGGAAGGTAGTTTAGCATGGGGCAGGATCCCCCTAAACCTCGATCCGCATCAACTCCTCAGAGAAGATGATTTGGCCGTCATATATGGCGGTCATCTCTTCAATATGACGGTCGAAGGGTGTGTCCTTGGAGAGAGTGTGGCCCATGTGGACCAGGACCAGTTTTTTCACGCCTGCATCTTGGGCCAGTTGGGCGGCGCCGGTGGTGCCACACTGGCCGTTGGCCTCGTTGGCCGTTTCCATTATCGACTGTTCGTCCCAGCACATACACAGCATTATGTCGGCGTCGCGGGCCAGTTCACGGACCGTGTCGCAGGGCTGGGTGTCGCCGGTGAATATCACGCTGCCCTCAGGAGTGTCTACTCGGTAGGCTAGCGAATCCAGATAGGGTTGAACGTGCTCCGCCAGAGCCGCCGTGACCTGCCAGTTCTTGCCTGAGGCCACCTCGCCCACTCCAATGTCCTTGGCATTGGGGGCGGGCGGAATGCGAGGCAGAGTGCCGCCTCGGTTCACGAAGACCTGCTGGCTGTAGGGATGGTTCACCCGTGCCTGCCAGTCGGACTCGAAGGCCCCGCCGACGCCGATGACTTTTTGCGTAATCTCCTCGGTCAGCTTCGGGCCGTAGACGTTTAATTCTGAACCGCGGCCGGCGGCCTGGTCCCAGCGGCAGAGCAGGAAGCAGGGGTAGTCGATGTTGTGGTCGAAGTGATGGTGGGTGAAGAACAGGTTATCCACCTGGGTGGGATAGAGGCCGGCCTTGACCAACTTATGTGTGGCCGCTGGACCGCAGTCGAACATCAGTACCTCGTCGCCGATGCGCAGCGCGTGGGCGCTGCCGAACCGGAACTCAGTGGGTGTGGGCGTGCCGCCTCCCAGGACAAATACCTCGGCCATGTGGGACCTCCGGATCATGTTTTGCTCGAGAGAGTATAACCCACGAGCATATCGGGGTTTCCATGGCGCGGCCCTGGCGAAAGGTTTTGTACCAGCGATACATGGGCGTTCGTTGCAGGGGGCCGGATCGCACCATGTTTGACAATCGCCAAAAGAAAAAGGCCACTACATGGACAGGGGAGCCTATCGTTAAAGATGTTAGGGAGTCGCGGAGAATATTTTGCCGGTTTCCAGTCTCGATACCTGGAAGACCGGATGGCGTTGGGCCTCCGCGGCGAAGGCTTCATTGGGTGCCCCTGGCTTAGCATCAAAAAAGCGCCGGGTGAAAGGTTCTTGGTCGAAATAGCGTTTGAGCACTGGGCCGCATCGATTTGGGTCGTATTCCTCTTCCACCGTTAGGTCTTCTGAATGTCCACCCCGGCTCAATGTGATCTGCCTGGCTACTCTGGCATTTTTGACCCAATTTCTTTGTCCGAAGGGTGCCACCAGCCAACAATGTTCGTTGATTTGCACAACGGACACAGGAGTAGAGTGGAGCCGTCCACTGAGCCGGCCCTTGACGGTGAGAATGTGGTATTTCCGGGGCGGTAGACCAAGCCGGATCCAATACCGCACGATGCGGTTTAGGATACGCCTAGACAAAGTTAGCCGGTAGGCCGCGCTGATCTGCATTTGCCGAATCCTCGTGTATCTGCCCAGGTGGCTCACGGCTATTGCCGCGCGGGACCAACCCGGCAGCGATGGGTTCGCATTCACATTGACGAACTATTGGGGCTAGCGGCCCATCCTTGTTAATAGTGATGGGCAATACCTCAACGACGCTGTTTGCGACACGTCCTATTAGTATATATAAGGCGATGTCGCATTACCCCTTCTTCCGGGCTTGGCCCGTGAGGTACAAGAACTACGAGATCGAGATTGAGGGGAAGAACGCGCTGATTGAGGAAATCGAGAGTGGCTCGGCAGGTGGTACGATAGGCAACTGAGTCGGTGTGGACGCGCCTTCGACCCAATTAGGCATCGCCGTCCTCGGTGATCAAACTGGAAATGTCAGTGGATAGAGAAAGCAGAGAGGGTTTCACATTCTGGACAAATGCTATTTATATAGAGAGGGATCGTCCAGATCAGCGGATTTACCGTTGGTATCGCTACCAGCCTTGGCTGGATCGTAGGGCCGCATTATGATTCGCTAGGCTGTGCGAAGTAAGTAGACCTACGTATATACCCTTCAATTCAAGCCTGGTAAATTGGTCTTCCCAAAGTTACAGTGGGACACTGGGCAAGCGGAGAAGATGGCATGGCGGAACTGGACGAGCGGATAGAGCGGCTTGAGAGCGACCTAGTGGAAATCAAAGTGGACATCAAAAATCTACTAGTTGAATTGAAAGTGCTGATCGCGCGAGAGCAAAACCCACTCGCCGATAATACCCCAGAAGTCCGTGGGCCTGTGATCGTAGTGGCCCCAGTCGGTTAGACGGCAATAGTGAAAGTTGTTTGCCAAGGCGTCGTTTTTTGGAACTAGGAATGATTGAACGAGGTACTAATATCGAATGACCACTGGCCCTAGCGCTGTCCTGGTGATGCAAAGTGACGTGGTGGGCGGTAGTTTGTTTCCCCTTCGTACTACCGATCGCTGTGTAATTGGTAGATCATCTACCTGCGACATCGTAATCGACCTCGCCCTCGTTTCCCGCCGGCATGCCGAAGTCGTCTACCACGACCAGAGATATTTCGCTTCAGACTTGGGAAGCAGCAATGGCACACTCGTCAACGGAACGCCCCTGCTGCCCGGAAACGAAATGGCCCTGTTCCATGGAGATTTGCTCAGCTTTGCGGGCGATCAGGTGACGCTACTCTTCCAAAATACACAGGATTCCGCGCCTTTGGGCAGGACCACACTAGCCAGCCCGGATGTTAGCTCCGACGATACCGCCACGATAAGTTCTGCCAGAATCGCAGTCCACACGGCGTTAAGCATCGACTCCGATTTGAGGGAACTGAGGATCAATGACGGCCAACTACTTCACTATCTTTCAAGCGGTGAATTCGATCTGTTGACCGTCTTGTACGAGAGGAGGGGCACCGCGGTGGCTTACGAGGAGCTCGTTGCCGCTCTCTATCCTGAGCCGATTAATCCAGATGTCGCCATCGAAGAAATAGATATCCGTATCCGGTAACTTCGGACCAGGCTTGAGCTAATACCCACTAATCCCAGGTTAATCGTCACCCTCCCGGCATACGGCTATATTCTGGTCGGGCCGCCGGCTTAGCTCCCTTCGTCTTGGCCCGGCTCATGGTGTTCTGCCAGGCACCAACTACCCGTCTTCATGTTCCTGAAGATCCCCAACTGGGCACCGTCCTCCACCGTCACCCGGTAGTGCATCTTGTACACTGGCTTATTCTCCCGCCACTCCGATTCTTCTTCCACCCGGTCGTCTATCGACACCACGACCAGCGTCATCCCCTCCAGCGACACGGACGTGGCCGGAATGCTCTGTTTGAGGCGTCGGAAGTTTAGCAAAGGGTGATGAGACATTGCATTATGTTAAGTTTCATATTTACAAATACCAACTATTATCGTATAAATCCAAACATGAACGACGTTCAGGAATTGCTTGCCGGACTCCAATACAAGGGATGGACCTTGACCGCTATCGCCGATGAATTCGGGATTAGCCGAAACGCCGTGGACTCTTGGCGATCGGGAAAACACAACCCGAGACAGTCCGTTGTGGTGCAGAGAGAACTGAAGAGGCTGCTGGGTCGGAAGCGGATACCCAAGAGGTGGAGGACGGACAGTGCGGCACATGGTGCTAGCACCATGCTGCGAGGTTAGGCAACCTCTATTTTGCAATCATATAAATCTTGATACTTTAGTGCGGGTGGAAGTTCAGACTCGACGGTCATTTGCAACGGATGTTAACAAGCAGGATACAAGATGTTTGCCAAGAGCTTGATTAGAGATCAGAGAGGAATCACCGGTCTTGAAACGGCCATCGTTCTCATCGCTTTCGTAGTGGTGGCTTCGGTGTTTGCTTTCGCCGTTCTGAGCACCGGATTGCTCAGCTCGGAAAAGAGCAA
>CATMOE010000027.1:0-48226 GCA_950072105.1 uncultured Dehalococcoidia bacterium
AGGCCGCCACCTAAAATCGACTCGGTATTCCAGACTCCATTCATTGAACCGGCGTCTGTCTAGGATAGCATCTGTATGACCATTCGAGTAGGACACGTTTCTTACCTTAACCATGAGCCTTTCTACATCGACATGGAGCGCCGGGGCCTACAGCTCCACAATGTCGTGCCCAGCGCCATAGCCGCCTCATTAGAGAACGGCGAGATCGATGCCGGACCCATGCCCATATCCGATACTTTCCGGTTGGAAAGCATCTCCCAGCCGGTTGCGGGCTTTTGCTTGGCCGTTACCAACCGGTCTGGCAGCAGCTTTCTGTTCTCCAAAGAACCCATCTCCCAACTGAACGGTGTCCCGATAGGAGTGGCGGCGGAGGCCGGCGCCTCTAGAGATCTTTTGCGCGTAATCTTGGCGCTTAAGCATGATGTTCGGCCCGAAGCGTTTGTTAGCCTGGACGATTCCCCTCCGGCTTTTCTGCTCACCGGCAATCAAGCGCTGCGCCGCCGCCGGGGACTGCGGGAATACCCCAATAAGTACGACCTGGGAGAAGAGTGGCACACCTGGACTGGACTGCCATTCGTTTTCGCGCGATGGATGCGGCGCAACGACCTGTCTGAAAAGGACGCTGCCTTGTTGGAAGACACGCTTTACGTCGGCCTGGAAGACGGCGTGGATGGCTTGTATCATCTGTCCGAGCCCAGGGAGAATCTGTTGATGCTGGCCAAAGACATTTTGGAATACATCCAGGGAGTACGCTACTTCATCGGTTTCTCGGAGCAAAAAGCGATCAACTTGTTTCGGAAATACTTGGAACAAGCCGGCGACTCAGTCTAAATTCTCAGCTATCGATCCTCGGTCCGGAGATAAGAATGTGGCGAAAGTAACCGACCGGTGCTTTGAAGCTACCGGGCATTCCGCCTTCATCTGTGACTTCTCGCCGCCACGCACCGGAGACCCCCAGTCGTTCGCCCAGCCCAATCTGGACGCAAATTTTATCTCGGTGGCCTACAACCCCGGGAGAGCGGTGCGGGTAAATTCGGCGATGCTGGCGGCGGCCATTAAAGGCGAAACCAGGAAAGACGTGTTGTTCACCCTGGCCACGCGGGATATGAACAAACTGGCACTGGAATCTCTGTTGCTGGGCGGGCAGATACTGGGACTGGATAACGTGGTGGTGGTGCAAGGCGACCCGTTTACCCAGCGAGATTTGGACCGAGTCAAGGACGTGAGCGACTTTACACCCACGCAGATGATTTCCGCCATCGCGGCAATGAACCTGGGGACCGATTACCGGGAGGGGCAATTAAGGTCTCCAACCGACTATTGCGTAGGCGCGACCTTGGATCTGGGCCGAGGCATCGAAGCTGAGGCCCAACTGGCGCACCGCAAAGTCCAGGCCGGAGCCCATTTTTTTATCAGCCAGCCTATCTTCGATGTTGACGAAGCGTCTCTCTTCCGGGAGGCATTCAAGGCGGCAGCCGGACACGATCTGGAGTTGCCGGTTTTCTTCGGCTTACAGGTTTTGGAACAGGACGGCATCATCTTTAGCTCAGTGCCGGAGACGGTAAGGCAAGAGCTGGAACAAGGCCGCCCTGGAGTAGAGATAGCGTTAGAGCTATTCCACCGTTTTCAACAAGCCGGCCTCCACAACATCTACCTCGTGCCGCCCATCCGCCGGGGAGGCGCCCGGGGCTACGGTGCGGCACGGGAGGTGCTGGCGGCAGTCGAGCGACTGTAAAGGTTTATCTCTAGTAATCAACCGACGGACTCCAAGCCGTCGCTCGCCACGAACGGGGCGTCTCGAACTAGGGCCGCCAAGCTGGGGGCGCTATTCCTTCGATGTCGGATACCACATCTATCACCGCCGGCTTGCCCGATGCGATGGCCTGCTCCAAAGCGCTTTGGATCTGTCCCGGCTGGTCCACCCGGATGCCGAAACAGCCGATCGCTTGGGCCAATTTTGCCAGGTCCACGTCCAGCATGTGCCACAATTCCTCAGGGTTGCCGGGCTGTCCGGCGTAAAGCCGGTCGTTGCTCCGCTTTTCTTGATTCAACGAGTGGTTGTTGTTGACCACGATGACGGCGTTGATGCCGTACCGTAGCGCCGTTTCCAACTCGGACATGTGATACCAGAACCCGCCGTCGCCGGTGAAGCAGATCACCGGGCGGTCGGGGAGGGCGCATTTGGCGCCCAAAGCCCCGGGAAAACCCCAGCCCAGGGAGCCGGCGCAGCGGATGTATTGCTGGGTCTGCTCTTTCAGGTCGATCATGGTTCCCGTCCAGATGCCCGAGTGGCCGGTATCTGAAACCAACACGGCGTCGGAAGGCAGGTAGTCGGTCAGCTCTTTGCACAGACGTTCCGGGCGGATCGGTGAACCGTCGGAGTTGGACACCTCTGACACTCCTTCCCGCCACTCCGCCACCAGTTCCTGCGCCCGGTTCACCCACTCGGTCCGTGGCCCCAGAGGCTCTAGGACCTCCATAAGACGGCGAAGACATGCCTTGGCGTCGCCTTGCAGGGTGGCTTTGGCTGGATAGGACCGTCCCAGCTCGGAAGGATCGATATCTATCTGGATGACTGGGGTATCCAACGACGGGACTGTCCACTCGTTGGTCACTTGACTGCCGGTGTGACTGCCGATGTACAGAACCAAGTCTGCCTCGGAGACCAACCGGTTGGCGCAAGTCCGGGAATAGGAACCACAGACCCCTACTGACAGCGGATGGCCGTCGGGTATCGCCGTTTTGGCGTTGAGAGATGTGGCAACGGGGATGGACATCATCTCGGCAAGTTGCACCACCTCTTGCTGGGCCCCTGAGGCAGTTACGCCTCCGCCCGCGACGATCACTGGGCGTTGTGCCGCCGAGAGAACCTGGGCCGCGGCCCGCACCATTGCGGCTTCCGGCTCCGGACGGTATGCCGGGACACGGGTGAAGTTCTCTTCGATGATTACTTCAAGATCGGCCTCTCCTTCCATAACAATGTTTCCCGAAGTTCCCTCCAGGTCGAGATGAACCGGTCCGGGCGCCCCCGACGTGGCTTCTCGTAGCGCTTGGCGGAGTAGGAAGGGTAGCTGCTCTGCAGAGTCCACCGGCACGCTGTACTTGGTGACGGCGCTGAAGGGTCTAAGGTGGTCTACTTCCTGGTAAGAGTTACGGTGCTGGCTCAACCTAGGCTTGCGTCCGGTTATGGCTAAGACGGGAGACCCGGCCAAGAATGGGTCCTGCAATCCCGCCGCCAGGTTGGCGGCTCCTACGTTCTGCGCCGCACAAACTCCCGGCTTGTGAGACGCTCTGGCGTAGCCGTCAGCCATGTAGGCGGCGGCTTTCTCGCCGTGGGTCAAGATGCGTTTTATGCCTAGTTTTTCCATCTCCAGCATGGCGCGTTGAATGATTACCGGCACGAAAAATACATGGGTGACGCCATACCCGTGCAAGGTTTCGGCCATGAAACGGCCCCCGGTCATCATAGGCATAAAATTCCCTCCCCGATTGTTTTGGGAATGCCGGTGTTTCTGGTAAGCCTCCGATTCGAAACCCGCGAGACAGGTCCTTCGACAGGCTCAGGACGAACGGAAAACACGCCTCCCGCCGTTCTTGGTGAGCTTGTCGAACCACTCGGTGCGATGTGCGGGGCGGACCAACGTGTTGACCGGCCTCACATCGAACAGCTACCCGCGTTCGTCGTAGACGGCTTTGGCGATGCCGGCCACGTTGGCGGCGGTGGGGACACCGGCGTAGAAAGCGACGTGGGTGATAATCTCGCCGATCTCATCCTTGGTGACACCGTTGTCTAGGGCCCGGTTGATGTGACCGGGCAACTGGCCGGAACGGTACAGAGCGGTAAGCACGGCGACGGTTATCATGCTGCGGTCCCGCTTGGACAGGCCGGGACGCTCCCAGATATCGCCGAAAAGCACGTCTGCGGTGATCTCCGCCAACTTGGGGGCAACTTCTTGCATAGCGCTACGAGGATTAGTCATGGATTCTCCTTTTCATATGCGGTTAATTTTTGCGGAAAGGGGACGAGCTCCCCTGTATCCCCTCCTTCGTAAGGAGGGGACTTTCATCTAAGGTGCTGGGATCGGGCCCCAGGTTTGGCCGAAGTTGGCTCGCTCTACCAGGGTTCCGGTTAGGGTCTGGGCGGTTTGTCCCGCCAGCCAAACGGCCGCGGGGATTATCTCCGAGGGTGGGACCATGGGGATGTGCTCGGTGCCCGGCCAGTCGCCGTTGCGGTTCATCCAGGTGTCAACCCGGCCGGGACCCAACACGTTGACCGCTATGTTGTTAGGGCGAACTTCTTCCGCCAGGTTGAGGAACGTTCGCTCCAGGGCAGCTTTACTCATGGAATAACCTATCCGGCCTACACGGTAGGCGTTGGCCGACCCGGAGGTAACGCAAAAGATGGAGCCGCCGTCGCCCTGGGCTATCATGGCCGGCAAGGCGAACTTGCAGAGAAGGAACGGGCCACGCACGTTCACCGCCAGGCATCGGTCAAGAAGGTCCACGTCCAAGTCCGCAACGGGCGATTCGCAGTCGACCCCGGCGTTGGAAATCACGATGTCGATGCGTCCGAATCGTTCGATGGCAGCCTCCACAAGATGACGGAGGTCATCGGCTTGGGTGACATCGCACCGAACCGGGAGGGCGGCGCCGCCTAGGTCGTTGATCTGAGCGGCGGTATCGACGATAGTGCCGGAACCATATTTCTCAAATCGGGTGCCCGCCGAATCATCTTTCTCGGTTCGGGCCGCAACCACCACCTGGGCGCCCGCGGCGGCGAGTCCAAGGCACATGGACCGACCGATCCCCCGGCTGCCTCCGGTAACGATGGCTACTTTGCCATCCAGAGTCTTATTCACGACTGGACCTATAGACGGAAGACACTAGGCCGGCCGGAACTTGGGCAGGCTGATCTTGTCGTCCAAGTCGTCGAAGGTCACCTGCAGAGCCATGCCGATCTTGACGTGTTCCGGATCGGCCTCGACGTCCACTATGTTGGTCGGCATTCTGGCCCCGCCTTCCAACTCCACGATGGCCGTCACGAACGGTTCCTTACCTCGAAAAGCGGGGGCCGGGGCCCGGTGAACGATGGCGAAGGCGTGCAAGGTTGCTCGCCCGCTGCTTTGGATCCAGTCGGTGTCCCGGGAGAAACAGCCGGGGCAGATGTCCCTAGGATAAAAGTAGGTGCTGTCGCACGCCTTGCAGTGGCGGAGCCAAAGTTCGTGCTCTTTGCACTTTTCCCAGTAAAAATCGGACTCCGGCTGGGGCTGTGGCGGCGTGATCGGTGGTGGGGTTTGCTGGGTCATAGTTGCTCCTTGAATGAGTAGTCTAAAGTATGGTTCGTCGGCGTTCCTAGAGAATAAGGACAAATCGATATACCGTCAAGACTGGTGTCCGGGTCAAGGCCTGGGTTGCATCTCCTGGTATCTAGGGGTATTTTGAGGAACGCGGGCGAAGCCGACGACAGAGTTTAGGAGTCAATTTAGTCATGCGAATCGCGGTAATGGGGGCTGGCAGCATCGGCGGATACTTCGGCGGTATGCTATCCCTGGGTGGGAACGAAGTCACGTTGATCGCTCGGGGAGCCCATCTTGAAGCTATCCGGAGCAACGGCCTCCAAATAGTTACGGACTATGGCGAGTTTACCGTCCAATGTGCGGCTACCGACGACCCTCGGCAAGCCGGACCAATGGACCTTGTCTTACTTACAGTCAAGACCTATCACAACCAAGAAGCCGTCCCGGCCATGCGCCCCATGGTCGGTGAGGAAACCACCGTCCTCTGTTTGCAGAATGGTATCGACAGTTATGAAGAAGCCGCCCAATTCTTGGGTGCCGGAAGAGTGATGCCCGGCGCCGCATATATCGAAGGCAGTCTCGAACGTCCCGGGGCGGTCAAGCAAACGGGTGAAGTGGTGGAGATCGTCTTCGGGGAGCCGGATGGCGTCGATTCGCCACGGGGAGAATCTATATTGGAGACTCTCACCAAAGCTGGAATTCCAGCCCAACTGTCCAATGACATCCAACGGACGCTTTGGACCAAATTCCTATTTATCGCCACGATGGCCGGTGTTACTGCGCTGTCTCGCGAGACCATGGCCCAGTTGATGCCCCGGCCGGAGTGGCGGCAGGTGATCTTGGGCTGTATGAGCGAGATCGAAGACGTGGGCCGGGCTTCCGGAGTAGACTTGGACCCCGATATCGTCCAGAACACCGTGGATTACATCGAGGGCTCACTGGACCAGATGCACGCGTCCATGCACGCCGATATCATGGCGGGACGGCCTCTGGAGTTGGAAGCCCTGAACGGAGCGGTGGTGCGGGCAGGACGATCCGCCGGGTTACCCACCCCCATCAACGACGTCATCTACGCCGCTCTGAAACCCTTCGTTTCCGGAGGGGGAGCCTGAATCTTTTGTGGACACATCCCGTCTTTGACAATCGACAAGACCGGGCTTAGGATTTATTTCTCCAATCGGCCTAGCCTAGGCCGCAGAAATCACGAAGAGAGGATCAATCATGGATGCAACCGGCGTTTCCCACATCGCTATCTGCGTACGAGACCTGGACAAGTCTTTGGCATTTTACCGGGACATATTGGGGATGCGGATAATCTTCGACGAAGTGCAGGATACGACCACCGGTGGGCTGCCCCACATCTATAAGCACCTCCGCCAGACACGCCGCACCGTCCACGTCCAATCCGGTGAGAGCAACTCCGTACCGGCTCTTGTCTTGACCAGCCACCCAGGCGAAGATCCAGACGGTGAGCCCATAAAGTTGGACCAGGTTGGCATCAGCCACATCTCGTTCACGGTGAGGGACGTCAAGGCCTTAGCGGCTGAATTGGAATCCAAGGGAGTCCAATTCGCCGGCCCGCTGGATTCATTCACCAACCCTCAAGGGGACATGAGAACCATCTTCGTTTACGACCCGGATGGCATTCTAGTCCAGTTCGACAGCTACGAAGGGGGGCTGAGCGCCTAACTGAGATGACCCAAAGTCACGCCGACACTCACGACCTGGACAAGCTATCCCGGTGGCACAAAGACCTGATTGCTGAAACGCCTGGCGCGTTTCCAGTTTACGCAGTGTTCCTTGTAACTGGGGAAGACCGGGACGCCCACGATGTATTCCGGGCGTTCCGTACCAGTTTCGAAGAGCATGGCGGCGGTTTCCAGCACCTGGTCATCTTCGGTCAGCACGGTCTGTCCGTCACCACCAAGTCGTTGTTGCCGGAATTGGGCCTGAGCGACGACTCGCTCCCCTCATTAGCGATGTTTACCCAACGAGACGCCAAGTCGGTCCACCTTCTTCAGCTGATTGAAGGAGACCCTGACCCCTCCAGACCCGAGGAAAGTCAACCCTGGCGAAAAGTCCTAAACCAAGTGGAAGAGGCGGTCGGCGGTCAAGGAAGCGGATTGGACCTGTCTTCCGTCCAAGGAATCGTGGAGAAGGACACTGGCGATCGACCGATGGTGGAGTTGGTTGGGAAGCTTTTGTCGGAGCTGTCTTGATTCGGCTGACTATCCCAGAAGCCGGGCCGCCACCACAACCCCCCATCCAACCAAAAGCAGACCCGTCGCTTTACTGAGACGCTGGCCCGCCGGGACTACTTTCTCTAAAAGCACGAATGCGGCCAGGGCGGCGATCCACAGCAGATTCATTACCCCTAGGACGAACAGCAACCCCATCAACACCCAGCAGCACCCCACGCAGTAGGTCCCGTGTTTCAGACCCATTCTAAGAGCGCTTTGGACACCCTCTTGCCAGTCGCTCATCAAGAAAGAAAGTGGAGACCGGCAGTGGGTAAGACAGACATATTTAAAGCGGCTCCATTGAAACAAACCCGCCGCTATTAGTAGGCCGCCTCCCAGATAAGCGCTGGTGCTTTCGCCCATCATGGACGACAGCAAGGAATTAACGTGCAATGCCCAATTGCCCACGGTAGCCGCGACGGCAAACCCACCCCAGATCACTAGGTATCCCGACAGGAAAACCACCGTGGGCACGTAAGGTCCCTGCTGTTCCCGCCGGCGGCGGTTAACCGTGGCGAACAGGAGGATCATGGGGGCGGCGGTGGGCACCATCATCCCAATCATCATGACCCACCACATCAGGAACATGAACCCGAAATCGGCAGCGGTCCAGGATTGGAGTTGGGCCATAGCCATGCCCGAACTCATACCGCTCGTGGACTGGGCCAGGTAGATCACGTAGCCCCAGGCCAAGGCAGTCACCCCGGCCACGCCAACCACCACCACGGCCCGGTCGCGTTTCAGAATTGTTTCAATGGGTGTAGAGGGTTGCATCTGGAGGTTGGCTCGCGTTTCGGCTGGCGTTCTAAAGGGAAGAGGCCGTACCCGAGCACGGCCCCCTCAAATATACGCTTTGTTCGCTCTGCCGGAAAATCTATTGGTTGGTCCACTCGATTGGGGCGAAGAAGGCGCTCTGGCCGGTATAGTCGAATTTAATATCTCCATGATCGACCTTCATTACCGAGGTCGTAGCGGTGTCCCCGTCATCCCAGATCAGCCCGCCGCCGGGGAAAACTATATGGACCTCATTCTCTTCGCCGGTAACCGGATTGATCAGCGGAGTAAGCTTGGCCTCCAAGATCCCATCGATGCTGAATCCGCTGTTGCGGCCGTTCACGTCCATCTTGATGGACTTTAGGTGAGGGCCGTCCAGCGAAGTGAGCGTGGTAGCCAGCAACTCCCAAGGCATCCCTCCGGCCTGTCCGGTGAGGATCGTTGCTATGCCGTTCACCTGGTCCTGACTGGCCGATTCATCGATGAAAATAGCGGCAGCCCCGTTGCCTTCATGAATCGCCTTTGGCCACTTGATAGCCGGTACAACCTTCATGCCAGACAGGTCTACGTCACCAAACGTCCCTTCGCTTACATGGATCCCGATGAGGGCTTCACATGATCCGTGGTCCGGAAAACCTCCGAAGTTGCAATTGCACCCGGCATCGCAGTTACAGGTCTCCAGGAATACCCCTTTTACCCGATAGGGTGTTTGTGTTTGTACCATCTTGACATTCTCCCTTTTATTTTTTCTAGATAAATACCAGATGATGTTAACTGAGATCAGTATGTGTTACGTATGAATCGCGTAAGGAATGCTCGTCTGAATAAGAACACCGATCGGTTCCGGATATCGCTCACTCCGGCAAATCCCAACTGGAATATACCGGCCAGGATTGAATTGGACGCCATGGATTGACATAGGATGTGATGTATTGGAGAAGATCACTCCTGGCATTGATCTTGGATCCCCGAGTGTTTGTTGACCGCCTTTCAGGCCGGGGATAACATAAGGTTGAATGAGTGTCAGCAATCAGTCTAGAGTTCCCGGGCGGCGAGGCCGCCCTTTTTATGGCTGGTGGGTGGTCGCCGTTGCCTCGATGCAAGGGATGTTCGGCAACGGCACGATCTCCAGCGGTTTCCCCATATTTTTCGAGCCGATCCGCCAGACCATGGGGGTCGGCTATGCCCAGATGTCCCTGGTGTTCAGTCTGGCCAGAGCGGAAGGGGGCATGGGCAGCCCGGTGGTTGGCTGGTTGGTGGACAAGTTTGGTTCCCGGCCATTGATCTTATTCGGCGGTCTTACCGCTGGAGTCGGTCTGGTGGCGCTTTCCATGGCCAACACTTACTTGCAGTTGGTCCTGATTTTCGTGTTCATCGTCTCCACCGGCAAAACGGCCGGTCTGGGTCAGACCTTAATGGCTACCGTGAATCAATGGTTCATTCGCCGCAAGGCCCTGGCGATGTCCACTTTAATGACCGCCTTCGCCGGAGGCGGAGCCATCGTCGTGCCACTGTTGAATCTGGGCATCAGCCACCTGGGCTGGCGGGAAACCCTGCGGGTCATGGGTGTCTTTATTTTCCTGCTCACGATACCGGTTGCCCTAGTGATAAAAAGCAAGCCAGAGGACATGGGGCTAAGGCCCGATGGAGACCCCGCACCCCGATCAGCGGATAGCGGTGGAGGAACGGGAAGGACAAGGGCGCAACAGGGCTCGGTGGAGTTCACCGTGCGCCAGGCCCTACGCACCCGGACATTCTGGTTCATGCTCTTCGGCGTGGTGACCAGGGTGTCCGCGACGAACGCCATCATCATCCACATGTTTCCCATTCTAGAAGACGAGGGATTAACGGCCCAGAGCGCCGCCCTGTACGTCTCGGCAATGTTCTTTCTGGCCATTCCTCTGCGGTTCGTCATGGGAGTTGCCGGCGGGAAACTGTCGCCCCGGCTGCTCCTATTCGTGGGCATGAACACCGGGGCCTTAGCCCTTTTGTCCCTGCTTATTTTGGATGGGACACTCGCGGTAGTGTTGTTTGTCCTCGCCCTCGCAGTGGTGGAAGGAGTCAGTTCAGTGAACTGGATCATGTTGGGCGACTACTTCGGCCGGAGCAGGTTCGCTAGCCTGATGGGGGTGATGAGCATGTTCCACAACGTGGGATTGTTTATCTCTCCGATATTTAGCGGTTGGGTCAAGGACCATTACGGCAGCTATGATCTGGTGTTCGTTGTCTTTATCCCACTCTACGTAGCCAGCGCCGTGTTGTTTGGACTCTCCATCCGTCCCGCGCCGCCTAGATCGGACGCAACGGATGTGCCGGAGCCGGAGAGGACTGTGGCCGCCGGTTGACCGTTACCGGTCAGGAGACACAACCCCGGATGCATCCACGCTTATGTGATGCTATAATCCCCGCTAGGAGGTGGCAAATTGGATTGGATTGATTTTGCAACACCGAAAACTATTAGTGAGGCCGTCGAACTGCTGGCCTCAAAAGGGGACCGCGCCAGGCTGATCGCCGGTGGTACCGACTTACTCGTGCAACTTAGGGGCGGACGCCGCAGCGTTGACCTGGTTGTAGATGCCAAACAGATCCCGGAACTGAACGAGATGTCTTACTCTCCGCAAAACGGCTTGGTTATTGGGGCCGCGGTGCCCTGCTATCGTATCTATGCGGATAACGCCATAGCCGAGGCCTATCCTGGATTGATCGACGCAGCGAGTCTGATCGGAGGTATCCAGATTCAAGGCAGGGCCAGCTTGGGCGGCAACCTGTGTAACGCAGCGCCCAGCGGCGACTCCATACCGCCAATCATAGCGTTGGGCGGGGTAGCCCACATCGCCGGATCAAATGGATCCCGGCAGGTGGCGGCAGAAGACTTCTGTACCGGACCCGGCCGGAATATATTGCAAGACGGCGAGATGTTGGTGTCCATCAATTTCCCGGCGCCTGTAGCCCATTCCGGGGCCAGTTATCTCAGGTTCATTCCCCGTAACGAGATGGATATCGCGGTTGCGGGAGTAGGTACCTCAATAGTGCTGGACGAGTCGGGCCAAAATTTCGTCTCGGCCCGCATATCTCTGGCATCAGTGGCTCCTATACCGGTCTTTGCCAAGGAAGCCGGCGACAGTCTGGCAGGTAAACCCGTATCGGAGGCAACCATTCAACAGGCCTCGGAAAAGGCCATCGCCGCCGCTACACCCATCAGCGACATGCGCGGGACGATCAGACAGCGGAATCACCTGGTGGGCGTGTTGACCCGCCGAACGCTTAACATTGCCGTAGAACGAGCCAGAGGGGGATAAAAATGCCCGGACCTACCCACGTACAAGCAACCATTAACGGTGAAGAGGTAAATTTCCTTTGCGAGCCGCGCCAAAGCCTGTTGGAGGTCCTCCGCGACGTGCTGGGCATGACCGGCACCAAGGAAGGATGTAATGACGGCAACTGTGGTGCGTGCACCGTGCTTTTCGACGGTCGCATCGTCGACTCTTGCCTCGTGCTAGGTGTAGAGATCCAAGGCCGGGAAGTAACCACCATCGAGGGACTGGCCACTGCCGACGGACTTCATCCGATACAGCAGGCGTTCCTGGAAAATGCCGCCCTCCAATGCGGCATCTGCACTCCTGGTTTCATCGTGGCCTCCAAGGGCCTTTTGGACGAGGAGCCCGGCGCCGACGAAGGCCGGATCCGCCATTGGCTGGCGGGAAATCTCTGCCGATGCACTGGGTATGACAAGATCGTGCGAGCGGTATTGGATGCCGGCGAAAAGATGAAGTAAGGCGGTGGACCATTGGTCGCCAACATAGTTCTGTCCGAAGTTGAGTATACCCACATCGGTAAGAGGCCAATTCGACCCGACGGGGTGGACAAAGTCATCGGACGGGCCCAGTACGGACCGGACATCACGCTGAAGGGGCTGTTGCATGGAAAAGTTCTGCGCAGCCCCTATGCTCATGCCCGGATAAAATCCATCGACACCAGTGAAGCCGAAGACTATCCCGGCGTCAGGGCTATTATCACCGCCCAAGACCTGCCCTTCGCTTCCCTAAGTAAAGAGGAATTGGGCGCCGGTTATCAGGCTTTGAAGTTCGCCAGCGACCACGTACTGGCCGGCGGCAAAGTCCTGTTTAAAGGCCATCCGGTGGCCGCCGTGGCGGCCGCCAACCCTCATGTGGCCGAGGAAGCGGCCAAGCTTATAAAAGTGGAATATGAGGAGTTGCCGCCGGTCATGTCTGTCGTTGAGGCGATGGCCGATGGGGCCACGTTGCTCCATGACGATCTGTACACCTCCTCCTTAGGGGAAATCTCCCAAACCGCTAGCAACGTGGCAGCCCACGCCCGATACGAAAAAGGGGACGTGGCGCAAGGCTTCGACGAAGCCACCGTTGTTGTGGAGCGCGAATTCCAGACCGCTTCAGTTCACCAGGGTTACATCGAACCCCATAACGGCACTGCCTTATGGAGCGCCGACGGCCAATTGGACGTGTGGTGCAGCACTCAGGGGGCGTTCACGGTACGGTCCAGTATGGCCAATGTGTTGCGGCATCCCGTGTCCAAGATTAAAGTTACGCCCATGGAGATGGGGGGCGGCTTTGGCGGCAAGATATCCATCTATTTGGAGCCTCTCGCCGCCCTGTTGTCCAAGAAGAGCGGACAACCGGTAAAGCTGGTCATGAACAGGGTCGAGGTGTTCGAGGCTTCAGGCCCCGCCGCCGGCTCGTGGATCAAGGTGAAGATGGGTGCCACCAAAGACGGCAAGCTCACCGCCTGCCAGGCCGAACTGGCCTTAGACGCCGGCGCCTATCCCGGTTCACCGGCCATGTCGGCCGCCATGTGCGCTTTCGCTTGCTACGATTATCCAAACGGCTTGCTGGACGCCTACGACGTTGTGGTGAACAAACCCAAAACGCAGGCGTACCGAGCTCCGGGATCTCCTCAGGCAGCCTACGCTGTCGAGTCGGTAGTGGACGAACTTTGCGAGAAACTAGGGATAGACCCGTTTGAATTCCGGCTGAGGAACGCATCTAAAGAGGGTACTCGGCGGATAGAAGGTCCGGTCTACCGGCGTATAGGGCTGGTCGAGTGTTTGGAAGCCGCCCGCAGCCACGACCATTATCAAACGCCCGTCGACGTCCAACCCAGTGGTAAGCTGAGGGGACGGGGTGTGGCCTCCGGCTTCTGGTTCAACCGTGGATTCGTATCCAGTTGCAACCTTACGCTCAATCCCGATGGCACTGTCAGCGTGGTTATGGGGTCCGTTGACCTTTGCGGCACCAGGGCATCCATTGCTCAGCAGACCGCTGAGGCGTTGGGCATCGCTTACGAAGACATCAAACCATCGATAGCCGACACCGACTCCATCGGCTACACGTTCATAACCGGAGGGAGCCGGACTACCTTCGCCACCGGTTTGGCAACCATCAACGCCTCACAAGATATTAAACAACGAATGATCGAGCGGGCTGCGGCCATCTGGGAAGCGAAAGTGGAGGACGTGGAGTATGTTGACGCCGTACTGCAACACAAGTCCGACTCGGAATTGAGGATGACTTTTAAAGAGTTGGCCGGGCGAACGTTGACCACCGGCGGCTCTATTACCGCTCAGTGCAACATCGACCCGCCCGGGGAAGGAAACTCCTTCGCGGTCCACATCGTGGACGTGGAAGTGGACCGGGACACGGGCAAGGTGGACATACTGCGCTACACGGCGATTCAGGATTGCGGGAAAGCAGTGCATCCCAGCTACGTGGAAGGGCAGATGCAGGGAGGCGCGGCACAGGGCATCGGATGGGCCTTGAACGAAGAATACTTCTTTAACGGCCAGGGTCAGATGACCAATTCCAGCTTCCTGGATTACCGCATGCCCATCAGCCTTGACCTGCCCATGATCGACACCGTGATCGTGGAGGTGGCCAATCCCGGCCATCCTTATGGGGTCCGCGGCGTTGGCGAGACACCCATAGTCCCGCCCTTGGCGGCGATCGCCAACGCGATTTACCAGGCCACCGGTGTGCGGATGCAAAGCTTGCCCATAACCCCAGGCAAAGTGCTCGACGCATTGTGGAGCCAAAACGGGAGCTAACCGTTCCCCCGGCTTCTGCAAAATTCCGCCGGCTGATAGCTCATCGCTTACGGCTGACTTGAGGAACTGACACGTTGGTCACAGTATTCATACCGACCATGCTCCAGCCGATCACCGGTGGAGTCAAACAGTTCGACTGCGAAGCGACGAACCTTCGCCAGGTCATTGAACGGTTAGATCAACTGTTTCCAGGGATAAAAGATAAACTCGTCGAGGATGGCCGAATCAAGCCAAATCTGGCCGTAGCCATCGACGGCGAAGTCGCACGCATGGGCCTGCTAGAAAAAGTCGGAGAAAATAGCGAAGTTCACTTCGTTCCGGCCATCGGGGGCGGCGCCTCCTAAAAGGCCCAATTTAGAAGGGAACAATCCAACTATCCCAGCGCCGTGGTACTCCTAAGGGTCACGGTCCGGGATCTGATTTTCGGGAATAGGGATTAATGGTAAAAAAAGGCAAGACTCGGGTGGAAACCATGGTGTCAGCCGGGGGTGTGGTTTACCGGCAACGGGAGGGTCGTCTTGAAACCGTGCTATGCGGCCATTGGATAACATCCAATGCCGCGCACAGCCGGAGCGGTCAGGGAGACGGCAACGGCGAGGCCCAGACGAAGGCCGTCCGTTGGAGCTTGGCTAAGGGCACACCGGATGCGGGCGAGACCATGGAAGAAACGGCCCTGCGAGAAGTGCGGGAAGAGACCGGTCTGGAAGTTGAGATGCAAGAGCCGATCTCAAGCATCACTTACTGGTTCGCCGACCGGGAAAACGCCGTCCGGTATCACAAGACCGTTCATTTCTACTTGATGGCGCCGGTCGGTGGGGACGTCAGTCTGCATGATCCTGAGTTTGACGTTGTGCGGTGGTTCTCCATGGACGAGGCTTTGAATATCCTTATCTATCCCAACGAAACAACCGTGATGCGGCAGGCGAATGAGTTGATAAGCCAACGTATCGGGAATGCCTAAACATGGTTGAGTTGCGAGGGGCCCGCATAATATTGCGGGACAAACGTATCGAGGACGCCGAGCAGGACTACATATGGCGCTCCGACCATGAATTGGCAAGCCTGGACGCGGCTTTCCCTCTTACGATGAGCTATGACCGGTTCTTGAAGCTCGCCGAAGACCAGATGAGATACCCCACGCCCGGCTCTCATCACTTCGCCACCGAGACCTTGGATGGAAAGTTCATCGGCAACTGCATGTACTACGACCTAGACAGCGTCAAGATGCAGGCCGAACTAGGGATCGTCATCGGTGACCGCGATTACTGGAGCAACTCCTACGGCTATGATGCCGTTACCACCCTTCTGGACCACTGTTTCAATGAAAAAAAGCTGGAACGCGTCTATCTACATACTCTGGAGTGGAACAAAAGGGCCCAGCGGTGCTTCGAAAAATGCGGCTTTGTTCAGGTAAGACCGGTGCGCCGCATGTCTCACGACTTCATTCTCATGGAAGTATTCCGGGAAGATTGGTTTGCCAAGGCAGAGGAACGGCTGGCGGCAAGATTCATTAACCGGGAAGAGAACACTGGGCCCCAGGCGGTCGCTCCGGAATAGTACTCTGTCAGCCTAGCCTGTATATCCAGCCAATCACCCCCACTCTAACTCTCCCCCGTAAAGGGGAGAGAACAAATCCCTTACCCCTTTATTGGGGAAGGCTAGGATGGGGGTGGACTTTTTAAGAGGGATCACCCCGATCTGGAAGGTAGAAATTCTTACAGGTTAGTGCCGCTCCCAACGGAGATCGCTTCCCGCAAACTGAACGCTTCGGTGTAAAGAGCCCGTCCCAGGATCGCTCCCTCTGCCCCGGTGTCTACCAATCGTTGGATGTGGTCCAGAGTCGCAATCCCACCGGAAGCCAAGACTGCCATCCCGGTCGTCCTCACCAGGTCGGCGTTCGCCTCGAAGTTTGGCTCCGTTAGGGTGCCGTCTCGTGAGATATCGGTGTAGAGGATGCGCCGCACCCCCAGCAGCGCCATCCGGTCAACCAAGTCTTGAGCAGTAACGCCGGTCGTCTCTAACCAACCCTTGATAGCCACCAGCCCGTCCTTCGCGTCCACCGCAACGATTACCCGCTGGCTGCCGTGCTTGCGGCACAGGTCCTCAACCAGGGAAGGCTCTTCCACTGCCGCCGTCCCGATGACTACCCGGGCAGCTCCGGCGGCGAACAAAGATTCGGCCGTCGCCATGTCTCGGATGCCGCCTCCCACTTGAACCGGAATCGTCAGGTTTTGGATAATGGAGGTGATTACGTCGAGATTGACGGGGACGCCACCGGCAGCTCCGTCCAGGTCTACTAAGTGCAGCCTGGGAGCGCCCTGTTCTTGCCAAGCCAGAGCAACCGACAAAGGGTCGTCGGAAAAGACTGTCTCCTGTTGGTAGTCGCCTTGATAGAGGCGGACACAGAGGCCCGATTTCAAGTCGATAGCTGGGATTACTTCCATGGAGATGTTAGCTGTCAGCTTTCAGCAAATCCCCCCTTCGCCCCTCTTTGTAAAAGGGGGGTTGGGGGGATTTCGGTGCTGGACCGTTGAGCGCTTTGAGTTGTAGGATTACCAGCCAGGCTGACGAAGTTTTGATAGATCCGCAAACCCAATCGGCCGCTTTTTTCCGGGTGGAATTGGGTTGCAACCAAGTTGTCTCTGGCATAGATACTACAAAAGGAAACACCGTAGTCGGTGGTCCCGGCCACCCAAGTATCGTCTTCCGGGGCGGCATAGTAACTGTGTACAAAGTAAAAGTGGCTGTCCTGGGGGATGCCTTGAAACACGGGATGTTCTTGCTGGAAGCTCACGCTGTTCCAACCCATGTGGGGCACCTTCTGCCCTTCAGGCAGCCGCTTGACCCGCCCGGCGATGCTGCCCAAGCAGTCGGCGTCGCCCTCTTCGGTCCGCTCCAGCAAGAGCTGCAATCCCAGGCATACCCCCAGAAATGGCCGCCCGGAAGCCACGTATTCTCGAATAGGTTCCACCAAGTCACGGCGGCGCAACGCTTCCATGGCCGCGGGACCCGAGCCAACCCCCGGCAGCACCACGGCATCAGCGGCTCCGATCTCGGCCGCTTTGCCCGTTACCACAGGAGATACCCCCACGGATTCCAGGGCTTTAGCCACACTCCGCAGGTTTCCCGATTGGTAGTCAATTACCACCAATTTGATGGAGTTGGTCACGCCGGTTAGCTCCGGTCTCCGGTAGCCCGTTCCAGGGGCAGTTCCCGGTCTTCGTAGCGAGCGAGCACGAATAGCAGGTCACCCAGTCGGTTCAGGTAGGCGATTATTAGGTCGTTGGTTAGCAAACCCGCTTCCTGCAACGCCACCACCCGGCGTTCGGACGTCCGGATGATGCACCTGGCCATGTCGATAGCCGACGATGCCGGAGAACCGCCGGGCAGGATGAACACCTTTGGCATCTCCACGCCCTCTTCCAGAGAGTCTATCGTACTTTCCAGATTCTCCACCATTTCAACGGTGACGGGGGAGAAGTGCTCCTGGAACAATTCGTACTTCTCCGGGTCGGTGGCCAGCTCGGCAGCGATGGTGAACAACTCCCGTTGCAGATCCCGCAACGTATCCTTGACCCTTTCGTCCGCAGTCAAAGCCCGGGCCAGTCCCATGGCGGATACTGCCTCGTCGGTGATCCCGTAGGCCTCGGAATGGGGGTTGTTCTTGGAAACCCGCCCGCCGTACAGCAGACTGGTTTCGCCCTTGTCGCCAAACTTGGTATAGACCCGTTTCCTGTAGTCAGATGACGATGCAGTCACCATTCACGTCCTTTTAGCCTGATTGGTATCAATGATACCACCGGAGGCCGAGACGGGCCATTTGCCGCCTGAGAAATCCTTGCCGTGGCAGTTGGGTTGGCGGCGGGCTATACTGGGGTACAACCCAGTAGAGGTGATTGCCATGCCACCGGAGATCCGCGTTATCGGCGTAGAAGGGATGCCAGAGGTCCAAGAGGGAGACGACCTATCAGGCCAGATGATGGATGCCGCTGACCGGCAAGGCACGCCCATCGAGGCGGGCGACATGCTGGTCGTCACCCAGAAGGTAGTCTCCAAGACCGAAGGCCGGGTTATAAGCCTAGAAGGCATCGAGCCATCGGAAATGGCCATACGAATCACCGAAGGGCATCGCCGGGACCCAAGACATACCGAGATGATTTTACGGGAGAGCGCCCGGATCGTGCGCATGGACCGGGGTGTCATCATCAGCGAAACCCACCATGGTTTTCAGTGCGCCAACGCCGGAATCGACGCCTCCAACATCCCCGGATCCGACACGATAGCTTTGCTGCCAGTGGACCCCGACGCCTCGGCTCGCCGGGTTCGGGACGACGTCAAGAGCCGTTTGGGCGTAGATGTGGCGGTGATAATATCCGACACCTTTGGCCGGCCTTGGCGGGCGGCGGCGGTGAACGTGGCCATTGGAGTGGCCGGCTTCAACCCATGTTTGAGTTACGTCGGCCAGGAAGACTCCCACGGCAACATGATGTACACCACCGTGATCTGCGTGGCCGACGAGTTGGCGGCGATGGCCGAGCTGGTAACCGGCAAAGTGGATAACGTTCCGGTGTCGATCATAAGGGGTTATCCCTACGAGCCCATGGAAAATGCCAGCCACGAAGCCTTGCTGCGCTCGCCCGACAAAGACTTGTTCAGGTAGGGTTCTCGGATCTTTGGGCCGTGGCGCCGTCTCCGATCAGTTGCTCCTCGCCAAACAGCGGAAGCTGAAATTCTTCATCTTCGGTAAACCCGGAAACGCCGATGCCCAGTAACCGGAAGGAACGACCCGGCGTAAGCTCACGGGAAAACAGCCGCCACGCCGTCTCCAGGATAACCGTGTCTGAGCCGGTGGGGTAGGGCAGGGTTGTCTGCCTGGTGAAGGTGGTGAAATCGGCCAGCCGAGCTTTCACTGTCACCGTCTTTCCCTTCAATTGTTTTCCCTCCAAGTGTTGGGCCACCCGGCCGGCTAGGCGGGAAAGGTGAGGGTAGAGGTTGTCCTCTCCGGTGAGGTCGGTGGCGAAGGTCGATTCGGCGCTTACCGACTTGGCTTCTCTTTCGGTGCGCACCGGCTCCCGGTCTTCTCCCATCGCTCTGGATTGAACGTCCAAAGCACGCTTACCGAACCTCCGTTGGAACCAGCCGGTGGACTGGGACGCCAAATCACCGATGGTTTCAATACCGTCGGCCCGGAGCCGCTGGCCGGTCTTGGGCCCGATGCCCCACAGCTTACCCACCACTAGGGGCGCCAGAAATTCCCGTTCTTCTCCGGGAGCCACCACGACCAACCCATCGGGTTTATGCAGGTCTGAAGCGATCTTGGCCACGGATTTGCTGGTTCCGGCGCCCACGGATAGAGTTAGTCCGGTCTTTTCATGAACGGTGTTTTTAAGTTCCAGAGCAACCGCCAAGGGCAACCGGCCGGCTTCCACGGCTTCGGTTATATCCAGGTAAGCCTCGTCCATAGACAGGGGTTCCACCAGTTCGGTGAACTCATGGAATACATCCATCACGGCGCGGGACAATTGGCGATAACGGTCGAACCTAGGGTGGATGATGATACCGTGGGGACACAATCGAACCGCCGTCCGCATGGGCATCGCCGAGTGGACTCCGAATACGCGCGCTTCGTAAGATGCCGTCGCCACTACACCCCGGTTCTCCGGGTCGCCACCCACCATCACCGCCTTCCCGGCTAGATCTGGGTCGTCCAATACTTCGACAGCCGCATAAAAGGCGTCCAGGTCGGCGTGGAGAATGTGACGCGCCGATGGGCTAGCAGATTGATGGGAACTGGTATGGTTAGTAGTTTCCAACCAGTTAACTCGCTTGGAAAAGAGTACGGTGATGCCGCTGTTCTGCTTATTGTACCTTGGCCGTACGCGGCCGGCAGCCATCGCCGGTCAGCGCTAGGCGACGGAAATCGTTGCAGGGCCAAAGATTCCCGGCTATGCTGGGTACTGCGGTGCACAGTATGGCGGAACCTCGAATTCTATAACCTACGGCGCCAATCTTCATATTCACCATGATTCAACTACGATGACTTCCCCGGTGACGAATACCGGGTCTTCCAAGATTTTCTACGGTTGGTGGATGGTCATGGCTTGCTCGGCCATGGCTTTTTTTGCCAGCGGCATCTTTTTTCGTGGTTTTACCGTGTTTGTCCCAGCGGTGCGCGACTCTCTGGGATTAAGCCAAGCCCAAACCAACCTCGTTTTCTCAGTAGCTCGGGCTGAAGGCGGGTTGGAAGGTCCGGTGGCGGGTTGGGCCATAGATCGTTTCGGAAATCGAGCCCTTCTAGTCCCCGGTATCATCCTGGCCGCCATCGGCTATTTTGTGTTCGCCGGGTTCGTGCACAGCTATTTAACATTTGCCCTGGTATACCTGGGTATGATTTCCTTGGGCAATAGCATCGCATTCCAGCATGCTTTGTTCGCCGGCCTTAATCAATGGTTCAGACGCCGCCGCTCTTTGGCTATCTCAACCCTCGCCGCCGTTTCGTCCCTGGGGGGTCTGATCTTGGTTCCCGTCATGTCGTTGATAATCCTGAACCTGAGCTGGCGATGGGCCATCCTCGGGGCGGGCGGAGCATATCTGGTTGCCATACTGCCGTTTACACTCATGTTCCGAAACCGGCCCGAGGATATCGGCCTGCTACCCGATGGAGACACGTCCCCGCCGCTGATCTCCACTGGGGCAGGGAGCACGGCAAGAAATCTGGAGGAACGGGATTACACCGTTAAAGAGGCGCTCAGGACGCGCGCCTATTGGATGCTGATGCTGGGGGCGGGCCTTCGGCAAATGGCAACCATCGGCATTCTGGTCAGCATCATCCCCATTCTGGAAAGCAAAGGAGTCAGCCGGCAGACCGCCGCTAACCTGACGGGCGCCATATTCGGGATCAACTTCCTGTCCAGGTTGGCTCTGGGATACTTGGGAGACAAGTGGCCAAAGTCGGGGATATTGGGCGCTACGTTGGCCTTGGAGGCCATTGGATTCGTCTGCTTGTTCTTCGGCTCCTGGAACGACGGCCGGTTCGTCCTGCTGGTCATGTTCGTGGTGCTGGAGGGCTTTGGCGACGGCGCGGGAATCATCGTCTGGGCTGCGTTGGGCGAATACTACGGCCGGGATAAATTCGCCAGCCTGCGAGGAATCATTACCTTTTCCCACAGCTGGGCGCTGGTGGCAGCCCCGGTGTTCGCTGGTTGGGCTTTTGATCATTATGGGAATTTTGACCTGGCCCTTATCCCGGCCATCGGGTTAGCCGTCGCGGCCAGCCTTTGCTTCTTTCTGGTTAAGAAGCCGCCTCAACTGACCCAGGAGGCGGCGGCAGATCAATGATCCCATGGCTAAAGCCCCGGTGACACGCTAAAATACCTGGGGCTTAGTTTCGGCCCCGCTAGTCCGCTAACCCGTTCGCCAACAAGTCTTCGAATCGCACCGAGGGAGGTAACATGGCAACCATTCTTGAGGAGTACATCGCCAAACATCCGGGATCGGCCCGCAGGTACGAGGAATCCACGACACTTTTCCCTGGAGGGGTGACCCATGATTCCCGATACGCCATGCCCTTTCCCCTGTTCATGACCCACGGCACCGGTCCACGGAAGTGGGACGTGGACGGAAATGAGTACATCGATTACGTTTCCGGTCACGGGGCGTTGCTCTTGGGACACTCCCGACCGGAGATTGCCGAGGCGGTTTCCCAGCAGATCCTGCGGGGCACCCACCTGGGCGCATCCACCGACGAGGAACTCCGATGGGCGCGGGCGATCAAGGCGTTGATACCTTCCATCGAGAAACTGCGGTTCCATAGCTCGGGTACCGAAGCAACTTTGATGGCCATGCGCCTGTCCCGGGCCTACACCGGGAAGAACAAAATCATCAAACTGCAGGACCACTTCCACGGGTGGCACGACTACGCCATGGCGGGCTCCGACCGGGCCGCGCCGGGCATCCCGTTGGCTAGTTGGGAGAGCATGATTATCGTACCTTCCGGCGACCTGAATGCAGTAGAGGACGCTCTCAACGGCGACTCGGATATCGCCGCTTTGATCCTGGAACCCACCGGCGCCCACTACGGCCAGTTGCCCTTCGATGCGCCCAACTATTTGAAAGGACTTCGAGACCTGACCGCCCAGCACGGCGTGGTGCTCATCTTCGACGAAGTTGTAACCGGGTTCCGGGCATCGCCGGGCGGCGCGCAAGTGCGGTACGGCATCAATCCCGATCTCACCACCATGGCTAAGATCGTTGCCGGGGCTTTACCCGGTGGCGCCGTGGGCGGTAAGGCTGAAATCATCGACATGATTGCCCACCGAGGCGATCCGGAGTGGGACAACACACACCGCGTTTATCACCCGGGGACCTTCAACGGCAATCCCTTGACTGCCGTTGCCGGGGCCACTTGCCTAGAGATAATCGCCAGCCAGCCCATCAACCAGCAGGCCGACGCGATGGGAGCCCGGCTCAAGGTGGGGATCAACGATATATTCGGGAAGATGGAAATGGCCGGCCACGCCCACGGCATAGCTTCCATGATTCACGTGGTCATGGCTGACTGCGGTTGCGACCGGGAACTTTGCACCATGCCCCACAGCCAGATCAAGGAAGTCACCGCCTCACCGGCAGTAACGGCCCTCAAGCGCGGCCTCCAAAACCTGGGAGTTGACATAATGGGCCGCGACTCTTTCCTGGTTTCCGCCACCCACACCGAACAGGAAGTGGACCAAACCTTGGCCGCCTTTGAAACCACCCTGGCGGCTATTCGGGACGAAGGTTTGGCGTAGGAGCGGATATTGAACGGGTGTAGGGGCGCACGGCCGTGCGCCCCTACACCCGATAGAACAACCTTGTTGCTGCCGCCAGCCCGCTTTTCTGCTAGAATCCCCTGGACCGATAAACAAGCGTAATTTGAACCCCTCATGGAGGTGAATCGCCATGCCATCCTTCTGGGAAACCCTTCAAGTAGACGGCGAGGAAATGGCGACCTACGTCAGTGTTCCCAGCGGCTCCGGCCCCTTCCCTGCCGTGGTGGTTGCTCAGACTATCCGCGGCGTCAATCAGTTCATTCAAGACCAGTGCGATAAGCTGGCGGCTGAGGGATATGCCGCAGTGGCTCCCGAACTGTTCCATCGGATCACCGACCCGGCCCTTACCGATCCGTACGAACGCGGTGCAACCCTAAGCGACCCAGAAGTCGTCGCCGACTGCAACGCCGCCATGGACTTTTTGCTGGGCCACTCCGCAGTGGACAACGACCGCATCGGCATCGTCGGTTTCTGCATGGGAGGGCGAGCCGCCTGGCTGGCCGCTGCCACCAACACGCACTATAAAGCCACGGTGCCCTACTACGGCGGTAGCATCATGGTGACCAGAGGCGCCGGAGTCCAAACTCCCTTGGAGCTTGCCGACAATATCAATTGCCCGATGCTGTTCCATTTCGGCGAGATCGACGGCAACCCATCCCAGGACGACATGGCCAAGCTGGACGCCGAATTGACCCGCTTGGGCAAACCCCATCAATTCTTCAGCTACCCCGAAGCCGACCACGGCTTCGCGGACCACACCGGGGCGCGTTATAACCGGGAGGGCGCGGAGATCGCTTGGCCTCGCACCCTTCAGTTTTTCGCAGCCCATTTAAAAGGCGCGCCGGTCGTTTAGAACGGCCGGTATCTTGAGTTACCCGGTACAACTCATGCAAACAAACAAGCCGACTAATCAACGACCCCCTCTCTAACTCCCCCCGTAAAGGGGGCGAGAACAAATTCCTTCCCCCTCGATGGGGGAAGGTTAGGATGGGGGTGAGGCACTCGCCATCAGACTCATATTGAGTTAGTGGAAAATTTTTCGGAGGTAAACATAAATGCCATCCTTTACGGATAAGCTCACCGTCAACGGCCATGAAATGGATATGTACGCCAGCGTCCCCAGCGGGTCCGGTCCCTTCCCCGCGGTCGTTATTGCTTTCCATGTCGGAGGCCTGGACGACTTCGACCGGGCAATGGCAGACCGCTTGGCCGCCGAGGGATACGTGGCCGTGGTCCCGGATTTGTTCCATCGCCTGACCGAGGAGCAAATGAATGGTCCACGATTGGACCGGCTGGGATATTTGAGCGACCCGGACATAATCGCCGATTGCAACGCCGCGGTCAGCTTTTTGGAAGGCAATTCGGCGGTGGACAGCAACCGCATCGGCGTCACCGGTTTCTGCATGGGAGGCCGGGTTGCTTGGTTGATGGCCGCATCAAACCCGGTGTTCAAAGCCACCGTTCCCTACTACGGGGGCCACATCATGCTGCCCTGGGGCGATACCACAGAAACACCCTTTGACCTGGCGAGCAACATCAACTGCCCAATGATGTTCCACTTCGGCGCGACCGACGGTAACCCCTCGCCGGATGACCGGGTGAAACTAGATGCCGAACTAACCCGCTTGGGCAAAGAGCACGTGTTTTACTCCTACGAAGGGGCAGGGCACGCCTTCATGGACTTCACCAACCCGGACCGCCACCACGAAGGGGCGGCGGCGGAATCATGGCCCAGAACCTTAGAATTCTTTGCGACCCATCTAAAGTAAGAATAATTCATTCATCCTGACATCTTATAGCTGTCTCTTAAAGGAGATCGATTCATGGTTAGAGTAAACCTAGACCTAGAGAAAAAAGATGACCTGCAAGTCCTCGGGACAACCGGTTGGAAGATTGCTTCCGGCCTTGTGCCAGGCGAACCCAACCAGGGACTGGTAGCCGAGATCTTGGCCAGCCCGGCCCGTCTCCCCGATTACGACGATTCATGGTGGGATCAGGATGCCGACTTTCAGGAACGCCGGTCGGTGGGTTTCACCTTTGCCTGGTATCGCCTGCACATCACCACGCCCGATCAAGTCCGAGGCACGTCCGTCGCTGGAACGCGGATGGTATTCGAGACCAACGTTGACAATTATGGCGAGATATACATCGATGGCGTGATCGACCGGGTGACCGGCGTCGTCACCGGCAATAACGTGGGGAAGCGGGGTATCGTTGAAGACAAAGCCGTGCCAGGAACCAGCCACGTAATCGCCGTACTGGTCGCCAACGCCCCCTTGGGAGAGCCGGTCGGCACCATTTTCATGCGCTACGCCACGATTGCCTTCGAGTAAGCGAGCTATCAGCGCTCTACCAATCTTATTGCAGAGATACGCCGAACTGCCCCCTTTCGTAAAGGGGGACCGAGGGGGATTTCCCCACAACCCCCAACAATCCGTCCACCCATCAACTAGCTGACTGCTGAACGCTGACAGCTTAAAGACGAGGTTAATCTGGTAGCGTCTTCATTTGCCGGCAAAACCAACGCTCCGGAATTTCCGGTTGGATTGGAGTGGGTTAATACCGACCGGGCCCTAACCAAGGCCGACTTAGCGGGCAAGATCGTTATCCTGGACTTCTGGACCTACTGTTGAATCAACTGCGCCCACATCTTTCCGCAGTTGCGGAAACTGGAGCGAAAATACGCCAACGAGTTGATGGTGGTGGGGGTCCACTCGGCCAAATTCCCGAACGAGAAGGTTAAGGACAACCTCCAAAAAGCGGTCCAGCGCTACGAGCTAGGACATCCGGTCGTCAACGACGTAGACTTTCAGGTTTGGCAGCAGTATGCCTGCCGCGCCTGGCCGACACTGATGTTCATCGACCCCCTGGGCAAGGTCATTGGCAAACATGAGGGAGAGCTGTCCTACGAGCAGTTCGACACCTTGATAAGCCAGATGGTCGCCGAATTTGACGAAGCAGGCATCCTGGACCGGACCCCGGTCACTTTCGTTAAAGACGAGGCGCCCGATTCAACGTTGTCTTTCCCGGGCAAGGTGGTGGCGGACTCTGACTCTAACCGGTTGTTTATATCCGATTCCAACCACAACCGGATCATCGTCGCCACACTAGACGGCGAGGCGTTGAAGGTCGTTGGCTCCGGAGAACCGGGCTTGGTAGATGGAAGCTTTACCACGGCATCCTTCGATCATCCCCAGGGAATGGTCCTAGTGGGTGACCTGCTCTACGTGGCCGACGCCGAGAACCATGCCATCAGAAGAGTGGACCTGGCCGCGGAGCAAGTTGAGACTATCGCCGGGACCGGGGCCCAGGGTCCAATGCGGGAAGGGACCGGTCCTGGTTTGCAAACCGAGCTTAACTCGCCCTCGGATCTGGCGTTTCATGATGGCTCTTTGTACATCGCCATGGCCGGAATGCATCAGCTATGGTCCATGGAGCTGTCCACCGGGACGGTAGGTCCATATGCGGGTAGCGGACGGGAGTCCCTAGACGACGGCCCTCTGGCCAGCGCAACTTTAGCCCAACCCAGCGGCATAACGTCCGATGGTAACCGGCTCTATTTCGCCGACAGCGAAACCAGCGCCGTCCGCTCCGCCGATCTTAATCCCCACGGTAGGGTGCGCACGATTATCGGACTTGGCCTTTTCGAGTTCGGCGACGTTGACGGTTCGGACCACAATATCCGGCTGCAGCACCCCATCGGACTCGCTTACCACGACGGCACGATCTACTTGGCCGATACCTATAACCACAAGATTAAAAAGGTGTTGCCGGTGATGCGAAGCTCCTTCACCATGCTGGGTAATGGGCAGGCGGGCGACAGGGACGGCGCGGGGAATCAGGCCCAGTTCTCCGAACCCAGCGGATTGAGCATCGCCGGCGGGAAGATTTACATCGCCGATACCAACAACCACGCGATACGGGTAGCCGATCTCGAAAGCGGAGAGGTAGTAACGCTGAAATTGAGCGGGATATGAGACAGGGTGAAATTGGGGTTAGGAAGCATCATTCCAACTAGTTGAACCTGTCGACAATATCGCACCGTCGATAGGGGCAGGTTTAAAACCTGCCCCTACATGGCCAAGAGAAACAAGACCAGTGGGTCTAATACCCCTCTTCACCGGCGCGGTTTATCACGAAGACACGGTCGAGATGGGCCAGGTCTTGCTCAATACTGGTCGTGGCTTCCGGGAAAAGTTGCCGGGACAACTCCTCCACTGCTGGTACCTGCTCCGGGTCCAACTCCAGCAAAATGATTCCATTTTCCTTGAGCTTGTCCGGGGCTTGTGACATCAGGCGCCGAATCAAGTCCAACCCGTCGTCCCCTCCATCCAGGGCTGCGCTGGGTTCCCACTGTATCTCCGGTTGGAGCGTGGGAATGCGGCTGGTGGGGATGTAGGGAAGATTGGCCACGATCAGGTCCACCGGCTCCGGCAGCGGCTCCAGCAGGTCGCCCTTGGCCAGCTTGATCCGGTCGGCCACATTGTGGGTGCGGATGTTGTGGCTGGCCACGTCCAGAACAGCGTCGGCGGCGTCAATAGCGTATATCCGGGCTGCGGGAAGGTGGATGGCCAGATTTATCGCGATCGCTCCGGTACCGGTGCCCACGTCGGCAATCACCAACTCCGTTGTCTCCATTCCCATCAGAGCCATGAAAAGGGCGTGCTCCACCATGGTCTCGGTCTCAGGCCGGGGTATGAGCACATCGGAATTAACCAGTAGATTTACACCGTAGAATTCCTTGTAGGCCAGGATGTATGCCAGCGGTTCCCGTTTTAGCCGGCGTTCCACGATCTGGGCCAGCTCCCGTTCTTGCTGAACGTTGACCCCATCTTCCTGGTGCGAGAAGAGGTCCTGGCGAGGCATGCGCATCACGTTCATCACCATGACCTCCGACTCCAATCGGGCGTCAGGGATGCCCACGCTCTCCAGATTTCCATGGGTTTGCCTTAACGTTTCTCTGATGGTTGCCATAGGTTTAGAGCGTCCGAACGAAATTTGAACTGAAGCAGAGGGCGATGGTTGTCAGGAACTGACCGGGAAACCGGGACCGCACGGGCCGTTTAGCCCGCCAGGGTTTCAGCCAAGAGCTTTTCTTGTTCCCAGATAACCAGGGAGTCGATCAATTCGTCCAGTTCACCATCCATTATCCGGGGAATGCCGTGGAAACTAGCGCCAACCCGGTGGTCGGTGATTCTGTCCTGTGGATAGTTATAGGTGCGTATCTTTTCCGAGCGGTCGGCGTTACCCACTTGGGCCCGGCGGGTTTCGCTCCTCTCGGCAATGATTTTTTCTTGCTCGGCATCGTATAGCTTGGCCCGGAGCATGGCCATGGCCTTAGTTTTGTTTTTGTACTGTGACCGTTCGTCCTGACATATCACTGTCAGACCGGTGGGCTCGTAAACTATGCGCACCGCAGTGGCGACTTTGTTAACGTTTTGGCCGCCGTGTCCGCCGGCGTGGAAAATATCGATGCGCAGGTCGTCGGCACTGATCTTGATGTCCACTTCGTCCGCACGGGCTAGGACGGCCACGGTGGCTGTTGAAGTATGGATGCGGCCTTGAGCCTCGGTATCGGGAACTCTTTGCACCCGGTGAACGCCCCTTTCGTATTTCAGGCGTCTGAAAGCGCCTTTGCCCTGTATCTCAAAGACTATTTTGTTGAGCCCGCCCAGGTCCGAAGGGTTGGAGTCCATTACATCAACTTGCCAGTGGTGCAACTGGGCATAGCGGGTATAGGCACGGTAGAGGTCGCTGGCAAAGAGGCTGGCCTCATTGCCGCCGGCGCCGGAACGGATCTCTACTATGACGTCCCGGTCATCATTGGGATCTTTGGGCAAGAGGGCTATCTTTAACTCTTCGGCCAACTGATCGATCTGCTTTCCCGTCTCTTCGAGCTCATCCTTGGCCATCTTGGTCAACTCGGCGTCGCCGCCTTCTTGAAGCAGGGAGTTCAGGTCCTCCTGCTCGTCGGCCAGTTTTCGGTGGCGGTGAGCGATGACCACCAGGATCTCTAACGAAGCGCGCTCCCGGGCAAGGGTCTGTACCTGTTCGAAGTCAGTGGCAACTTCAGGACGGCCCATCGCTTCTTCAATCTCGCTGTAGCGAGTGAGGACCGCATCTAATTTGTCGAATATTGACGGCATCCCGATTCCTGGTTAGTGATTGATGGCAGACACTGGTGGCGCAAAGCGGCGCCGGTCTGCGAATTCTGACTATTCGATTACAGTTTATCCCAATTAAATCGGTCTAACAAGGGAAATTACGTAGCACCAACGCCGAGTTAAGATGCTCCCGTCAATGGACCGGTGACAACGGGCCCATTCGAGCTGTTCTAACACAGTAGTGTAGGATTGGAACCAAGGTTTTGTCTCACAGTGCGCCAAGGCAAGCCTGACTGTTCTTGCTTGGTGGTTTAAATGCAAAGGTTTCGTCTACAAATCTGTTGGTTCATTATAACTGTGTTGGCCTTCGGATCAGCAGGCTGCAATGGCGATTCAGCCATAGGGGTTACAGACATCCCAGAACCTACGATGATTCCCTCTCAAATGGCAGAGCCCAATGCAGTCTCGACCCGCCAGCCATCGGAAATTAGGCTCGGATACACCTACCAGCGCTCCGACGGAAACCGGTATTTGCCTGGACGAGGCAGCTTGCCAGAAGTCGCGCCATTTCACATTCCGCTGGGAGGCAGGCCAATATGGCTGGTAGCCGCGCCGGCTGGTTATGCCAATATTTGGGTAGCTGTTTTGGAAGATGGGTCGGTTCAGGCATTTTCCATCGCCGACGATCAGGTACAAGACCATCCGATCACTCCCGGAAAACTCCAACCGGGGATGCCCCCGCTTTTGATGCTAACGGACGGCGGCGCAACCATGGTCTCTAGCCTGGACGCCAACTCATCTAATCTCACGTCTCCGGTGTTGCTCCAACCATCCGGAAATATGGCGTATATCCGGTCTAACGGAGACCTGGTTGTGAGAATAGGCGGCCGATCCACCGTCTTACCATTGAATGCCCTCCCCGATGCCAGATTGCTAACCGACGAGGATGAGCGATTGCTACTCCTTACCGGTGCTACCGGGAATTATTCTCACGGAGTGTGGGGGACAGGATCGAAGCGCAGAGTGTGACTATGGTAAGTACGAAGCCGGGGGTGCAGGTTGTCTGGACTGCGCCTTTGCCAGACGGGGACGTAGTGGAGGGTATATCGCCCATCTGGACCGATCTGGACGGAGACGGCACTCGGGAAATCCTGATCACGGTTAGCAACTCGCGCGTGGGCGCGCGCCTGGTTATTCTCAACGATGCGGGAGACCCGGTGGCGTTCGGACCTGCAGTTGGCCGCGGCTCCCCTTGGAGACACCAGTTGGCAGCGGCCCCCTTCGGTACGTCGAGCGAATTGGAAGTTGTCGATGTGGTTACACCCCACATCGGCGGGACCGTGGAGTTTTACCGTTTGGAAGAAGATAGCCTTCGCGTGGTGGCCAGCGTCCCGGGATTCAGTACCCACGCTATCGGCTCTAGGAACTTGAATATGGCGGTGGCAGGTGACTTTGACGGCGACGGGCGGATTGAACTACTGGTTCCGAACCAAGCCATGGATGAGATCGGAGGCATCAGACGTACCGAAGAGGGAGCCGAGATTGCCTGGACTTTGCCGATCGACGGCAAGGTCAGCACCAACTTGGCTGCGGTGTCTTCTGACTCGGGTGGTTTAACGCTTGGAGTAGGGCGGGACGATGGCGTACTTCTTGTCTGGCCGGCGCCTTAACCGGTTGCTGGGGATGTAGACCCCAGTTCCATCTTGGGCTTCTCTCCCCAATGCAAAGTCACGGCGCCGAAACCCAGACGGCGGTAAGACACGCCGGTTAATCCCAAGTCTTGGAATCGCCCGGCCAGCGTCCCGGCATCGATAAAGTGATCAACGGATTGAGGCAAATAGGTGTAAGCGGCGCGGTCTCGCGCGATCAATTTGCCCAGAATCGGCACCAGGCCCTGGGTGTAGATCCGCATCAGGGCAGACAACCCGCCGGGCCGCATGGGCGTCAATTCCAGCGTGCTGACCCGCCCGCCAGGCCGCACCACCCGCACCATTTCGGACAGGGCTTGGTCCAGGTTCGACATGTTACGGAGGCTGAAACCGGCGGTGGCGCAGGCGAAGCTGTCGTTGGGAAAGGGTAAAGCATGGGCATCGCCCAGGACGAATGTGACCTTTTGCGCCGGGTCCTTTGACCTTCCCTTTTCCCGCGCCAGGGAAACCATTTGGGGCAACACGTCAACTCCGACGGCGGCGTCGATGCCGGGGCAACGGGCTAGCGAGAAGGCTAAGTCCCCGGTGCCGGTGGCCACGTCCAGTGCTTTGCCGGTCAGGCCCCCGGTGGTGAGCCGAGCTGTTTTCTCCTTCCAGCGCAGGTGCAGGCCGCCGGTCATCAGGGTGTTCATCAAGTCGTAACGCCCCGATATCCGGGCAAACATCTCCGATACGTAGCGTTGTTTATCTTGGCCCTTCAGCTCCGCCATTCGATCAAGCCAGCATCATTCGCTATTCGCATCAACAAGCACTCTCCTGGTATTGAAGGTCATCTGGCAGGGCTTGGTCCAGATTCAACGCTACCATGATCCGGCCGACTATGAACCGCACCACGTCTTCTACGCTCTGAGGCTTTAGATAGAAGGCCGGTTCGGGGGGTAAGACCACCGCTCCCATTCGAGCCAATTTGAGCATGTTTTCCAGATGGATACTGTGCAGAGGAGACTCCCGGGGAACCAGAACCAGGCGCCGGTTCTCTTTAAGACATACGTCGGCGGCTCTCAATAAAAGGTTGCTCGACAGTCCGTTGGCAACTGAGGCGATACTGTTCATGCTGGCGGGTACCATCACCATGCCGCTGGTGGGGTATGTACCGCTGGCAATGGGCGCCCGGAGGTCGTTTATCGGGTAGAAGGTGAACTTGGGATGTTCTTGCCAGACGGCCAGAGTTTCGGTGAACGATACGTCCAGCTCTTCTTGCCAAACCAAACGGCCGGCGTTGGAACAGACCAGCGCCGTGGGTGTATCCCGGCGAAGGAGCTCCTCCACCGTCGCCAGGGCCATCATCGACCCGCTGGCGCCGGAGATCCCCACCACCACCGGGTTCATAGCAACCCCCGGCAAGGTTGTAGCCCGATGCATTGAATGGTGTTTTGCCGTTCGACCGATCCAGACACCCTACACCACCAGAGCCAGGATGGTAAAACCCAGATGCAACATGGACACCCCGCTGTTGTATTTGAAAAAGGGCGCGTTGAGCTTGGATAGATCGTCTGGTTTTAGAAAACCGCTTTCAAAGACCAACAGACTCACCGCGAAAGCCCATCCGATGTAGTAGAAGTAGTTCAGACCCATCCAGAGCCCAAGGGCCAGCATGGAGACGGCCGAGAGGAAGTGCAGCCCCCTGGTGATGCGAAATGCGTTCTTGAATCCAAACCGGCGGGGGATGGAGTGGATGCCGTATTTGCCGTCGAACTCATAATCGCTACAGGTGTAGAGGATGTCGAATCCGCCCGCCCAGGTTGCCACGGCGAACGCTAGCAGTACCGCCTGAGGTTCCAGGGTCCCGGTCACGGCGACCCAGGCTCCGATGGGAGCGATGGCCAGGGACCAGCCCAGCAGCAGGTTGCAAGTCCAGGTGTGATACTTGGCGTAGGAGTATAGGACAACGTAAACCGCCGCCACCGGCGCCAAAGCGAACGCCAGAGGGTTTAGCTGCGAGGCGGCGAATAAGAAGACTCCCAAACCCACCGCCGCCATCAGCGCAACTTCCCAAGGCTTGAGCAATCTTTTCGGTAAGTGCCGGTTGGCGGTTCGCGGGTTTGCCGCGTCCTCCTTGCGGTGGATGTAACGGTTGGCCGACATCGCCAATGTGCGCGCGCCGGCCATGGCCAGGGTGATCCATATAAACGTGCTCAGCCGAGGCCAACCGCCGGCGGCCAGCACCATTCCCATGTAGGCAAAGGGTAAGGCGAATAACGACTCCCAAACCCTTATGGAAGCCAGATAGTAAGGGATCCTGGTGAGCGCCCGTGCGGGTAAGGCAGCTACAGTCATAACGTGTTCACTGGATGCCGTAGTCTTGCCATTTTCCGTCCACCAAGTCTTTGATCTCCTGGGTCATGATGATGTCCGGCGGCCATTCCCTCTGACGACCTTCCTCGGGACCCTTCTGGGTGGCGTCGATCCCAACCTTGCCGCCGAACTTGGGGGTCGACGACGCGACGTCCAAATCGTCCAAAGGACCGCTGGTTATCATGATATCCCGGGAGGGGTCGATGTTGTTGGCCACCCGCCAGGCAAGCTCGGAAGGGTTTTGCACGTCAACAAAATGGTCCACGACAATGATGATTTTGGCCAAGCTCATTAGACCCAAGCCCCACAGGCCATGCATCACCTTTCTGGCCTGCCCCGGATACTCCTTCTTGATGGAAACCAGCACCAGATTGTGAAATATTCCCTCCGCCGGCATGTTCATGTCAACCACTTCCGGCAAGATCAACTTGATCGCCGGAAGGAATAACCGCTCGGTTACCTTTCCCATCCAATAATCCTCCATGGGAGGACGCCCCACGATTATGGCGGGATAGATGGGGTTGCGCCGCCGGGTGATGCACTCCACGTGGAATACCGGATATTCGTCCTCCATGGAGTAGTAGCCGGTGTGATCGCCAAAGGGTCCTTCAACCCGTTCTTCGCCGGGGACCACGTATCCTTCAAGCACGATTTCCGATTGGGCCGGCACCAGCAGGTCCGAAGTTTGGGCTTTGACCAAGTCTACGCCGTCTTCCCGGATAAATCCGGCCACGGCCATCTCGTCCATATCCGGCGGCAGCGGCGCCGAGCCGGTCCAGATCGTGGCGGGGTCGCCCCCTAGAGCCACCGCCACGTCCATCCGTGTTATCCCCTTTTCCTGGTTGATACGGTAATGGCGAGTGCCTACTTTGTGCGTCTGCCAATGCATCCCGGTGGTCTTGTTGTCGAACACTTGCATCCGGTAGGTGCCGTAGTTCTGTATCCCGGTCTCCGGGTCCCGGCTGATCACCAAAGGAAGGGTGATGTATCGCCCGCCATCCATTGGCCAGCACTTGATGATGGGAAGCTGGAAAAGGTCAACGTCGCCATCCTTGAGCACCACTTCCTGGCAGGGAGCCCGACTGACAGTCTTAGGTTGGAACGAGCCTAAATGAACCAATTGGCCCAGCGTCCGCATCTTGTTCAACAACCCCTCGGGAGGACCGTGGATCAGCCCAAGCAGACCCTGGAACCGGTCCACCAGTTCATCAAGATGCTCCACTCCCAAGGCCCAGGCCATGCGCTTTTCCGAGCCGTACATGTTGATCAGCACCGGAATGTCATAACCGGTGACATTTTCAAACAACAGGGCGGGGCCGCCCTGCTTTACCATCCGATCGGCGATCTCGGAGATTTCCAGATCCCAACTCACGGGAGTAGTTATCCGGCGCAGCTCTCCTTTGTTTTCCAGGAAGGCGATGAATTCCCGCAGGTCCTTGAATTTCATATGTCCACTATGTCCAGCGGCATGGAGATTGGCCGTCCCAGATAAAAAGCCGCAGCCGCCATTATATAAGTTCTCAAGCCGGTAGGCGCGGATGTCAGATAACCGATCCCGCTGGGAACGAAAAAATAAAGCATGGGGACAGTACCACCGTTGAATAATGCCGGAGCGGGTAACGCCGGGTCGGAAAGAGGCTGCAAAACGAGGAGTTGGACCGACTCTAACCCTTCTTGGACAGTCCGGAAGAGGTTAGCTCAGACTGGGACCTTCACAAGCCGGAAGGCTCGGCGCTCATTTTACTGAAGCAGTCACTGCAGTAAACGGGGCGGTCACCCGTCGGCCGGAATGGGACCATGGCATCGTTACCGCACTCGGCGCAGTTAATCGGATACATCTCTCGAGGCGTCTCTTGGTACGTGCCGCCGCCCCTTTGCTCGGTCCGGCGGACCGCACGGCAACTCCGGCACCGCTTTGGCTCGTTGGCAAAACCTCGTGAGTTGAAGAACTCCTGCTCGCCGGCGGTAAATATGAATTCCGCACCGCATTCCACACACACTAAGGTTTTGTCCGACAGCGCCACTGGTTCTCCTCCTTGTCGTCAACGCCTAGCGATGAGCTCGCCTAGGCGCTTCAAGTAAAAGCCCTCTAAAAAACAGCCGAATACCACCTTGGATAGCTTGGGCTTCGTCCCGGCAAATATTATACTGACTGTTTGCTGGATTTCAACCTTTTACCTAGATTCGTTCCGAATAACTACTCTACCTTGCCTACAATGGATGACGGGTTATTGTGGTTTGTCCCATATTTGTTGCGCGAGTAGAATAATCCACTACATCTGCTACCGGGATACTGTCTATTTGATCAAGTAAATCGGCTGTTAGCATTGTGAGGCAGATCTGATCAAGGTCTGGGAAACTTGGTTACTTCTCTGAAGACGATGATATGCCGTTGATTCATCGCAGATTCTGCTATGCGAACGCCGGCGCCGCTAACTTCGGTGGATGGGTCTATGGATGGAAAAACTGAACGGACTGATCCACTACGCCGAGGGAGACGTCATTTCTTCCTGCACCAGGAAGCACGAAGACGCCTTGAACACCGCCCATATGTTTTGGCCAGGTCTTATGCCCATCTCGGACATGGCCGCTCCGGTGACCTGTGTCTTTAAGGGGATCCCACAATCAAGAGTAACCTCGTACCCCGGAGGTCGAGGGTCCACGGTGGTTACTGTGCCCGGGAGCCGGTTCCGTGCCGACGTTCCCCTTGGCTCTTCACTTGCCAGGATGATGTCGGAAGAACGTATCCCAACCGTGATGTTTTCTCTTTGCCGCGGCCCATCGCTTTGATCGGATGGGGCGGCGTCCAATGGAACTTCAAGTTTTACACCGCCGCCGATGCAGATCATCGTGCCGTCCTGCGGGTTGCGGCTCTCGACCGTCATCGTCAACAGATTTTCCACCCCTGCTAATCTGGCGACTCGACCGCGGCCGGGTTGCCCCAACACCTGGAGGGGCTCGCCCTGGTCCACGATCCTTCCGCCGTCGATAACCTGGACGGAATCACCAAGGGCCAGGGCCTCTTCCCGGTCGTGGGTTACCAGCATTACTGGGATGGGCGAGTCAACGAGCATGGCGCGGAGCTCCCGCCGTAATTCTCGGCGTAACTCGTTGTCCAGGGAAGCGAAAGGCTCATCCAACAGCAGGAGTTGGGGGGTAGTGGCCAAGGCCCGGGCCAGTGCGACGCGCTGCTGCTGTCCACCGGATAGCTGCCAGGTATAGCGGTCTTCCAAGCCTTCCAATCGCAACATTTTCGCCAATCGTTCGACTGTCCCACGTGCGTCCGGTTGCCGGCGGTCAGGCAACCCATAAGCGATGTTTCCCGCCACGTTCAAATGGGGAAACAAATGATATTGCTGGGTAAGGTAGCCAACCTGTCTCCGGTGTACCGGAACCGATATGTGGCCGGCGCTGTCGTACACCACCCGGCCTCCCAACTCCACCCGGCCTTCCTCGGGGCGAACCAATCCAGCTATGCCCCTCAGGGTGGTGGTTTTACCCGCGCCGGACGGGCCGAAAAGAACCAGCACTTCCCCTTCTTCGATATGCCAATCGGCCTCCAAAGAGAATCCACCAACCCGGCATTTCAGCCAGCCTATGCTTACGGGCATGGTGGTTTCCAGAGGGATGGGGAAATCCCTCTAAATCCCCCTTTACGAAAGGGGGGCTTGGTTGATGATTTGGCTGCTACGACTTGCATAGTCATAGGCGGTTTTGCCATTTGGGGCGGGTGGCCAGGCCTAGACCGATGAGTATCGTTACCGACCCGGCTAGCAATAGTACCGACAGGGCTAGGGCGGAATCCAGACTGGACTCCATGGCGGTCATGATCGCCAGGGGCATTGTTTGGGTTTTCCCCATGAGATTACCGGCAAACATGATGGTGGCGCCGAACTCGGATAGAGAGCGCGCCCAAGCCAGGGCGAAGCCGGTCAGGAGAGAAGGGGCAGCCAAAGGCACGGTTAGCCTCCAGAACGTTCCCCAAGGCGATATCCCCAAGGTTTGAGAGATGTCCTCGTAATCGCGGGCCACCGATTGAAACCCCAATTTGGCCGACCGGATATAGAATGGGGCGGCCACGAATATCTGCGCGAAGACCACCGCCCCGGTGGTAAAAGGCAGACTAATGCCCAATGTCTCTAAAACGGGCCCCAAAACGCCCTGACGTCCGAAAGCCATCAGCATCGCGACGCCGGCCACGACCGGCGGCAAAACGATGGGAAGTTCAATGAGACTGTCCACTATCCTAAGTATCCAGGAGGTGTTGCGGGCCAGCAGATAGGCGAACGGCGTCCCCACCAGTAGGATGATACCCATGGAGATGCCGCTGGTGATCAAGGATAACCGTAATGCGGTCAACGCCAGGTCACTAACCAGACCAGTCAGGAAGTTTCCGTGCTGGGCCGCCCGGATCAGTAACGCCAGAACCGGCAAGCCGATGAACAGCAGGTAAATGACCGTGGCGGCAGGGCCGAATATCCCGGCTACCGGCAATCCGGGAACTCTCCTCAGTCTAGCCAATCTTGCTCCCATCATCGCTGGTTCGAACCGGATGGGCTCTGGATCTGCGCTGGACGCTTGAAACCGTAGCTTTTCAAGATCGCCTGGGCTCGTTCTCCTAGAAGAAACCGGGCAAATTCCTTCGCCAGTCCGGGGTTAGCCGCGTCGCGTAGAACGGCGATGGGGTATTCGGCCGCTATGTTTGAACCCTGGGGTATGGACACCACCTGGACTTTTTCCGCCGCATATTCCGTCGCGGCGTCGGTGCGGTAGACGATACCAGCGTCAACTTCTCCCAAGGCGACTTTTTGGAGGACGCCTCGTACGTTGGGTTCAAGAGTGACTACATTGTCCATGACCCGCGAAGCATATCCGGGTCCCAGCGCTGGGTATTGGGTCTCCAGGTTTCGGAACAAGGTCAGAGCGTAGCGGCCTGCCGGAACATCTGGCAAGGCCAGGGCCAACTTAACGCCATCACTCGCCAAGTCTTCTAGTCTTTGTATGTTGACCGCGCTATTTAACCCTGCCAGCGTGCCAGGCAATGGCACAATAACTACCAGACTATTTCCGGCGAAGGGCGCCGGGTTCCCGGCGATCAACCCCGCCTCCACCGCCAGGTCCATCTGGCGCCGGTCGGCGGACGCGAAGACGTCGGCCCTGGCGCCGAAATCCAACTGGGTGCGGAGCCTTTGAGACCCGGCAAAGTTGAAAGTTACAGATGCGCCCGGGTGCTCTGCTACGAAAGCATCGGCAATCTCAGGGAAAGCGTTGAATAAAGACGCGGCGGCAAAGACCGTCAGTTCTCTTGAACCGTTTCCGGAAGCCGCATCGGGTTGATAGGCGCATGCTGCCGTGAGCAGCAGCGCCATAACAACGGGCAAGAGACTCACAAAGAACCGGAGGCCCGGCGGGAGATGTAGTCCGGGGCGCCCCGGACCCGAAATCTCTCCTCGCTGAAACGTTCTACCCAGTGGGCCAAGGGTTGCAGACTGTCAGAGAACTGGGGGTCGAATTCCCGCCAATTTCTTGCGTGCTCTTCCGAACGGAAGAGGTTCATGCCGGCTCAACGCCAAGGACGGGTCTCGGGTGCCCCTCCTACATCGGACCGGGTATAACCGACGATAGTATCCGGTGATGCCGATAGCACCTCACCGTCTCGCATCTCTACCGAGATCGCCTCACCGCAATCCAAACATGGGCAATCGACACGTATAGTCTCTCCGGGAAACAGCCAGCAGACCGCCAGCGATTCGAACCCTCATTGGGCGAACCATTTCTGTTCGCCGCGCACGGTGATCCGGTATTGATTGGGGAGGACATTGAACGGAGGAAATGACACCAGATAATCGGTATCCGGATGCAGCCAGGCCGGAATCCCAGTAGCGATCAGGTCGTGCAGTGTCTGGCGGCCTTCTTCCAAGGTAAGCCCCAAGTCGGCGGCAAGCTCCGTATAGTGCGGGGCCTGGCCGGTTTCCACCAGGCGCGTCATGATGTTGGAGAATGCTTTGTCCAGCAACGCCAGCTCTGCCATGGGTATCCTCCCAGCGTGTTTATCTTGTTTTGACCAGGCTAGTATTGAGCATATTTAGACTAGAACGATGGCAATTGTGATGGCAATTATAAAGTATACTTGCTAATACATCAAGTTAAGTGTACGGTATCCAAATGGCGGCCTTACTTAACCAACTCAAACGAAACCGGCTTGAGGCCGGGCTTTCCCAGCAGGCGCTGGCCGGTTTGGCAGGAATCAGCCGTCAGGCGTACTCGGCGTTGGAATCGGGCAGCGCCAACCCGTCGACAGAGGTTGCCCTGCGTCTGGCCCGGTCCTTGAAAACCAGCGTCGACCACCTGTTTTCCTTGCCCGAAGCCGCTCCCCAACAGATGCTGGCCCAGTTAGTCGGCTCTTCGATCGCCAAAGACACCGCCTCCATCTACAAGCCAGCCACCAGAGTCCAACTGGTGCAGGTAGGTAACAGACTCTTGGCAAGGGCGGTATCGGGGACTGGGAGCACCCGTCGATCCCTGATCCAAGCCGAAGGTGTCGCCGTCAATGAACCCGATGAAAGCAACCGGGTGACGGTCCAACCCTTCGAAGACCATGAAACCCGGTCGCCAACCTTAGGCTTGCTGGGTTGCGACCCTGCCGGAGCGCTTCTGGAGCCGGGCTTGAATCGGCACGGCATCAACTTGGTATGGTGGGAGGAAGGGAGTCACCAGGCCTTGTCCGGATTGGCTCGAGGGGAAGCCCATGTGGCGGGTTGTCATCTTCGGGACGAGGACACAGGTGAGTTCAATATCCCCTGGGTCCTGAAGCTGATCCCTTTTCCCTGCACTATGGTCACTTTCGCGGCCTGGCAGCAAGGGTTCATCGTGGCGCCGGGCAACCCTCATGGAATACGGAGCGTGGAAGACTTGTCCAGGCCGGAAGTTAGGATCATTAACCGTCAGTCTGGGTCGGGCAGCCGTTCCCTTTTGGACCGGTTATTGCTGCGGGGAGGAGTACCATCGGCCGCCGTCACCGGCTACAACCGGGAAGCCGGCGGCCATATGTCCGTGGCGTCTACCGTCGCTTCGGGACAAGCCGACGCCGGGGTGGGAGTGCAGGCCGCCGCCACCGCGCTGGGTTTGGGTTTTGTATCTCTGGAGGAGGAACGGTACGACTTGGTGATTCCCAACCACTTCCTGAACAACAGTGGTGTTCAGGTGCTGCTCGACCTGCTTCGTCAGCCCGGCCTTCGGCGCCGGGTGGAGACGCTGGGCGGCTATGACGTTTCAGCCATGGGCCTCCCGGTTTCTCACAGCTGATCAGGCCACTGGGTGATTCTCCTCATATTCATCGACCCAGCCATCGATTTTTCTCCTCCACCTCTTCTTATTCACTTGACTCGGCCAGTTCACGGGAGTCTAATGTGGCTTCGGGAAGCGGCTTGAGCAATCAGGCTTATGCACATCTCCATCGCCACAGCGTAGATAGCGGGCTCCAAAACGCAAACTTCCCAAGAGATGAGACGGCGGAATAACCGCCATTTGAGGAGACATAAGTATGGCTCTAGTTCGATGCATCATGGAAATGGGCATGGGTGTTGACGTACATGGAAGAGACTACACCAACGGTGCGAAACGGGCGGTTTTCGATGCCCTGCACCACAGTAGTCTGGGGTTTCAACGGCTGATCGGAAAGACGGCCGACGACATGCAGGTCGAAATCACCATCGGGTCGCCCCAGCCCAGCCAGGTCGACACGGCAGCGGTTGTGGCCACTCTGCCCCACGGCACCGGCAGTTGCAAAGTAGTGGTGGGTGGTTTGGAGATCCCCAACGAGGCGGGGGATGACGCGATGGTCATCACCAATGCCGCAGTAATCGTACTCTTCGACGACGGGAAGTAATTCACGAACCCGCCGGCGGCCGGCACTTTAACGGCCGCCTTGCCAGATTGGTCTGTTGTCTATATCGCCGGGCCTTCCACAACATACCAGCCCCGACAACGTCGGGGCTGGTAAACAAATCTAATTTTTTGCCGGACACGCCCGGATTCACCGGTAATCCGGAAGCGCCGCACTGAATCCCCAAATACCCAACGGGATCCCCGGTAGACCATTAATACATTTGGTGGCGATGCCCGTTGGCAGGTGGGGTCAGCCTCAGTGTTCGGCCGGCGGCCGGTTGTTTAGGTTCTTGGTCTTGGTGGTTTTTGTTACCGCCTTGATGTTGTTTAACAGGTCGGCCGGATCAACGCTGTGCACGCTCTCTATGTGAGTGCTCATTGTGGCCACGACACCATCCGTGGTGTCAGCTGTGGCCATGAAACGGCAAGGGTCGCCATTCTCGTCTAAGGCCAGTGACAGCATCCAGTTGCAACGCGCGTACTGCATCGTCATTTGCTAATCCTCCTAGACATTTTCCGCCAGACCGCTTCGGTAAAACTCATGTGTTCCGGCCGAACGTTCATCGCAGCAGAGATTTCGCCCCAATTATACACATTCCGGCAAGCCTGACACCAGTTTTTTGGACCAGATCAGAAAGGACATGGACGGACCGGCTATAAAGCGTCTGCTTCGAAGACGAATTTACAATAGTCTTGAGGCTAAATGACAAAGCAAGCTAGCCTCAATCTCCATCCTTAATTAGAATCGTACCGTTGTCAGGGCCGCAGCGTCGAAGATTTGTCTAAACGGATATGATTCAGTCCCGTCATTAGAGAAGGCAAGCCATGACCCAGGGTTTTTCTGCCCAAAAAGGCGACGTGATGGTTCTGTTGGGCACCCGCAAGGGGGCCTTCATCTTGTCCAGCGACAGATCGCGAAAAAACTGGCAAGTGTCCGGCCCCTACAGTCCGGGGAGTGAGGTATTTCACTTGACCTACGACGATCGGGAAGGTGGGACTGTGTTCGCGGCGGTCAACCAGATGATATGGGGACCGACAGTTCAACGCAGCCACGATCTGGGGACAACTTGGTTATCTCCCCAAGAGCCGCCCCGATTCACCAGCGGCGCCGCCGAAACCATAGACCAAGTTTGGCACCTGGCGCCGGGAAGAGATGGGGAACCGGGGGTTGTATATCTGGGAGTTGCCCCGGCCGGCTTGTTCAAAAGCGATGATTACGGGTCGACCTGGCAAGAGGTTGCCAGCCTGTCTAAGCATTCATCCCGGGACCAATGGCAGCCTGGATTGGGGGGCCTGTGCCTTCACAGCATCGTCTTGGACCAGGCGGACGCCGGCCGGATGTGGGTTGGGATCTCGGCGGTAGGAGTATTCGGCACCACCGACTCTGGGGAGTCTTGGGAAACCCTGAATCAGGGTGTGCGGGCCGACTTTCTACCCGACAGGTTTCCCGATTTCGGCCAATGCCCTCACAAAGTTTTGACCCACCCATCCAAACCTGGTTTGCTTTATCAGCAGAACCACTGCGGGGTATACAGAAGCGATTCGGCTGGCGAAGAGTGGCAAGACATAACCGAGGGTTTGCCTTCCAGATTTGGGTTCGTTCTGGGACTCCACTCCAAAGATCCGGATACCCTATTCGTGCTCCCGGAAGACGATGTGTTAGGGGAAGATGTAGGCGGCGGTAAGCGCTACGTGACAGATGCTAAGTTCCGCGTATACCGCAGCCGGAATGGGGGCCGGGACTGGGAGCCGTTAACACGGAGACTGCCCCAGCAGGGCGCCTACCTGCACGTTCTCCGGGAAGGCATGGCCACCGATAGTCTGGACGATTGCGGCATCTACGTGGGCACCACGACCGGACAACTCTTCTACAGCCGGGACAACGGCGACAATTGGGAACTGATGATGGAGCATCTCCCGCCTATTTTGGCAGTGGAGTGTGGCGTTACGGTCTAATGGCCGTTTTTCAACCCATCTCTTACTTAAGCCCAGACCTGCTACCTGAACATCATGTCGGGGAACTAGCGCCTCGTCGCCCTGTGGTGGGGGAAATATGTCTGGACTGGTAACGCTGCTGCTTATCTGGGGAATCGTGGCAGTCGCGCTGGTAGGCGGAATGGTGGGAGTTGCGCTACATATCAGGGACGAAACTCGCAAGGGACACCGGGCAGCTTTGGTATATGGCCCTCTGGTGTTGGCGGTTATAGCCGCCTTTGGAGTCTGGGTTATAAGAAGCTGGATCTTCAACTGGGGTAATTAGCCGTCAGGATGACCCATCAGTTAGGAATTCCAGGAGGTTAACCGCACACCACCTTCTACCAATCCTCAGTGGCCCTCCAACCTTCGCCGCCAATCGAACAAATACTAAAGCCCCGCCAGCAGATCGACGTTTTTGTCCGCGTTTTCAGGGAATGCCAAGGTGAAATACTCGGTGCTCATTATTTCCCGCATCATTTCTTCGGGCATCTTGGCGAATGCGCCGTCCAACCTCATTTGGGTTCGATGGCGATTCAGCGACTCTCGCTTGATATCCACATAGGCGCTCACATCAAGGGTCGTCGTCACCGCTTCGTCGGGGGAACCTATGCTATCCACCATCTGACTGGCGAAGGGAGGCTCTAACCCCAATTCCTTCATCTGTTGCCACATCCGGCGGAAGTTGCTACGGGGAAAGCAAACATAGTACAGCCGCTGGGGACCCCAGGTCCGGTCTCCGCTACCCGATTCTCCCGCGGTCAGCGCGTCCACGGCCAAGGGGAAAGCCCGGGTGGTAAACTCATAGACCATTTTATGGTCGGGGTGCCCGTAACCTCCGGTTGGATCGTGGGTCAGGACCAGGTCGGCTTGGACTTCAACCATGATTTCGGCCAGCCTTTCGGCAACCTTGTCCGGTTGAGCTTGGAATAGACAGTCGGGATGGTCATTATCCGGCGTGCCGTCCATTCCTGAATCCCGGTAACCCAGAAAACGAACGTCCTGTATACCGGTAACGGCCATGGCCTCGCGCAATTCCTCCTGTCGCACCTGGAACAGATTCTCGGGAGTAGCCAGAGCCGGGTCGCTTATCTCACCGACATCACCGTTGGTGGCGCAAACTATGGATACCCGGGCGCCCCGGTCTACCAGCATAGCCAGGGTGCCGCCGGATCCGAAACCTTCATCATCGGGATGAGCGAACGACCCAAGGACGGAGAGGCCGGATAGGTCGCTGGATTTGCCAAGCATAAATGCAGTCTCCTCATTTTTATCCGCAAGATTCGCTATGCGGGATGGTTAGGTTGCCACGAAACCAGGGCCGGGCGCAGGGGCTGGGAGTCTCGGATATGCAAAGCGCCTTCTTCTTCCGTTAATAATCCGGGCAGCACTTGTTCCAACCGATGTGCTTGGGCGCTGCCCTCCGCCACATAGAGCCGCCGGCTCAATTGGCTTATAGCATCTTCCAGGTTATCAAACCCCCGGGGCGACTGAGGCGGCATCAAGTCCACTTGATGGTTTATCCCCAGTTCTTCCAGCACTTCCTTCAGTTCGGGCAGGCTGGGCAGTGGCAAGCGTTCCTTGCCGTGGACCTCCTGCCAAATGCCGTAGATCTGGCTCTGGGGAGGAGCATTGTAGACCACCAATAACACGCTTTTCTTGGCGTGGGCGTCCAGTTTCTTTAAGAAACCCCCGATGTCCCGAATGGTGTAAATAACGTGGGCGCACAGCACGATGTCGACCGGGTCGACTTGAGCGTCTTGCCACTCTTCTTGCACCACGGAAACGATCTCGATGCCGGATTCCTGGGCCTGTTGAGTCAGCACATCGGCCATGCTTTCGGAGGGCTCCACGGCGACCAGGCTTCGGCATTTGAGCGCGATCGGTAACGCCAGGCGGCCCCCGCCAGCGCCCACGTCCAGCACGGTTTGATCCGGGCTGATGTACTCCAATAAAAGATCAACCAGATCGTCTCCGGTACGCCGAGGGTCCGCCCGGAAGTTGGCAGCGTAGGGCCGCCAGTGGTCGGTAGGCGCAGGAACGGCGCCGCGCATCTCATCCGACTGGGCGTGCTCCACATCAATCATCTGCCGCCAACGTTCGGTGGCTAACATTTCAGGCCGCTCCTATACAACGATTCGTTTAATTTGGCGGGTGTTCCGAAGTCCATGGCGCCCGTTCCGCAGGAGCCGAAGTCTGCTCTGTGGCTACCTGGGGTTTCTTCAACTCTAACCCAAGGTAGTGTATCAGCCAGGCGCCCGTCGTTCCGGCCCTTCGGCGGAAGGGGGGATCCAGGGAATCGTCCGCTTTAGCCGCACGCCTCAGCCGGTGTGACGATTAAATCTCCCCAGAGATCGATGCTGATCTGGCGAGATATGAATTGTAAGTCAGGTCGTTAAAGCAAACGAAATCGACATTCTCTACCGGAAGGTCATTTTTGAGAAATTCCGCCACTTCTTTGGTAGCGATCTGTGACGCCAGGTCCACGGGAAACCGGTAGACCCCGGTGCTGATCGCGGGAAAAGCAATGGTCCGGATCCCGTATTCACTGGCCAATGCCAGGCAATTTTGGTAGCACCTGGCCAGCATTTCCTCTTCGCGAGAACCGCCGCCGTTCCAAACCGGCCCAACGGTGTGAATCACCCAGCTAGCGGTCAGGTTGTACCCCTTGGTAATCTTTGCTTCTCCGGTGCGGCAGCCGCCCAGTCCCCGGCACTCTTCCAATAACTCCGGTCCCGCGGCCCGATGGATCGCGCCGTCCACACCCCCGCCGCCCAGGAGGGAAGGGTTTGCGGCGTTAACGATGGCATCAACCCTCAGTTGGGTAATATCGCCCTGGGTGACTGATATCCGGCCGGTCACGATAGTCAGTAGCCGGGGTTACGGGTCGATGAGGGCGATGCGAAGCCGCTTGTTGATGCGCCCTTTGCTTTCGTGGCCGACCACCTTGATGCCGCCCACTTCCCGAGTGTTGGCGACGTGGGTGCCACCGTCCGCTTGCATGTCCAATCCTTGTATGTCTATGGTGCGAACTTCCTCTATGTTTGCCGGAAGGAGATTGATCTTGGTTCTGATCAGGTCGGGTTGCATCTCGGCTTGTTGGCGGGTTAGACGATTCACCAACACGTCACGGGCCGCCGCGACTTCCGCGTTGATCCGCTCGGCGATCTCTTCGGCGAACTCGGCGCTCATGGATTCCAGTTCGAAATCCATCCTAGCCTCGCCGGGCCGCATGTCCCCTCCGGTAACCTTTGCCCCGTAATCCCGCCAGATCACGCCGCATAGGATGTGCAATGCGGTGTGGGTTCGCATCAGAGAAAACCGCCGATCCCAGTCGATACGCCCAGTGACAACGGTCCCTGGCGAAGGCACCGGCCCTTCTATAGTATGTACGATATCTCCGGCCAACCTACCGACTTTTGTTACAAGCCGTTCTTCATTTTCAACGACCAGCGTACCGGTGTCATAGGGCTGGCCGCCCCCTCCTATGTAGAATCCGGTGCGGTCCAGGACGACTCCATCATCGGTCACACCAGTAACCTTGGCATCGAACTCCCGTAGATAGCTATCGTCATGGAACAGAAAATCCGTCATATTAGACCCCGTCTCCGGTACGTGCCGGAGAGAAAGCAGCGCTGGAATCAGTGGCTGAGCCTGGGTAGGCGGTCGTTGCCGGAGGCTATTATAGCAAACGCAGGAGTGGAAATTAGGCCGAACCCGAATGACGCCATCGATACGTCTCAGATACGGTGAATGATATAGCTTTACATAAGTTGTTTTTGTCGCCTTGGGGTGCCATAATATCCGTTACCATTCAGGCGAGCCTGTCCGGGCTGGACGGGCCAAGCTTGCCCATAAGGGAAATCTACCTCTGTTGATACCAGAATTGTACCAATCATCATCTTCATGTCAGGTGATCCGACTATGAAATTATCTTGCTTGCAGGAAAACCTGAGCCGGGGACTAGGTATCGTCGGCCGGGCGGTAGCCAACCGGTCCACCTTGCCCATCACCCAGAACGTGCTGATCAGCACGGACCAGTCGATGCTAAAGCTGTCGGCGACGAACCTGGAGATCGCCATGACTACCTGGATCGGGGCGATGGTTGAGGAAGAAGGAACCATTACTGTTCCCGCCAGGCTGCTCACCGAATTCGTCAACTCCTTGCCCAGCGAACGGATCGACATTGAATTGGAGCAGGGGTCAGGTGTTTTAAAGCTTTCCTGCGGGCAAAATAAGGCTAACATTCACGGCGCGGATCCCAGCGAATTTCCTCCCATTCCCACGGTGGAAGACGGAATCGCGGCTAGCATCGACCCTGCAGTATTGAGGGCGGCCATCAACCGTGTAGCCTTTGCAGCGGCCACTGAGGAATCCCGCCCAGTTTTGACTGGGGTTGAACTCAAGTTGGGAGGAGACAAGTTCAGCTTGGCCGCCGCCGACGGGTTCCGCTTGGCGGTGCAGCACGGCGCTTTGAACGCACCGATTGATACCGAGATGAAGGTTATAGTTCCGGCCCGCACGTTGAACGAGATTGGCAGGATGTTGAGCGATCAAGAGGAGCCGGTCGAAATTGTGATGTCTCCGGCCAAGGGACAGGTCCTGTTCCGGATTACCGGCAGCCAGACGATCGAGACGGTTTCCCAATTGCTGCAAGGCTCCTTCCCCAACTACGAGCAACTTATTCCCCAATCCTACGAAACTCGCGCTATCTTCGACCTGCCGGCGTTGCTGCGGGCGGCGCGCACGGCGGCCATTTTCGCCCGGGACGGTAGCAACATTATCCGGCTTCATGTGGTGCCCGGCGAGAACGGCGATTCCCCGGGCAAGGTGATTATCTCGGCCAAGTCGGAAGAGATCGGAGACAACGAGGACGAAGTGGTGGCCGATTCCATCGAAGGTGGGGAGGGCAAGATCGCCTTCAACAGCCGGTATTTGCTAGACGTGCTGCAGGTGCTGGAACGAGGTAAAGTTGCCCTAGAAACGACCACATCGTCCAGCCCCGGCGTCTTCAAACCCACCGACTCCGAAGACTACATCCACGTGGTCATGCCGATGTT
>CATMOE010000028.1:0-45781 GCA_950072105.1 uncultured Dehalococcoidia bacterium
AGTCTTGGATAAACTTTACCGAGTCTTCGACTTTCTCTTCGATCACGTGGTCCTTGCATGCCAGCAATATTAGGACAGACTCAACCAAGCACGTTTTTAGGGTCTCGAGCTGGGTAGCCACAACAGATGAAGCAATATTTTCTTGCACTAACTGTCTGATCTCGACGTAAAAACTCATTAATCGTGTTCTGTATAACTCAAAAGCCCCCAGAGCGTCACGAAGAGAGTCCGCTATCTGCATGGTTGGATCAACGTCCTCTTGTGACAAGTCTTCTTCCGAGACTTTAATTTTTAGGTCTGTAAGCAACTGAACTTTGGTTTCACAGCACTTGCCCAAGGCTTCGATGGATTCTTGCACGGCGGACTCATTGGTAACGTATAAGCCAAGAACCTGATCAGGATCCTCCAACAAATTTTTTAGGCGTTGTTGGTCATCCTCGCCTAAGATTCGCGGCACCAAAAGACGAGCATCTTGCTCTATTTTTGTGATCACTGAGACTTGCTTTGACAAAAATTCAGCAGGATTAAATTCTTCAGTAGTTTTGTCGCTAGTATCCTTAATCGCCTGCAACTGCAGCTCTGTTAAAGCCTGACCACACAACGCACAGATTGGTGATTCTTCATTTACTAATGGGATCCCCCTGCGGGCTATATCAACAAGTTCACGTTCTCGGGCGATGTCCTGACTATGTTTGTGGTTTAGAAGATCAGTTCCACACGTGGCTATACCTGTTTCAAGTTCGCTTATTTTGACAGCGATAGACTCGAAGTTTTCTTGAACCTCTTGGTCCAACCCTAGCTTCGCAAAGTCAAACGTTCTGGCAATTACGTGATTCATTTCAGAACCAATTTCAATTATTTCGGCTCCCTTATCGTCGGGCAACTCCTTATCGAATAACGTCTTGAAAACTGAAGATATAGCTGACTGAAATGTGGTTGGGGTAAACCCTTCGTTTTCAAGTTCGTCCTTTATCGGGCTCATATCGGGCACAGTAGAACAAAGCTCGATGAGATCGGCTCGAAGGGTTTGTCCTTTTGAGATGTCTTCGGGCTTCGTCTTGAAGCTCCTGCTGGCGTTTTGAATGCTGGCTTGTAGAGCATTCAGTGCTCCCATACCGAGTTGGGCGCTTATCAAGCTGAACCGCTCGGCAGGTTTAGCAAACACGAAGTCTCTAATCCCATGCTGGAGAATCAAAGGATGCCTGACTTCGCCGGATACTCCCAGGGCAGAAAGGTCATTCACTTGATTTCCGTCAACATAGAGAACACCAGGGCCTTCTTCCTGGTCTATTACACGTTTTATCTCTACGTCGTTACTATCGTTGTAGAGATAAAGCGTAACGTAAGCTTCTGAATCCGCTGGATAATGCCGGTTACGAAGAGAATGCTCAAATTCCCTTTTTTGTATGTCCCTTTCCCCGCGAGTCCTACGTGTATTATTTCCATAAATTGCCCATTCAATCGCCTCGCATAAGGAAGATTTCCCATGACCATTTGGTGCGTATAGTAAGACGAGGGGATTGTCCAAAGAACAATATTGGATGTCATTGAATCCTCTAAATCCTGCTACCTCAATACCTTTTAGTCGATAATTCATTGTTCATTCTTCCCGTCAGGCAGTGTTCTACGACATACTTCGAGGTAGTTTTCTATAGCCTCCTGGGTTGGTGAATCTACGTAGGCTTGCAGTAATTCGAGGTGGAGCCCTTCAGGTAAGCCAGACATGAACTCAATCAAGATAGGGTCAATTGAGGGATCTTCCAAGGGTTCCGGATCTATGGGTTTATCTTCCATTTAAACTGCTCTCACGCCACTTCGAGTCGAGGATTGTTTAACTTCCGGACAACTTAAGGTGGCAAAGCGTTCTTACCTTAAAGTTACTCACCGGGTCCAGCGGCGTGATAGTTTAAACGACGGTTACTTTCGCCTAGGTTTCGGACCCACGCCTGTTCAACAGGCGGTCCGCATCCTACGGGCTTCCAGCCTTATCTTCCCCGCACCTCTTTAATCGCCCTGGCAATCTCTTCAGCGTCCAAAGCGATGTCGGCCAAGCCTACTTCCAGGTCGTAGGTGGCCGAGTCAATCTGTTCTTTGATCTCCGGTTCGGTGATGTGGTAGGCCGGGAGGCCCAGGGCCTCTCCTGCCAAAGCTCCGGCCCACGAGGGGTCGCCGTCGGTGACGGTGGTGGCGTAGAGCTTGGTGCTTTCGGGGGTGGGGGTGCCCAGTAGGACGACGAGGTTGTCGGTGCCTATCTGGTCTACGATCCGTTTGATATCTTCTTGACCCTCCAGGTCAAGAGCGCCGGCGGCGGTTCAAACGAAACAGTGGGTCATCTCCAAGACTACTTCCGCTCCGGAGCTGCGGGCGCAGTTGGCGATGGCGGTCCCTTGGACCCCGTCCCGTTCTCCCAGAGCGATTACTCTCATACCTTTGAGTTGCATCGGTTCAGACCTCCTAGAAGTACCCCCATCCTAACTTTCCCCCATAAAGGGGGAAGGGACTTATTCTCTCCTCTTCGCAAAGTGGGAGAATCAAATGGGGGATCGCCGTTATTTACTTGGATTTGCCTCTAAGACAAAGGACATTCCGTCGGACATCTGAGTCATGCGGCCCAAGAACAGGCTCCCTTTGGCCAGGAACATGGCTCGATTCATTCTACCATCCATCATTCGCTCCACGGCGTGGCCGAGGAAGGGGACGGCGGAGGCGATATGTCCTTGGGTCGGAGAAAAGCCTGGCATGCCGTGGACTTCCACGAAGGCCGGCAACGCTTCTCTTTCAATCTCTTGGTGGCGCACGGCCAATGCGCCGATGAGGCGGTAGTTCAGGTTGGGCACGTTCCCGCTTCCGGCGGGCTCGGTTACCTCGGGATTGTGTAGCTCGGTGGCGTACTTATCGATGTCTTGAAAACCCAATCCCAGGTTTTCCAAGGGGACGGAGATCAACTGCTCGAAGATGGCCTGCTGGCTGGAGCCGGCCCCCACGGTGTGACGGCCTACCGAGTCCAGCCGCAGCACCGGGCTTGTCCCATCATCTTCGCCCACGAGAACGGCCACCGAGGCTAAGATGTCCTCCAATATCGGTTGGTCGTGCTGCAGGTGTCCTTGAAATTTCATGCCCAGCTTGGCCAGGGAGCAGCCACCGACCACCGCAACTTGTCGGTACAGGCCCGAACTCACCAACGCGCCGGCCATGACCAGAGCGTGGACCGGTCCGCAACAAAAGGCTTTAACGTCGCAACCGGTGGCATTTTCCAGACCGCACATCTCGGCGATCGCCTTGGCCAGGTTTCCCCCGCCTCTCTGGTAACGCTCCCCAACCGCCTCTTCCCCGGTGTTTAAAACATAATCAATGCCAGAGCCGTCCAGGCCTTGGTCCCGCAAAAGGGTTCGCAGAGCCATGGCGGCGGTGACTTTACAGGCCAAGTTTTCTAGGATGACGTCCGAGGTCAGGGCGGCGTCTTCGTCATGGGCGCGGCTGATACATCCCACCAAGCTGCCGTCCCGTAGATGCAAAGGCAGAGTGCCCGCCCCATTTGCCACTTGGGCTTCAATGTCTGACTGACTCTTGGCGCCGTCCAGGCCGTCCAGGTCGCTGGACGTGATCAGGGGGTGATCCGCCAACGCGTTCCGGACAAGGCCGATGAATCCTTCTTCCAGCCAGACGAGGTCGAAGGCGTCGGCTATCTTCAGCAAACCGATCAGTTCTTCCTCGGGCATGATTTCGCCGTGCGGCAGCCAACGTTGCGATTCGCCGTTGCCGTGGAACCAGGGCCGCTCGATTTCCTTCAGTTGATCGGGGTAGATGCCGCCCAGGAACGCGCGGTTGGGGGGATATGCGACGGCTTCGGGGTAAGAGCGAAGATGGGCCATGATGCTGTCCAACAAAGCGGGGTCTTTTTCGATCTCCCGGGAGGGCTTTGAGCCATGGCGCACCAAGCCCGGCGCGTGCCCAAGTTGATAGCGGACGCCCTTGATCACCGGCTGCTTCACTAATCGGTCCATAGCCTCAACATGTTACGCTGCAACGTCCGCGGTTGTCGAGGTGAAACGCCTCTTCGACTTGAAACCACTCTACCAAATGTGCTTACAATGTGGTTGGGAAGGAGTTGATCGATGAAGAGACCCACAATCACGGCCGCGCTGGTCTTGCTCATGTTGCTGACGTTGTTCGGCCACGGGGACACGGTGCAGGCACAGGTCACCTGTACCGGCCACGCCAGGAGTTTGGGCTGGTCTTATTATGGGACCGCCGGAGGCGATCTGATCAACTGCCGGGGCTCAATTGCCGACGTTGTGATTTTGGGCCTGGGCGGGAACGACATCCTTATCGGTGGGCAGGGCAACGATACGATCTTGGGTGGTCCTGGCGAGGACTTCTTATTCGGCCGGGGTGGCAGGGATTTTCTAAGCGGCGGGAGCGAACGCGACCTTCTTTTTGGGTCCAATGGTGGAGACGTTTTGGTTGGCGGCTCGGGAAGAGACTCCCTCATCGGCAGTAACGGAAACGACGTTCTTTACGGCGGCCCAGATGACGACACCTTGTTCGGAGGCCCGGGAATAGACATTTGCGATGGACAGGGAGGCTCCGATGACTTCGCGGCGTCTGATTGCGAAGGCACTCCCAACGTCCCATAAGGCCGTACAAAAGATTTTTTTGCGGCAAACCGGCAATCGCGATTCATCGTAGTTTTAGAGTAGTTGTTGCGGTGAGAAACATACCGGCCTTGCCACAGTAGGGCGGTGATGCATATCATACTTCATGGGACCAACGATGGAATCGCCGAAGGCGCCGCATCGGGATTTAACTCAAATAAGTCAGATTTTTCTTAATCATTTCCGGTTTCCCAAGTCAACCAAGGGAGAACAAGATGAGCCTCAAGTCACCTGCTAATAAACTGATGATTGGCCTCGCCGCAGTCATTTTCGTAACTTTCGCCGCGGGATGCACCAGGGAAGTAATTAAAGAAGTGCCCGTGGAAAGGATCGTAGAGAAAGAGGTGATCAAAGAGGTTTTCATCGAGAGGCCGGCCGCGCAAGAGGAAGCCAAGACTACCGAAACTACCGAGTCAACGGGGCCAAAGATCTATAAATTGGGAATCTTCGAGGACCTCACCACCACCAACTATTGGGCTTACCTGGGCCCGGACACCACGATCTGGAATTCGTACGTATTGTCCGGCGGCAAGCCCGCCCTGTACAGTCTTTCCGACCAACGTTTCGACTGGATCCCATCGGCGGCAGCCGACTTCCCAACACCGGTATTAGAGGAGACGGTAGGCGGCACGACGTTCTGGACCACCGAGGTGGTGCTGAAAAGAGGAATGAAGTGGAGCGATGGAAATGACGTGACCGCCGAGGACTTTATCTTCACCGCCCATACCGTCCGGGACTTGGAACTTTCTGGAAACTGGTCATCGTCGGTCGATACTGAATTCTTCGACCACGCTCAAGCGCTCGACCCTTACAAGCTGAAGATCTACTTCAAACAGAAACCCGGTCTTGCCCGCTGGCAATTCGGGTTGGCCTTCATGCCCATTTTGTCCAAAGCCTTTTGGGAACCGGTGGTTGAAAAAGCCAAAAAAGAGGGTACCACCGTCGAACAACAGAGGGCACTATACGCCCACGTGCCCAAGAATGAACCCTCCGCCGGAGGCTATATCTTCAAAAAATGGGAGAACGGGGCCTTCGCCGAAAAGGTGAAGAACCCGGACCACTACTTCGAAGGCTCGTCAATCATCCAATATTCCAACGGGGCCTACTCCGAGTCCAAACCTGGCGTTTATGAATTCAACGCCTACGGCCAACTCACCGGCGAAAAAGTCTTGGATTATACCGTGGGTCCCTTTGCCGCAAGCTCGATCTACAGTATCTTCGGAAACCAGGAAACGGCGGTTCTAGCACTGAAGAAGGGAGACATAGACTTCATGCTGAATCCTCTGGGTCTCCAAAGAGGATTACAAGAACAACTGAAGGGCCAGGCGGGCTTGGACACCTTGGAAAACGCCAACAACGGGTTCCGGTATCTGGGCTTCAATATGCGCCGTCCTCCTATGAACATCAAAGCTTTCCGCCAGGCGGTAGCGATCCTGATCGACAAAGAGTTCCTGACCAGTACCGTGCTTCAAGGGGTCGCCATCCCCATGTACACCACCGTGCCGGAAGGGAACGGCTTCTGGTACAACCCCAACGTCTCGTTGATCGGCAAGGGGTTGTCCCGGACCGAACGAACCGAACAGGCGGTGAAGCTGCTGAAAGACGCGGGTTTCACCTGGGAAAAGGAACCCAAGGTCAGCGAGAACGGCACGGTTGAGGTCGAGGGCAAAGGGTTGAAACTCCCCAATGGCGACCCGATGCCTGATTTGGAGATACTTTCCCCCAGTCCGGGTTACGACCCCCTGCGCTCTACCTTCGCCATCTGGATCGAGCGGTGGCTCAATGACATGGGCATTCCGGCCAAGGCCAAACTCACCGACTTTAACGTGATCGTGGAGAAGATCGCGGACCCGGACGGTTTCGACATCTGGATATTGGGCTGGGGATTGAGCAATTTCCCAGATTATCTGGAAGCCTTCTTCCACTCTCGCCATGCCGAGGGGGACGGACTCAATCGAGGCGGGTACTCGAATCCGGAGTTCGACGCCCTAGCCGAGCAACTCTTGATCGAAACCGACCTTGACGCAGCCCGGGATCAGGTTTTCAAGATGCAGGCATTTCTGGCCGACGACCTGCCCTACGTGGTGCTGTTTACCACACCGCTACTGGAGTCCTACCGAAGCGACCGTCTAACCTTCCCATACACCAATACCCTAGGCGGCCTGCAAAGCACCAACGGGATGACCTCCGCGGTGGTGATTAAATAGCAATCAGCTTTCAGCGTCCAGCCCCGGTAAGTAAGGTGCTGGCGGCTGACCGCTGGTTGAGGAGCTGATAAATCCTTGCAAATCTCAGCGTTGCCAACCACGTTCGTGGTGAGCGTGTCGAACCACCCTTCCGCCGAGGGACCCTTCGACACGCTCAGGGCGAACGGAACTAGGTACTAGACCCGTATGACGGCCTACCTATTGCGCCGCTTCGGACAGATGCTGCTCACCCTGTTCATGATCATCAGTTTGGCCTTTTTCTTGGTCCAAGCCCAACCTGGCGACTACACCTCCACGTACGCCCAGAACCCGGACCTTCCTCCGAACGTCAGATCCCAGATCCAGGCGTCCTTTGGCTTGGACAAGTCCCTGGGCGAACAGTACCTGCTCCACATCAAGAACTCCTTTACCGGCAACTTCGGCGTTTCCTTCGGCCACTACCCGCGCACGGTGATGGATGTCATCAAGGAACGGCTCCCTCGAACCGCCGTGCTGTTCCTGACCGCCACGGTCATCTCGTTTTACCTAGGGTTTGTGTTGGGAAAGGCAATGGCTTGGCGCCGCGGCGGATTCATGGAATACACCGCCACCATTTCAGGGGCGACTTTGTTCACGGTGTTCACGCCTTGGTTCGCGCTGATGATGATTTGGACCTTCGCCTTCAAGCTGGGCTGGTTTCCCTTAGGCAAATTCTTGGACCCATTAGTGTGGCGTGAAGCTCCCGTTGCCGCCAACAGTGTGTTCAACGACATGCTGCTCACCGCCGGGGCCTTCACCGTATTCATCTTCTTGGCCATCCTGATTTCCAAAAAAGCGGGAGGGAGGCGTTGGCGCACCTGGCTGCTTCCCGCCGCGGCCGCCGGCGCGGTTGTGATACCTGTAGCCTGGGGCCTTTCCGGAACCGCGTATCTGGCCCTGGACATTCTCAAGCACATGGTCCTACCCATAGCCACTCTGACATTGATATCTTTCGCCGGCACAATGTTGCTGACCCGCAATAGCATGTTGGAGACCCTTAGGGAAGACTTTGTCATGGCGGCCCGGGCGAAAGGCCTGCCGGAAAATGTGATCCGCGATAAGCACGCCGCCCGAAACGCTCTCCTTCCGGTGGTGACCAGTCTGGTGTATAGCCTAGCCTTTGCCATTGATGGAGGAATCATTATCGAGACGATCTTTTCCTGGCCCGGCATGGGGCTGACCCTGCTCCAGGCGGTACGGTCTGAGGACCTGCCCTTGGCCATGGGCGCCTTCGTGTTCATAGGAATCTTCGCTTTGGGAGCACATTTGGTGGCCGACGTACTTTACGCCTTTCTGGACCCCAGGATACGTTACCAGTGATCCAATCAACCGGCATGAATTCCCCGCAGCCTCAAGATGGACCGGCAATATTGACGGCAAGACAGATCCGCGCCGCCAAGATGCGCCTGGCCCTGCGGGGTCTGCGAGAGGGCTGGTCCATCTTCCTTGAAAGCCGGATAGGCGTCGTCGGCCTGGTAGTGATCATAATCTTTGCCCTCATGGCCGTGTCCCACCCTATCCTGATGGCCACGATATGGGACGACGCCACTTACAACCCGGTTACCGGGTACGCGTTCGACCAAACAGAGCAACCTGCGGCCCCGTCGTGGAGCCACCCTTTGGGTACCGACCCACTGGGCCGGGATGTTTTGAGCCAGTTGCTGTCCAGCACCTCTTCCGAGTTCATCCTGGGCATAGTGGCCGCGTTGGTAACCGTCTCCATCGCCACCACCGTGGGAGCAGTAGCCGCTTACTACGGCGGCTTGGTGGACACATTTTTCATGCGCCTGGCCGACTTGGTGGTCTCCCTCCCCGGCATCTCCTTGTTGATAGTGCTCAGCGCGCTGATCGACCTCAACCTATTTACGCTGGCGCTGGTGTTGGGACTGCTGGGCGGGTTCGGTGGGACGGCGATCGTCCTCAAGTCCCAGGCCTTGGGCATCACCGTAAAGCCTTACATCGAAGCGGCAAAAGTAGCCGGAGGGGGCCGCTTCCATATCATATTCACGCACATCGTCCCCAACCTGCTGCCCTTGTCTTTCCTCTACATGATGTTCACCGTCACTGCGGCGATATTCTCAGAGGCGGTGTTGTCCTTCTTCGGTTTGCTGAACATCCGGATGAGCTGGGGGATAATGATCCACACCGCCAGCACAGGCGGTTATCTCTTGGGTGGAGCGCGGTACTGGTGGCTAATAGTCCCGGCGGGCGCCTCGATCACCCTATTGTGCAGCACCTTTTATCTGGTTGGCCGGGCATTGGATGAAGTAGCCAACCCTCGGCTCAGACGCCGATGACCATAGAGGAAACAGCGGGCCCGGTATTGCAGGTGAAAGACCTCACCATGCATTACCAAACCCGTCAGGGCACGGTGAAGGCCGTCGATGGCATCAGTTTTGAACTGGCGCGGGGTGAGGTTTTAGGGCTAGTGGGAGAGTCCGGCTGCGGCAAGACCTCCATCGCCGTCACTTTGATGAAGCTCCTCCCAGACAACGCGCTAATCCTTAAGGGACAAGTGCTGTTGGACGGCCAAGACCTGATGACGATGGACGATACCACCTTGCGAAAGTACCGGTGGCGCCGCATATCGATGATCTTTCAGGCCGCCATGAACTCCCTGAACCCGGTCCACCGGGTCGGCGACCAGATCGTCGAGGCCATCGAAGCTCACGATATGGCCGCCACGTTGAAAGAAGCCCAGGAGACGGTGGACCGCCTATTCCGGTTGGTGGGGTTGGACCCGAGGCTCACCGACCGGTATCCCCATGAGTTCAGCGGGGGGATGAGGCAACGGGCGGTTATCGCAATGGCATTGGCCTGCCAGCCCGACGTGATTGTCGCCGACGAGCCCACCACGGCGCTAGACGTTATCGTTCAGGACCGCATCCTGCGGCAGATCAAGGAGATCCAGACCGACCTGAACATGAGCATGATTTACATCACCCACGATATTGCCGTCGTGGCCGAAGTAACCGACCGCATCGGCGTGATGTACGCCGGCAAGCTTGTGGAGTTGGGCAGCACGGCCGATGTGTTCGAACGCCCCATTCATCCCTACACCAAGGCCCTGCTGTCGGTGTTCCCTAGCATACGGGGAGAAAAACGCCCCTTGACAACCCTTGGCGGAGAACCGCCCAACTTGGTAGATCCTCCCACAGGCTGCCGATTCCACCCGCGCTGCCCTTACGCCACCGCTATCTGCCAGCAAGAAGAACCACCGATAGTCGTTCGCGACGGCCATTGGGCGGCCTGCTGGAACCCGGTGGGATGAGCATATTATGCTGAAAATCTCCAGGATTGATCCACTTTTGCCCCAATCTATAAAAGGGAGTTTGGGGGATTTCGTACGGCACCGCCGATGAACTCACCGTCACCCATCGTCCAAGTAGATGGCCTGACCAAATTATTCCCCGTTTCCAAAAGCCTGTTTGGCGGGCCCAAGGGTTACATCCACGCGGTAGACGGCGTGTCCTTCGACCTCTATCCGGGACAGACGTTGGGGTTGGTGGGAGAATCGGGATGCGGTAAAACAACCATCGGCAAGCTGCTGGTAAAGCTTCAGGAGCCCACCAGCGGGAGGATACTCTTCCGCGATACCGGACGTGAACCCAATGGGGCGGAAGAAGATGGCGCGAAAGTCGATGGCGAGTTTGACGACATATCCCAAACCAAGGGGCAACAACTAAAAGACTTCCGGCGGAAGGTCCAGATGATCTTCCAAGACCCCTATGAGTCGATGAACCCCCGGAGGACCATTTTCGACACTATAGCCGAGCCCTTATTGGTCCAGGGCATCGGCAATTCCCTGGACCGCTTGGACCGGGTAACCAAGTTGTTGGAGTTGGTGGGGTTAACACCTCCGGCCACCATGCTGTTTCGCTATCCCCACGAACTGTCCGGCGGACAACGTCAAAGGGTAGCCATCGCCAGGGCCTTGATTATTGAGCCCAGTTTCGTAGTAGCCGATGAGCCAACCTCCATGTTGGACGTGTCCATCAGCACCGGGATAATGATGTTGATGCTTGACCTGTCCCAGCGCCTGGGTGTGACCTATCTTTACATCACCCACGACCTGGCGGTGGCCAGGTACATGTGCCAGCGCATCGCCGTGATGTACCTGGGCAAGATCGTCGAGGTGGCCGAAACCGAGGAACTGTTGGCGAATCCATTGCACCCCTACACCAGGGCCCTGCTATCGTCCGTACCCGTGCCCGTGCCCGGTTTCCGGCGAGAACCGGTGGAAATAATCGGCGACTTATCAGCGCCCTTGAACCCGGCGCACAGGTGCCGCTTTCATGACCGGTGCCCCATAGCCGGCAATGAGTGCCACGCCACTCCCCATCCTCCCCTGGAGGACCGGGGCGGAGGCCATCTGGTGGCTTGCTACCGGGTTTAAAGTTTCGGGCACGGGGCCTGCGTTGACGGCCTCCCGGTCCGCTGCTAAAGTGATTCCATCCCAGCCCAGGAGCTGAGCCCGTGACCACGACGAAGAAAGACCCGGTTTTGGTAGTGGTGCAGTTGACCGGCGCCAACGACTACATGAACACGGTCATCCCCTACGCAGATCCGCTCTACTACGACAATCGTCCCACGGTAGGCATACCCGAGGACCGGGTCTTGCCCATCGACGATCAGGTCGGTTTTAACCCGGCATGCGGCCCCATCAAAGAGCTGTACGACCAGGGCAAGGTGGCCATCATCAATGGGGTTGGCTATCCCAGTCCCAACCGGTCCCACTTCCGCTCCATGGACATCTGGCATACTTGCGAGCCGGAAAAGATTGCCACAGAAGGCTGGCTGGGGCGGGTCATCCGCGACTTGGATCCCAAGGCGGAAAACGTGTTGACGGGAGTCAACTTTGGACGCGGACTACCCCGGGCCTTGGCTCTGCCCGGCGTTCCCGTGGCGTCGGTGGGTAATTTGGCATCGTACGGCGTGCTGACTGGAATATCAGACCAGGAGCGCCGGACCGAGGCTTTGGACATTTTCGCCCGCATGTATGCCCCGGTATCTGGGACCGGCCCGGTCATGGATTATCTCGGCCAAACCGGCCTGAACGCGCTGCAAGGCGCGGACATCTTGAAGACCGCGCCCGGCAAATACCGATCGACAGTCGAGTACGGCGACAACCCCATCTCCCAAAACCTGAAAGGAATCGCCCAGGTGTTATTGGCGGATCTGGGGACCCGTATCTTCTACACTCAGCAAAGCGGTTTCGACACCCACGCCAACCAAGTGCCCACCCAGCCGATGCTGCTGGGGGAGCTTTCCCAAGGGATCGGGGACTTTTACGCCGATCTTCGGGAGCACGACGCGTCGGACAACGTGCTGATGTTCGTGTTCACCGAGTTCGGACGCCGGGTTAAGGACAACGGTTCCGGCACCGACCACGGCTCCGGCGGGATGTCGATGGCCATCGGCGATCCGGTGAAAGGCGGCATGCACGGCGAGTATCCCTCGTTGAAAGAGGAGGACCTGTTGGAGGGCGACCTGTGCTTCAACATCGACTTCAGGGGTGTTTACGGGACCATGGTGGAAAGGTGGCTGGGATTGGACGCCAAGCCGGTGGTGGGGGGGAGTTTCGAGCAACTGGGGTTCCTGTAACGTCCGGCAGTTCACCAGGCGCGCCAAACCGGATTGTTCCGTAGCCAATGCTTGGATTCCTACCCGGCGCTGTGGCTCGACAAGCCTACTACGAACGGCGGGAGTTCTCTTATCCGTTAGCCATGAGCCTGTCGAACGGCCCCTCCCAATTGACTCCGGAAATGATTTTACCCCGCCGCTACGCAAGTAATGGTGCGAATCACGCCCTTAAGTCCCTGGACCTGACCGGTCACCAGATCGGCCACCGCCGCCATATCCGGGGCTTCGATCAGCGCGATGACATCGAACGGCCCGGTGATGACGTCAACCGTCTGAACCTTGTCGAAAGAACGCAACGAGTCCGCGACACCCCTGGCCATTCCTACCTGGGTTTCGATCAGTATGTAGGCTCTAGTTCCCATGGGATGCTCCTGTCTGGCGTATTTAGACTATCTTATCCTGGAATACATGCCGTGGAGGTTATCTCCACCAGGTTATCGGCCGCGCCGAACTCGACGATGATTGCCGTGCGCGCCGGCCGGTCATCTTTGAAATATTCTCCGTAGACTTCGTTGAACCCCTCCAGGTCTTCTTTGCGAGCCAAGTAGCAGGTGTTGGTCATCACGTTGTCCAGAGACGTTCCAGCGGCTTCCAAAATAAGCTTGATCCGGTCAATGGTGAACCGTGTCTGCTCTCTTATGTCTTTGCCGGTGGCGTTGGTGGTTGGATGGCGGCCGGTGCACCCTTGCACGAACACCATGTTTCCGAATCGGGTAGCCTGGGAAAGCAGGCCCCTGCCGGGAGCCAGTTTATCGCTGGAGACTATCTCTTTCTTCGGCATCGCTACACCTCGCAAAACATCTTCTAAAACCCTATCGCCAAGCCTGGAATCTCGAGCCTGGATTTCAAGGAAATTTTATTATATCCCGGCGTCACAAGGTGTCAAACGGTCCGAATCTTGGCGCCGGCGTTGCATCTGGAAGCCTGGCAGTTTTCGTAGGGACATCGATCGTCCAAAACATATTGCACCAACGCCACCTAAACAGCTACAATTACCGCAGAACCGAAGGCTGGGATTCATCCCGCCGGAGGCCTGGTCAAAACTAGCCGGGCCGGTTGATCTGGTTGGGTGACTTAACCTGCATATTGGTACCCTAAACCGAAGGGGGATGCTAAATGCCCAACGTAGATGTCGGAAACATCAGAAACGTGGTTCTACTGTCGCACAGCGGCGCCGGCAAGACGTCTCTCAGCGAAGCCCTGATCTTCAATTCCAAGCACGTTACGCGTCTTGGCCGGATCGAGGATGGCAACACCGTCTCCGATTTCGAGCCGGAGGAGATCAAGCGTAGCAGCAGCGTCCAGACTACTCTGATCGCTTGTGAAGCAGACGGCTACAAAGTCAACTACCTGGATACTCCAGGATATGACGACTTTCAAGGCGAAGTTACCGCCGCGTTACGGGTTGTTGAATCAGCTTTGATCCTACTGGCCGCGCCTTCCGGCGTAGACGTTGGCACCGAGCGGGCCTGGACCCTGGCCAAGGACCAGGGTTTGCCCAGGATGTTCTTGGTCAACAAGATGGATAGGGAAAATGCGGACTTCGACCGTTGCGTGTCCGAGATTCAAGCAACCTTCGGGACCCACTGCGTTCCCTTTCAAATACCCATCGGAAACGCCCAGGACTTCAAGGGGGTCGTCAGCGTGATTCATCCCCCTGCTGACGCCCCCGGAGAGATCGCCGCCGAGTTGGAGGCTGCCAGAGAACGTCTGATCGAGGCCGTGGCGGAAACAGATGACGCCTTGGCCGACAGATACCTGGAAGGGGAAGAACTGACCAGTGAAGAGATAGCGACCGCCGTCCGGACCGGCATTCTTAACGGCGATCTCGTGCCCATTTTGGCTGCCTCGGCCACCGATAACGTGGGTGTGGAAGAGTGTATGGCCTTGGTAAGGGAATTCTTGCCTTCGCCCAAAGACGGTATCAAGCCTGAAATGTCCAGCGGCGCTGACGGATTCGAGGCCGATGCCAACGGACCGCTAGCCGCTTTCGTATTCAAAACCACTGCCGACCCATTCGTGGGCAAACTGTCCGTTTTCCGGGTCTATCGCGGCGTCATCAAGAGCAACTCGGAGGTTTGGAACAACGTCCGGGAGAACAATGAGCGCATCGGACAGTTATATCTGCCTCGAGGCAAATCTCAGGAGAACGTGACCGAAGTTAGCGCCGGAGACATCGGCGCCATCGGTAAGCTTTCCGAGACGTTGACCGGAGATACGTTATGTCTCCGGGAACAGCCGGTTAGCTTCGAGCCGATCGACTTTCCGGTAGGGTTCTATCGGGTGGCCGTGTCTCCCGCGACTAAAGCCGACCTGGACAAAATGTCCACATCCCTGGCCCGCATCGTGGAAGAGGACCCCACATTACGATATTCCCGGGACCCAGACACCGCCGAATCGCTGATCTCCGGCCTGGGCGACGCCCAGATCGATGTGGCCATGGACAAGATACGGCGCAAGTTTGGCGCCGACCTAAGAGTCAAGATGCCGAAGGTGGCCTACAAAGAAACCATCACCCAGACGATCAGGTCCGAATACCGGCACAAGAAACAGTCCGGCGGACACGGGCAGTACGGCCATGTAGTCATCCGTCTAGAGCCCATGGAGCGTACCGCGGGGTTCGAGTTCGGCACCGAGGTTGTTGGCGGAAAGGTGCCCAGGGAGTACTTCCCATCGGTAGAGAAGGGCGTTATAAAGGCCATGGATGAGGGAGTTTTGGCCGGATTCCCCATGGTGGACATGAAGGCCGTGCTTTGCGACGGAAGCTTCCACGACGTGGACTCTTCGGGAATGTCATTTGAGATCGCCGGCAACCAGGCCATGCGCAAAGGAGTGGCCGACGCCAGTCCCATCCTGCTGGAGCCGATCATGAAGCTGCACGTTACCGTGCCCGACGCCTACACCGGGGAGGTAATGAGCGACCTGCAGGGCAAACGGGCCCGTATTCTGGGCATGACCCCCATGGATGGAAGCACCGAGATCGAAGCTGAAGTACCTCAAGGTGCGGTGCAACGTTACTCCCAGGACCTTCGGTCGGTCAGCCAAGGCCGAGGCGTTTACCGGTTGGTGTTCGACCACTACGATCCTCTACCGCCCGACATGCAAATGAAAGTCATCGAAGAAACCAAACGGGCCAAGGAAGAGGAAAAAGTTTAGTCCAAAAGCTCGGTTCGGAACAAGCACCAAATCACAAGAGCCCCGGTCACCCCGGGGCTCTTGTACGTTTCTGCCATCTTTGCCGTTCTTGGCCAGCCCGTCGAACATTCCTTCGGCGGAAGGACCCGTAGACAGGTTCAGGGCGAACGAGCGATCCTAACAGCTATTCCCAAGCCTGGGCCCTAGAATCCCCACGAGGGCTGGTATTCGCCGAAGACGCCCCGCATGACGTCCATCATTTCTCCCAATGTGGCGTAGGATTTGACCGCCTCCACCAACGGCGGCATCAGATTGTCCGAACCCTTGGCGGCTTGTTCCAACGCCCGCAGTTTTTCCGCCACGTCGCGATTGTCCCGAGTGCGCCGTATCTCGTTCAACCGGTCTACTTGCCGCCGCTCTCCCTCCCGGTCAACCCGTAGCAGGGGTATCTCAAGAGCGTCGTCGGTGCAATGCTCATTGACGCCCACCGTGATCCGCTCTTTACGGTCCTCTTCCATCTGATAGATATACGACGCGTCGGCGATCTCTCTCTGTAAGAAGCCACTCTCAAGGGCCGCCATGACCCCGCCCATATCGTCGATGCGTCGAAAATAGTCGTAGGCCGCGGCTTCCAGTTGGTTGGTCATCGACTCTACAAAGTAGCTGCCACCTAGCGGGTCAACGGTATCGGTGACTCCCGTTTCGTGGGCGATGATCTGCTGGGTGCGTAGGGCTAGAAGAGCCGCGTCCTCTGAAGGTAGAGCCCAGGCTTCGTCCTTACCGTTGGTATGCAGCGACTGGCAGCCGCCAAGGACCGCGGCCAATGCCTGCATGGACACCCTGGCCACGTTGTTCTCCGGCTGCTGAGCCGTCAGGCTGGCTCCGGAAGTCTGGGCATGGAACCGTAGCCACGCCGAACGGGGGTTCTGGGCCTTGAACGTCTCCGTCATCTCCCGGGCCCAGATACGCCGGGCCGCGCGGAATTTGGCGATCTCCTCGAAGAAATTGTTGTGCACGTTGAAGAAGAAGCTGAGCCTGGGAACGAAGTCGTCGATGGCCAGTCCCCGGGCGACGCAACGGCGCACGTACTCAAACCCATCGGCCAGGGTGAAAGCCAGCTCCTGCACCGCATTGGACCCCGCCTCCCGGATGTGGTAACCGCTGATGCTGATGGGGTTCCAGCGGGGCATGTGCTTCGTGGCGAACTCCACGGTGTCCACCACCAGCCGCATTGAAGGTTCGGGCGGGAATATGTACTCGTTCTGGGCGATGTACTCCTTGAGGATGTCGTTCTGCAAGGTACCGCCGACTTTACTCAGATCAGCCCCTTGTTTTTCCGCGACGGCGATGAACATGGCCCAGATGATGGCTGCCGGGCTGTTGATGGTCATGGAGGTGGTGACGTCCTCAAGGCTGATGCCGTCGAAGAGTGTCTCCATGTCGGCCATAGTGGAGATCGCCACGCCGCACGTGCCAAACTCGCCGGCTGCCCTGGGGTCGTCGGTGTCATAACCGTAAAGGGTGGGCATGTCGAAGGCGACGCTCAGGCCGGTTTCGCCGTTGCCCAGCAAGACTTTAAAACGTTCATTGGTTTCTTCGGCCAGACCGAACCCGGCGAACATGCGCATGGTCCACAAACGTGCCCGGTAACCTGTGGGATGGACCCCCCTCAAGTAGGGATACTCCCCCGGTAGTCCGACGTCTCGCAGATAGTCAGAATCCGGCAGGTCCTCAGGAGTGTATACCTCTTTCACCGGGATCTGAGAGGGGGTCTTGTAGTCCTGGCGGCGTTGCTCAACGCTAGAGTGATCGTCGCGCCACTGGCTGATATGGCTACGCAACCGCTCCGAATCTTCAGAGGGAGACAATGGGCACCTCCAGGGAGACTGAGAAGGATCGGTTCGGGCTGATCCCCGAAACTGTTTCTAGCATCCAGTCTAGATTGGCCTGAAAGGGGTGTCAACGTGAAGGGAGGCAATCTAATCCCCTCCTTCGTAAGGAGGGGATTAGGGGAGGTCGTTCCGCGGGGAGGTCACGACCCCCCTGTGGTCCGCCCTTCGTAAGGAGGGACGGGGAAAATGACCATTCGTAATGGGAAGGGAACGTGGAAGGCGGGAACGGCGGTTAGGAGTTGACCAGCCGGATGAATCGGCGGCGGCCGACTTTGATGACCGTGCGGTGCTCCAATCCCAGGCCGGCGGCCCGGTCATCCCGGTCCAAGGTGCGGGAGTCACCGGATGGGTCAGAGATTATCTGTACGGCGCCCTGGTTGATCAATCGCTTCGCTTCGGTGGTGCTGGGGGCCAAGCCCGCGTCGACGATGATGTTGCTCAACCGTCTCGTCTCATTCTCAAAAGATGGCGCCAAAGACGGCTCGGCGAACTCGGGAATCTCTTCGGGCAGGGCACGGCGTTGCACCACCCGTTCGAAGTTTGCCTGGGCGGCATCGGCGGCGCTCCTCTCATGGAACTGGTCGGTGATCTCCCAGGCCAGGCGTTTCTTCATCTCCATTGGGTTGACCGAACCCGCCACTAGGTCGCTGGAGAAGGCGGCTAATTCTTCCGAGGGAGCGTCAGTTAGGTATTCAAAGTAGGGGACGATCAGCTCGTCGGGCAGTGACATGAGCTTTCCGTACATGTCGTTGGGCGTCTCCTCCACTCCGACGTAGTTGTCCAGGCTTTTGCTCATCTTTTGAACGCCGTCGGTGCCCACCAGGATAGGCATGAGGAAGCATTGCTGGGGACGTTGTCCCTCCATCTGCTGCATTTCCCGGCCGACCAGCAGGTTGAACCGTTGGTCGGTGCCGCCGAACTCCACGTCAGCCTCAATCTTCACCGAGTCGTAGGCCTGAAGCAACGGATAGAGCAACTCGGTAATGGCGATGGGCCGTTGCTCTTGGAATCTCTTGGCGAAGTCATCCCGCTGCAAAAACTGGGCCACGGTGAATTTTCCAGTCAACCGAAGCACGTCCGCCAGACCAAACTTTCCGAACCACTCACTCTGCCACACCACCTGGGTCAGGTCCTTGTCCACAACCTTAAAGAACTGGCGCAGATAGGACTCGGCGTTGGAAACTACCTCATCGTGGGTCAGGACCGGCCGGGTGGCCGACTGGCCGCTGGGGTCGCCTATCTGGGCGGTCCAGTCTCCCACGATAAGAATCACTTGGTGGCCCAACTGTTGGAGTTGGCGCAGTTTACGAAGACCCACCACATGGCCCAGGTGAATGTCCGGCCTGCTGGGGTCGAAGCCCATCTTCAGGCGCAGGGGCTTTCCCTCTTGCAACATGCGGACGAACTCGTCGTGGGAGATGATTTCCTGGACGCCACGACGGGTTATCTTGGCAATGACCTCTTCGCTAAGCACTACTAGGCACCGTCCGCTTTCCTGTCTTGGTCCAGGGCGGCCCTAGCGCCGGCAACGTCCCGGTCGATCTGCGAGATCAACTCCTCCAGGCCGGGGAAGGATTCCTGGCCGCGAAGTTTGCTGACAAACTCCACGTTTAGCCGCTGACCGTATAAATCGGCACTGAAATCCATCACGAATACTTCAACCAACCGCTCCGACAGGCCAAAGTGGGGCCGGATCCCAATGCTCGTGGCGGAAGGGCGCTTCACGCCATCGATGGTGACCCAGGTGGCGTAAATTCCGTCTCCTGGCAGCGCCGTCCGGGGGTCCATTTCCAAGTTCGCGGTGGGGAAGCCCATCTGAGCACCACGCTGGTCGCCTTTCACCACCAGCCCTTCAAAACCGTACTTCCGCCCCAGCAGCTTGGCACAGGCGGCAACGTCTCCTTCCTCCAGTTCCGACCGGATCCGCCGGCTCTTGACTAGTTCTCCATCGATCAACAAAGGGTCCATCACCTCAACCCAGAACCCTAATTCCGAGCCCCTTTGCTTCAGGAAGCCAATGTCGCCTTGCCGATCCCGCCCCAAGGTAGAGTCAGGCCCCGCCACCAACCCCTTCATACCAAGGGAATTTACGAGAGTAGCGGTAAAGTCGTCGGCGCTGACCTGGGACAGCTCATGAGTGAAGTCCAAAGGAACCACCAACTCTATACCTTGCTCCTTCATCAGGCGCACCCTTTCATTGAGCGACGTCAGGTAGGAAATTTCAACGCCGGGGCGAAGGACAGATATGGGGTGGTTGGTAAAAGTAAGGACGGTGGGGAGGTAATCGGACCCCGCCCGCTCAACCAGGCGGCGTAGCAAATGACGGTGCCCTTGGTGAACTCCGTCGAAAACTCCGACGGTGAGGACGGTTGATTTATCTGGGGCGATGGAGGCCAACTGCTGGTGGAAATTCATACCGACTCTCGAACCGAGCGCGCCAGCCCCCCGCTTGAATTGTTGTGTAATTACGTAATCCAGCACTTTGGAGCACCGGAGCGATGCGCTGGGATGGTAGCACAGGCAACTAGGAGCGTCAACTAGAGACAGGCTTAACGAAGTCCGTTGTCAGGCGCGGCAATGGGCTCGATTATCACTCCCGATACCGTGCCCGTTAATCCTGTGACCTCACAAGATTTGGGACAGGAACAGCTTGGTACGGTCGCTTTTTGGAGCTTCGAATATCTGCTCAGGGGAGCCTTCTTCCACGATCACGCCTTCATCGAACATCATCATCCGGTCGGCGACCTCTTTGGCAAAGCCCATCTCGTGAGTTACCACGATCATCGTCATGCCCGATGTGGCCAACTCCCGCATCACGTCCAGCACTTCCTTGATCATCTCTGGGTCCAGAGCCGAAGTAGGCTCGTCGAATAGCATGATCTTCGGCTGCATGGCCAGCGCCCGGGCTATGGCCACTCTTTGCTGCTGACCGCCGGAAAGCTCGGCGGGATACTTGTCCGCCTGTTCTGGTATACCCACCCGCTCCAGGAGTTCCATGGCTTGCGCTACAGCCTGTTTAGCAGACAATTTTCGCACTTTCATTGGAGCCAGCGTAATGTTATTCATGACATTTAAATGGGGGAAAAGGTTGAATGACTGGAAGACCATGCCTACATCACGGCGGATAGCATCGATGTTGCGGGTATCATTAGTGAGGGCGACGCCGTCAACGATGATGTCGCCGCGTTGATGCTCCTCAAGGCGATTTATCGTACGGATAAATGTCGACTTGCCCGAGCCTGACGGTCCGAAGACGACCACCACCTCGCCCTTCTTGATGGTGGTGGTGATGCCTCTAAGAACGTGGAAATTGCCGAACCACTTATGCACATCCCGGCAGACAATGATGTCCTTGGACTCCTCCATTCGTTCATTTGTTGGTTCGTTCGTTGGTTCGTTCGCAACCATAATATCCTCTGTAGATCCTAATCAACTAACCTGTCAAAACGGCTAATGCTGAACCATGTTTACCGCTCACCCACGCCTAGGTGCTGCTCGACCCGTCTGCTCACATATGACATGCCGTAGGTGAAGACCCAGAAGACCAGCGCCAGGAAAATAAACAACTCTTTCGCGTTGGCTAGGTATTCGGGGTTGCCCTGTATGAATGCCCGGCTGATCTCCACCACGTCCAGCATGCCGATTATGTAGACCAAACTAGTGTCTTTGAACAGCGATATAAACTGCCCCACGATGGGAGGAATGACGTTGCGAATGGCCTGGGGCAGCGAGATGAACAGCGTGGTCTGCCAGCCGGGCAATCCCAACGCACGCGCTGCCTCCACTTGGCCAGGGTGCAACGATTGAAGCCCGCCACGAATATTTTCCGCCATGTACGCCGAGCTGAATAGGGTGATCACAATGGCGGCTCGCACCAGGGAGTTCTGCGGGAAGTTCTCTGGAAACGCCAGGGGCACCAGCACTTGGGACATGAACAACAGCGTTATCAGAGGCACGCCTCGGAATGTCTCAATGAACACTATGCACATCAATTTCACTATTTGAAGGCGGCTGCGTCGTCCCAACGCCAACACGATACCCACGGGAAAACTGAGCGCTATCCCGGCGATCGCCAGCAGCAGGTTGAGCATCAGACCACCCCAGTAGATCACCGATACTGGATGCAAGAGCGGCACACCGGGTATGCCCCGCAACAACACCAAGGTCAAGATGAACGCGAGAACACTCAGGATAGCGATCCAGGAGGCGGAGCCCAATCGGGTGTACCGGGCAAGTGCCCACCCTACCGCCAGCGCAGGCAAGTTCGCCAGGAGTAGCAGGCGCACATCCAAACCCATTCGATCCAAGCCGTATGGCAGGAAGGCAAATGCCGCTGCTACTCCTCCAACTACCAATGCGATGCGCTTAGTGACGCCACCGCCAGCCACTGCCCAGGCCATCCCCAGCAGGGCAGTTACCAACAGGAGGGCAGCCTGAGGCCGCCAAAAGCAGTTTTGCCCCGGACAGGCTGCTTCGATGTTGTACTGGCCGATGATGATTCGACCGCCCAGCGTGGGAACAACCGACCAGTTAGCTTCGAGAATTATCCAGCCCAGTCCGAACCATAGGGCCAACGCCAGAGCGATACCAGCCATGACCGTCATCGCGCTGTTGTGCCAGGCGCTGAACAAGTTCACCCGCATCCAGCCCACCATGCCCGTCTCGGCGCGAGGCGGCGGCAGAATCTGTGGGGCAATCAGTTGGGGATTAGTTGACATCCTTCAGTTCGCAGTGAACCGGCTGTGCCGGTTATATAGGTTGCCGATCAAAGAGAAAGTCAGGCTCATCGCGAGATAAGCCGCCATAATCAGGATGAATATGGACACTGCCGGAGCGGTCTGAGTCATCGTTTTGGCCACATTCGTCAGGTCTGAATACCCGATGGCGCCGGCCAGGCTGCTGTTTTTCGTGAGGTTTAGGCATTGGCTGATCAGCGGGGGTACGATGACCCGCAGCGCCTGGGGAAATGTTATGTCGCGCAGGGTACTCATCGCCGACAGTCCGACAGCTCGGGCTGCCTCCGTCTGCCCACGGCCGACCGACTGGACACCGGCCCGGACGATTTCGGCGATGAAGGACGACGTATACGTGACCAGTCCTATCAGCAGGGCTATCAGCCCGCCCGGGACGGTGAACCCCCCGGCAATTCGGCCGAAAGTTCCGTGAGGCTCCGGTTGCGAAATGACGAAGGGGGCTGCCCCACCCGCAACGCTTAAGATCAGCCATGCAGCGGCGCCGACGGCTACAGCGGCCGCGCATCCCACGGCCAGCGGATAGGAAGCCACGCCCGTATCTCGCTCCCGCCGGGCCAACCAGCGGCGGATCACCCAACCAATGATAACGGCCGCGACCGCTGCCACAATCCACGTTCCCGCCAAACCAGAGTTGGTGGGGGACGGCCAGGGAAACGACACGCCTCCGTTGTTTATGTAGAGCCTCTGGGCGATAACGTATCCTTGCCGAACCGGCGGCAGCGCGAGGACGATATAGAACCAGAAAAAGAGATGCAGCAACAAAGGAACGTTGCGGAAGAACTCGATGTACACCAACGCCACTTTGGACATGATCCAGTTGCCCGACATGCGGGAGATTCCTACGATGATTCCCAGCACTGTGGCCAGAATCACCCCGACGATGGAGACTACTATGGTGTTGGTGGCCGCGACAACAAAGGCGTAGAGAAAACTGTCTGAGGATTTATAGTCCAGAAAATGCTGACCGATGGGAGTTTGATATGCCCGTGACAGAAAGCTGAAACCGTAGGGTATGTCCCTTTCCTGTATCGCATTTCCGATGTTGACGAAGAACCAACTGACCAAGACCACGACTAGAACGCCGGACAATATCTGCGAAGCCCATTGGATAACGAAGATATTCCGCCAGATCGGAATACCTTGGTAGGTTAGATTTCGCAGAATCGTTGCCATAATGGCCAGGCGAAACTCCTCTGAAACGTCGGTTTATTCTAGCGCATCGCCGAAGGTTCGCATCGGGAATGTTCGGCATCAACTATAAGGGGCGGCCAGCAATGCGCCAGCCGCCCCTTGTACTTATCCTGATTTATATCGCCTAACTACCCGAAAGTCACTAGCTCAGGGGCGCGGCGTAGATCTGCCCGCCCTTGGGGCAGTCGGTGCAGGTAGCGTCGGCCCACAGGGCGTTACGTCCATTTTCCCTGGGTAAGTTAATGCCACCTGGACCCAGGTTGCGGTCGTAGATCTCGCCGTAGTTGCCAACGGCCTTAAGGATGTCTTGGGCCGCTGTCTGACTGATGCCCAAGCTCTCCTGACCATATGAACCCTCGATGCCCAGCAGGCGGTCGACCTTGGTGTCGCCCGTGGCGGAGGAGGCTACGTTGCCTGAGGTTACGCCATAAGCCTCACCGTAGATGAGCACGGCCATCACCGTTTTTACGACGTCGAACCATTGATCATCCCCGTGGGGGACGACCGGACCCAAAGGCTCTTCAGAGATGGTTTCAGGGAGAATGATGTGGTCGTCCCGCTTGTCGAAAGCGCTACCCAAAGCCGCGAGTTGGGAACGGTCATTCGTGAAGGCATCACACTGGCCGCTCTGGTAGGCCGCTACCACCGCATCGGTATCTTCAAACGTCAGCGCCGAGATGTTGAGATTGTTCTGATTGGAGAAGTCCTGCAGGTTTAGCTCCGTCGTGGTGCCCTGGGTGACACAGACCACGGCGTCATTAAGCTCCAGAGCGCTGGATATACCCAAGGCCTTATTGACCATGAACCCTTGTCCGTCGAAGAACATCGTCTGGACGTAGTTGCCCCATTGGGAGTCGCGAGAAGTTGTCCAGGTAACGGTGCGGACAAGCATATCCACTTCGCCCGACTGGATGGTCGGCCCTCGTTCGGATGCCGAGATATAGCGAATCTCGATGGCTTTAGGATCGCCCAAGACCGCGGAGGCAACCGCGCGGCAAAGGTCTATGTCAAAGCCCACGTTGTTGCCGGACGCATCCAAGGAGCCATAACCAGGAACGTCGTTGCGGCTGGCGCAGATGAGCTTGCCTCGCTTCTTAACAGTGTCCAGCCGCGAGCCCTCCATCTTGGCCATTCCGCCTGGCTGCATCTTTTCCATCATCATTGCCATGTTTTCAGGCCCCATCGCCTCCATCATCTGAGGCATCATTTCGGCCATCATCGCAGCCACGCCATCAGGCCCCATTTTTTCCATCACCTGGGGCATCATCTCGCCCATCATCGCGCGGACGCCCTCAGGTCCCATCTTTTCCATCATCATACTCATGGCTTCAGGTCCCCCCGCCTGGGGCGCGGCGGCGGTTGTCGGAACCGGCGTCGGCTCACCGCCACAAGCCACTGCAAACACAGCCAAAAAAACCAATAAACCACTCAGTGCGCCTAGATGCCTGCGCTTAATCTTTGTCATACTTACCTCTTAAAATAGATGGATTTCGGCAAGCATGCGCTCTTAATGGACCAACATTATGCCACCTATGCGCTGCTTCCTTCGCCATTATAGCAACAGCGGCTTGTGTGTAGTCAAGAAGATCGGCCTAAAGTTCGCCAGCTTGAGTGTAGGTCCAGGCGATTTACCCTGTCCAACGTCAGCCGTTTCGCACGCGCAATGATGTAGGATAGTTGATATCGGAGCATTCGGCCGAACCAATATGCTTTGAAATTGCTCAAAACCGGGCAGTTCGCCACGAGTGATTTTTCTTGACATTATGCTTAAATTGTGACCAAGAAATTCCCGCGAAGCAATATTATGCGTGTGGCAGCCGGTAAAGCCAAGGGACGCCCGCTGAAGGGGGCGGTGTCTTCCGAGGTCCGCCCTACCACGGCGCGTGTGAGAGCGGCCATCTTTAACATCCTCCAAGCCAGCCTGTACCAAGACGGACGGGTGCTAGACCTGTACGCCGGTACCGGGAGTCTGGGGATAGAAGCCCTCAGTCAGGGGGCGGGATGGGCAGATTTCGTGGACCTAGACCGGCGGCAATGCGCCGTTATCCAGGCAAATCTGAAAACCACGGGGTTCAGCGCCCAGGCCAGGGTCCGCACCGGAGCGGTCTTGCAGACTCTGGGAAATCTGGAGGGCCCTTATCAAGTGGTTCTCTTGGACCCACCATACAAATTGCAAGAGCTAGACGAGGTATTGGATGCGATGGCCTCAACTCCTGATCTAGTAGCTCAAGGAGGAATAGTGGTGGCGGGTCACTCCAGACATCTGGAGTTACAATCAAGTCATGGCTCGCTACGGAGGATATCCCAACGCCGCTATGGGGATAACGCCGTGGACTTTTATCTTAACGAGGTCGAATCGGAGTGACTGCCGTTTATCCAGGAAGCTTCGACCCAGTAACTCTGGGACACGTGGACATAGCCAAGCGTGCCTCAGCGCTCTTTGACAAAGTAATAATCGGCGTCTATGCCACGCCATCCAAGTCGTTGCTATTCGACGCCGAAGAAAGGATCAGCCTATTTACCAGATCCTTGGAGGGACTGCCCAACGTGGAGGTGAGGGGATTCGAAGGATTAGTGGTGAGATTCGCCGAGGAGGCCGGCGCCAACGTCATAGTCAGGGGATTGCGCAGTGGGTCAGACTTCGAGTACGAATTCGACATGGCCTTTATGAATCGCAAACTGGCCCCGGATATCGATTTGGTGACCTTCATGACCTCCCAAGAGTACATGTTTCTTAGTTCAAGCCTGATCAAAGAGGTAGCTAAGCTGGGGGGAGATATCACCGACATGGTGCCCCCGCACGTCAACGAGGCTGTTCAAGCCAAATTTGGATTGCCGGTCAAGGGAAAAAGTTGACCGGGCAAGGAGGACATCATAGATATCATAAACGTTATTGACCGATTGGAGACCTTACTCGATACCAGCAAGGCCGTGCCCGTTAGTGGTAACGTCCTTGTCGATAAGAAGAAAATAATGGAGCTGGTCGACCAGTTGCGCCTGGCTATACCCCAAGAAGTTAAGGCAGCCGTCGAGGTTCTTTCTCAGAAAGACCACATCATCAACCAAGCCAATCTGGACGCCAGGCGAACCAAGGCCCAGGCCGAGGATGACTACCGGGAACGCCTGGACCAGAATGAGATTACCGAACTGGCTCAGAAGCGGGCCACCGAAACTCTGTCGGAGGCTGAGGAACGAGCAAACCGCATCATCAAGCAGACGGAGAACGATGCCAAGTCACGTTTGGTCGATGCCGACGCCTATGCCCTGCGCAGTCTCCGTGCTCTGGAACGCCAGTTGAACAACATCACCGAGTCGGTACGGAAAGGCATCGACATCCTGGCCGAGGACACCGTAGTCGGCGCCAACGGGTACCACACCGCAAATTAGATCAAGCCCCGGCGGGACATCCAGGATCAAGCTATCCGCCGCTACAAACCCCCAAGGTACTACCCGGCTAGGCCGGTCAGCCTTGGGGGTTTTAATTACGCCTTTAAGATAATCAAACCTGCTGGATGCGCCGCGCTTGCGGCGCCCTAGTTTAATGGCGCCATCAATCCCTCGTAGTAACCCCGCATAGAACGGTTCAGCTCTCCAAACCTTTTCTCCACCAGGGAATTCACGGTCCCCTCGGGAAAAGCGCCATCCGGACCACGCTCGCCGGCTGGACATCCGGTCAGGATCTCCAATCCTTCGTCGATGGTTTTAACGGAGTATATGTGGAACCGGCCCTCTTTGATCGCCTGGACCACGTCGGACCGCAGCATGAGGTTTCGCAGGTTCTGGTGCGGCACCATAACCCCTTGGTCCCCGGTCAATCCGGCGATACGGCAAACGTCATACATGCCTTCGACTTTTTGATTGACTCCGCCGATGGGCTGTATTTCCCCTTTCTGATTCACCGACCCGGTCACGGCGATGTTCTGCTTCAGCGGCAGACCGGACAGGCTAGACATGATGGCGTACAACTCGGTGGAGGAAGCGCTATCTCCGTCGATACCGTCGTAGGACTGCTCGAAGCAGAGGCTGGTGGATAGCGTCAGCGGTCTTTCTTGACCAAACTTGGCGCCCAAATAGCCGCTCAGGATCAGCACGCCCTTGTCGTGGGTGCGGCCACTGAGGGACGCTTCCCGTTCGATGTTAATAATCCCATCCCTTCCAGCGAAGGTTTGAGCGGTGATACGCGAAGGACGGCCGAAACTGAAGTCGCCCAAGTCGTAAACCGCCAGCCCGTTCACTTGACCCACCACGGAGCCGGTGAAATCCAGCAGCAACGACCCATCCTCCACCATCTCCTGAACCCTTTCCTCCATCTGATTCAACCGGTGGACCTTTTGTGTCAACGCTTGCTCCACGTGTTTACCCAGCACCGAGGAACTAGAATCCTGACCGGCCCAGTAATCCGCTTCGATCAGCAGGTCTTTGATCTGGCCAAAACGGGTCGAGAGCTTTTTCTGGTCGGACACCATTCGGGCCGCTTGTTCGATCACCCGGGCCGCGCCATCGGAGTCGAAGGCGCGAAGCCCCTCGTCTTCGCAAGTCCGGCAGATGAAGGCACAATATGCATCGACGTTTTCCGGCGTGATGTCGACTTTGTTGTCGAACTCGGCCTTTACTTTGAACAGATCCCAAAAGTCTTCATTGTCCATCGTTGTAAGGAGGCGGTAGGTAGACTCATCACCGGTGATTATCACCTTTATGTCCAGCGGGATCGGCTCCGGGCGCAGCCCTTGGGGCACGAAAAACCCGCTCTGCTCAGCCGGGTCTTCCAACCGGATCTCCCGGTTGCGAATGACCCGTTTCAAACCTTCCCATACCGGGGGCGAACTCAACACGTCTCGAGCGTTTAAAACCAAATAGCCCCCGTTGGCTTGATGGATCGAACCCGGTTTCAGCATTGTGTGGTCGCTGAAATACGTGCCCATGGATGCGCGGCGTTCGATGCGGCCGAACAGGTTTCCCCAGTTGGGATTAGGTTCGATAACAATAGGCGCTTTGCCCACGTTGCTGTTGTCCACTAGGAGATTGATGTCAAAAGCGAGGAAGGGATTCGCGTTTCCCGGTCCGGCAGGCGTACCGGAGGCCGAGGGGGGCGCGGATTGTGCAGGGTCCGCCTCCTCTTCCTTGAACAGATTCAGGTTGTCCAACACCTTTTCGGCCAGGTGGCCTAGGTAGTGGTTAACTTCAGGAACGTCCCGGTAGGTATTGACCGTCGGCCGGAAGATATCTGTAACGCGGTGTTCGGCCGCCGACCGTTCATGGTCACGAATCAAGTCCCAGGATTCTTTCTCCGCCTCTCGAACTTTGGCCATCGTTTCCTGGGTCTGCTGCATCAACTGGTTGCGAACCTCGTCGATCGATTTCCGTCGCTCCTTTTCAAGATCCTGATATTCCTCCGGAGACATGGCCCGGTTTTCCACCATGGGGAAAATAGTCACGCCCGTCTGATTGACCTGAATTGCGAACCCTCGATCTCGGGCATCCTGTTCCAACGCGTTCATGATTTCCTGGGTGGTCAAACGCCCCTTTTCCTCCATCTCCCGGCGCTCGGCTTCGAACTGCTCGCTCTTGAATACCTTGGGCATCTCCTCTCGAAGCAGGGCCAAGATGTAGGTCATCCGGGAACGCAAAGACTTCCCCTCACCCGCCGGTAAGCTAAGAGCAAAGGGCCGGTCTGGATCGTCAAAGTTGTAAGCGTAGCACCAATCAGAGGGTGGCTTACTCCGCTCTTGTCGTTCCATATCTTCGATGATCCCTTCCAAGTGGGCCTTTATCGCGCTGGTTTTGCCGGTACCGGTCAATCCGGTCACAAATAAGTTGTAACCGGGTTTGTCCACTTCCAGACCGAACCGTATCGCATCCAGCGCCCGGTCTTGCCCAATGAAGCGGTCGAGAGGCATCAACTCATCGGTGCATTGAAAGTTGAAATCCTCTGTTTGGCATGTCCAGCATGTTTCTTGCCAGGGAACCCGATACTTGTCTAATCCATTCATCCAGAGCCTCCGGAGACCAACGTAGCCGCTTCCGGCATCAGACGCCACTCAATAGGGGTGATTACCTACTTAACTATCTTATGATTGATTGGCAATTATACACTCGAGGCGTTATTTGAGATGCCGCAACCTCGCTCAGAGACGCAACCACTCATCGGTTTTTTGGAACGACGGATTCGCCGATACAAAACGCGACACCGGATTCCGGACGCGGGATTGGCGAGGTCTCCAGCGGTGGCAAACGGAAGTAAACTGGGTCTATTTGGGTTGACATTGAATTTAGCCAAGGCATACAATCCTTAGGCGTACAGGGTGATAAGCGGAGGCAGGTTTAATGCTTGAGATGACCATCGATAGCATCCGGGTCAGCCCGATGAACTACCAGCGGGTTGTAATCCTCAAGGAAAAAGACTCGGACCGCTACTTGCCTATTTGGATCGGGCCGGCGGAAGCTGACGCTATCGCCGTCAAGCTCCAAGACTTGAGCGTTCCTCGCCCATTGACCCACGACCTGTTACGCACGGTGATCGACAGCCTAGGCGCTTCCGTCCAGCACATTTTGGTAAGCGATCTCCAGAACGACACCTTCTTCGCCAAGATTTCACTTCAATCCAATGGTACTTCCCAGGAGATAGACTGCCGGCCCAGCGACGCGGTGGCCTTGGCCGTTCGGGCCCAGGTACCGATCTACGTCGAAGAATCGGTGCTCGACAAAGCAGGGATTCTTCTGGACAAAGAAACCGGCAAACCACTGATTCCTGGAGAAGGCGATCAGACCTCGGATGCAAAGCCCGTCGAATTGAAAGAAGAAGACATACGGCGCATGTCCGCTTTCACCGACTTCATCGACACATTGGACCTGGAGGACTTCGGCAAGTCGCAACCAAGTAGGTAAAGTCCCCCAATACTAAAAAAATTGAACGGCCCCGGCGTTATCAACGTCAGGGCCGTTTTCCGTTTTCTCGGCCGTCGAATCTCCTAGTGAGGGCCTCAATTGACTTTTAAAAAGCATCCTGATACCATTCACCAGGCTCGGCGGCAAGGATGAATCTGTGGGTCCTGGCTGTAAGGCTCACGGGCCTGGGTTGGTATGTCGCCCTATGCATCGTCTTCGGTATTGTGGGCGGGCTTGCACTAGACGGGCTATTAGAAACCAAACCCCTCTTTATGTTGCTGGGTATTCTGCTGGGTTCCGTGGTCGCGTTTTGGGGACTCTATAAAATGGTCCAACCCCTCTTGAACGCGGCGGCGAGCCAAAGCAAAAACGATAACGGGAGTAATAGTTAGTGCCATCGGGCAGCGCTGCCAGGAACCTCCTCGTATTAGCTGGATTAGGGCTCCTGGCCCTTTTGCTGGCTGGGGCCGTAATGGGCGTCATAGGTCAAAAGATCTTAGGCCTTGGCGACGGTTACGTGTCCAAGCCGGAGATCCATCTCCCTCCACAACCGATATTCCCCGCTTCGGTTCGTGACAAACACCTCGGGCTGACTCCGGCCAAAGATCACGTGGAAGAGCCGCAAAAAGACGAGGACCACAAAGAAGGAACCGCGGCAAAAGATGCTCAAGAGGGAGAAGCCCACTCCACTCCCTTGCCGATAATGCAATTCGCCGTAACCAACACTTTGCTATCGGCATGGTTCGCCACCGTGATGTTGGTCCTTTTCTTCGTTTTGGGTTCCCGGAAGAAAAGCTTGGTACCCGGCCGGTTCCAAAGCCTCGTAGAGTCTCTCATCGAGGCGGCCTTGAGCTTCTGCAGCAGTGTTCTGGGTCCGGAGATGGGACGGAAGGCGTTCCCCGTTGTGGCGACGATTTTCTTCTTTGTGCTTTTCAACGCTTGGCTGGCTCTACTGCCCTTTTACCAATTCTTGGGATTCACCAAAGATGGTGAGATCAAAGCCCATCTGCTTCGGTCGGCCGGCACGGATCTAAACTTCCCGTTGGCCCTAGCCCTGATCTCCTTTGTTTTCGTCGAATACTGGGGGATAAGGTCCCACGGGCTAGGCTACTTCAAAAAGTTCTTTGCCATAGGTGGCCTGTTGCGGCTCCGCCCTTCGGGTATAATCGACGCCTTCGTGGGCTTTTTAGAGTTGATCAGCGAATTTGTCCGGATAGTCAGCTTCACCTTCCGGCTTTTCGGCAACATGACCGCCGGTGAGATTCTGGTGGTCATGATAACGTTCCTGGTTCCATTCGTGGCCGTGGAGTTTGTTTTCGGGTTGGAGTTGCTGGTAGGTCTGATTCAGGCCGTCATATTCGCGTCTCTCACCCTGGTATTCTTGTCGGTGGCGGTGAGCCACCAGGAACATTAACCAGACCGGGAAGCCCGGTGAAAATGTTGAATAGCCGGTCCCAAGGCCGTCGAAGGGAAGGGGACCGGCAGGTAATCCGGATTCAAGGCGATCTTGACACCATAAAATCATTCTAGGAGGCCAAACGGTCATGGATCTCGTCCTTTTGCAATTCGCACCAGAAGCTGCGAAATTCATCGGAGCGGGGCTAGCTATCGGATTAGGTGTGGTTGGTCCCGGCATTGGAATCGGTATCCTAGGCGCCGGCGCCATGGGCGCCATCGGCCGCAACCCCGAGGCCGCCGGTCAGATTCAGGTAAATATGATTTTGGCCATCGCCTTCGCGGAGGCTTTGGGCATCTACGCATTGATCGTAGCGGTCATCCTGTTGTTCGTGGTCTGACATGACGGAGCTAGGAATCAACCTTCCCAGCTTGATCGCATACCTGCTTAACTTTCTGATCCTGCTGGGAGTACTTTATCTAATGGCCTATAAGCCAATCATACGGCTATTAGACCAACGCGCCGACCGGATACGGGAAAGCCTGGCCGCGGCGGACCAAGCAAGACAAGAGGCGACCAGCGCCAGGGAATCCATTGAAGAGCAGATCAACGAAGCCCGCCGGGAAGGCCAGCGATTGTTGGAGCAAGCTAGGGAAGCATCGGACCGGTTTCGCGGCGAGGAGATGGACCGGGCCAGGGGTGAGGCCGAGGCTTTCATTGAGCGGGCCCATGCCGACATCCAACGGGAACGCGACGCCGCCATCCAAGAAGTCCGGGCCAATTTTGGCGAACTGGCCATAACCGCGGCTGAGCGGGTGATACGCCGCTCTCTGGACCGTCAAACCCACCAAGAATTGATCTCTCAAGTCCTGGAAGAGGGCGGTTCAGCCTCCGGCAATGGGAGGGCATAGATAGCCTATGCCGAAGCGCGTCTCCGGGCAGCGTTACGCCCAAGCAATCTTCGAGTTGGCGTTGGAGCAAGGACAGACCGACGAGTGGGCCGCCGATCTTGAATTGGCTGGCCAGGTGCTTCGGGACGAGGAGTTCCGCACCTTCCTGAACCACGCGGAAGTCCCCGCCGATGAGAAGATAAAATCTGTAGAAGCCGTCTTGCCGGACGTTCATCCGCTGATTCGCAACTTGTTGAAAGTTCTGGTTACCAAGGGATCAGCCAACCTTGCTCCGGAGTTGAGTGACGCTTACGCTAAGCTGTTGGACATCCACCATGGACGCCAACGGATCGAAGTTGTGACAGCGGTGGCGTTGGACGATGCCGAGCTTCAAAGTATCACCCAGTTCGTCTCCAACTTGACTGGAAAAGATGTCGTGGTTACCACCGAAGTTGACGAAGACATAATCGGCGGCATTGTGATCCAGATAGGAGACCAACTACTCGACGGCAGCACCCGGACACACTTGGAAGCGCTAAGGAAGCGGGTGCGTTCCGGCATTAGCTAGTCTTGGAACCGATTACGAAGGCCCGGGCTCGGCCAAGCCGGACCAGAAAAGGGAGTCACCAATGGCGACTAGAGGACAAGATATAGTTTCCTTGATCAAGCGCCAGATCGAAGAGTTCGAAGGCGATCTGACCTTGGTGGACGTTGGAACAGTGGTCCAAGTGGGCGACGGAGTTGCCAGCATCCAAGGGTTGCAGGGCGTCCGCTACAACGAACTCTTGGACTTCGGCAGCGACGTTCTAGGCCTGGCATTGAACTTAGAATCCGACCTGGTCGGCGCGGCTATTCTCGGTGACCCCAACGTGGTCAAGGAAGGAGACCGGGTCCGCTCCACCGGGAGAATCATTGAGGTCCCGGTGGGCGATGCCCTGATCGGCCGTGTCGTAAATCCGGTTGGAAATCCCTTAGATGGAAAAGGGCCCGTAAATACCACCTCCACTCGCCCGGTCGAAAAAGTTGCTCCCAACGTAGTGTCCCGGCAATCGGTGGATACACCGGTGCAAACCGGTATCAAGGCTGTTGACGCCATGATCCCCATCGGCCGCGGTCAACGGGAGCTGATAATCGGCGACCGGTCCACAGGCAAAACCACCATAGCCCTGGATGCCATCATTAACCAAAAGGGCGGCGACCTGATCTGCATTTACGTCGGCATCGGCCAGAAACAGGGCAAAGTGGCCCAAGTGGTCAACATTTTGGAAGAAAACGGCGCGATGGAACACACCATCGTCGTCACCGCCGGCGCCGCCGACTCCGCTCCGATGCAGTACATCGCCCCTTACGCGGGCTGTGCCATGGCCGAAGAGTTCATGGCCCAAGGCAAGGACGTACTTATCGTCTACGACGACCTGACGAAACATGCCTGGGCCTACCGCCAGATGTCTTTGCTGCTGCGCCGCCCGGCCGGTCGCGAAGCCTATCCCGGCGACATTTTTTACCTGCACAGCCGGTTGCTGGAGCGGTCTGCCCGGCTGGACGAAGCCAACGGCGGCGGCTCTATCACCGCGTTACCAATCATCGAGACTCAGGCCGGAGACGTTTCGGCGTACATACCTACAAACGTCATTTCAATCACCGACGGGCAGATCTACCTTGAAACGGAGTTGTTCAATGCCGGTATCAGGCCGGCGGTCAACGTAGGTTTGTCAGTGTCCCGAGTGGGCGGCGCCGCCCAAACCAGAGCCATCCGCCGTGTGGCGGGCCGTTTACGCCTAGACTTGGCCCAATACCGGGAACTAGCCACCTTTGCCCAGTTCGGTACCGCCGATCTGGATGCCGCTACCAGGGCCCAACTGGCCCGGGGCCAGCTTGCCACGGAAATCCTGAAGCAGCCTCATTCCAATCCGCTATCCTTGGAGCATGAAGTAATCATCCTGTTCGCGGTCAATGAAGGGCTTATTGAAGACATTCCTCTGGAGCGCTGTGCTGACTTCCAAGACCAATTGTTGCGGCACATGTCGTCAACTCACCCGCAGATCGGCCAAGACATCGCGACGGCCAAAGATATTACACCGGAGATTGAATCTGCTTTGACCCAGGCCATTAACGACTTCAAGGGCGGGTTCAACGCTTAAGGCATGCGAGATGAGGCCGAAGGGAAAGAGATAAATGCCTAGCGTTAGAGACATGCGCCGCCGCATCCACAGCGTGCAAAATACCGGCAAGGTGACCAACGCCATGTCGCTGATCGCGGCGTCCAAGATGCGGCGCGCCCAACAGGCGGTAACCCAAGGACGGCCCTTCGCTGAGAAGATTCAAGAAATCATCACCCACCTGGCGGCCCAGCCCGGCGATGACGAAGGCACCGTACATCCCTTGCTTCAGGTACGACCCGTGCAGCGGGTGGGTATTCTAGTGATCAGTCCGGACCGGGGCTTATGCGGCGGCATGCACGCCAACCTGAACCGGGTAGTGGGTCAGTTCATGCTGGAGCAAACGGTTCCAATCACTGCCATCGTAGCGGGTAGAAAAAGCAGAGACTTCATGGTCCGCTCCGGGCAGGAGGTCAAAGCGGTTTTTACCGAACTGCCAGACCGCCCGGTCTTGGCAGATACTATCGCCATTTCCCACTTGGTCATCGACTCCTATTCCGAAGGCGAGGTGGACGAGGTTCATCTAGCCTTCACCAGGTTCGCTTCTACTTTGTCCCAAATACCGGTCATTGAGAAGCTGCTGCCAGTTGCGCCCGCATCTCTGACCGGTTCGGAAAGGGTCGGATACATCTACGAGCCGGACAGCCTAGCGGTGCTGGGGAGCTTGTTGCCGCGATATGTTGAGATGGAGGTATTCCATGCTCTGCTGGAGTCCAACGCCAGCGAGCAGTCGTCCCGCATGGTCGCCATGCGTAACGCAACCGAAAACGCCAACGAACTGATGAACGACATGACCCTGGTGATGAACCGGATCCGCCAGGATGGCATTACCAACGAATTGCTGGACCTGATCGGAGGACAGATGGCCCTGGAAGGCTAAACGAATCAGCAGCAAAGCGCGAGCGCAATCTTTAGAGACTTGCTAACTTAGTGGGAGATAACAATGGCTACCGGAAAAATCGTGCAGGTGATTGGTACCGTCGTAGATGTTGAATTTCAGCCGGACGAGCTACCCAATCTTTTCGACGCCCTAGAGTTGGACAACGAGGGAGAGCGGCTCACTTTGGAGGTGCAATCCCACATCGGCAACAACTGGGTTCGCTGCTTGGCTCTGGGCGCAACCGAAGGGCTGGCCCGGGGAACCGACGTGACCGACCTGGGCAGGAAAGTGGAAGTACCGGTAGGGCCGGAGACATTGGGACGCCTCTTTGACGTGACCGGGACGCCATTGGACAACTTGGGACCGGTGGAGACGGCACAACACTGGCCGATCCACCGCGACCCGCCCGCTTTCGACGACCAGAATCCCGGCATCGAGATTTTGGAAACCGGCATCAAGGTGTTCGACCTTATCACTCCGTTCATGAAAGGCGGCAAGATCGGCGCCTACGGCGGAGCCGGCGTAGGCAAGACGGTAATCATCCAAGAACTCATACGCAACATCGGTGCGGTTCACAAAGGAGTCTCGGTATTTGCCGGTGTCGGAGAACGGTCCCGGGAAGGGAACGACCTTTGGCACGAGATGCAGGATTCGGGCGTGCTGGCCAGCACCGTTCTGGTGTTCGGACAGATGAACGAAACCCCCGGCGTGCGGGCCAGGATCGGCCTTACCGGTCTCACCATGGCCGAATACTTCCGGGACGAGGAAAAGCAGGACGTGCTCCTGTTCATCGACAACATCTATCGCTACATCCTGGCTGGCATGGAGGTTTCAGCGCTGCTGGGCCGCATGCCCTCAGCCGTGGGATATCAACCCACCTTGAGCACCGAGATGGGCGCTCTGCAGGAGAGGATAACTTCCACAAAGAATGGGTCTATCACTTCCTTCCAGGCGATCTACGTGCCTGCAGACGACTACACGGACCCGGGCATCGTAACCACCTTCGGCCATCTGGACGGGGTGGTTTCCTTGGAGCGGGCGTTGTCGGCCCAAGGTTTGTACCCGGCGGTTGACCCCCTAGCATCTTATTCGCGCATCCTGGAGCCGGGCGTCGTGGGGGCCGAACACTACCAGGTAGCCCGGCAAGTACAACAGGTCCTGCAACGCTACAAGGACTTACAAGACATCATCGCGATTCTAGGGATAGAAGAGCTGTCTGATGAGGACAAATCGACGGTGTTCCGGGCCAGGAAGATACAGCGCTTCCTAACTCAGCCCTTCTTCGTTGCCGAGACCTTCACCAACCAACCCGGTAAATACGTGCCGGTGAAGGAAACGGTACGGGGATTCGCCGAGATACTGGAGGGGAAGCACGACGACCTGCCGGAGCAAGCATTCTACATGGTCGGCACCATCGACGAGGCGATCGAGAAAGCCGCTGAGCAGGCCCAAGCGGCGGCTTAGGCGTCAGTTGCGCCGGGCACCGGCATATCTGAAGCGAGGCACCCGTGATCAAGTAATCTCACGCCGTAACCGGTTCAGCTCCGCTGATGTTGTTATTCTTCTTTGAAGCCGGTTAAGCGAAAGAGTCAGTGCCCCCAAAGATACGAGACCTAATCACCGACCTCGAACGTGCCCTGTTTGTGAACCGGAGAGGCAGAGGCAGTCATAGAAACTTTATTCATCCCAACGTTATTCAAACCGATCACAATTTCAGGCAACCTGGGTGACGATGCCAAACAGTATCAGGTAAGGGCGGTGCGGCTGGCCATCGAGGAGTCGAAAAGTGAAGGATAGCGCGAAGTACGTAAAGATCGTGGAATGGTCCGACGAGGATCAATGCTATGTAGGAAGTTCCCTTGGATTGATTTTTGGCGGGTGCCATGGGGACAACGAAAGAGAGGTTTTCGGCGAGCTCTGCCGGATAGTTGAAGAGGTCATCGAACTCTTCCAAAAAGATGGCAACCCTCTTCCACCAGCAACTTCTGGCCGTGATTTTGCGAATAAAATGCAGAGCGTTACCTGACTTCTGCCTGTGGCTGACTCACAAATTCTCGCCATCTGATGAGCTTAACCGATTGCTACTTGGCAATTGTCAACCGGAAGGATGAAAAACCATGGCGACAATGCAACTGGAAATAATCACTGCGGAGCAACAGGTCTACAACGACGAAGTGGAATTGGTGGTTGCTCCCGGTATTGAAGGCGAATTGGGCATCTTGGCCCACCATGCCCCCCTGATGACGGCGTTGCAGCCTGGAGAAATTCTGATCCGTAAAGACGGGGAAGAGACCTATCTGGCCGTAACCGGGGGTTTCTTGGAGGTCATGGGCAACAAGGTCACCATCTTGGCCGATGCCTGTGAACGTTCCGACGAGATAAACGAAGAGCGCGCCCAGATAGCGGTGGACCGGGCCCGAGAGCGGATGGCCAACCAGGGCACCGACATGCAATTGGAGCGGGCCGTGGCTTCCGTACGCCGGGCCCAAGTGCGGCTGAACGTGGTGCGGCGGCGGCGGACCAGGGCGCCTAGGCCGGGTGCCGGAGATGCCGGCGGGGCGTAAATAATTTTGGCAGAGTGAGCGGACAGGCTGAGAACAGGCTACTCAACCGAATTGTCGGTCAAGTAGTAAGTCATAGACTGCAAGGATAACACCGGGTCGATGTTCCTCACCCGGACCCCTTCCCTCACCTGAGGCGATATCGGGGCATAGTTCAGCACCGCACGCACTCCGCAAGCCACTAATCGGTCCACTACGCCTTGCGTATGCTCCGTGGGCACGGCCACAATGGCTATACTGATTTTCTTGCTGCTTACTATCTCGTCCAGTTGCTCCAGAGAGCTGACAGTTAACCCGGCAATCGTTTCCCCTACCACATCGGAGTTTGAGTCAAACGCGGCAACGATATGGAATCCGTCAGGCGTGAATCCGGGATAACTGAGGATGGCTCTACCCAGGCGGCCTACTCCCACAACGGCAACATTCCAGAAGGAGTTAAGACCAAGGATCAACTTCAGCCTTTCCAAGAGGTGAATGACGCTGTAACCGCGTCCCTGCTTGCCGAACCGGCCAAAATAGCTCAGATCCTTGCGGATCTGAGCCGGGGTCACCTGCAATTTCTCGCCCAGTTGCTGGGAGCTGACAACCTCAGCGCCCTCTTGGAACAGACGGGTGAGGATTCGAACATACAGGGGAAGGCGAGCGACCACCACTTCTGGCGCGTCGGACCGGCGTTGGTTTTGTGAAGCGGAATCAAGGGCCATATAGTTCCAGCTCCTCCACACGGTGCTACCGCGTGGTCTACCAGAGTAAGCGGCCAGGCGACTGGTTCGTGCGTTACGGACAGGCCGAGTTAGGAATATCCGAGATATAATTTATAATGACTATTAACGATGAGTCAAGGTATTTGTGAAAATTAGTACGAATGCGAATCCGGAAATGGCGAATGGCTTATTCCAGGCGGCACGCCCGCCGATAATCAGCTCTGAATTCTGACGATATGAGTTTGCACATCGGATATTGCCGGATGGAGTTCTTCTTGCCGGACAGTCACAGCCTAAAAGCCAAGCGCCAGGTTGCCCGGTCAGTAGCGGCAAGGATCCGCAACCAATTTAACGTCACTGTCGCAGAGGCAGACGATAACGACCTGTGGCAGCGGCTTACTCTGGGTATTTGTTGCTTGAGCAACGATACCAAGCACGCCAACGAGATTCTGTCTAATGTAGTCGCGTTTGTGGAAAAGAGCCGCGACGACTTGGAGTTGCTGGACTACGAAACCGAGATAATTTCGGGGCTCTAGGTCCGATGGGCCTTGGCAAGTCAACTCTTGGGAGTTTGGCTGCGACGATCAAACTGCCTAGTTAGGGTTGACGGTGGCGTTGCTGGTTTGTAGACTGCTGTTACCGGACCTGAAAAGGCTTATGGACCCGGTATCAGCTTAAGTAGTACGCACCAGAGCGATGGTTGCGAAAAAAATAAGACTCCTAAGGGAAAAATAGTACACAAGACGGAGGAGGGTAAGTTGGCATACGCGGAAATGACAAGTGTGGAATCCGGATTGCGGTTCAAAACCCGGGCGGGCTTGGTGGTGGAAACCACCGGAGTGAGCCTACACATCGAGTCCACCGAAGTTAACGTGCATGAAGTGGTTATCGTCGACGGAGAAGGCCAAGGGAACAAATACCTGCACAACTTGGACTACGCAGAAAAGGCCTAAGTCCGGCCGCTATATGTTCTCACTCCCTCGCTAGGTTCGCCTGGCCGTTGGTGAGAGGAAGACCGCTCTCAGGTAAAAAATTGGCGCCGATCAGTCGGCGCCAATTTCTACTAACACATCCGAAAATGGGGCGGCATTCAGCAAGCTCGGGATCGATCGTTGATACCAGCATCAGTTTGGGGTGGAATCGGTGGGACCGTCCTTCAGAGAAGCCAGAAATTCGTTCAACGTGTCCCAGTAACTCCCGCCGCCCGCGATGTAGGTGTCGTTGTGGGCCGTCCCTGGTAGCAGCTGGAACCTCTTGGGTTGATTCGCCGCCTCGAACAACTTCTTACCCTGGCTCAGCGGCACCGTCGCATCCTGGTCCCCGTGCAGAATGAGCACCGGGCGGTGGATCTGCCTGATAGTAGTAATGGAGTCGTACCTTCCCCGGACCAGCAGGTGGAAGGGTGTGAAGGGAAATGCCACTTTTGCCATGTCCGATATGGATGAGAATGGGGCCACCAGCACCAAGCCCAATGGTTCCCTGCTGGCGGCCAACTCCACCGCAACCGCCGCGCCAAGAGACCGTCCAAAGTAGACAATCTTCTCCGGCGCTAAGTCGGACCGGGATGTCAGATACTCTAACGCAGCTCGAGAGTCCTGATATGTCCCCTTTTCGGACGGTGTCCCGGAGCTGCGGCCATAACCCCTATAATCGAAGATAAACTGGTTCACACCCAACCGATGCCGGAAGAGGGCCAGTTCTTCAACCCGGTGGCTGATGTTGCCGCCGTTGCCATGAAACCAGAGCCAGGTTACGTCCCCGGTGCCGGGCAGGTACCATCCGTGCAAGTTGAGACCGTCCCTGGTGGTGAAGAAAACTTCTTCGTATTCAATCCCAAAGTCGCCCGGCGTCTGCTCAATGGCAGCGGAGGGGAAGAATATATACCGTTTTTCTAACTGTGACCAGAACACAAATGCTACAACCACTAGACCAAGGATAAAACCGGCGGCGAGGGTCACTCTGGTGTTCATTATCGGTGCCCCAGGGGTCCAACCAACTACAAGGCGGCCATTGAGACCATTAGCCGGGCGGCGGACTTTAGGGAGTTAACGCCGGCTGCCCTGGGCCACGACATAGATCGGGGACCCGGCGGCGAAAGACTCCAGATTTTCCACAGACATCTCCAATCCGCGCATGGTGCCGTTGTAGGCCATTCCCCCGGCGTGGGGAGACAGAACCACGTTTTCAAGTTGAGTAAGACGATGGCCGGGCGCAAGAGGCTCGGCTTGGAACACATCCAACGCCGCTCCGGCGATGCGCCCATTCTCCAAGGCGTCGATCAGCGCGTCCTCATCCACGGCAAGGCCGCGGGAGGTGTTCACCAATATAGCCGTATCTTTCATCAGATCAAACTGGGCGCGTCCGATGAGGCCCCGGGTGATCTCGGTTAACGCCACGTGAAGAGATACAACATCGGACTGACGTAGCAGGTCGTCAAGCGACAGGAATTCCACGTCATATTCGGCAGCCCGCTCCGGACTGGGGTGCACTGTCCAGGCCACCACCCTCATGCCGATGCCTTTCCCCAACTGAATCATGCGCCGGCCGATGGCTCCGGTTCCCACCACTCCCAGGGTCTTGCCATAGAGCTCGTTGATGAAGCCCCTGGTCCAGCCGCCACTTCGTATATGCTGGTCGTTTATCACGATCTGCCTAGAAACGGCCAGGGCCAACGTCAACGCATGCTCCGACACGTAGGGCGCGCCATATGCCGGGGTGTTGGAAACGGTGATGCCCAATTCCTCGGCGGCGGTCAGGTCAACATGGTCGACGCCGGTGCCCCAAACGGACAGAATCTTGAGCGCCGGGCAGGCAGCCAGTACTTCTCTGGTGAATTGGACCGAGGAGCGGATGTTGATCACGGCCTCAGCGTTTTGCATACGCGCTACCGTCTCATCATTGTCCAAGGGACGGTCGAAGTGCCACTCCACGTTTTCAGCCAAAGCACGGGCGCGATCTTCATACGGTGTTCCGGATAGGACCGGAGGCTCATCGTCGGGAACTACCAACAGGGCAAAGGGTTTATTGTTGGACATAGGCCTAACGCCGCGTCTCAGGATCAACGGGATTATTCGCGGCGTAAGAGCCTTGTTCCTGGTGAATCGCGGCGCCGCGTCCGGCCAGGTCACGGACTTCATGAGTGTCGGCCTGGCAATTGGGGCACCATATAGTTTCGGTAGTCATCAGCATCATGTTGTCTTTCTTCACGTCGAAAGTGCCCAGTTCTTCGCCGCACGCTCCGCAGCTTTGCACCACGGTCATATCGCCTTCAGCCATAAATCAAACCCTCGATCTACTCTTCTAGGCTATCTGCCAGAATCTCCAGAACATCCTTGGCCTGTTTCTCGCCCTCTAATCCCTTGGCCTGGATGCCCTCGGTGAGCATCTGCAAGCAGAAGGGGCAGGAAACCGCGACAGTGTCGGCGCCGGTTTCTAAGAATTGGTCGGTGCGAGCATGGTTAACCCTTGTTCCCCTGCTTTCCTCCAGCCACATATGGCCGCCGCCCGCGCCGCAGCAGAATCCCCGCTCCCGGCAATTGGGCTCGATCTCAATCAGGTTAAGACCGGGCACCGATTTGGCCACGGCGCGGGGCTCATCGTAGATTCCGTTGTGGCGGCCCAGGTAGCAAGAGTCGTGATAGGCCACGTTGGTCTGAATCATTTTGATTGGCTTGATCTTGCCTTCCCTAATCAGTCCGTCAACGAATTGGCTATAGTGGAGCACCTCATAGGTCCCACCAAACTGGGGATATTCGTTCTTCATCGTATTGAAACAGTGTGGGCAGATGGTCACGATGGTTTTTACTTCATAGCGATTCAGGGTTTCGATGCTTTGTTGGGCTAGTATTTGGAAAAGATACTCATTGCCCATTCGCCGGGCGGGATCACCGGTGCAGGTCTCTTCTTCGCCTAGGATAGCGAAGTTCACTCCGGCGGCCTTTAACACTTTGACCATGGACCGGGCCACCGCCTGGCTTCGCTGCTCCAACGCGGCGGTGCAGCCCACCCAGAAAAGGACTTCCACGTCTGGCTTCTCGGCCAACGTCGGTACATCCAGACCCTCAGCCCAGTCGGTGCGCGAGTATTGGGTACCCCGCCACGGATGCCCTCGTTGCTCGAGGTTCAGCAGGGCGTTCATCGCAGATTCCGGAATCTTAGACTCTTCAAGAACCAGGTTGCGCCGCATATCCATGATGGTGGGAACGTGTTCCACAACTACCGGGCACTCCTCCATACAGGCGCCACACGAAAGACAATCCCAGATCGCCTCTTCAGATATGGCCCCGCCAAATAGAGGCGTGGGCTCAACGTGCTCCGGATCTCGTGCTCCCTGATGCCCAATGGCGACCATGTGGTCTTTCAGGTTTTCCACGATGTGCATCGGCGATAGCACTTTGCCGGTCAGGTTAGCCGGGCATACGGAAGTACATCGTCCGCACACCGCGCAGGCGTACCCGTCCAACAATTGCTTCCAGGTGAAGTCCTGAACTCTTCCAGCGCCAAAACGCTCAGTGTTCTCCAAGTCAATCGTAGGTAGCAAACCACTGGGTTCCAACGACCGGAAGAAAGCGTTCAGCGGCGCGGCCAGCATGTGCATATGTTTGGTGAACGGAATATAGACGGCGAAGCCTAGAATTATGGACAGGTGCAGCCACCAGAAAACACCATGCAACACGTTTGACGCTGCGAGCCCGATACCCATGCCTTGGAACAAGCCGGACAATGCGCTGCCGATAATGACATTCGCTTCCGGTCCTAAGCCGCCCTTGGCTATGTAAAAGGCGTGGGTCAGGAGGGTGGATACCATGAGCAGACCAATGAGTCCAACGATGATAACGGAGTCCAGATGTCTGGTCAGATCGTAGCTCAGACGGCTGGGTTTTACGATCCAACGCCGGGCCAAAGCCCAACCCAGCAGGACCAACATGACCGCGGCCATGATGTCCAGGTAGATACTGTAAATCCGGACGCCGGTGGTGTGAAGCAGCCATTCCGGGAAGTGACTCCATATGGAGGCGCCGAAGATAAAAATCAGGTAACTCAGGGCAAAGGAGAGGAATCCCCAGAAGATCAGGGCGTGTCCGATGCCGGCCCAGTCCCTTTGGGGGACTCGTTGCAACACTTTCCGCTGGCCCAGAACGATACTCACCGCCCCCTTCAGTCTTACCCAGGGGCGGTCGAACCGGGCAACGCCTTTACCCTGACGGATCAGGCGGAACACCCGATGATAGAGCACGTAGTTGGAAAGGGCGCCGGTCACTAATGCAGCTAGATACACGCCAGCCCATATAGGTAGAGGCCCGATGTCTCCCGGTGGTACCACTCTTTTGAACCCTCCTGACTTGAGACAGCTAACAGTTTAACAGGCCCAGTGGCAGCCAGCCAGATATGACAGCTTGTTAACCCGGAACCCTAAAGATTGGGCGACAAGAATAAAGGGCGGTAAACGGCGTACAATTTGAGCCGCTGGATTTCTTACCCGCTCTTCACCCTGGGTATAACGTCTCGGCCCATGATCTCTATCTGGCGAAGTAACTGCCGGTGGGGCATACCAGGCCATTGCATGCGGAAGATCATGTAATCGATCCCCAACTCCGATTCGTACCGCTTTATCTCACCAACCACATCGTCCGCGGTCCCCAACAGAAACCGGTCTTTGGCCAAGTCCCGGTATGGGATCGAGAAGCTCTCTTCACCCGGTAAAGCTTTGTCCTGCCCCCAGGAGGCATAAGCCGCGTATTTGCCCTCCAGATACGGCCTGCTCTCGTTATAGGCCGTCTCCCGGTCCTGGGCCACGTACAACTCCCGCATCATGGGCAGACTGGACGCCGGTTGGCCCGCCTTAGACAGAGCCTCCCGATACATCTCCAATTGGCCGGTCACCATGGAAACCGTGGCATGGGGATTGACCAGCCAGGGATAGCCCCATCGGGCGGCCCTCCGTATGGCCCTGTTACCGTCGGCGGCAACCCATATCGGCGGATGCGGCCGCTGCACCGGCCGGGTCGCCAGCTTTACCTTGGGAACGTGATAATATCGTCCGTTGAATTCCACCTCCTCTTCAGTCCAGAGGAGTTTTATCAACTCCAGGGCTTCCCGCATCCGCCCTACCCGCTGGCTGGGCTCTACTCCAAAGGCGGCGAACTCTTCTTCGCGGTAACCAAGGCCGATGCCGAATATGAACCGGCCCCCACAGATCGCGTCCAAAGTTGCCACGCTATCGGCTATCTCAACGGGGTTGTGCAACGGCAACAAGATAATCGTGGCAGCAACCTCCATGTCGCCGGCTTCGGCTGCCAGCCGTGCCAACAAAGGCATGGTGGTGCTCATCTGATATGGAGCCGCCAGGTAGTGTTGGGCGGCGCAGATAAGATCGAACCCGGCCCCCCTGGCCGCCTTCACCTGCTCCACGCTCTCCTGAATCTTGTCCGGCATCGACTCGCCGGCCACGTACTGGCTGTTTATGAGTAGTCCCAGCTTCAACGCTCATCACCTTCAGATAAGATTGTACCAATGCTAACAGAGTCCATGATGAATGGAGCACCAACCGGTTGATTTTATTCGAAACACTACCCTGGCAACAACCCGTGTTTCCTCTTGCGACGGAGCAAGTGAACGGTTACAATCCCCACCGAGTCTCCCATCCATATTAAATACGAGGGGCGCGGCAAGCATGAAAATCGCGCGATTTAGAGCCGCCAGGCGAGTGGCATTCGGTGTGATGATGGGAGATGAAATTGTTGAGATCCGTGGAAGTATCTATACCCGCTTCAGGCTGACCAACACCCGGTATCCTTTGGCGGACGTAAAC
>CATMOE010000029.1:0-43651 GCA_950072105.1 uncultured Dehalococcoidia bacterium
CAGCAACTCCAAGTCTTCCTTTCGCGGCCACTCTTCCACCACGATATCCATGTTGGTGATGGCCTGTATCATTTCGGACGGGATCTGGCGGTATGCCTGGCGCACCAACCGGACGAACTCGCGGCGCGAAATGTTGATCAACTACCCATACCCGGGTCCAAACCCGCCCGATGACGAATCGATTTCAAGATGTCTATGTTCTGTTGGTCCGGACCTTTCCCTTCGAATCCTGGTACCTCCAGAAGGAAAGGAACTTCCCGGAAGGCTGGATGCCCCATGATCGTGGCGAAACCGGACTCGCCGATAAATCCTTCGCCGATGTTGTCATGCCGGTCAACTCCGGAGCCGCAGGGTCGCTTGGAGTCGTTGGCATGGACGACCAGGAGATTTAAGACTCCGATGGTATCCTCAAACTCGCTGATCATGGCCTCGATACCCTCGGCAGAAGCCAGGTCGTAGCCAGCCGCTAAGCTGTGCTGGGTGTCCAGACAGACCTTTAGCCGCGGACTGTTCACCCCTTCGATGATGCGCCCCAATTCCTCAAATTTTGCGCCGATGTGCTGGCCCATTCCAGCCATATTTTCCACTGCTAGGTAAGGGCCGTCTGGCGAATCTTCCAGCACCCTTTTAATAGCCGCCACGGATTGGGCTAGAATAGCTTCATAACCCGCTCCTTTGTGGCTGCCCGGATGGAAAACGACACCTTCAGCCCCGATTTTCGCGGCAAGATTCATGTAATTGACCAGGGACTGGATCCCCCGCTCCAGGTGGGCTTCGTCGGCAGTTCCCAAATTGATCAGATAGATGGCATGTAGGAAGATGGAGTCTATTCCCGCCTCGGCCGCCTGACTCCGGAAAGACTCAATCTCCGGTTCAGGTATCGGCTTGAAGGCCCAACCTTGGGGTGAAGAGCCGAATATCTGGATGGCCTCGCAGCCAATCTCCGCGGCTCGGGCGATCGACTTGCTTAATCCCCCTGCGGTGGAGACGTGGGCGCCGATCTTCATCTGAGACTCCTCTTAGTTATCAACTGTTCAAAGTTCGTTTGACCGCTGACCGCTGATGGCTGAAAGCTGACCGCTCAAATTATACGCCAGCGCTGGATTGGCGGCGCAACCTCTCAAGGATATAATCCAACCCCATGATGCGTGCGTTATTCCTGGAAAAACCCGGCAGGCCGCCGGTCCTAGCAGTGAAAGAGACTCCTATCCCGTCCCCTGGACCGGGAGAGGTGCTGGTGGAGGTCGCGGCGTGCGGATTTTGCCACCATGACCTGCTGGTGATGGCCGGCGTCCTGCGGCGCGGGGTTAAGCCGGGAGTGATTCTAGGCCACGAGATATCGGGAATCGTGGCCCAAGTTGGCGAAGGGGCTAGGCTGGTCGAGAAAGGCGACCGGGTCGTTAGCCTACTGACCAACGCCTGCGGCCAGTGCGAACGCTGCTTGAACGGCCGGGAGCACCGCTGTCTCCACGGCCAAGGCATCGGCCACGGCCGCGACGGTGGCTTCGCCGAGTGGGTGGTGCTGAGTGAGTTCAGCCTGGTGAAAATACCCGAGTCTATCGATCTGACCGGCGCGGCCCTACTAGCTTGTCCCATGGGTGTGGCGTTACAAGCGGTTCAGCATGTGGCGGAGGTTGGCCCCGGCAATATCACCGTAGTCACCGGAGCTGGGGGCGGCCTGGGGATCCATGCATTGCAGATCGCCGTTGCGTTGGGGAGCCGGGTATTAGCGGTGACCACATCGCCGGATAAGCTGGGTCGATTCGCGCCGCTGGGCGCCGAGGAAGTGCTCCACACGGGTGAGTTGGATTTTAGTGAAATGGTCTTGGCGCTGACAGAAGACCTGGGCGCCGAGGTAGTGATCGATACGGTAGGCTCTGTCCTCTTTCCGTCTTCCTTGCGCAGCCTGGCCCAATTCGGACGCCTGGTTTTATTGGGGGAAGTCGCCGGCAAACCGGTGGAGCTGAATCTGGCCGAGATAATCTTTCGGGACGCCCAAGTCCTGGGGTCATCGGGCGTTTCACGATCGGTGATCGAACAGGTCGCGGATATGGTTTCCAGTGGACAAGTAAAACCGGTGGTTGGAGGGTCCATGCCTCTGGAAGAGGCGGCAAGAGCCTTCGATCTGCTGTCCAGCAGAAGTGTTTTGGGGAGGCTGGTGCTTACCGCCCCAAGATGACGCTCATCAGCGTCGTCGCGGTAGCCGATGTGGCCCGTCTGCCCCGTCCTATTAGCTTGCCGAGCTCGCCCCGGTCCCAAATCACGATGAACTGACTGGCGATGAAGATGGAACTATAAGTTCCAACCACGGCGCCGATCGCTACGACCAATAACAGCCCCCTGATACTGGGCCCCCCCATCAAAAGCAACGCCAGCAACACAAACAACGTCGTGAAGCTGGTGTTCAGCGACCGCCCCATGGTGTCCATGATGCTCATGTTGACCAATGTAGCCAGAGCCCGGTCAGGGAAACGAATGGTGTTCTCCCGGATCCGGTCAAATACAACGATGGTGTCGTTCACGCTGTAACCGGCAACGATGAGCACTCCAACGATGAACATGGAATTTACCTCCATGTTCAACACCTTGCCCAGTATGGAGAACACTCCGATCACGATTATCACGTCGTGGACCAGGGCCAATATGGCGGCCACTCCGTACCGGTAGGACTTGGGAACACGGCGGAAGGCGTACCAGATATACAGCAGAATGAAGACCGAAGCCGCCAGCAACGCAAAGAACGCGTTTATCACGGTCTCACTAGCGACGATGGGCGACACCGAATCGAATTTTATTTGATCCCTCACCAATCCAAAGGAGTCTTCCAGGTCTTGCTCCAGAAATTCCCTTTCCGACGGAAGATCGCCCACCGGTTCCGCTAGAAGCTTGGTGCGGATGAAAAAGGAGCGCTCTCCGGTTCTTTGGATCAGGGCCTCGCTGTGTCCCATTTGGTTCATGCGTTCTTGGATCTGCTGCTCACTAACCGGCGAGTCAAAGCTAACTTGCAATACCGACCCGCTGGTGAAGTCGATACCAGGGTTTAGACCCGACTCCCCCGAGGCCCAACCGGGAGGGACTATCAGAGAGATCAGACCCGGCAGGATAATAAACGCCGAGATCAGGAAGTACCAGCCTCGTTTGCCAACGATGTCAATCAATTTTAGCTCCCACCTACCGGGACGTCTCCGGTTCGGCGCAGACGCTCTGGAGTGAACAAGTTTATCCGGCGGCCCAGGCCGATCCAGGCTAGAAGTTGAAGCAGATTACGGCTGACCACCACCGCCGTAAACATGCTGGCCAAAACGCCAATCATGAGACTTATCGCGAACCCGGTGATCAGCCCGCCTCCCAACCGGTCGCCAAACCAGATCAGCACGATACAAGTGATAAGGGTGGACACGTTGCCGTCCCGGATGGCCGGCCAGGCCCGGTTGAACCCCACTTCCATGGATGAGGCCAGGGTACGGCCGATGCGCACTTCCTCTTTCATCCGCTCGAAGATCAGCACGTTTGCATCGACGGCCATACCTATAGACAGGATGAAACCACCGATGTGAGAGAGGGTCAGGGTAATAGGTATCATCTTGAATAGCGCTAGGACTATCAGCGAGTAGACCACCAGAGAGACCGCCGCGACCACTCCGGCCATGCGGTAGTAGGCCACCATGAACACCATCACTAGACCCAGGCCTATCATCCCGGCTACCAAGCTTTTTTCCAGGGATTCAGACCCGAGCAGAGCATCTACGTCGCTTTCTTGAATGATCTTCAATGGCACCGGCAGACGGCCCGACTCCAGTTGGATCGACCGAGTCCTAACTTCTTCCCGGGTGAAATTACCCGTAATCTCGCTACGGCCGTCCCGGATCCAGGCCCGGGAAACTGGGGCCAAGAGTTGCTCACCATCCAGAATTATCGCGATCCGTTTGGTTTCAACACCTACGATGCGCCTGGTCAATTCGGAAAAGATATCCGAGCCCCGATCGTTGAACTGGATGGAGATCGACCAACCCACTCCGGATGAATCCATTACTGGATCGGCTCGATCCAAGTCGTCTCCAGTGAGTCCTATATCGGCGTCCTCATAGCTTAGGCAAAACCGGTCTGCGCAAGTCCGTTCTTTGAATTCCAACAGGGCCGTCTGCCCGATGAGGGCTTTGGCTTCGTCAATGCCGCTCACTACTTGGAATGAGTCGATCTTAACGCCTAACTGATCTCCTAGAGCCTGACGCAGTTGGGTCTTTCGCCCCGAACTTAACGTATTGGTCTTGAGCTTGAACCGACGGTTATCGTCTTGGTCCAAGGAATTGAACGGCATTTCAATCCGGGCCAAAACCGACAACAGATCTTCCATTTCAACCGGTTCGCTGAAGGTGACCCGGATGATTGAGCCGGTGGCTCCAGGCAACTGGACTAATATCCGGTCGTCGCCGATCGTTTGGATGATCGGCTCCTCCGTGCCAAAAGCGTTAACCCGGCGATTTATGATATCCAGCACACCTTCCATCTGTTCCGGGGTGGGCGGGGGAGTTTCGATAGCCTGGAAGGTCTCCAAGCTGTCAAATTTCTCCTTCAGGCCCTTCTCCAAACGGTCTCGGGTGTCGGCGTCCAGATTATCAGAGGTTATTCGAAAGACGTTGTTCCCCTTAGATTTAACCGACACAGGGATCTTTAATTCGTTCGCGGCGTCGGTGATCTGTTTCGCGGTTAGGACTTCCCCGAAAACTACTTCCACTCGGATGGCAGTATCCGCCTGGTATACCAGATGCCCGCCGCCCCGCAGGTCAAGGCCCAGCTTCAAACCAAGCGGACCAGAGCCGCCTCGGTCTAATTGAAATAAACCGGGAATATTTATGCTGACTTCGCGAAAAGCCAGGGAAGCAACTGAAACCGCTAAGATCAACAGAACCAGGAACGATAGCCGGATGCTCCTTTCCCTCGAAGAGGAAGGAAATAGCATCCACAGAATCGAGCCGAAAAATCCCCCTATCCACCTTCCCAGCAAGGGCTAACCTCCGGCCGACTTATCGTCGTTAGAAATTCCATCTTTCTCCAGGACCTTTGAGGCCAAAACAAACGCGTCATCACGGGTCGCAAGTTCTCCTACGGCCTGAGCCTCTTCTATCTGAGCTAACAGGTTGCCAATCAACGGTCCAGGCACTAGATGGAAACGCTCCATCAAGTCGAGGCCCGTGACCAGCCGTTCTTTTTGGGCGGTAGCCTCCGGCTGGGCGCCCAATTCCAAGATGTGCGCCACCATTCTAGCATGGACGGACCAAGCATCTGTATCAAGTTCCGGCCCTTTTGCGGCCAAATGGTCCGCCATCCACAGGAAAAGGGTGTCTATGGCAACGTCCCCCAAGTCGCGGAAGTACCGGTATACGGCCCGGGCCGTGGCCAATTCCGCGCCTTGTTGCATGGTGGCCGGCCGCAGATGTTCTTCCACCATCTTGCATACGGCAGCGACGCCTCTTGCGCTCATGTGCAATTGGGTCAGCCGGGTCTCAGCAATCGCGGCCCCCAATTCCGGGTGGCCCGGAAATCTGGTGCGTCCGGTTTCGTCCATATGCTTTGTTTGAGGCTTTGCCACGTCATGGAGCAGGGCGGCCAGTTTCAGCACCGTTCGCCGGTTATGGCCGTCGCTGATCACTTGATTGAAGTATTCTTCCCTTCCCCCTGGCCAGGGTAGTTGGGTGTATATAGGCGAATTGTGATGCCCTTTGGTTACCAGTTCCGCGAATTCCACCGCGTGCAGGGAATGGTCCCACACATCCCAATAATGTTCCTTAGGCTGATCAACTCCCTTGGCATCGGCCAGTTCTGGAATAACGCGGCAGAGCAGATCCAAGTGGTCCAACACCTGAAGATATCCCCGTGCTCCGTCCATCGAAAGTATTCCCAGAAACTCGTTGCGGATACGGTCTCCGGATACCTGGGAAATCAAGGGAGCCGCCTCAGTTACCATTCGTACCGTTTCCGGTTCGAACCGGAATCGAAGCCGGGCCGCCAGATGCACCGTTCTAAGGAGTCGTCCCGGGTCATCTTGGAATACGTGCGGGTTGACGGCCCGGATGCACTTTTTCGCCAGATCCTGACGCCCATTGAAGGGGTCCATGACCTTTTCCGCGAGTTCTGGCGACTCTATCGCTGGCCAATCCTGAAATGGAAGGGCCATGGCGTCGATGGTGAAGTCTCTTCGGGCTAGGTCCTCCTCAACGGTTCCGGTGTACCCCCAAAGATCAATGGTCCAGTCTTTCCCTTTTTCGTCTTCAGGAGATTCAGGGTCCGGACTCGGTACGACTACCCGGGCAGCTCCGAAGGCGGTGCCTAAAGGTACGAAGGTTCCCCCTAGAAATCTGGCTAGTTCCCGTCCGATCTTCTGGGCGTCTCCCGGCAAGGCGATGTCCACGTCCCGTGCCGGCGTGGCCGACCGCAACGTGTCCCTCAGGTAGCCTCCTACCAAAACAACACCACTCTCTTGAGCAGCGAAAAACCCGCTCAATCTTTGGAGCATCGCGGAATGAGTCACCGGTGATTCGTCAAAATTTGTCATAGGATCTAGGTGGGTTTGACAGACGGTCGATGGGATATAATTCGTGGTCGGCGCGGAGATGGAATCAACCGCCCGGGATGGGTTGGCCAGACGGCGGATTGCCCAAAATCTGAAAAAACGCCGGGATGCCGGTCCACCGGTGGCAATTATTTGGCAAGCCCCGGAATCAACGCTTCTTGTTTACTCTGGCTGTTCCCCCGCTTCTTGATCATCAGCGGCCGTTCCCCGACCGGACCCGGAATCTTCGCCCGATTCCTCCTCCTCCTCTTCTTCCTCTTCTTCCTCTTCTCCGTCCTGGGGTATCTTCCACAGGTCGTCAGGGGTGACCAAGTGGTCGATATACAGGCTTCCTTGCAGATGGCCGGTCTCGTGCTCCAAGGCTTGAGCTAGTAGCCCGTCGGCCTTGATGCGGATCACTTTCCCATCTAGACCGATCGCCCTGGCCCGGACGCTCACCGAGCGCTTGACCAATCCACGATATCCAGGAATGCTCAGGCAGCCTTCCACCACTTCCCTTTCTCCTTCCTGCTTGACGATCTCGGGATTGATAAGTACCAACGCCTCTTCCCAGTCGGGTAGTTGAATCACCGCCACTTTCTGAAGGGACCCGATCTGGTTGGCCGCCAGCCCTACGCCCAACTCGGCGTGCATAGTCTCTATCATGTCATCGGTGAACTTCTTCATGTTCGCCGGAACCTTCCCGACTTTCCTGGCCTGCCGCCGTAAGATCGGGTCCGGTAAGATCCGCATGATCAAGACCGACACTGTTGTCTCCTCCCAATTGCTGGTTTGGATTGATCCGCGATCAAGACGGCTTTCTCAATCAATATCCGATTATATCCAAGGGTCTTTGCGGGTGTAAAGATTAGCGTACCCAATGTGCGGGTATATTTCGATGTCATCCCGAGAGAAGCGCGGGGTCTCAGGCCTGATTTTAATTCGGCGACGAGGCGTGGACATGACGCCTAACGGAAGCTCCCTGTTGTTGGCCTGAGATTCCTCACCAGCCTGCGGCAGGTTCGGAATGACATGAGCAGTGGGCGCGAGGGAAACATGCACAAAGAGGAACATGCACATCGGATTAGCTAGAGGACATGGACTGGGTCCACGTCCACCGTGGTTCCAGAGGGGAAGCTGGTTCCTTCAAGAAACCGCTGTAGATCTGGCCCTCTAAGCACCATATGCCACCGGAAGCGGCCTCGGAGACGGGAAGGCATACCGGGCGCCGGGCCAACAATCTCGATACCGGTTAGACCTTGAGCGTAGGCTTTCTGCCGCAGCAATTCGGCGGCGGCCGTGGCGTTGCGCTGGCAGACGCTCTCGCTGGAGTTTTGAAATACCAGATGCGCCAAACTGTTGAATGGGGGATTGCCTAACTGCCGGCGGAAGGCGATCTCTTGCTCGTAAAGGGACACATAGTCCTGCTTTGCCGCTGCGGCGATGGCGTAATGTTCGGGGCTGTATGTCTGGATGAATACCCTTCCCGGTGCTTGACCGCGTCCCGCCCGGCCGGCCACCTGGCATAGCAGTCCGAACGACCTTTCGCCGGACCGAAAATCGGGCAGATGTAGGCCAACGTCGGCCAAGATAACTCCCACCAAGGTTACGTTGGCAACGTCTAATCCTTTGGCCACGACCTGTGTGCCCACCAGGACTTGAATCTCGCCGGACTGGAATCCGCGCATGGTTTCGCCGGGATCAAGTCCGCCGCGGGCCGTGTCCGAGTCCCACCGCTGGACTCGGACCCCCGGCAACATCGCGGTAACCTCGTCCACCACCCTCTGAGTCCCGATTCCCAGTTGACGTATGTGGGAACTGCCGCACTCCCGGCACTGCCGAGGGACCCGGCTCCGGCGGTTACACCGGTGGCACATCAATCGTGGTTCGGCTGATGGGGCTGCTGATGAGTCCTCGGACGTGCTCATCGAGTGATACGCCAGGGGGACCGAACAGCGGCTACAGTTCACGACTTTTCCGCAGTCCCGGCACTGGACTATGGGGGCGCTGCCCCGGCGATTCAGGAACAAGATCGCCTGTTGTCCCTTGCGGACGCATTCCCGGAGACCTTGCGCCAAGCTTCGGCTGAATATGCCGCGATTACCGTCCCGCAATTCCTGGCGCATATCCTTAATCTCAACCCGCGCCAATTCCGCCGTGCGGCCCGGAGACTCCTCGCCGATGCGGTGGGGTAACTCCAGAAGTTGGTGACGCCTAAACTGGGCGTCACGGGCAAAGTAGTAGGTCTCCACATCCGGTGTGGCGCTGCCTAACACCACCACCGCTCCGGTGAGTTGGGATAGTTCTGCCGCGACGGTCCTGGCATGGTACAGAGGTTGGGCCTCTTCTTGCTTGTAGGTCCATTCGTGCTCTTCATCCAGCACGATCAGCCCAAGCCGGGGCACCGGCGCGAAAAGGGCGCTGCGAGGACCCACCACCACATCGTATTCGCCCGACTGAATCTTCCACCACTGGTCGAATTTTTGCCTCGGTGTCAAACGGCTGTGAAGAAGGGCCACCCTCCCCGGAAACCGGGAGCCAACCCGGTCCAACGTCTGAGGCGTGAGCGAGATTTCCGGCACCAGGAATATCGCTTGCTGGCCCCGGTCCACCACGTTCTGAATCGCTTGTAGGTATACCTCGGTCTTGCCGCTGCCGGTGACTCCATGCAGCAGAAAGCTGCGAGGGGGCCGGGCCGGGTCGTCTAGGGCCCGGGTGATGCAGACCAGCGCGTTCTTTTGCGCCGGAGTCAATATCAATCTCGAGCCCGGTTGAGACCGCTCTACCTGGGCGGCGGGAGTTGACTCTGTTCTGATCCACTCCAGCCCCGCCAGACCTTTCTCCACCAAGGCGTTCCCCACGCCCCGGCCGAACTCCTTGTTGGCCAGCGAGATTGGGTAACCTCGTTGGGCTGACCGGACCGCTTGCAACAGATTCGATTGCCGCTGCGGTAGCCCGCCGGGTGTTTCCGGCCATTCCTGTTGGGGGTCAGGCTTTCCGATGGCGAACAGGTTGCAGGAATGGCGGGGGGAAAGGCCCGGCGCGGGCAGGTCCACCCTGCGCGACAACAGACCATTGTCGATGAGGCGGGCCAGCTCCCGCTCGCCGCCCCGGCCCAGCAACTTAACAAAGTCCGTCTCTTTCACGCGGGAGTCACCCGTTAGTGATAGCAGCGCCTCCCGGGTCTCAGGACGCAGGGACTCCAAGCGGTCATCTTCCCCGATTCTTGGCATTTCGGCGGCAAATACTTGAGAGCGCACCTGGGTTTCGAAGCCGGGCGGCAGCATTAGAGAGACGGCGCTGAAGAGGGAGCAGAGGTAATATTCGCTCAGCCAGCGGGCCAATTCCATGTGGACCTCGTCCACCAAGGGGCTCGGCTCTATGGGCGCCAGGATATCCCGGGTTTCTTCTACCTGGGAGGTTGCCGCCAATTCGGTCACGATTCCTTGAGTGAGGCGGCTACCGAAGGGTACCCACACCATCTGGCCGGGCTCAAGCGAGTATCGGGGAGGGATGCTGTAGGAGAAAGTCCTTGAATGGCCGACCGGGGCATCGACCGCGACTTCCGCGTATCTCATGCCAAAAAACTATCCGGAAGATTTACGAAACCTGGATGGACGCGGCGCCCATCCTGACGAGAGCGCCGTAGGCCGTAGACAGAATACCGGGCCGGAACTGTTTTTTCCTAAGTGTTCGTCTGGGTCCGCGCTCGTCTGGGCAAAGTCTTCTCTTTGATTCGGGCCGCTCGGCCCTGGAGACCGCGCAGGTAGTAAAGCTTGGCCCGCCTTACGCTGCCTCGCCGGGTTACTTCCAAGGATTCGATCAGCGGGGAAAAGAAGGGAAAGATTCGCTCGATACCGATACCGGCGGAGATTCTTCGAACGGTGAAGTTGGCGGCTGGGCTATTCCCATTCGACAGACGGATGACAACCCCCTGGAATGCTTGGATACGTTCACGATCCCCTTCCCGGATGCGGAAGTTGACTCGTACACTATCACCAGGACCAAAGGCCGGAATATTGGGGTTGGCATCGACTTTTACAATCTGAGCAGGTTCCATGATATATATCGCCTACGTTGAGATTCGATTTAGGGTCCCGCGCCGGGGAGTTCGACTTACTAGAATAGCATAACACTGGGTTGTTTGGTAAGCCGCGCGGAGGCGGATTTTAGCGTCTGATCGATTCAATGATTGCCTACCGGGTTACATCCCCGCGATGGAATATAACGTCCGTCCCCTCGAATTTACGCCGCCGGGGGTACAGGCAAAAAGGTATGTTCCTAGATATGCGCCGGCATCGGAGTAAATCGTGCGGGAAGATGCCGCATCTAAGAGACGAAACGTGGAAATTGGAATCCTAATTTTTCTTCTGGAGTGCCCTAGATGAAGTTGAAACGCAACTGGGCGTTGGGAATCATGTCCACCGTCTTAGTCTTTGTATTGGCCGGCTGCGGAGGGGATAGCACATCAACTCCCCCTCCTGCGTCCCAAGCAGATCCGGTTTTCCCCACGGTGGCCGCGCAACCGGCAACATTGGCTCCTACCGATGTTCCGGTGGCTAAGGAGGCGGCAACCGCCACGAGCGCGCCGACTGCCGTAAAAACCACTCCCGTTTCCTCTGATGCCCCATCCGAGCTTGGCAAGGGCGAATCAAAGCAGGGATCTGAGGCTGAGGGAAGCAATGCGAACCGCCCACTCGTGGCGGCTGACCCGGGATATCGCGAGGAGTTGAGCTCTTCGGGCCTAAGGACCGGTGGTTGGGAGACGGACTTCAGCTTCCACACGGTGCCCTTCGACTCCATACTGTCCGGGGGGCCGCCCCGGGACGGCATTCCCCCGATAGACAACCCTACATTCGTCGAGATCAAAGATGCTGACGAGTGGCTGGAAACCCTGGAACCGGTCGTGTCATTCGAGCTGAACGGCGACGCCAGGGCCTACCCTCTGCAGATACTGATGTGGCATGAGATCGTGAACGATACCGTAGGCGGCGCTCCGGTGTCGGTGACCTTCTGCCCCCTCTGCAACTCGGCCATCGTCTTCGACAGAAATATTAATGATCTGGTGCTCACGTTCGGGACATCGGGCATGCTACGGAAGAGCGACCTTATAATGTGGGACCGGCAGACCGAGACCTGGTGGCAGCAGCTAACCGGTGAGGGGATAATCGGGCAACTGGCCGGACACAAGCTGACCTTCATCCCGGCTCAGATCATCTCCTGGGAAGACTTCAAGGCAGCCAATCCAAAAGGCCAGGGCTATCCCGGGATACGGGTTTGGGCCGTCGCTACGGTCAAAATCCCTACGCCGGATACGACCGGGTAGATAATCCACCTTTCTTGTTCGACGGTGCCATCGACGGCCGTTTGCTTCCCAAAGAGCGAGTCGTAACGGTCACTATCAGTGACGTTGAGGCGGCATTCCCTTTCTCGGTGCTGGCCAAAGAGGGAACCATCAACTACAACCAACTACAACGTCGGCGGTACGGGTCTGCCGTCTTCTTCAAACCCGGCACCCGTTCTGCCCTGGACTCCGGTAATATCGCCGATTCCAATAAGATCGGGGCGGCCGGGCTCTTTGAGGCCACCCTTGAAGGAACCAAATATATCTTCAAGAACGAAGGCGACAAAATTGTGGACAACGAGACCGGCAGTGTTTGGAGTATCCAAGGTGAGGCCGTCGAGGGACCCTTGGCCGGAAAGAAGCTGACACCGGTGGTCCACACCAACTCGTTCTGGTTCGCCGTCGCCGCTTTCAAACCCGACACCAAGATATACCAAGGCAAATAGAGATTTCCTCACCCAATCCCCGATTCCTTCAGGGCCACCCCTCTCCTTCTGGGAGAGGGGCCGGGGGATGAGGGCCTACCGCCCCAACCCAGGAAATATGACATCTCTAAAAACCCGCACTTCCGGGAAGGGCATATCGTACCCGCTGGCCACCGTATGCGAAGGAAAGATAAACACGTGGTTAACTCCGGCTTCCTCCTGCGCCCGCTGGAGCCTGCTCAAACATTTTTGGGGTGAGCCGAACAAGCCGAAGGCATCGCAGATCTGCCGGGCCAGATCGTCGCCGATCTGCTCGGGTTGAACGTTGTCAGGAAGGTCGATACCCGCTTCTCTCAGCCAATGCAGGTTGGCACTGCTGGGGTAGGTTAGGAAGGGTAATCCACGGCGCAGCCAGCGTTGGGGCCAGCGAAAAGCCTCTAGGCCCTCCTCATCTAAGGCCATCGGAGTGATAAATATCGTGTGGAAGTTTTCCAGAGTACGTCCAACCCTTGCCGCTCCGGCTTCGAGACGCTCTCGGGCCGCGGCGATGGCCTGAGGGTGTAGCCCTACCAGCAGAAGCGCGCCGTCGGCAACCTCTCCGGCAAGTTCCACCATTCTGGGACCAGCGGCGGTCATGTAAACCGGCGTCGGCGGGCTACTGGTGTTTCTCAGACTCGTTTCAGTCCCGTTGAAGGTCACAGTTTCACCGGCCAGCAGGCTCCGGATAGTCAATATTGTTCGGCGCATCGTTTCCACCGAGGCTCGGGGACGGCCGATGTTGCCAACCGACAGGAAGCCAGGCGCGATGGTCAACCGGATCCTTCCCGGCGCCAACTCCTCCAGAGTGTGGCTCAACGACGCCAACACGCTGGGATGGCGAGTAACCGGGTTTGACGTGGCCGGATACAGATTCAGCGTGGAAGTACGCTCCGCCGCCAAAGCCAGGGTTAGGTACACGTCCCTTCCACTGTGCTGATGGTCGTGGACCCCCACGCCGTCGAAGCCGGCGTCTTCGCAACCGGCAATAAAGTCCGCAGTCTCCTTCACCGGAAGACCAACCGGAACGCGGATGTCCACTTGTACAGGCATATGTCTTCCCCTAGCTCCGGTTAATCACCGGGCGCTCTATCGCAAATCTTGATACAGTGCCGAGTATAATCCGCCAGGCCACCAACACCCAATCGGGCATCCGATTTGATTGACTTTGAGGGCATTGGGGGAATTAAATAAGACCCTTCCTAATAACTATTCCCTACACCGATGGAGGCAGTCATGGTCAGCAGCCAGACAGACTTATTGATCCAAATCGTGAATAACGAAGCAACCCGGTTGGGCGACTTTCTGACCGGGCTTGACGAGCAGATGTGGACCCGTGATAGCGCCTGCGAAAGTTGGGTTATCGGCGACGTGGTTGCCCACTTGGCGGCGGGTGCCGCCACTTGGGCCAACTCCATCACCCGGGCAGTGGCTGGAGACTCAGGCCCGCCAGAGGGGCAGGATTTTTTGGGCCCCGGAGATCGCGGCTCAGAAACCATCGGGCAAACCGCCCGGGATTCCCATCAGCGAGTTGGAATGGGGCTTATGGAGAACTTCCGCTCTGGATACGCTGGCTTGGCACAGGTGCTAGCCGGTCTCAAGGCCGATGATTGGGACAAACCCTGCTTTCACCGCCGCAGCCCCATGCCGATCATGGATTTTGTGTCCCTTAGGCTACAGGAACTGGCGATTCATGGTTGGGACATTCGCTCCGGACTGGATCAAAACGCGACGGTGTCTGAGGAAGCATTGTCGGTGCTGGCGGGCCGGGTGGCCCGATGGCTGGGCTTCGCATTCGAGCCCGGCCTAGATCTGCCGACCCCGGTAAGGTATCGCTTTGACATTTCGAGTCCCGTGGCGGTCCAGGAGGACGTTGTGGTCACCCATGACGCATACTCCATCCAATCTTCCGGCCGAGGCGTCGCCGACGTCACTTTCCGATGCGACACCGGAAACTACATCCTCTTGATCTACGGCCGGATGGCTCCTAGTCACGGCGTCGCCACCGGCCGTCTAACCATCGAAGGGTCGCAGAAAGAGGCAGACAACTTCACCGCTTGGTTCAAGGGATTCTAAAAGCCCCTGATTAGCCACAGAGCCACAGAGAACACTAAGTTTTTTTAAATTTCTCACATAAATTCTTTGTGACCTCTGTGTTCTCTGTGGCAATTTCGTCCTCCCCGCCTTCAGCCGATAACCGCTATCGCCTCCACCTCCACCACCAACTCCGGGTCGGCCAGGCCGGCCACTATCACGGTGGTGCTGGTGGGGCGTCCTTCCGGCGGCTGTGCTTTCGCCCGGCCCGCCCGCACCCCGGCCATGTTCTCCCTTCCAACCACGTAGGTATTGGTCTTGACGATGTCGGCCAGCGTTCCCCCGGCGGCCTTGACAGCCGCTTCCAGGTTCGCCCAGGCCTGGATCGTCTGGGCTTCAGCGTCGCCGACGTGGATGGGCTTCCCGTTGACGTCACGGGAGAGCTGCCCGGCGATGTAGACGGTGTTCCCCACCTTGACCACGTGGTGGTAGATGTTGTTGGGCGGAGTTCCCAGTTCCGGAGGATCGATAAATTCTTTCCGCATTTCATGTACCTCCCCATAGAATTTGGAATAAGGCCGTGGCACTAAGTCTACTTGATGGAGGGAGCGGACCGGCCAAGGAATCTCCCTACAGGGGTGAGACCCTTCGACAAGCTCAGGGCGAACGTTATCCGCGCGCTCTCCGTCCGTGGCGCCCCTTCCCGTTCGTGGTGAGCCTGTCGAACCACCCGTCTCAACCGGTGAGCATGTAGAACCATAGCCCCGGCAGGCCGTCTACGTAGAAGAGCGGCCCCGCCGCAGCCCCCGGCCCGGCAAAGCGCCGGTGTTTTCACCTTGGTCGATGACCACCCGGCCATTGACGATCACGTAGTCTATGCCTACCGGATAGTGCTTGGGGTCCTCCTTGGTGGCGTGGGTCTTGACCGTGTCGGGGTTGAACAACACGATGTCGGCCTTGAATCCGTCCCGCAGCAGCCCCCGGTCGGGGATGCCCAGGCGCTGGGCCGGGAACGAGGTCATCTTACGGATGGCTTCCGGAAGCGATAGATGCTTCTCCGCACGCACGAACTCGGCCAGCACTATGGGAAAGCAACCGTAGGTCCTGGGGTTGGGATACTCGCCAAATAGGATGGCGTCGCTGGCGATCATGCCCATGGGGTGGGAAACGAAGGCCCAAAGAGTGTGGGGGTTGGTCCCTAAACCCACGGTTGAAATACCCAAGTTCTCCTCCACCAGCAGGTCGAACAGCGCGTCCACCGGGTCCTGGTTCCGCATGTCCGCGATATCGGTTAGCAACCGCCCGTCGTATTGCCGGTTTTGGGGCTGAGTGAAGTTGGTGAGCCAGTTGTTCTCCAGGCGGTCCCTGGAGATCTCCCGTTTCATCCTGGCCCGGTCGTCCGCATCCTGCAGCGCCGCCATCAACCGTTCCGGTCCGCCGTCTTTGGCCCAGTGCGGCAGCCCGATGGCCACCATCGTGCCTGAATAAGGGTAAGTGTAGCAATCGAACGTAACGTCCAAACCCTCGTCCCGGGCGTTCTCCACCAAACCGATGTAGTCCAGATGGCTTCCCACTCCCTGGGCGCTCTGGCGATAGTGGGTCAGGTGGATGGGACAGCCGCTGCGCCGGCCGATCTCCAGCGCCTCCTCCCAGGGCGCCATCAGCCCCTGAGACCGGAGGCTGGCTCTGGTGTGGGTGTGATAGATGCCGCCTAAGGATGCCGCTACCTGGGACAGGGCCGACAGCTCGGCGGTGTCCGCATAGGAGCCGGGTGGATAGTCCAGACCGGTGGACAGCCCATACGCCCCCTCTTCCATGGCCTCCCGGACGACCGCCTTCATGTCTTCCAACTCGGCGGCCGTCGCGGGCCGGTCGTTCCATCCCACGGACCATATGCGCACCGGGGAGTTGCCCAAGATATACGCCATGTTTATGGCGACCTGGTGATCGTACTTGCTCAGCAGATCGGCGACGGTCAGCCAGTCGGCGGGCATGGGCGGATAGCCGTTGAGACCCGAGTCTAGCCAGATGTACCGGTGCAACTCATCCTGAGTTTTGAAGGGCGCGTGGGAGATGCCGTCGATGCCCACCAACTCGGTCGTCACCCCCTGGCGCACCTTGGGGTCGTGGTGCGGCTCTCCCAGAATCGTCAGCCCGGCGTGGGAATGGACGTCGACAAAACCGGGACAGACCACGTAGCCCGTGCCATCTATCACCCGCCCCGCCTCCAATTGGGATACGTCGCCCCGATGAATGGTGATCGAGTCGCCCGTCACCAGCACGGCAGCGTAAAACCCTGGGCTGCCGGAGCCGTCGATGATAAGGCCGTTTTTGATGATTAGGTCTGGCATGGCATTCTCCTGAGTGTTGGCCTGGAGTGTCCCCCGCTTTATATCACCGCAACGTCGTGCCAGCAACCACGGATCACCCGCCAAACCAGATTTTGCCGGAGGCGCGTTCAGGGTATACTAGTCTCCGAAATCCTGGAAACATTGCCAGGAGGTGTGTCGTGGTCGCAGACGTTAGTAGTCTGGTGGATGGTGAACGCGGGCTGGTTAGCCGGCGGATATTCATCGAACAGGATATATACCAGCAAGAGTTGGAGCAAATCTTTGCCCGCTGCTGGCTGTTCCTTTGCCATGAAAGCCAGATACCCAAACCAGGCGACTTCTTCAGCACCTATATGGGCGAGGACCCGGTGCTGGTTATGCGGGACTCGGGCGGCAAGATCAATGCTTTCCTCAACATCTGCCGCCATCGTGGTAACCGTCTTTGCCGAGCCGACTCGGGTAACGCCTCCTCCTTCAGTTGCGCATATCACGGCTGGACCTATGGCAACGACGGACGCCTGATGGCGGTTCCCAACGAGCGGGACGCATATTACGGGGAGCTGGACCAGAGTCAGTGGAATCTGGTTCCGGTGGCTCAACTGGACAGCTATAAAGGTTTGATCTTCGCCACTTTCGACCCTGACGCGCCGTCGCTACTTGACTACCTGGGTGAGATGGCCTGGTACCTGGACTGCTTCTTCGACCGCCGCGAAGGTGGGGTAGAGGTTGTGGGGGGAGTTCAAAAGTGGACGATTCCCGCCAACTGGAAGCTGCCTGCGGAGAACTTTGCCGGCGATGCTTACCATACGGCTTGGAGCCATCTTTCAGCCATCAGGACCGGGTTCGCCGGAGACTTCCGGGTTAACGCATCGACCCAAGGCGCTGTCCTCTCTCCGGGGAACGGACACTGTATCATCGCCCTGGGCCCCGAAGACGTGGCGGCGCCTCCGGAACCGGATATATTGGAGTATGAGAAACAGGTCCGAGCCGAGGTGCAGCAACGCCTAGGTGAACGCACCAGCAGGGTCAATCCCATAGTGGGCACTATGTTTCCCAACTTCTCCATGCTCCGGGCCGCCTCCTACACCTTTCGGGTTTGGCACCCCAAGGGGCCGGAGAAGACCGAAGTGTGGGCCTGGGTATTCGCCGATAAAGCGGCGCCGGACCACATAAAACAACAGTTGAGACTGGCCAGCATCCGGGGGTTCGGCCCCTCGGGTACCTTTGAGCAGGACGACATGGACAACTGGCAGGAGTGCACCCAGACTTGCCGCGGGGTGGTTTCCAGAAAGTTCGAATTGAATATGCAGATGGGACTGGGCCACGAAAGTTATGACGAAGAACTCAAGGCTTGGACCAGCGATTTCCGGCTGAGCGAAGCGAACCATCGCCGTTTCTACGGGCGTTGGGCGCAGGTCATGGGTGCCGACACTTGGCAGGGACTTTAGATTTCGGGTTGGGTTAGACTAGGCAAGCGGTTAGAATGTTCAAATGGCAACCAAGCACGTCGAAATAGAATCTCAGCCCATCGAGACGTCTAACCACTCAGGCAACGGGCTAGTAGGGATAAATCCGGCGGGAAAAATCTATGCCGGCAAGCTGAGCCAACCTTCGCTCCAGGCGCTTCGCCACATTTGGGCGCTAATACGGGGAGACGCGATTCTGGCGGCGGTAGCCAACCCAGTGCTGGCGTTTCACGACTGGATCTCCGACCCGCCCATGACGGAGCGAGACCGTATCAAGCGCTACATCGTCGAGACCCGGAATGCCAGCGAAAAACGCCGCTTGGCGGGACGCTAGAGAGTCTTTCTCGTAGATCGTCTGACCCACTCCCTTTCGCACGCTCGACCTGTTTACCCCGAACCGTACCTCCGGTAGTACCGCATCGCATTGTCCCAGAACAGTTTCTTCTTGGCGCTCTCCGGAATGCCATCCCACGCCATCACGGTGTCAATTGAAATGGGGAACCAGCTTTCGCCGTGGGGGTAGTCGGACGCGTACATCAGGATGTCTTCACCCAAGATGTCTATGACGCTCTTGGTGACCTCCTGCCCTTCCGACATCTCGATGCTCTGGAAATACCGCCCGCTGGACACGTACTCGCTGGGAGTTTGCGCTAGTTTTGGGAGAGCCGATGGGATCGATATCTGGTGTTCGTCCAGCCTCTTGACCCAGAAGGGCAACCAGCCGTGTCCCGCTTCCAGCACACCCACCCTCAAGTCTGGGTAACGGTCCATCACGCCCGACCCGATGATCGACGCCATGTTACGCATGCCGCACCAAGGGTGAGCGGCCGAGCGTTGGAGCCAAAGGTTGTCCCAGGTGTCCAGTCCCCCGGGCGCGTAGGGCGGGGCCACGGTAAAAGTGTGCAGCAATATCGAAAGGTCGTTCTGGGCGGCGGCGGCCCAGATGGGCTCCAGGTCCGGATGGTCCAGGGGCGTGCCGTAAGGGGCGTAAACCAAAACCGCCATCGGCCAGCGGGATTTCCCCCACCTGTCGATCTCCGAAACGGCGGCCTCCACGTCCCGGGCGGAGCACAGGATGACGCCGGTCAGCCGGTCGCTAAAGGGCTGGCAGTAGTCCTCCATCCAGCGGTGATATGCCTCATAGAACGAATTTTCCAGAGCCGTGTCCGGTTGGGAGGTCCAGACGCCGAACCAGCCCGATGGCAGCAGCAGGTTCACGTCGACGCCTTCCAGGTCCATGTCCTTGATGCGCTCGGCGGGGTCGTCTTCCAACAAAGGGTTGGGGGGCTGCCGGTGCTGGGCGGTGAACCCGGTCATATACTCGCTGGCGTCGGACTCCCGTGCTTCCGGTTCGCCCAGCCGGCGAGCGTATTTGCGGGTGTTGAAGTTGTAGGTGGAGTGGCCCGTCTTGTCGTTCTTCCGCAGGAACCCTTCAAACTCCTTGAGTTAACCCAGGTCCCCTGCACTCATGTACCGTTCCAGAATGTCGGCCTGGGGACCAACATGAGTGTCCGAATCGAATATCTTGTAGCCGTTCTTTGCCATGGTTCTCCCTCTTGTTTAGATTCTCAAGCCGTTGTTACATATTGTTGTTCGAGTAACCGACGGGTTGCCTGCCCGCTATTTCACTCCGGGAAAGGACCGCAAGAGGCGATCTACTTCCGCCCAGCCGACCGCTGGTATTTTTCCAGGGCATCGGCGGAGAAGTATTTCTCCTCCAGTTCTCGTTGCTTGGCCACTTCCGCGCCGCCGATCTTCAACTGGCCGGTGACGTAAGGGTTGTCTTTGTGAGCCTCCCGGAAATCCTGATAGGCGATGCTGCCTCTGTCCATGAAGTCTTTGACGTAATCGTATAGCGCCACGTAGGTCACCAGGTGGGTGGGCTGGGGTACCCAGGCGATGTTGATGCCCAGGTCCAGCAGTTCGTCGTTGGTCAGAGGCGTGTTCATGAAGCCCTGCATTATCGAGAACGGTCCCTCCACGGCCTCCCTGGCCCCCCGGGCCTCGTCAACATCTCTGGGAGCCGTGAACTGTACCCAGTCGACCCCGCCGATCTCTTTGTAGGCCTTCATCCGGTCCAGGGCTTCGGCGTAGCCGCCGTTGGCAGCCTCTCCGGTATAGCACTGGGCGATGACCACAAAGTTGGGGTCCAACTCGCGCTTGCGTTCCACGGCCGCCTGATACCTGGCCAGGACCACTTCCAAGGCCTCAACCTCCATGCCCGCCGTGCCGGTGCCCCGCTTTCCTTCGATGGGCTGGTCGTCGATGCGGACTCCGGCGACGCCTTCTTTGATGCAGTCCTCCACCATACGCCGTACCGCCATGACGCCGCCGTGGCCGGTGTCACCGTCCAGAATGACGGGGAAACTCACGGCCCGGGCGATCCAGCCGGCGATCAAGATACACTCGCTGAGGGTGGCGGTCCCCACGTCCTCCAAGCCGGTATAGGAGCCCACCACGCCGCTGGTGCCCACGAATCCCGCTTCCGCCCCAGCGGCTTCCATAACCCGGGCCAGGGAGGCGCTAGGTGGGTGCATCACGCTGAGCACCCGGTCTTTCCGCTGCATCACCTCTTGCAGCTTGGCCGTGGCTTCTTGATAGGGCATGATTCTGCCAACCTCACGTTAAATTAAAAGTATATTCGGATTCCAGCCAGGGTCGTTCGACAAGCTCACCACGAGCGGTGATAACCGTTCTCCCTGAACCTGTCGACAGGCCGTGGGCACCTCTCTACCCTTGGAAGAGGGGCCGGGGGTGAGGCCCCTACCAAAGCTCCTGAGACGCCAGACGCGCTCCTTCCACCATGGATGCCAGTTTGGCCCAAGCGACTCTGGTTTCCACCTTTCTGCCCCAGGCTGACGTCCCGAAGCCACAATCGTTGCCAACCATCACATTCTCCCGGCCAACGATGTTAGCGTAGCGCACGATCCGCTCGGCCACCAACTCTGGATGCTCGATGAAGTTTGTGGTGGTGTCCAGCACGCCGGGGATAATTACTTTGCCATAGGGAAGCTTCACATCCTGCCAGACTTTCCATTCGTGGGCATGGCGGGGGTTTGCGCCCTCGAAAGATAGGCCCATCGGGCTGGCCTTGAGCACGATTTCGACGATGGACTTGAAGGGAATATCGTAGTGGTGCGGGCCCTCGGTATTTCCCCAGCATAGATGCAACCGCATCCGGTCCGCCGGTATGCCTTGCAGAGCGTAGTTGATGACCTCCACGTGCAGCTCGACGATCTTGACGAACTCGTCTTCCGACAGATGAGAGAACTGGGACACTCGGGTCATGGCCAGGTCAGGACAGTCTATCTGCAGCAGCAGGCCCGAATCGGCAATGGCCTTATATTCGTCCTTCATCACGCCGGCCAGGGCGTAGAGATATGCTTCCTCGGTGGGGTAGAAATCGTTGGGCAGGAAATTGGCGATGACTCCGGGGGAAGCCGATGTCATGAAGAACTCTTCAGCCTGAGCCTGGTCCGCCGCGGCTTTCAACCGGTCGATGTCCTTCTGGACGGCGGACCAGTCACTCCAGGCGATGGGACCGGTGCAGGTCGGCTGGGGGATGTTTCGGGAGGACGGACGTTGCTGCTGGGCGAATTCGGGAAAGTCTTCATCGTCCAGCCGGGGCCGCGACCGGATCTGCCGTTCACCATCAAAGCCGGTCAACCGTTCTTTGACGTAGGTTGCGTACTGGGCCCGCCCCTGTTCGCCGTCGTTGACAACGTCTATTCCGATTTCCACCTGATGCTGGGCCACCTCAGCGACGGCCTTCTCCGATTCGACGCTAAAGATGCTTTGGTCCAGATCCAGTTGGTCTTGCTGGGTTCGTAGCAGGTCCTGCATGACCTCGGACCGGGGCAAACTGCCCGTGTGGGTGGTGAGGATCCTGGATGTGCTGGTTTTCATTTCGGCTACCCTCTGCGGTAGGCTATTCTCGGTGGTGTTTGACGATGCTATCAACATATGTCGCGCCTAGTCAAATAGCTCGTAGCTGGCAGCGTTTGCCCGCAACGGTAGGTGTTTGCTACACTAGGGCCACTTCTGAGTAGTGGGGGACGTGAGCGGGCTCGGTGAAGGGGAGCAAACTTAAAGCAGAGAAGGATTTTTCATGATTTACGAAGTCCGTACCTATGATCTAAAACCGGGGACCGTGGCCCAATTCGAGGAAGCGTTTGGCGAAGCGTTGCCCTACCGGCAAGAGTATTCTCCGCTGGCCGCCTTTTGGCACGTTGACATTGGCCCATTGAACCAGGTCATTCACGTATGGCCCTATGAAAGTCTGGATGAGCGCGAGCGGATTCGAGCCGAAGCCTCCAAAGACACTCATTGGCCGCCCCCCAACAACGGCGCCATCTTGAACATGAACTCGGAGATTTGGTCTCCCGCTCCATTCATGCGTCCGATGGGTGGCGACCAAAAGCTGGGCGATATCTACGAGATGCGTATATACACCTACGAGCCCGGTTCCATACCGGAGCTTATCCGTAAGTGGACCGACGCTATCCCCTACCGGGAGGAGTTTTCGCCTCTGGCCGCCGGTATGTCCACCGAGCTTGGCGGCTTGAATCGCTGGATGCACATCTGGCCGTATAAAGACTTGGACGACCGGGAACGGGTCCGGAAGGAAGCCGCGACGTCGCCCCATTGGCCCTCGGGCGCACCGGGCCGGGTCAGGCAGGAAAACAAGATAATGATTCCCGCTTCGTTCTCACCCATGCATTAGTCCGTCACCTCCCCTGAGTGTTTGCCCAGGGAAACTGGCAATCGAGTTGTACGGTAAGCGATCGATGCTACAAAGAAGGCCCCCAGGATATGTCCTGCGGGCCTTCTGTTTACCCTGTTAATAAACCGGAAGGGAGATTCCCGGGAATCTCCCCGCTAGTCGCTGCTTGCAGCCAGATCGTGGGCCGCGTTCTGTCTCTCACCGTCGATCAAATCTTCTGCGCCGGTTTCGCCGTCCAACATGTTCCAACCCAACATCCACTGGTAGGTTCGCTGTAGTTCTTCCTCGGGGATGGGAGCAGGTTCCACCACCTGCAGGCGGCTAGGGCTCAGATCGTCCACCGTCAGGGCGGCTACATCAGGGTCCGACTTGTAGTAATCGATGAAGTACTGCAGGTACTTCCGCTTATCGGCCTTGATACGCTCGACGGCTTTGTTTACCGCCCGGCTGAACGCGGCATAGGTTTCCGCGTCGACTCCCGGAGTAGCCACCTCGGTGCCGTGGAATGGAGACATAACGATGATCCTGCACCCCGCCTTCTCCGCCACAGTTATGTATGGCTCGGTCAGCGTCGTGGCGACAATCTCACCTTTCATCAAAGATCGAAATCGTGCGCCTGAGCCGTTGGGCGCCAGGCAGGTCTTGATGAGGTCCCGGGGCAGGAAACCCTCCAGCATCAACAGGCACAGATAATGGGTGCCGGCGAAGTAGGGGACCCCAATGAGCTTGTTGGCCAGTTGTTGCGGTGTGTACACGTCCGACGACGGAGCAACCACTAGGGCCCCATAGGCCACGATGGACCGTCTTCCCAGTTGCCGTCCCTGCACATCGCTGTCCTGCACCCGGCGGTAGTTTCCCCACTCGCAGGCGTTGTACATGCCCGCCTGACCGGTTTCAAAGGTGCTGGCATGACTCATAAAGGGACTGACCAAGTCGGGATCGGTAACGTTGGTGTCGGTCCCTGTGGGGGCGTTTTGACCGCGCTCCTTGAACTCCACGTCCAGACCCTCCGCCTCGAAAAGACCCTCGTGAAATGCCACCAACTCTGGGAGTCCCTGGAAGGGGGCCGTTGTTTCCAACAAAAGTTTCGTTCCCATAGCTCACACCCGCCTTTGAACAAGATTAGGTTGCGACCTAAATACCCATGCCGGAATCGGTCCAGGCAACTACCCGCTAGTGGAGTTTCCGGCGAATTCGCAACAATAATACCATGGGATGAGAAGGTTTTTAGCAGTCGTCCCATGTCAACGGAACCAGGGCAGTAGGTCATAGAAGACTGACCTAACCACATTATCGTTTCATAGTGTCTCGAAACCCACCGGCCCCAACGCTAAGTAAACAAGCCCGCACCCCAACTGCCATTCTCAATAACGCTCTGTTTATTGCCCGGTGTGCTTAGACCATCCCCCACTCTATCGCGTTACGTAGCAGCTGTATGTAGGCGTCCGATTCCCAGGTAGCGCGGAGCGCTGCCGGCCTGCCGCCGGCGTCCTCGGGGTTGGGATCGGCTGCGAGCTGGCTTTGGCTCACGGGCGAACAATGGCCAAGCGCGATATAGGTCACGCCTCCTTTGCCAATGTTGCGAGTGAAACCAAGCGCGCGGGTCTTGCCGTCCGGCTGGAGCGCCGTGTCCTCGTCATACTCGAATCCGGAGCCAAGCGGTGAGTCATCTGGGCCCAGCTCCGCGGTGAGTATTAGTTGCGTCTCAGAAGGGTGCTGGACCTCAATCATGTAGGGCTCGTCTATCGTCTCGAACGACTCCGGGAGGTCCTTGGTCAGCGGGTGTCCTGGGGCAACAACGTCGACGCGAAACTTGCGCATCGGTGGGTGGCTGAGAAAGAAACCTCCGAGCGTGTCGTGGTGGCTGGTTTTGACCATCCGCCGTCTTCTTCCGTTTCCGACCCGCGTTGCCTTGCCGCCACTCGTGCCGTGCAAACCCAGCCAGTGACCGCCGTCGTCAAGCCATTGACGCACGATCTGGTTCCGGTCGTCGTCGAGGAACGGCCCGGCGACGTAGGTTATAAGCAGTTGAGTCCCGGGTAGCCAGCGATGAATATCGTTGAAGTCATTTCCTACGGTCGCCGGCAGGCCTTGCTCTTCTAGCAAGCCCAGCAGCCTGAGCCGTGCATAGTCCATATCGTGCCCACCCAGCGCTCCCGGCGGGTATCCACCAGTGATAACGTGAACACGGCCCGACATGATTGTGCTCATCAAAACCTCTCTCGGCGAACCACTCGCCTGATCCTGACTCGTGTGCTGAATTATACTGCGCGGCGCTGTAACTCTGCTACGCTTTGTATCTTCCCAGTGGAAAGGCAAAGATTCATTAGCAGACCACCACCGAAAGGCGCAACTGAGTGGGATCACCGATGAAACCGAGGCCAGAATTCGGCGGCGAGGCTGGTAAGGACAGGGTATTACGTTTGCCGGCTCGGATAGTGGTAGCCCTAATCAGGGGATAAAGAGAACCCGCCGTCAAAAGTAGTGCTACCACGCATGTGTTCTTCTTCTCTTTGTGGTTGAATATTACGGTCACGCTGTAAGGAGGCTAGATATGGGGTATCAGACTCCGATATCTATCACGCTCATCTTCGGTTTCATCGCCGTCTCCGCAATGTCAGGCATTGCAATCGTTCTCTCGATAGGCTAGGGACTTCCCTGCCGTTCTGTGAGGTGGATAACCAATGAAAAAAGCATTTGGAATCGTAAGCCTAACGATCTATTCCTTCGGCCTTGTCATCGGGCTAGGGTTTGCAGTGGTAGGCGAGGTCAACGGGAGCAACCAGCTGATAGGAGACAAGGTCGCTCTTGCAAATGAGGTAGCATCCCTGGAAGTCGAACAGCAGACGCTGATGGATACCATGGTGGGTGGCTGAGCGTAAATCGCATCAGAAGGAATTAGCGCTGAGTCTCAGCATGGCCGGTAGACTGATTCTCCCCATGCCGCAGACCTACTACCAAATAGGACAATCTCCGCATCAAGAGTAAGTACCAGGTCTTGGTGTCTTAAAATCTGGCTGCCTCGCTGAGTCTTACTGCACCGCCATCGGGTATCAGTCCTGAAAACACTTCGGGGTGAATGATTTCCAGCCCAGTCACCAGCCTTGGCCCCAACCGGCTGGTGTAGGCATCGGCATCTATTATGAAAACCCGGTCGTTTCGTACCGCGGGGAGAGAATCCCACCCTTCTAGATTCAACAGTAGCGGAATGTCTTCAATCGCCCGATCTAGGTTGAACCCACAAGGCATCAACATTATTATCTCGGGTTGACTCGCTATTACCTGATCCCAGTCCAGACGCGACGACCCCGTTTCCTTGCTGCCAAAACAACTTTCACCGCCAGCTCTTTCCACCATTTCCACCACCCAGTGACCACCGCACAACAGGGGATCAACCCACTCGAGTTGGAGCACTTTAGGACGGTGCTCTCCCTGGGCCGCTCTCTCGGTAACAGCATCGATGCGAATCTGCAATCGGCCGGTTAATGATTCAGCGGCTTCGAGCCTATCAGTGGCCCGCCCGACACGCCGGATGTCCTCCAGAACATCGCCAAGCAACTCCGGGTCTAGCGAGATCACCTGAGGTTCCTTATTAAGTGTCAAACCAAGTTCGGCTACCTGCCGAGCGGACAGGGCTCATACATCGCAAAGGGCTTGGGTCAACAGGATATCTGGGTTTGCGGCAAGCAACGCCGCTTCATCGGTTATGTATAGTCCCAGCCCTTGCCGGAGTTTTTCTGAAATAATCTCGCTGATCTCACCACTGGACGGGCTGGTGCCATCGAAAACGCTGCGAACGATGACCGGTTTGGTTCGGGCTTCGACCGGATAGTCGCACTGGGCGGTAACCCCGTAAAGCTGGTCTTGCAATCCCAACGCGTAGACTATCTCGGTTGCCCCAGGCTGAAAGCAACAGATCCGCATGAATCACCTCTGCCCGTTCGAATCGGGCCACCCCGGCCAGAACCTTAATTTCTGCCGAATTTTTGTATAAAACTCGATTCCGGACCAACCTGCAAATGCTTGCCAGAAACCGCTTCCGGCTGGGAATCAAGGATTCTTACTCGACCAATACTCTCACCCGTTGGGCCATGTTGTTCCCCATTCCCTGGGCGTTCCAAAACTGCTCGATCGGTTGTACGTTTTCCTCAGTGTCGGTGGCCCGTACCGATAGAGTGTGCCATCCCGGGACGGCATTCCAGTCAAACGACCACTCCCGCCAGGCAAACGTTGAAACCTGTTCACCCAGGGTGGCTACGGACCAAGTTGATCCATCGTCGACGCTGACTTCCACACGGGAGACCCCCAATCGACCGGCCCAAGCCCTGCCGGTTAACGTTTGCTGTCCAGCAGTCATCCATCGCACTCTGGTCATCGTATCGGGAATCCCGGGCGGGATCATCAGCGCACGGACGCGGATCAACGTCACCGGTTCGCCGGGTTCTTCTGTATCCTGGGTGTAACGGTAGGACTTGGCCATCTGATAACCCTGGAACTGATCGCCAACCACCTCGATCTTGTCTAGCCATTTGACGCTGGCCATGCCGTACCAGCCGGGCAACAAGAGCCGAAGCGGGTAGCCGTGCTGGGGCTGGAGGGGCTGGCCGTTCATCTCGTAAACCAGCATCATCTCTTCCCGCATGGATTCTGCAATGTTCAAGCTACGTTGGTAAACCTGCAACACTTCCCCTTGAATCCCTTGATCCGCTCCGGAGAAAACTATGTTCACGGCTCCGTCCGTGAGACCGGCTTCATCCAAGATCCCCTTCAGAGGAGTACCGGTCCATTCGGCGGTGCCGATCCCTTCGTTGAACCATGGCTGACTGAAGACACGAGGATTCAGCAAAGCTCGGCCGTTACCGGCGCATTCCATCGTCACTGCCATCGTGCGTGCCGGCCGCTTCTTGATGTCGTCAAGGCTCAAGCTAAGGGGTTGGGAAACCAGACCTCCCACTTGTAGCTTCCATTGGTCGATGTCGATATCGGGGATATCAAAGTGAATGACAAGATAATGCATCCCGGTTGGGGTGACAGGATAGCGCATGATCTCTAGCGGCATGCCTCGGTTGCGTAGGGCAAGTTGTACTTCTTCCCTGTGAAACAGGTCTGTGGCTTCCCGTTCGCTGGTATCTGGGAGTTTTAAAAACCGGGATGTAGGGTTGTCCAGGGTCATGTTCCACCTCGTAATCACTGATCGGGCTACGCCGTCAGTTTACTATCCTAACTGGGAATTCCGCGTTTTGGAAGAACCCGCGACTCGTGCGACAAGCCCATCTGGCCGGCTCTCGAAAGACTGAAGGGATATTGTTTCGCGTCTGATTTATTGTTGATTGGGTGCTGCCATTAACGTATCATCGCTTTAGCCGGGCATTATCCCATAATCGGCCGGCGGCATCGCTGGACCTGATTCGCACGATAGAAAGAGGCGCGGAATGAGCGGCCCTTCACAACCTCACCGTACATCGAAACCAACCCCTACGACGAGCCGGTTGAAGCTATATCGTCTTGATGTGCAGACAATATCGTCGTGAATATTCAAGAGTGAGAAGCCCTAACGGGCGCAACGCCGCTTTTCAGCGAATAGTGATGGAGCTGCGTTTTCGCCGTTTACATCTGATGACCCTTGTCATGTTCCTGGTCGTTCCGGCTTTGATTTCGTGTAATACCGGCCAGACTCCGGCAACGCCTCATATACCGCCCTCCGCGACCGTCATCCCACCGGTAGCGCCACAGTCTGCCACTCCGGCGCCGCTTGCCTCCAGAATCGATGGCTTGGACGATTGCCTCCAAACTATCGATGTCTCCACCCATTTCCATGTCCAACTGACCATCACCCTCCACGGCCGCATCTTGCCGATTCCCTCAGGGATCGGGATCGATAGAGGTTGCTTCAATCGAATACACACCCACGCCGGGAGCGGCGTTATCCATGTTGAACATGCTATATCGGAGTCTTTCACCCTGGAAGACTTCTTCTTAGTGGGTCAGCGCTCGGAAGAGTTCAACCCCCTGGCCGGCCGGCGGGTGATCCGGGTATTGGTCGACGGCAAACAGTACCCCTTCGATTATCTGACCATACCACTGCGAGACGGGCTCGACGTCCGCCTCGACCTCGTCCGGCAGATCTCGGCAAGAAGGACGGAGGGTGGGGGCAAGATTCTTGCTCGGCGCTCCTCCATTCGCCACGTGAATCTCTCACGATACGATTGACAATCGATGTGGATGATACTTACCCTGTTTATCCGTATCCCGGAAATCTAGGGCTTACCAAAGGCGCGTATGGCAGAGTCAGACCGTATCAAATGGGACCAGAGGTTTGCGCGATCCAATGAGATTGATATAGCGCCGCCGAACTGGCTCAAGGAAGTTGAGGCTTCGCTACCCCAGCAAGGTTACGCGCTGGATATCGCGGCAGGCGCCGGGCGCTTGGCGATCTGGCTGGCAAGCCGGGGACTAGATGTGCTGGCGGTGGATATCTCACGGACCGGGCTGGAACTGGCGCGCCAAGGAGCCGCGGCCAAGGGGTTGCAGATCGAAACCCTGGCAGAAGACTTGGAAGCTGAGCCGTTGCCTGAAGGCCCATTTGACGTGATTACCTGCTTCAACTACCGCCAACGCGGCCTGTTCCCTTTGATACGCGAGCGTCTGAAGGTTGGGGGATTTTTTCTGTCTGAAGTCGCAACCGTTTCCAACTTGGAGCGCCACGCCCACCCATCCCTGAAGTACTTGGCTGAGCAGGGAGAGTTACGCCAAGATTGTGCCCCGCTGGAGATTGTGTACTACCGTGAAGGCTGGTCAGACGACCGCGCCTCGGCACGTGTACTTGCCCGTAAGATTTCTTGTCACATATCGGAGGCGCCAATATGACAGAGGACCGAGTTTCCCAATCCCAAGGGAACGGCATCACCGCGATCGACCCGATGACCGCCATGCGATGGCGCTGCATCGGCCCGCCCAGGGGAGGCCGTGTGGTCGCGGTGGCCGGGGACCCGGAGGATCCGGCGGTCTTCTACTTCGGCGCCTGCGCCGGTGGTGTCTGGAAAACCTCTGACGCCGGAACTTATTGGGAGAACGTGAGCGACGGGTTCTTTCGCACCTCAGCTGTAGGCGCTATCGCCGTCGCCGACTCCGACCACAACGTCATCTACGCAGGTATGGGTGAGTCGTGCATACGAGGGGACGTCTCTTATGGGGATGGCGTTTACAGATCCACCGACGGAGGCAAAACCTGGACTCACTTGGGGCTAGAAGACACCCGGCACATCGCCCGGATCAGAGTCCATCCCGAACACGCCGACATTGTGTACGTTGCCGCTCTAGGCCATGCATTTGGTCCTAACAGCCAGCGCGGCGTTTTTAGGTCCCATGATGGTGGAAAGTCGTGGGATAAAGTGCTGTTCCTCAGTGAAGAAGCCGGCGCCATCGACCTCTCCTTGGATGCAACAAATCCCCGAATCCTATACGCAGCGATGTGGGAAGCCCACCGAACGCCGTGGAGTTTGGTTAGTGGAGGCCCCGGCAGCGGGATTTACAAATCTACTGACGGCGGGGATTCCTGGCAAGAACTAACCGGGAACCCTGGACTGCCTCAAGGCCTGAAAGGGCGCATCGGGATCGCGGCGTCGCCGGCCAGATCGGGCCGGGTATGGGCGACTGTCGAGTCCGAAGACGCCGCCCTATATAGGTCAGACGACGCCGGCGCCACCTGGGAAAAAGTGAGCGACAACCAGGACATCCAAGGGCGTCCTTGGTATTACCAGCACATCTTCGCCGATCCTCAAGATTCCGATACTGTGTGGGTCCTCAACTATCAGACTTGGAAGTCCACCGACGGCGGGAAGAACTTCGATCAGGTGACCACACCCCATGGCGACAACCACGACCTTTGGATCGACCCAAGAAACCCTCGTCGAATGATTGAAGGCAACGACGGCGGCGCCTGCGTTAGCTTAAACGGCGGAGAAACCTGGTCTACCATTTACAACCAGCTTACTGCACAGTTCTACCATGTGGCCACCGACAATGAGTTCCCCTACCGGGTATACGGCACGCAGCAGGACAATTCGGCCATCTCCGTTCCTTCCCGCACCCACAAAGGAGCGATTCCCTGGGGCGACTGCTACACCGTCGGCAATTCGGAGAGTGGCCACATCGCCGTCCACCCCCAGGATCCCAACATCGTTGTCTCCGGCGCCGTGGGAAGTTCGGCGGGAGGCGGCGGTAACTTGGTGCGGTACGACCATGCCACCGGCCAGGTCAGGATCATTACCGTATGGCCGGAGTTGGGTACAGGCCGAGGCGCCAACGAGATGAAGCACCGTTTCCAGTGGACCTTCCCCGTCCAGTTTTCTCCTCACGACCCGGACATCTTATACGTAGCCGGCAATCTGGTGTTCCGTTCCACCGACCAAGGGAGCACCTGGGAGCCCATCAGCCCCGATCTAACCCGTGCTGATACTTCAAAGATGGAAACTTCAGGGGGGCCGATCACCAAAGACACCTCGGGTGCGGAGACCTACGGTACGATCTTCGCGTTCGTGGAATCCCCCCATGAGCCGGGGGTTTTCTGGGCGGGCAGCGACGACGGATTGGTCCACATTTCCAGAGATGCCGGCAAGACGTGGAACGACATCACTCCCATAGACCTCCCGGAGTGGACCCTTATCAACATGATCGAGGTCTCTCCCCACACCCCTGCCACGGCCTACATGGCCGCCACCAGATACAAACTGGACGAAACCAGGCCCATGCTCTACAAGACATCGGATTATGGCCAGAGTTGGACCGATATTTCACAAGGAATCCCTGAAAGCGACTACACAAGGGTCATCAGGGAGGATCCGGGCCGCCGAGGATTGTTGTACGTTGGCACCGAGACCGGCGTTTACGTCTCTTACGACGATGGCGGCGCCTGGTCGCCTTTGCAAGGGAATCTGCCCACCGTACCCATCTACGACCTGGCCGTCAAAGATAATGACTTAATCGCCGCCACCCACGGCCGGAGCTTCTGGATCTTGGACGATCTGACTACCCTGCATCAGCTTACCAACGAATTGGCGGGGTCACCGGTCCAACTGCTGCAACCCCGCACCTCGATCCGGCTTCGTTCGCCCGCCGCTTCCCGTAAACCTTCCAAGGGCAAGCATTATCGCTTGTCCCTAGGGGCCGACGTCACATACACCGAAAAAAAGGGCCCCGGCGGTGAAACAGTGCGCCAATTCCTGGATGCGGGCGAAAATCCGCCGCAAGGCGTGATCGTTACCTACTATCTGAAGGAAGCCCCAGAAGGACAGGTAACCCTGAAGGTTTGGGACAACCACGATCAGCTGATAAATACGTTCACCAGCACCGATCCAGAGAATCAGTCCGGCGACGGGGACCAGGAGCCACGGCTTCCCGCGGTGTCCGGTATAAACCGGTTCGTGTGGAACATGCGCTACCCAGACGCCAGGAAAGTGCCCGGAGACAAAACTACGGAAGACATGACCACCGGCCCGACGGCCCCGCCGGGAGACTACCGGATTAGCCTATCCGTCGACGGCACGGAACAAACCCGGGAATTTCAGATCGTCAAAGACCCTCGGGTGGCCGCCAGCCAGGCCGATTTTGACTCCCAGTTTGACCTGCACCTCAGCATCCGGGACAAGTTGTCTGAGACTCACGACTCTATCAACAAGCTTCGTAACATCCGGCGTCAGGTGGAGGAGTGGGAGCAGAGGGCCGAGTCCCACTCCTCGGCAGAGGCGGTGGCGAGCGCGGCGATTCCCTTGAAAGAAAAACTGGCGGCGATCGAAAACGAGTTGGTGCAGGTGGACCACAAAGGGGCGCGGGACCGGCTAAATCTGCCGGTGAAGTTGAACCGCAAGCTGGCCGAAGTCATCGCCGTGGTGGCAAGCGCCGACTTTGCGCCCCCAAAACAGGCCGGTGAGGTGTTCCAGGATCTTTCCACTCGTATCGACGTCCAGATCAAGCTTCTGGAAGATGTGGTCGAGAATGACGTCTTCCAGTTCGTAAACCTGGTAGAGGAGTTGGGTATTCCCGCTATCATTCCCAGCGCCGCTCCTCCCGCCGGGTCCTAGATGGAGTCTGGCGGAACGGAGCGTAACTATTACTGTTTCTAGATGATTTTGATGCATGGACCGACAACTCTCCCCCGTCAAAGGAAAGAGACCAAATCCCTTCCCCCTCGACGGGGGAAGGTTAGGATGGGGGTGAAGCCGTAGGCATCAATTTCAGATTGACGCAGTACTAGTACTCGGGGCCGTACGCGTAATGAACTCATCGGCAGACGCATGAAAAAAAGAGCATGTTGCCGAAAAGCGGTACCATGCCCTATCATCCACAGGTTGATGCTTGCCCGCGTACTTAATATCGATACCACAAAGGAGTAGCTCTGTACTCGCTGATTCGAGTTCTACCGCTGCGGCGTTTACTCTCGGAGCAGGCCCCGGCTTTCGGGTCATCCTTGCTCATCGCCGAGCTGTTTTACAAATTCCACAGCTTCCTCTTGGAAACCGGTGCGTTTCTCGCGACGTGGTTCGTGGTTGACATGGTGCTGTCAAGCGTGATGCAGCGATTACGCCGTAGTCGCGTCACGGCAACGATTTCTGATTCCCCGTAGATAGGGAATGCCCGTTCCTGCCGTTGGCGGAAAATAAGCGAACGCGTACTGGTGCTGTTTGGTGGGAGCCATCTGCCGGCTGAGGAGAAACCCATGAATCCAATGACGACTGGCGTCTTGCTCTTGGGCGAATTGCCTGCTAATGAACTAGCATCGCTGGCCCGCCGGATCGAGGAATGGGGGTATGACTACCTTTGGCTTGGGGATGAGCGATTCTTCCGCGAAGTGTACTCCAGCCTTACTTTATGCGCGTTGAACACTTCCCGAATCAAGCTGGGACCATGCGTCACCGACCCATATTCCAGGCATCCAGCATTGACCGCTCAGGCGATCGGCACGCTGGACGAGATCTCCGGCGGCCGGGCAGTCCTGGGTATCGGAGCTGGGATATCGGGATTCGCCGAGCTTGGGATAGCCCGGTCCCGGCCAGCCCTGGCGATCCGGGAGGCGGTAACACTGATCCAAGCCCTCATGAGAGGCGAAGAGGTTGATTTTCAGGGCCGCACCGTGGAATTCAAGGGTGGGGGCCTCAATTTTTCCCCTCTCAGGCCTGACTTACCGATCTACATCGCCAGCAATTCACCCTTGGGACTTCAACTTGCCGGGGAAGTGGCCGATGGAGCCATAATTTCTAGCTGCGCGAGCCAGGCTACCGTGGACTATTCCCTAGGCATTATCAGCGAAGGCGCTTCTAGAACGAACCGGGACACTGCCGCCATCGACCGGGTAGCACGCCTCAATTGCTGTATCGCCGCAGACTCTCAGGAAGCGCTGCAAGGGGTAAGAATGTCCGCGGTTCGATCTTTATCCACCTACACCCGCTTCGCTATCGCGGCTGGGTTAGAAGTTACCCCTGGTCTGATAGACGCGGTCGCCCAATTAGGCTACACCCATGACACCCAGAAATTGGAAACTCTGGCCAGGCAGGCGCCAGATGATCTCATACGAGACGCCACGCTTGCCGGAACGGTAGAAGAAGTTACCGCTAAAGTCGTGAGCATGATCGAGTGGGGAATAACTCAGGTAACGATCCGAGCGTCCGCGACTCCCCGCCAAGGCATCGCCACGACGCTGGAGGCCTTCGCCACCGAAGTAATGCCTCAGGTACGCGAACAACTCCGCTGACGGTGAATAAGGAACGGGCGCGCTCACAAGTCCAGACCCTGGAGCGGGGTCCGGGCATCCGAGTCAGACGACGCCTTTAGCTCAAGTCATCGCTGAAGCTATACGGCGCTTTGGGACGTCCGCCTTCGGGCAGCCCGATGGGCAGATGGACGTTCAGCAGGAAGGGACGCTTCTCATCCTCCACCATTTTAAGCCCATGCTCAATGGCTCTGGCGATACTCGATTCGTCAGTGGCGTCCATGGCCTCGACGCCAAAGCTTTCCGATAGTTTGACCGGGTCTATGTTGTCTAGGACGACGCCCCGGTAATCGCCAGTCCGTTTCATGTCGGCATCCGCACCGCCAAAGGCCCCTGCCACGATTCCGTATGCCCCGTTGTTGGAGATTACGTAAAGTACTGGAATATTGTGGCTCGCAGCCGTCCAGAGAGCGGAGTCAGAGTAGTAAAGGGAACCGTCGCCCACGAGACCGACGACCGGTTTGCCGGGAGCGCCGAGCTTCGCTCCGATGGCGGCGCCCATGCCGTAACCTTCCGAGCCACCGGCGGGTCTGATGTACTCGTTGTTGCCGGCATCCCCGGTGTTCTCAAGTATGTCTTGGGCGACGGCGAATTGCTCAATGGTCACCAGCCCACCGCCGATCCGCTCCAGGGCCTTGTCTAGAGCGTCCGCGAGTACATATGGACGCACCTTGCCCTGCTGTTGTGGGATCGATCGGGCGGCGTCCCGCCGCCGGGCGCGGAGTGATGCAGCCTCTTCTCTTGCCCACGCTCGACGGTCCGCGAGATCGTCCGAAGGGGAGTCGGTTAGCTCGAGTAGGCGCTGGGCCGTTCGTTTTTCGTCGGCGAGGACCGCGAGGTCCAAGCCTGGGATATTTTGGAGATTTTCGACGTCTGAGCCTACAGCGATGATGCGTTCGGCGTTGAAGAAGGCGGAATAGTCGTCGGCGGTACCGGCGCCGTTGTGGCGCACGCCGAAACAAAGGATAAGGTCGGGGTCGATATCGCCTGCCTGCTCAAGACGGCGTCCGCCACAGTGGAGCGGATGCTTGATGGAGACCCCGCGCAACTCCCCCACAACTGGAATGCCAAAGCGCTCGGCCAGGGCCGTCACTTCGGCGTCGGCGCCGCTTTTCCAGATACCGTCGCCAGTGTACAGGACGGGACGTTTAGCATCGCGTAAGGCTTGGGCGATCTTCTCAACGTCACTATCGGATGGGTAGCCCGTGCGGATCTCCGGCAGGTCACCCTCGATAATGTTTGCGGTGTACTGCTCCGGACCGAGCAACCGGTCATAGACCGCCAGGTGGACCGGGCCGACCGGTGGAGTCATGGCAACCCGCAGCGCGCGCTCAATGGCAGCCGGCAGTCCTTCAGGCTCGATCACCGTCCAGCTGGCCTTGGTCATCGGGGCGCTGATGGCGGTTGGGCCGGCATTGTGGGTAAGGTCCAGGCTTATCCTATCCGCAAAGCTGCCGGTGTCTCCGGCGAAAGTAATCACGACGACCGGCAAGCTGCCCGTCCAAACGTTGATCAGCTGTCCCATGCACTGGGCCAGGCCCGCTCCCAGGTGAACGACCATAACGCCCGGCACCAGGTTGGCCTGGGTGTAGCCCCCGGCCATGGCGGTAACCGTGCCTTCATGGAGTCCCAGGATGCCGTGGATATCAGACCGCGAGTGGAGCTCGTTGAAGAACAGAGCTTCGCGCGAACCTGAGTTGTTGAAGACGTATTTGACTCCCGAAGCTACGAGTTGCTCGACCATAAGGTGGGACGCATTGGCTGTCATTTGCCTAGTTGGCATCGTTAACTCTCCTCAGTTGGCTATCTATCTCTAGATCGAATATCTATCCGAAGCTCATCGCTCGGGCCTTTGGCAATTCACCGCGGAACTCCTGGTACAAGCGCTGAACATTGACCATGACCCTCTCCGGCTCCACCCAGTCAGCATACTCTCCCAAGGGAATCGCACGGCTAGTGTCCTCAACGCTCGCGCCCCGCTGAAAATGCGATCGGGACTTGCGCTTTACCAAACGAAGGTACTTCAAGGTCGCGCTAACCACTTCCTTGCCGCTTACGGGACCATGCCCCGGTATCAAAGTCGTGGCATCCAAATGATTCAGGATCCCGTTTGCTACCTTGATCCAGTTGCTTACGTGTCCATCCCGCGCCAGTGGGGTCAGATAGTGAAATGCCACGTCTCCCGTGAAAAGCACCTTATCCTCAGGCAGGTATACGAGGGTGTCCCCGTAAGTATGGGCCGGACCCGGATGGAGCAATTCGACCACCTTGCCGCCCAGGTGGACAATCATTTTGTCCTCGTAAGTGATACTGGCAGGAGTTAGCCGAGCCTCCGCCCAGTCTTCTTTGTACTGGGGGTATCGTTCACTCAGCATCCCCACGTCCGCGCCCCTGGTGATCAAAGATTCCCGGCATCCACGGTGAGAAACTATCTCGGCCGGAAGGTAGAACTGGTTGCCAAAGGAATGGTCCACATGATGGTGGGTGTTGACCACGTATCTGATGGGCTTATCGGTGACTTTGCGTATCTCCTCCATGTACATACGTACCTGGCTGGCTACCATCATGGCGTCGATAACCAACACGCCATCGTCGCCTACTATGAAGCCGGAGTTGCATATGTCCCATCCTACCCCGCTGTGGATATAAGCGAAGACGTTGGGAGCGACCTCTTGTAATCCCGACTTCCAGGATGGTATGGGCATCTTTGGCTCCTTTGGCGACTATTTTAAGGCGGGGAATGGGCTCTCACCGGGGCAAATGTACAAGTACCCCACTAAGCGTTCGCAAAAGACAATGCTTGGTCAACGAAGTCCACTCCAACCATCTCGCTCCACGCGGACTGTAATTGGCGGGTGATCGGCCCCGGCACGCCTTCGCCCACCGGCCGGTTGTCGATCTTCCCGGCGGGCAGGATGCAGTACGTGGTGTTGGTAAGAAATATCTCGTCGGCGGTATATGCGTCGTAAGGTTGGAGCTCTTCTTCCCGCGTTGGGATCCCCAGCCGTTTAGCCATCTCCCGGATGACCCTCTGGGTATCGCCTTGAAGAGAGCTGTGGTCGGTCGGCATTCTTAGCACGCCGTCGGTGATCAGGTAAAAGTTGCCGGCTATATGCTCGGCGATGTTGCCGTTCTCATCTAGCAGAACTGGATACGCTTCCGGGTCCACGTCAGCCGCTTCCAGACTGGCGATGACGAAATTCATCCGGCTATAATGCTTCACCTTCGGATCGAGGGATTCGGTGGAGTAGGAACGGGTTCGCGGTATAACGACGTGCACGCCGGACTGGTAGAATTTAGCGAACTGGGCGAAGTCTATTCGCTGGGGCAGGATGCACACGGTTGGGGGCACGGGATCGACGACACTTTTCGCCCTGCCTCGTGTCACGAACTGGGTGACCGTAAAGTCTCCTCCAGGCTCACGCAAGTCTTCGTTTCGCTCCACGACTTCGCGGGTCAACGCTTCTAGCTCGTCGATATTAAGTCCGGAGTCCAGACGGGTGAATTTAAGTGAGCGCATGAATCGCTCTAGGTGCTCACGCAGCCGAAAAATCTTTCCATCGAAGGTGCGTTGGAGATCGTAGACCACGTCTCCAGTACGGAACCCCCTGTCGGTGGCGTGGATCAGACACTGACTGTCAGGAACAAACTCCCCGTTAAAATACGCGATAAGCTCGTCCATATTTACCTCAATATCGAACGCCGGTAGGGAGGGTCAGAGACAGAAACTCTTGGACTGTCAGCGGCGTCCACGCATCCGGTCTCTAGAGGCATATTACGTCGGAGGAGAGGGGTTGTCCACACGGCACAACGGTTTCTCCAGAAGTGAGTATCAAGCGCGATAGCCACAAATGTGGAAGAAGAGTCGCACCGGGAGGACCTCTTTCGATTGTAAGTGTTGGACCGTTGGGTCTTCAATTGTTATAAAATCCATTTCGAAGGCCCCCTGGGTGATCCAATAGAAGGTGATTAGGAGGAAGACCATGCTAGATCTGATTATTAAAGGCGGCCAGGTCGTGACTAGCTGGGGCGTAGGCGACTGGGAGATAGCGGTCCAAGGAGACAAAATCGTCGGAGTTGGGGCTCCGGGGACATTCACCGAAGAAGCGGGCCGGGTGATCGACGCTTCGGGCAAGATAGTGGTTCCTGGAGGCATCGAACCCCACGCCCATATCGCCGCGCCTTTCGTGGCCCAGGGTCAAAACCTGAGTACGGCGCCGCCGGAGCAGGTCAGCCGTGCCGCCCTCTTTGGAGGCACGACCACGCTGCTGGACTTCGCCGTCCAGAATCCCGGCATCGACGTCAACCAGGCCATCGCCGAGCGCACTTCGGTCTGGCAGGGAAATTCCTACGCCGACTACTCTCATCACCTGATGCTATCGGGCGAGATTGATTCCAACATTATGGGCCAGGTGCGCGAGGCCGTCGAGGAAGGATTCGCATCCGTTAAGATATTCACCACGAATGTACGTCCTCCCACCACTCCAGGGCCTGGGCGAATGGTCCGCATGGGCCACCTTCACGATCTGATGGAGCTGATACAGCGTCACGGCGCAATGCTGCTGGTCCATTCCGAGGACGACGACATGGTGATGAACATGTACCGGAAGCTGGGCGACGAAGAGCGCACCGTTTGGTGGAATATGCCGCTGGTGCACAATAACGAGTCAGAGGACGTGTCGTTTCGCCGGGTCTTGAACGTGGCTGGGTGGACCGGATCTCCGGTTTATTTCGTCCATGTCAGCGCCAGGGAGGGGATCCAAGCGATCGGAGAGTCCAGAGCCAAAGGGATGCCGGTATACGGAGAAACACTCCACAACTACTGCTGTTTCAACTCTGATAACTACCGGGAAGAGAACGGCATGAAGTACCACACCTATCCGTCCCTAAAGTCGGAAGAGGACCGGCTCTCCCTGTGGAACGGCATCGTTCAGGGCGGCCTCAGCACCATGGCCACCGACGAGTACTGCACATCCTGGGAGGTCAAGATTGCCGGGAAAACCATATCCGACGTGACCGGAGGACACAACGGGGCCGAGACCCGCATGGGGATCACGTTCAGCGAGGGGGTTTCCAAGCGCGGAATGACGCTGCCGCGGTTTGTGGACGTAACATCGGCCAACGCCGCCAAAATCATGGGCCTGTACCCACGCAAAGGGGTCATCGCCCCAGGCAGCGATGCCGATATCGTCCTTATCGACCCAAATATCAAGAAGACACTAGCCACGGGAGACTTCCACATCACTGACTACAGCATTTGGGATGGATTTGAAATCGAAGGCTGGCCGACAACCACTATCTTGAGAGGAAAAGTGGTCGTGGAGAACGGCCAGCTACACGCAACCCTGGGCGGAGGCCAGTTTCTCCGTCGAAAAGTCGACCCCGCTGTCACCAACGGGCCGGTCTGTTAGCCCTATCCACCGCTGCGCTTTCTCAAGAAAGGTGAGCTGCAGCGGTGAATCTGAAAAAGATTGGGACGTCTGCCTCCTGAGAAGCGCGGCGTCCATTGCTCACGTGTATTTATCCCCATCGGCACGAAGCATCGGTGGAGCGGTATTTCGGGCGTAAGCTGGATAGAACACGCTGGCGACTACACCCAATCCGGTGAGGACACACAGCGTTACCAACCCCGTCTGCAGCGAACCGGTGAACTGGGCTACCAGCCCGGTCACAACCGGACCCGCGGCGAATCCCAATCCCGAAAACGTGACTACCAAGGAAGAGATCACCGCAACCTCCCTGGGCCGTATCCCAGGAAACTCAAAGGGCAACACATTAATGGCCGGGGTGGCAACCCACACGATCCCCAGCCCGGTGATCAGGAACATCAGCAGAATCGGGTTGGTCGTGAAGGTGATGGCCACCCCAAATAGCACGTTAAAGAGCGCCGGGACACCCAGCAACAGCTTGCGGTTCCGAATCTTGCGTGCCAGGAATCCTCCAAAGAGTCCGCTGGGAATGAGGCCGTAGTAGAGGAAACCCAATAAGGGGCCACCCAAGGTGAGCGACACTCCCCGTTCTTCCAGCCAAAGCGTCGGCAGGAAAGTCACCATGGCGGTCCAGGTAGCTGACAGGAAGAACATCATCGCGGCGATGATCCAGGCTTGAGGATAAGCAGCCAGGGCCCGAAGCGGCGCTCCTTCTTGCTCATTCAGCTGGCTCTTAATGTCGCGCACCGGGGCCTTTCTTTCCTGGGCCACCAACACCCAAGCGAAGGCTTGCACCAGCATCAGTCCGCCCATCAACAAGTATGCGCCCCGCCAACTGCCAACTGCTGTGATAAAAAGGGCGCTGGTGCTCACGGCCAGCGCGAGGATCAAGCTGTGCTGCGAAAGACCGACCGAGTTGATCTGTGCGTATTGGCGGGGTGCGGCCCACTGCTGCAGCAGCAATGTACGGGCGGGAGTGGCGATGACGTGGCAAAGGACGAGGAATAATCTCGCCAATAGCAGGAAGACGAAGCCGGTGGCCAAGGCCTGCATGAATAGAAAAGGGAGGCTCAATAACAGAGACACCAGGACAACTGGCACGGGCCGGAAGCGAGAGAACCAAGCGCCGAATGGCAACGCGGCGGTAGCAGCCGTGATCCACCAGACCCCCTGGAGCAACCCTGCCTGGAGCAGTGAAATATTCAGGTCGTCGCGGATAAACGGAAGGAACAGGCCGAAGGTATAGGAGATGAGGATGACACTGCTGCCCTGAGCCCGGAAGAGCAGCAACACCGCCCAACCGCGGGCCGGGGTACGAGTCACCGTACCTATTGGTGAATCGGAGGCGTCCATCTAGGACCCTGGTTTTGCAGCGAGTGGTCCCCGTTGCTCGCCTATGGGACATATCGAGGGGAATCCGATCAACCCCGGACCGCCGTGCCATCGATGCGGGCCATAACTTCCGGCGCAAGCCGTCCTTTGGCTTCGGCTTCGACACACTCCTCTAACTCTGCTCGATTCTTTACGCCGAGAATTACTGTGGCTACTCCATCCATGGACAAGGCGTACCGGTGGGCCAACGCGGCGGGAGACTCACCCAACTCTCTGCTCAGATCTCTGAAGGCTGCCGCGCGCCGGTAGTCGGCCAAATCCGGATGGTCTTCAGGCAACTGCCGGTCAAATTCACTGGTCAATGCTCCCGCTTGGACCGCCCTGATGCCCATGACACCGACGCCACGACGGTGTGCGGCGGCGGCGATCTCCCTGGGTTTGGCCGGACCCTCAAACCGCTTTAGCGCACCAGGGGAATCTAGAAGATTGGTAATGACTTGGATCGCCTGAGGAGGCGGGTCGCTTTCTATGGTTTCCAGGATGGCATCGGGCACGCCGATACCCGTGATTCCCCACGCCCCGATCAGGCCTTCCTTCTTTAGCGTCTCAAACGCCGGAATCACGCTCTCGACGAATAGTGTTCGAGGCGTACCGTCGTAGCGCGCCTGGTCTTCGTCAGCCACGATCATGTTATGCAGAAAGAAGAAGTCCACCCGCTCCAGCTTCATCCGGGCCAGGCTGTCACTCAAGCTCGCCCGCAAGCGGGTTAGGACCTCCCCAGGCGGTGGGTTGCCCAGTCTGCATTTGGTGGACACCCGCACCCCGTCCGGCAGCCTGCCGCCAAAGGCCTCACCGATGACATCTTCCGCCTTCCCGTCACCATAGGTGGGCGCCGCGTCCAGGAAGGTGATTCCCCAATCCACGGCCGCCTTTACCGTGGCCACCGCCTCTTCCTGGCTGGTGGGGCCCCAGACCTGCCCGGTCCCCCCGCCGCCAAGAGTCAGTGCGCTAACTTCACCCATATTTCCAAACCGGCGTTGTTCCATATCTCCCTCAGACTGACTACCACTTCGGCCCTTACGATGATTGCTGTGCCGTTAGGCCTTAAGTATCTCCCTCCGGGACAGCACCCGCTCCATCAGGGGCCGCATGCCTAGCTCGCTGGAGATAGCCAGAGACTCGTCCAGCAGGCATATTGCCTTGGCGCGGTCACCCTCAGCATCGCGCTCTCGACATATTTCATTTTAGATTTGAAGACAGCTATTGGGTGATAACCTGGGGGTTGTCTTGAAAATTGGGCATCACTTCATCAACAAAAAGTCGCAAAGAATTGAGCGACTGCTCATGGAACATAGTCCCCCAGGCAAAAACGCAAATCAAGTAATTGCAGCCGGATACTTCAAGCAAGCGAGCGATTTGCTCATTTACTCGAGAAGGAGAGCCATAGTTTAAAGTTTCGTTTTGAGTAGAAGAATCCCAATTGAAAAGTCCGTCCGGGAAATGGTCATCATACTCGTGCCATAACTTAGTGAGTGAATGGAACCAATCCTGGTGGGCTGCGCGGGCTACCATCTCAGCTTGATTATCGGTTTCAGTCACCAAGATCCGCCGCATTACTCCTACCTTGGGCTCTGTTACATGCCCGTTCAGTCGATCCGGATCGGATTGATGCTCTTTCCACAGGTTCCAATACAGGTCAACGTTTTCTCTTATCCGTGCCGCCGGAGCGAGACTAACAAAGTGGTACCCGTTTCTTGCCACATTAAGGAATGCTGTTCGGATTATCAGTTGGATACCATAATGGTGGGTAAGGCTTCTGGTAGGGTTCCATCTCCATCGGAACGTTGTTGAAGTTGTAGTATTCTCCCTGAAAGTTCAGTCTTGACTGGGTCATCCCCTGAACGATAACCGCCACGCTCTCGTCGAAAATTGCTCGCGCATTATTATGATCGATTCCGGAGAATCCCAATTCGTACGGGGAAACGCCACGGGCCACACCCAAATCCAAACGGCCATCGGAGAGATTGTCCAACATACAAATTTCTTCTATCAGACGCAGCGGCGAGTAAAGCGGCAGTAGGTAGCCTAGCGGCCCTATCCTGATTTTCTGAGTCCGTTGGGCGGCGGCGGCAAGAAATAATGCTGGCGAAGGAGCCATGCCCAAAGGGGTGGCATGGTGCTCGGCCAGGTGGTAGCTGTAGAAACCCGCGACATCAGC
>CATMOE010000030.1:0-42240 GCA_950072105.1 uncultured Dehalococcoidia bacterium
CCTCGCCTGCCGCTCGGGACGGTATCTACTAAGTTTCGTTAATTGTACTACAGACTCAGATAGGTGTGGCCGCCAATCGGGCTATGTTTATTGTGGTGACAAACCCACGCTTCACGATTGTTTACGTAGATGTCAACCTTCCACGATTCCAGGAACCAACGCCCGAAACCCGCCTCATTTTTTAAGTTTTAGCAGTCCTGGCCGGCAGGTTCAAACTTGTAAACTACCGGCTGCTCGGGTGCCGGTGTTTTATCCTTTAAGCCCAGACGAATTCTCCCAATCGTTCCAGTGCTTCGCATCGTTCTATCTTATTCATGTTCAAGTCGATACCATTGGCCCGGAGTATGCGATTGACCTGCTGCGCTGAAAGCCTACCCCCCTTTATTAACTGACCTCTATTGCAATTCTCTGCGGTGCCGAAGGTCTCAGCGAAGTTGGCCATTTTGACTTCTTTGGGTATCGGCACATATTGTTTACCGACCAATTTCCAGTGCTTATCCTCTGTAAGCGGCGGTTGTTTAGTTGATTGCATCGCGATCTCGTAACGCAATTTGCCGCCCTCCCTGTGAAAACAGTAATCTTGGTCTATAACCTCTTCTTTTCCATTTCCATCCCTCCTAACTATCGTACGGCGGGGTGGTAACCAATGTTCAGTTCCCCACGGGTCCGTCGCAAGCGCCCAACCCGATTCTGTGAACTTTCGAGCCGGCCACGATTCATGTCGCCCGAGCACAGTGACAAATTCTTCAAGAGTAGTATCATAATCAAGCTTAACGTCTCTAGCTTTCTTCCATTTTACGACTACACTTCCTAGTTCCTGATAGGGCATTCAGACAACCTTACCGGCCCCTGTGTCCACGTCAGTTTCGCGCCAAGCATCCGGAGAATCTCCGTTTAGCCACTCTACCCTGACATGATCCTCATCAGCCGGAATTCCGGGTTCACGATCGATTTCCACTATCCCAGATCGGCCTTGAAAAAAAAGTGGGCTGTCATTCTTACGACTATTAGCATTGATAACGAATAATTCGCCCTTCCTAGAGTCATTTGTCATAGGGATGCCTCCTTTAGCGTGGCCAATGAATCCCCGGCACCACCCGCATGGCTTCCCCATGGGTTCGATGGGTCGTAAGTCGTTCCAAGGGGCATTATAGTGTCTCGAAGGCGCTGCTGGTCAACCCCAGAAAGCCCGTTGCCGGGAATCTCCTCAGGGTGTAATTTACCGGTGTACCGCAAAGCTAAATCGGTGGTTCGATTGTGTCCACTGGCCCTGGGTCCAATCCATGCGTACCTACGTTCAGCAGACTGCTCCGGAACAACTCGTCGAGGAGATGGGGCTCGGAGCCGCCGCCATCGGCGAGATCATTACCGAGATACGGAGTAAATTGCCTGGCGCGGAAACACCTCCGGCATTGGAGCCTGATGCGGCCCGTTTCCGTCTCTTCGACTCCATAACCATCTTCCTTAAAAACGTGGCTCAACGTCAGCCCCTCATGGTCGTCCTGGACGACCTTCACTGGGCCGACCGTTCGACCTTGCTACTTCTGGAGTTCGTGGCTCGAGAGATTGGAACCAGCAAGATATCGCTTGTTGGCGCCTACCGGGATATCGAGGTTTCCCGGCGCCATCCCTTGTCCCAGACCCTTGGCGCTCTGGTCCGGGAGCAACTGTTCCACAGAGTGCAGCTTGATGGATTGACCCAGCAGGAGGTGGGGGAGTTGGTCCAAGGTAGCGCGGGGATAGATCTGACTCTTGAAGCTGCGGAAGCCATACATAATCGCACCGATGGCAACCCGTTTTTTGTTGGTGAGGTAACACGACACGTTACGCTGGAGAATATCACCGAAGACCCCGGGTGGGCCAGCATCATTCCCGAAGGAGTTCGCGATGCCATTGGCAGGCGTCTCAACAGGCTTTCGGATCACTGCAACCAGATGTTGACCACCGCCTCGGTTGTCGGCCAGGAGTTCGAATTCAGGTTGCTGAATTCATTAATGAGCGACATCACTGAAGACCAGTTGCTGGCGGCAATGGACGAGGCGGTGGAAGTCCAATTGATCGAGGAACTGCCTAATTCAGTGGGACTCTATCAATTCACACACGCCCTGATTCAGGAAACCCTATTTGAGGAACTATCCACTACACGCAGGGTGCGGCTGCACGCGCGGATTGCTGAGGGTCTTGAGACGTTGTACGGAAACGACGCCGATGTCCACGCTGAGGAGTTGGCCTACCATTTCGCCGAAGCACAGACGTTGACCGGTCCCGAAAAGTTGGTCCGCTACTCGTTGATGGCTGGGCAACAGGCGCTAGCCTCCTATGCCTACGATGACGCACTGACATATTTTGAAAAGGGCTTGGCGGCCCGGGACATAGCTCTGTCCGGAACGGACGCGGCTTGCGATGAAGAGGCAGCGGATCTGCTATTCGGACTGGCGCGGGCCCGGTCCAACACCGTCTCGGGGCAACAGCTTGTGGAAGCGTTCGCCATTCTAAGCCGCGCCTTCGACTACTACGCCGAGGCTGGGAATGTCGCACAGGCGGTGGCTGCCGCTCTGTTCCCAATCGTGACTCCATCTTATCGGATTCCAGGAATTACCGGACTCTTAGCCCGTGCTCTTACTTTGGTCCCGGCCGATTCCCACGAGGCTGGGCGCATCCTCTGTGTCTAAGGTGGATTTATTGGGATCGACGAAGGTGACTACGAAGGCGCACAACAGGCCTTTGGGCGGTCTATATCCATCGCCAGGCGTGAGGGGGACGTGCCTTTGGAAGTACATACCCTAACGAATCTGACAGTCCTTAGCGGGCAACACTTCCAACTGCAAGAGTGTGTAGACAATGGGCTGAAGGCCATCGCATTGGCCACCGATGAAGAAAACTCCATTAGGACCTCTCGTTGGTGGACAGCGATGAGTTTGCTTTATTTGGGTGAGCTTGATGCGGCCCGCCCCCACGCATTGTTCTTGCGAGATCTGACAGAGAAGCGAAATACACCTCGACTGTACGCCAGTAATGCCTTAACACCGATTACGTCCTCGTCATGTCTTGAGGGCGACTGGATCGCAGGGCGGGAATATAGCGACCGGGGCCTGGAGATATCTCCCCTGACTCCGATGCTGCTATCACCTCGGGTTCTGTTGGAGGATGAGACGGGCGAGTCCACTCAGGGGAAGGTTTACCTGGAGCGGCTCCTCGAGGCGATGAGTGGGGCGGGGCTGTACAAAATGTTAGCGTCTACAAGGGTGCCTGTGGCGATCGCCGCCATCACCCGCATCACCGGTATCCCCGACAGGTTGGAAATAGCCGAAGCGGCCAAGGCGATTGTCTCAGTACAGTCTGCCCTCCCCAACGGGTCAAGACAGGCCAGATCTGCTTTGGCACTCGTGGCCGTGCAAAGGGGCGACCAAGCCGCGGCGGAAGAGCATTACGCTGACCTTATAGAGCTGCGAGGCACGATGATATTGACGGCAATATCGATCGATCGTATTCTCGGCCTCCTGTCTCAAACCATGGGCAATCTGGACCAAGCGGCTGCCCACTTTGAGGACGGCTTGGCCTTCTGCCACAGGGCCGGCTACCGGCCCGAGCTGGCCTGGACCTGCTGCGATTATGCGGACACCTTGTCTCTCAGGGATGGTTCCGGAGACCGAGCCAAGTCCATTGCTCTGCTGGACGAGGCTCTGGCTATCTCGACCGAATTGGGGATGCGGCCCCTGATGGAGCGGGTCGCCTCTCGGCAAGAGTTGGTTCAGGCCCAGCCATCGACAGCTCCGGCCTATCCCGACGGACTGACCCAACGGGAGGTTGAGGTATTGGGGCTGGTGGCTGCTGGAAAGAGCAACGCCGACATCGCCGTGGAACTGGTAATAAGCCCCAACACCGTAATACGCGACGTCAGCAACATCCTGGCCAAGACCGGCTCGTCCAACCGTACCGAAGCCGCCGGATACGCCTCTCAAAACGGCCTAGCCGAATAACCTCTACCCCCACCCACCAACGTACTCCAGGCTCATTTTCTCCCTGCCCGGCGCCTCAACTAATGGTTTATTGCTATGTCCCCAAATTCTCCGCCAAATACGGGTTTCCAAAGATAATTGTTTCCTTCGATGTACCCCGTCCCTGCCGGGTCTAATCTGTTGACACAGTAAGTCACCGGCAGGAGAAAACGATGAAAGCGCAGAACAACAACTCAGGACAGCAACTCCAAGAAACCCAGAAAAATTCATCGTCGATAAAGGGAGGATTTGAAATGAAGATGGCGAGCAAAATACAAAACGTAATGGTCAACCTGCTTAATGGAATGAAGATCACGGTTCCGGCGAAACTACTCGGTGGACTAGCCTTAGGAGCAATCTTGATGGCGGCAGTAGCTCTGCCCTCGGGCAACGCTCAGGCCAGCCCTCTGACGGAACCCCCGGTGACGGGAATGACGGTAGACATCGAAAATGAAGGTGGCACCGGTAGGATGTTCGAGGCCTGGGAGTTTGGAGAAGGGACCAACCCTTACGCGAACCAAAGAGATTCGTCCCAAGTCGGAGTTCTGGCGGCCCCTCTGCTAATCGCCGAGCCCCTGGTAGACGTCAGCGATCTAGGCGGCGGCATCACCGACTTCGAAGAGGCCTACACCAGCGAAGTCAGCATGGACGTCAGCGATCTAGGCGGCGGCATCACCGACTTCGAAGAAGCCTACACTAGCGAAGTCAGCATGGACATCAGAAACCTGGGCGGAGGCATCACCGACTTCGAAGAGGCCTGGACCAGCAAGGTCAGAATGGACCACGACCAGAATGAGCAGGCCAACATCTTTCCAGAGGTGGAGCTTTAAGCAGACTTCCTTTCTTCACTCAGCCGGTGACTGAGGGAAGCGTAAGGCCCCGAGGAATTACCTCGGGGCCTTTTTCTATCGCTTTTCAAATACGGGACTTTCTTGTCGCCAACGTTAGGGGCGTTGGATGATGGTCCTAGCCTTCAAAACTGGTAGAGATCGCTCCGTCGATCCGATGGTACAATGTGCGAAATTCAATCACTCAGGAACGCATAAGGAGTCAAGTACGGAATCTACAACTACAATAGGATTAAAAGGCGTGGACCTTTCGGTAGTACGGAAAGGGTCTGGGCCGCAGATCCTCGTCCTTCATGGTGGCGACGGTCCCGTCGATCGGTTCCCCTTCGCGGACCGATTGGCGGAAAAATTCGAGATCATACAGCCGGTACATCCCGGATTTGCCGGTACACCCATCCCGGAACACTTTGATAATCTCCAGGATCTGATCTTCCTTTACCTCGACCTCATCGACCATTTGAACCTGAGTGATGCCATCTTGATGGGCTTCTCCATGGGCGGCTGGGCGGCCGCTGAGATCGCGGCGATCAATACCCAGCGATTCTCCAAACTGTTTCTGGTGGATTCGGTTGGAATCAAGGTGGGTGGCCCCTTCGACCGCGACATCGCCGACGTGTTCGCGACTTCGGCTGCGGAACTAACCGGACTGAGCTGGCACGACCCTTCGAAGGCGCCTGACCCGAATTCCATGACCGATGAAGAACTCCAGGTCTTTGCCTCAGACCGGATTGCTCATGGGCTTTACACCTGGGAACCGTACATGCACAACCCCAAACTTCCCTATCGTTTGCACCGCATCGATATTCCCACGCTGTTGATCTGGGGCGCGGGCGACGGGGTCGTAACGCCAACCTACGGCGAAGCTTTTAGGGACATGATTCCCGGCGCGAAAATGGTGGTTATCCCCGATGCCGCCCATTCTCCCCACGTCGAGCAGCCCGAAGCTTTCGCTAAAGCCTTCCTCGAATTCGCCTCTAAATAGGATCGAAAGATGAAAACATGGTTTTTTACCGAAGACGCGTATCCCAACCTGCCGGACGACGAAACCTACGAATCGGTCCGGGTCAACCTGCCCAATAAGCATTTCGATCCGGTGTTGGGCGCTGATCTCTACAACATGTACCTGGACATGTGGGGCGCGGCCGACGAGATGGGTTTGGAGATAATGCTCAACGAGCATCACCAAACCGCCACTTGCGTGCTACCGGCGGCTCCCATCGCTCTGGGAGTCCTGGCTCGCGAGACCAAGAAGGCGCGGCTTTTGATATTGGGTAATCCCATCGTCAACCGGAAGCAGCCCATTCGAGTCGCCGAAGAGATGGCTTATATCGACGTGCTGTCCCGGGGCCGCTTGGACTGCGGCTTCGTCCGAGGCGTCCCCTATGAGATTGCGCCGGCCAACGCGTATCCCTATCGGGGGTCCGAAAAACTGTGGGAGGCCCACGACCTGATCATGAAGGCCTGGACCCACCACGATGGCCCGTTCAATTTCGAGGGGCGTTGGTTCCATGCCCGCCAAGTTAACATCTGGCCCCGGCCTTACCAGCAACCCCATCCCCCCGTATGGGTGACCATGGGCAGCGCCGGTTCCGCCGCCCAAGTAGCCCAGCGGAAGCACATCGGCGCGGTTTTCCTGGCCGGTTACCCTGGCATCCGCAGATTATTTGACGGTTACCGGGAGGGATTCCTCCAAGCTCACGGGGAAGAAGCGCCCCTGGACCGGCTCGCCTATGCCGCCATCGTTTGTGTTGGAGAAAACGAGAAAGAGGCGGAGAACGGAACGGAAAAACTACTTTGGTATATCAGGTCCAACAAAGTCGCTCCCCAATTCAACAATCCTCCCGGATATCATCCCCCGGCGGTGTCCGCCAACATTATCAGAGGTCCGCGGCCCGGCGAGCCTGACCGGCGCGATCCACGGTTGGAAACTCAAAAGGCGCGGGGCAACGTTTTCTCCGGAACTCCCGATCAAGTATTTCAACAGATCAAGAATTTCTGGGAATACTCGGGCGGTTTTGGACATTTGCTGATGATGGGCCAGGCGGGCTTCATGACCTACGACGAAACGTTGAAGTCGATGAAGCTGTTCACTGAAGAGGTATACCCCAGGCTCAAGGAGTTGACCGCGTCTTACGATGCAGGTGTTATGAAGGAGATCAGGTCGTCCCGGCCCGACGTCGAGAGCGTCGACACAGGTCTGCTGGCATCCGAGTTCGTCAGGTAAATCTCAGAAGATCGAAGGTGTAGCCCATCCGGCCGCGCCGGAAATCCCGTGGCCCCGCCGGCGAGCCTTTGGGAAGCCTTTTAGGAATAAACTTCCCGAGCTTTACGGGCGGCCAAAGGCATCGAACAGATCACCGATCTGGTCGAACTCTATGATTTGCCTCACCAAAACCAGAGAGCCTTCCTGCCTGGATGCCGAGTCCTGCGTAACCGATCCGGCCAACCTTAACTCAGCATCGTTCAACGTCAGCAACGCCGCCTTAGCAAGTCCATCTTCTTGAAAGGCGGCTACTATGTTGATGGCTACGACATTCTGGTCTAGTAGCTCGGCGCTTACGCCCATGACGCTGCAATCCAGGAGACCGCCAATACCTGGCTGGCTGCCCAAGCCCGAACAACCATCGAATACCGCCACCACAATGCCCTGGGGCAGGCGGTTCACAACCTGGGAAACTGCCGAGGAGTCCAACAGACGGGGTGTCAATCCATCGACCGTGTCCAAGGCGCTCTTTACCCGCTTTGACGGGGAGATATCTGAGGGGGGTGAACCCGCGGCAGCGACGGAAGTGGTTGCGTCCACCGATCCGATCGCCAGGCTCGTTTCGAATTCATTGAAGGTCCAGATCTGGTGGTCCCGGTAGGCTTCCGGCTCGGGCAGCTTCGAAGTGATCTGTAGGCTACTGGCCGCGTTAAGCATGGTCCCGATATCCAGCGGCGTGGTCAGCACCACGAACACGCCACCGACGTTGCCGCTTGTTGCCAATACCGCGCCTTCTATCACATTCGTTACGGCGGAGGGAATCGCGGCCAGGGCCGGCGAGATCTGGGATCTTAAAGCTGCCTGCACATCAGGCTTGTACCGCAACTCTTTCAGGTCCAAAAAGAGGACTGGTCCATGGTTGACGGGTACTGCCGACAACATATGGGAGAACTTTGAGAGCCATTCTTTGCCGGGGAGAGGCATGGCATCGGCGCTGAACTGCTCCGCAACCGCCGCCGTTGGAACGGGCGTGGGTGTGGGAGCGGCCTCAGCCTGAGTGGGCGCCTCCTCTTCGCAGGCGACCACCGCGAAAAGCGCGCACAGTGCGAAGAGGATTATCCGCAGGCGATCGCGGCAGCTCATTTAACCCGCGGTAGTTGCCCGAGTTGCGTCAGGGTTCCGAAGAACCGCGCCGATCCGATGAAAGTGCCCCAAGATATCCTTGTAGGTTTGAAAAACGCCTGCTTCGCAGTGTTCGATCGATTGCTGACGGCAGAAGGTCTTGATAATCTTGCTGGCTTTGCCGTAGTTGTTTCTCGGCATGGAAGGAAACAGGTGATGCTCTATCTGGTAATTCAGGCCGCCATACCATATATCCGTAAATGGGCTGCTCTTTACGTTTCTGGCGGTAAGCACCTGCATGTGCAGGAAATCCAACCTTTCTTTCATCAGCGGCATGGCCTTATGGTTCGTCGCAAAACTTGTGCCCATGTACAAGCCGGTAAGAACATTGCTTACTAACAGGAACACGATCGCCTGTGTGAAACTTAAAGAATTGAGAATCACCCCAAAATACAGTGCGCAACCTGCTAAGAGGAATACAGCTTCCGTGAGATGAAACTTCCATCTTTTACCGCGAATGTTTTTTACCAACGTAACGGTGTTTCCGAAACGCATGATGAAGGCGACGGACGTTAACAACGGAAACCAGATAAATGCTTGATGCTTGACCAAGAACTTAGCGAGCCCTTTTTTCTGCAAAGCTTGCTCTTCCGAAAACGCTAATATCGGCATATTGACGTCCGGATCGAGATCAACATGATTGGGCGCTTTATGATGTAGAAGGTGCGCGTCTCCCCAAGAACTACTGACATTAACGGTCAAGCCGCCAGTCAGTATGCCGGCAAAATCGTTCTTCCACTTGTCGCTAAAGATCTGCATGTGGATGGCGTCATGCATCATGTACCCGACTTGTACTATGGCGAAGGCCAAGAACGCGGCATTGAAGAGCTGAAAAACAAAACTATCGACCGTGGCAAGCAGAACGTAACTTAAGGCTAATGTTCCGAAGGTAATGATGAACTTTAGGGCGTAGTAGCCGTATTGCCGGTTCAGGAGCCCTGCCTCGACAACTTCTTTTCTAAGAGTTAGGTAATCCATGTTATTAAGGAGTCACCTCTATCTTGCTAGCCGGTATGTCCCGAAACGAATGTGAGTCGAAGGGAAAACGATTCGCTTTGCGCAACACGATTCTATCACGCTTGCCCTTTAATATGATGCCGGAAGGGCGCATATTAGAGCGGAAAGTCGCGAGCCAGCCCCGGCCGGGCGCGGAATTCCGATAAGTCCGGGCGGTTGAGGCTTACAGTCCTAAAGCCTGCTTCACCGCCACTACGATCGATTTCGGCTCCCAGGTTACGTCCATGTTAACTGCTCCATCCGGCTCTTCCATCGCGCTAAACTGGCTTTCAAGCAGGCCGCTCTTCATGAAGTGGTCCTGCCGACCCTCCAGCCTTTCCGAGATGAGCTGGAACTCCCCCTTGAGGTAAACAAGCTTAACATCATCTTCGTCCCCAACAAGTTGGTCCCGGTATGCTTGTTTCAAGGCGGAGGAAGCGATCACACCGCTCTCGCCACGGGAGACAAGATCGTCTATGAGGAGGCGTATCCGGCCAAGCCAAGGCTGGCGGTCTTCGTCGGTTAGGGGAATCCCTTGGGCCATCTTAACCACGTTGGACCGAGGGTGGAGATCGTCCCCTTCGTAGAAACTCCAACCCAGGTCAAGGGCAAGAAGTTTGCCCACGGTGGTCTTTCCAGCTCCGGAGACGCCCATCAGGATGATTATCAAGAATCCTCAATAAGTGAAAAATTGATGCCGGTACCAGCCCGCTTACCAAGCCGAACGGCCCTATTTTAATGGGTCAGACTCGGTAGTTCCACGTCAAGATAATCGAAAACGAGGTGTCCCTTTCGGGAATGGGAAAGACAGAGGGTCCGTTGTGAGCGCACGGATGCTTAGCATCTCATTTTTCACTCCGTAGAGAAATATAATCGCGGCTTTACAGACGAAAAGAATCAGACTTTCACCGGGGCAAGCTCGCGCGCCGCTTAGAAAGATATTAGGGTACACCGAGCGCCTATCGTTTCCCGGGTCGAGCCATTTGTCCGGTTCAAAGTAGTTAGCGCTTGGGTCCACCGAAGTGTCGCGGAGGCTGATCAGGAAGTAGTGCAATATCTCCAAGCCGGCCGGTATTGAGACGCCGTCGAACGTATCTCCTTGGGGAGCTACGTGGGAAGTACGGGTAACCGGCGGGAACAGGCGGCATGTCTCCAATAGGCATGCTTCCACGAAGTTTAGGCGGCTGATGGAGATCGCTTGGTCCAGGGGACCAGCAGCGTTAATCTCCTGTCGCACCTGCTCGGCAACCTCCGGCCTTGACCCCAACATGGCCAATGTCCTCGATAGCAGATCGGTGCCCGACCCGGTAAACGTGAACATCCAGTGGGGGATCTGCTGCAGCAGTTGATCTTCGTCGAAATGTCCCCCTCGAGAAAAGGTGTGCGCTCTGGCAAGCAGACTCGTTCCTTGCGCCTCGTTCCACGACTGCCGAATCGACCCATAAAACCGTTCGCGGCGGCCTCTTTGGGTCCATCCTAACAATTTTCTTCTCGGCAGGGATTGGACATAGCCAAACAAGACTTGTATGTCTTGAGCCAGTTGTGGCGGAGCACCGCCAAATACAACCCCCAGCATGACCCTGCCCATACGGTCTCGAATGTCATCAATGCTGGATACAGGTTGGGCAAATGCCACCTGGACTTGGAACAGTGCAGCCTGTTGGAGATCAGGGCTGCCACCGGTTGACAGTGTTTGCTCATTTAACGGTCGCAGCTTGTCCCATTTCTCGTCATGGCTAAGAGTGAGCGATTGCTCCGCCAGGAAAGACACGGCCGCTACTTTGCCCGGTCCTGCCGCATAAGTGTTGGTGCTTGGACTTTGATTCAAGATGTGTCGTGACAGGTCTCTTCCCGTTACCAGCAAAAACCTTCTGAATCCAAAGTTGAGGATGATGCCCTCGGTCGAGCGGCGCCGGGCTAGATCCCTGATCCAATCACTTAGGACCAAACCGGGATTCAAGAAGTAGCGATTGGGCATCAAAGCGCGGAGGAGGCCACAGATCAGTCGAATAAGATCCATCAACCCGGTCGAGGGTAAGGTTTTGCCGGTTTCGTTGGCCATCGGTTGCTTTACTCCTTTGCCCGGTTAAGGTGGGTCCCGATTCGTAGACCACCAGCTTCTATCGGCGGGCCTGGTGTGACAACGCGCTAAGTAAGCGGCCCGCACTTACGAAGCCAGAATCATCCCGGTCATAAAGTGGTCACCGTGATTGCCGATACGAGTCACCGAGCATCGGATCGGGCTTCAACTCCCGGTCATATTCACGGATAGGGTGGCGTTTCTTATCCAGTCGTTCTCCGGTATCCCAAGGTTCAAAGGCGTTTTTGACGTTCTCTAACCCGGTTTCGCCAAGCTCTGGATAGTGGCGCAACAAAACGGTTTTGAAACTGGAATCGTCGATCCACTTAAGCCCTTCTTTGGAATATGTTTCCTCGTTGTAGTTAGTGGTATAGAAGCGGTCCGCCTGAAGTCTTCGGCTGGCGTTGAGAATAAAGATCTGGAACATGGTTTCGCCGAATCCATACCCCTTTGGCCGATGTTCTTCTGCAAGAGTGCCGATCATCAGGTCCAACTTTTCTATGTCTTCGGGCTTGTCTTCGTACACTTCTTTGAGTCGCTCCACAACCTTCACGTCGCCGGTGAGGTCTTCGAAGGCGCGAATCGGATTGAGAGTTAACTGGCGCCTGAATTTGTTGTATCTAGGCACGCCCCGCTCGCGCGCCCTTAGGATGTCCACGGCGCCCAAGTCGAATAAAGGGTTACCTGGAACACTCATCTCTTGCATGAACTTCGGAAAATTGTTCAACACCAGTTTCCCCGGAAGCTGTCGGCCAAAGGAGTAGGAAAGGTCGAGCAGACCGACTTTTTCGGTCAACTTGGGCGAACCTGCCTGGCGCGTTTCGACAAATGGTATTTTCTCGATCTGTTCTTGATTGGCGATCCGCCGAATATCGATCGTCTCGGGCAATAACGAATGCAGACGATAGACTTCCACGAATTCCTCGGCGAAGCCAAAAGGGTGACCATTCTTATTAAGCCGGTTCCCGACTAGTCCGCCCATCTCAGGATTTCGCACGTTGAATTCAGCCAACGTTTTCCTTTGACGGCCGGTCTTAAAGATATTGGTCAAGAGACCAAACCAATTGGCTTGCAAGCCCGAGTGTAGGGCACGATTGGGCAAAATCGCGGGTGTCCACTCGATAGAGTGAATCTTGGCTATCAGCGCCGCGTTGATAAGGCGGGCCACATTGAAGAGGCGATTATCATCTCAATCTGGATGTGTTTGTTTTAATTTGTCACATATGGCGTTGTGCTCTCTGGCAAACAACGTGTGAAGCAACGTCAGCCCGATCCACCAATTTCGAGTGAATCCGGTCTCCTCAACTCCGTTTTGACCGACCGGTAGAGAACCATCGGCGTTGATTCTTAACTTGCCATCGTCATGGCTACGGAGCCGGTCAACTGTCTCCTGATCGCTGCCGTAGATCTGCGAGGCATCCCACCAATGTGTCACCTCGTTGATGAACGAGATCGGAGTTTCCTCTTGCCCGGGTCGTCGTGTCGGATCCGGCTGACTTTTTGGGAGTAGCATCTTGGTTTGCCGAAATCTCTCCCGGGCAGGGTCGTCCGCCGGTAGCGGGATCTCATGGTATTCATCGGTCAGAGTCTGGCCGTGATCGATCCAGTCATGGTTTTGGAAATTGATCCATGCGGCTGCCCAGAGGTTGAGAAAGGGAATTGTTTTCATCTCCCCTTGGCGCGTTAAAAACTGCAAGCTTACTTCCCGGGGATTCGGGGACATAAGGATATTCCCGGTCTCCGGATGGATCGCGTCATTCTCTACATTTCGGGTGAAACGGGTGCCCGCGGCCCCTTCCTTTGGGTCGGCCAAGTTGTTCCAACTACCGTCTGCCGTGCGAAAGTGTGTGACACCCTCAGGAGGCGATTGACCGGGTGTTTGGAACCCGATAAGGGTACCTTTGGGGTAGGTATCCTTGAGGTTGTTTTTGGTGAGCACGACTCGCAGATACGCCAACGTAAATGTCCCGATCAGATACCACCTGTTGTACCAATCGGTCCACACTTTTCCGCGATATCCAATCACCTTTCCGGCAAGTTGGATCAGGACATCCGTAATGAAGCCTAATATGGCGCCTATCAAGGTTTCGAGGATCACCTTTAATCGCTTTAACGGTCCGGGGCCGCGAACTATTAGCGGCCGTGGCGGCAATGCTCCGTCTGGCACGATAGGCTCTGCCAACAACTTGTCGCGATCGAAGAAGTAAACATCGGGAACCGGTACTTGAATCTCAGCGACGGTATTCGCTCTCGCAGCATCCAGCATCTCCTGCCACTCTTGATTACCAGCATCAAGTTGCAGGGCCACAGCGTATTGCTCAACAGCCGATGCGTATTCTTCCAGGTGATAGTGGGCGAGGCCCAGCAACGCATGTCCTTCTCCGTCAGTCTCCTGAGGGAGGCGATTTTTCAGCAGATCCAGCGCGTCTCGATATTTCCGCTGTTCGAGTAACTCTTGGGCTTCTGCCCGGACTGCTTGTTCTCCATTATCCATCTCGATCCAACCTCGGTGATCGCCAGCGGTATACTCGCCGATCGATCTAGGTGTTAGCTGCGAGCTTTTTGGGGTTGAGAACCCATGATCAATCATGGAAGTAAATAATACATACCCAATCCTGTGATTCTAAGATGTTACGACGGATGAACAAGGAATATGCGGGATTGATTTCGTTAGAACTTCAATACAGTAGATTGCCCATCAATATAATGGCAAGTTATCGTTAATTATTCCGCTGTTATTGACAGTATATGTATGTAAGCACACGGAATTCGTAGTTAAATATACATCGCTATTTTGATGAGCCCCAGCAGGCTCAACATTATCTTCTGGCCCGATCCCTTCCCTTTGATTGACAGGCCGTTAATCTAGTGAGCCGCCGGCCGGGTCCAGTTGGTGTACATAATCCAACCTGCTCGAGGGGAGGGTGGTAAATGCTGCCCCCTGCCGTTAGAATAGTCCGCCGAACGACCGAATTAATGGGGGAGGAATTGTTGCAGCCAACAAGTCAATTCGTTAAGGCACAGGGGATCAACCACCACTATCTAGATTGGGGCAACCCCACCGCGCCGCCTTTGTTGTTGCTGCATGCCGTCGGTCTCTGTGCTTCCACCTGGAACCGGGCGGCCAGGTCCCTGAGCGCAGACTTCCACGTCATGTGTTTCGATCAGCGCGGCCACGGCGATACGGAATCTACGGATCAGAACCTAACTTTTCACCAGATGGGGGAAGACCTGGCCGAAGTTATCCGGCTGATGGGCTTCGAAGGTGTTGACACGGTGGGACACTCTTTGGGGGGGATGGCCACTATGATTGCCGACTCCCTGCAGCCCGGCATCATCGGTCGGTCCGTGCTGATAGAGTCCCGTGTGGGTCCTCCCCCAGCGTCGGCGCCGTCCCAGGACCTGCAAGAACGGGCGAGGCGGGCGAGACTGAAACGGTCCATCTGGGAAAGCCGGGAGGCGATGTACGAGGCCTACCGGAACCGCCCGGTATTCAAGAGGTGGACCGAAGAAGTGTTTGCCGATTTCATAGAAGGCGGCACTCGTTTATTGCCGGATGGACGGGCTGAGTTGAAATGCAATCCCGAAGTGGAGGCGGCGTTCTACGGGCAGCGTGATGGCGTGAACGATGCAGTGTACATAGAAAGGCTCACTGGACAGTACCTGCTGCTGCTGGGAGATTACCCCACCGGCCAGAAACCCGAAGACGTTGGTGTGCAGAATTTTCTGAAAACGGTCGCTGGGTCACGGGTGAAAGCGATGGGCTGCGGTACCCACTTTATTCCGATGGAGTATCCTGACCTGATTCTAAGTGAGATCAGAGGATTTCTAGGGAACGTCGCGTCTGAAAACGAATAACGCCCAGGGCGGAGATGCGTCCTTGGCGGACTCGCCGGGTCATCCGGCTAAGGGCACACTGGCGGTGATCCGGTTGCCCACCGAACGAGTGGTGTGGCCCTGGCCCGTCAGGTCTTCGACTTGCAGAATGTCGCCGGGGTTAAACATCCGTTTGGTGCCGTCTCCGATGCCTATTTCCATCTGTCCGGAAAGGACGATCACGTACTGAAGCCGAGGACCGTTGTGCCAATCGCTGAAGCTCCCATCCGGGGAGTTGCGGAACGTCATGTTGGCTCCGGGCGTGAGGGAGATTGTCTCTAGGTCTCCCGCTGGCACGTTGAGGTCCTCAAAGTGGGCCTGACCATCCTCACCGTTGTATATACGAGTAACCATCTGACCTCCAGCAGTCCAAGTTGTGTGAACAGTAACTGTTAAGTATTTTCTGTGGTCCGCAGCACGACTTCGATATTATAGACTGGCATTTCCCGGTTAGATGTAGCCTACCCAGATGAGTACTCACTGGATATATCTAAGCTCTTTCCGCAGACCGGCTTGACGCGCGCGTGTGGTTGATCCACACCTCCGCTACTACCAGATTGACGCCGATACCCAGCCAAAAGGCGGCGCCAAATACCTCCTCCAAGCTAAGGCCTGTCAGCGACGTAAGTAGAATAAGGAAGACCCGCTGGGTGGCCACACTCATGGCCGCGGCGAACGTTCGGATCATCCACTCACGATGTTGGCGCACCTCTTTCCTAATGATGTGACGAATCGCCATAGAAAGTGAAAAGAGAAGGAGTACGCTCACGAAGATTACTGCTGACTGTGTGCTGATGCCGCCGAAGGCAGGAAGAGGAAGTTGACGACGAGCGCGAGCACGGCGCTGATCGCGGCCAAGGTGGCGAGCACCCGCCCCGAGCCACGGTGAATGCTGATTCTCCGCCGCCGAATCCGGGCGACGAACTGCAGGGGAGCAAACGTGAGAAACAGCACCCCCGGAACAATGTGGAAGAGCGAGACCCACGGGTGCTCGATATAGCGAACGCCCAGAGCGTCAGCCGTTGCCGCATCCTGGGTCAATGACCCCAGGCGATTCGCCCCGGAAAAGAGCATCAGGAGCACGGCAAGCACTATCGCGATCCAGCCTAGAGTGCTCGCGATCTTCATCGTCTTTGCTCGGCTAACGACCACTCGGTCCCTCCCACCAGGTATATTCCAAACTTAATCAACTTTCTTAAACATGTGCTGTCTTAGATTGCACGGACTATAAAACGGCATCCGGACCGTGTCAACCGCTATCCAATGCCGTGAATTCCTTTATCAGGTAACCGATTCCCGCCGAACATCACAGTTCAGAATCGCCTCGCGTCCGGCTACATTTCCTAGTAACGGATCCTTACGAGTTGGTCAGCCGCCGACTCTGGCAGCCAAACTTCGCCGTCCCGGCCGAGGATCTGCCTGACGTTGCTGGGGTTACTGGGCAGGTCGAACACCTCGAACTCCTCGCTCTCTGGGTCAAACCGGACGACCGAGTTAGCGCCAAAGTCGCTTAGCCACACCATGTCCAGCTCATCGACATAAACCGCATACGCCCGTGGCGCCGAACCGGGAAGCTTCCACTCGCGCCATGTTTCCTCGGATGGGTCATATACCGCCACTTTGCCGGCGTTCCACTCGCTTACCCATATCCTGCCTTGGGAATCGGGCCATACGCGCCTAGCGCCCTGATTCGGGGTTGGCGGGTCTAGGACGGTTGCTTCGCCTGTTTTGGGATCGATGCGGCCCACGTAACTCCCAGCCAAAGAGGCGTAATAAACGTCGCCGTTGGGACTGGCCGCGATTCCGTAGGGACCCCGGCCACGCGGCGCGTCGAAAACCTCCATCTCACCCGTGGCTGGGTCCAACCGTCCGTAGACACCACCCTGTCCGGTGAACCAAAGTACTCCGTCGTTATCAAACGTGGGAGTGTTTAAGTTCACGTTGGGGCGGTCCGGTGGTAAGGGGAAAACGTCCACTCTTAGACTTTCCGGATCGACGCGCACGATGGCGTTCAGACCGCTGTCGGTGACCCAAGGCGCTCCGTCAGGTCCCACGATCACGCCATGGGGCCGGGACCCGGCGCCCAGCTGCGTGTGCCTGGTCTCTCCGGATTCCGGGTTGAGCCACCCAAGTTCGCCAGAACCTTGCGCGGTGTACCAGACTCCGCCGTCTATGGCGGGCGCTACATCGTGAGGACGGGATCCCGCTGGTAGGGGGAATGCTTTTAATACCGGTTGGGAAAGAGTTTCCTTAGCCGGATCGGGGACCGTGGCGGCAATTTGCAGAGCCGGTTCAGGTTGAGGATCGGAACCCGCCGAGGGTGTCGATGTGGAGCGTTCCACAACCGTGGACGTAACCGCCGGAACGGACAGGGTCGGAGTGTTATCGGCCGTGGGTACGGGTTGAGTCTTGGAACTTGCATCCGGTTCCGAAATGGGCTTTGATGTCGCCAAGGGTTCACGCGCCGGCATCAAGGTCGCCGCCGCTTTGATCGGCACCGATATCGCCGTTGGCGCGGTTGACTCACTACACGCAACCAACGCGAGGAAACCCAGGGATCCCATAAATAGTGACACCGCTCGACGTGAATCGCTGTGCCCGCCCAGGAGTTTCCTCCTTTTCATTTATCAACCTCCCGAGAGTGACCCCCACCGATCAGCTGTGATGGAGACAACGCGGTTCGTTTTATATGCGCAGTATTTGACCATCTTACCGGTTTTGGGATCCCTCCCGTTCAGAAGTAGACAATCTTTGGACTTTCCAGGTAATATCGCCGCGACCAGATTCTTCAAGTAGGGTTGATTCAGTGGTAAACATGACATCAAGGTAGGAAGAGTTATGAAGTATGACGTCGTTATCATCGGGGCAGGTTCGGCGGGATGTGTTCTGGCTACCCGCTTGACGGATGACTCCAACCGCTCGGTACTGTTGCTAGAGTCGGGTCCGGACTATCCGAACTTTGAGACCTATCCCGACGACCTGAAGTATGGGTACAACCAAGCCGCTTCGGCGGTGGACGCACCGCATAACTGGGCTTTCTCAGGCAAGGCGACCGACGAGCAGGGCGTAACTATGCCCGTGCCACGCGGCTGGGTTGTGGGTGGTTCCAGCGCCATCAACGGCCAGGTTTTCCTGAGAGGCGTTCCCGAAGACTACGACAACTGGGCATCATGGGGCAACGACGAATGGTCCTTCGTTAAGACGCTGCCCTACTTCAGAAAACAGGAAACCGACATGGACATCAAGGACGACTTCCACGGATTCGACGGCCCGATCCCGGTCCGCCGCCACAAGCGGGAGACTTGGCTTCCCGCTCAAGTCGCTTTTTACCAGGCCTGCCTGGACAGCGGCTACCCCGACGACCCGGACATGAATCACCCAGACTCTGGGGGCGTTGGACCGATCCCCATGAACAACCCCGACGGCGTTCGCATGAGCACGTCCCTGACCTATCTGAATCCGGTGCGCAACCGGCTGAATCTGACCGTTCGGTCGGGTGTTACGGTGCGGAGGATCATATTCCAAGGCAACCGCGCCACCGGCGTGGAGGTGGAGAGCGGAGACGAAACCTTTATCGTAGAGGGCGAGGAAATCATCCTCAGCGCCGGGGGTGTCGGCTCACCACAGGTGCTGATGCTGTCCGGGGTTGGGCCGGCGGAACACCTGCGAGAGATGGGCATTCCGGTTTTGCTTGACTCGCCAGGTGTTGGTCAGAACTTGAGAGATCACCCCAATGTAAGGGTGCCGGTGCGGGTCAATAAGGATTTTCCACTGGACCCTGAAGCGCCGCGCACCCAGCTAGCCTTGCGCTATACCGCCAAAGGCTCCAGCGACCGCAATGACATGCAGATTTTGGCTTCCTCTTTCTCCTCTCCGATGGGAGGTGACCCCGCCGATGGAGAAGGTATCCGGTTTACCTGCGTTCTCGAACTCGCGGTGGGAGCTGGCGAAGTGAAGCTGGCATCCACCGACCCTCACGTGCAGCCATTTCTCGATTACAACTACTTGCAAGAGCCCTGGGACCGGGAAAGGCTGCGTGAAGGGGTTCGGCTGTGTTTAGAGTTCTTGGAGCACGACGTCTACAAGGACATAATCGAAGAGTGCATCACCCCTACGGCTGATGATCTGGTTTCCGACGATACTCTGGACCAGTGGCTGTTGCGCAACGTGACCACCACCCAGCATATCTCCGGCACCTGCAAGATGGGGCCCGATTCCGACCCTATGGCGGTTTTGGACCAGTATTGCCACGTTCGGGGATTGGAGGGGTTACGGGTGGTGGACGTTTCGGTATTGCCAGACTGCATACGGGCCAACACGAACGCGACCACCATAATGATTGCCGAGCGGGTGGCCGACTGGATGAGCTGACCCGGGATCCACTTCAGCCTTGATGCCGTTGCATCTCGATGGCGAACCACAAGGCCATGCCGCCGGTGCGATCGTCGAAGCCGAAAACGGCCGGCCGGTCCAGGTATTCGTCCGTCGATGCCTGGACCCCGGTGCTGGCGCAACCGTCCACCACGTTTCCTTCGCCGTCGATACGCTGGGAAACCCCTCGCCACGCCAGATCCAGCGGCGCCTGATAGGAAGGCCCTAACCAGCCCCGGCGCAGTCCTCTGGCCAAGGAGTAACCCAACATGCAGGTTGCGGTCAGCTCTTGGTACGAGCCGGGGATGTCCAACACCTCCGTCAGCATTCCCGACGGGTTTTGGATCTTGACCAGACCGTCCAGCAATCTCCGGTACATCGCCACGACAGCGTCACGGCCTGGATAGTTCTCGGGCAGAAAGGTCAAGGTCTCGGTCAACCCCATGGCCGCGAAACCGTTACCCCGGCCCCAATAGAAATGCGCCGGTCGGCAATGCCAGAATAGTCCGTTTTCTTGCTGGATGCCGCCGTCGATAATAAATCTGACCAGCAGGTCCAGATACCGATCCTCGCCGGTGATCTCGAAGGCCCGGCCCAGCATCGCGCCGGCCATAAACATATCCTCGGTGCGGAAGTCGGGGTCGCAAGGCGGTGGCGCGCCGCCATCAACGCCCGGACGATAGCGGTTGGCCACATCGACGATCAGATCGGAGTAGCGCCGGTCACCGGTGGCTTCCGATAATTCCCGGCCCCAGATCAACCCTGCTAGGTTCGCTCCGCTGGCCCGTTCACCGAACATCGCCACGGAGCCGGAAACATAAGGCTCCACCAACCGGACGATTCCAGGTGCCGGCGATTCCCCGCTATCGCTCAACTGGTGCAACCGGAGCCGCCCGCTGATTCCGACGCCTTGGGTGTAATTGACTGGGTCCAACTGATATCCATAGACCTTGGCCAGAGTCCGGGCCACCTCCAGATAGGAGCGCGCGGCTCGTGCTTCTAGCGCCTGGCGGGCTGGTGAAGCTCCCCCCAGGTCCGGTTGGTCCGAGAGCGCTTTCCACAACCGTCGAAGCTCATCACCCAGATCGTCCATTGGCGTCGTCAGCCTCAAGCCGGGTATCGGCCCCAGACCGTCCGGCGAACCCGTGCCCAAGGCGGCCAAAAGTGATCCGTTTTCCACGGAGTCGACCGGACCCGCCACGGCATCTGCCAGGCTGCCGCCGGCGTCGTTGCTCTGCCACCGCACCGATTCTCCGGACCTCAACTCCAATACCAAACTAGGCCCTTGAAAACATATCCACCGCCACAGATAACGTTTCTCCGGCTCATCGGTGTCGTTGAAAAAATTATCAGTGGGAGGATAGCCAGCGGAAAGGTCGCGACGGCCATCAGGGTTACAATTTGGGATGGCGGAAAGGCCGATATGAATTGCTAACCCGCTGTCCGGAGCCTGGAATAACTCAAGGGCGTGCCAGGCCAGGGAAACGTCGTCCACTTGACCCGATAATCCCGAGATCAGAAGCACCGGCACGGTGTTGGATGCCCGAGCGTAAGCGTCCTTATCCAGCAGCGCGGGTATGTTTTGCCTGCTGCCGGTCACCCCGCAGGCCGACACCGTCCAGCGCTCCGAACTATTTCTTGCCAAGGATTCCAGGTAGTCATGGAGACCGGCGGTTCGATCGGTCATATATCGTTTATCCTGCCCACTAAATTACAAACGTGCGCATGTGCAAGGCCGAATCCTAATGGCAATTATATCGATGGCACAACCTGACACGATCCGGGATATGGACTTCATCTTGAAACCCGAGAGTGTTCCACCTAAAAAATCGAAGGCCCTGCGAAAGCAGTAAGTCTCCTTTGGCCGCTCACAACTCTGTTGCCCCGGAATATCTCTACTCTCTCCCGCCGTCTCGAACAAAATGGGTCGTGTTGACCACAGCTAATAAACGTCCCTCGCCGCTGGTTACTCGCGTCTCCACCACGATCAGCGTTTTGCCTCCATGGACTACTTGGGACTCGGCCCTTACGATTCCCTCTTGCACGTTGCTCACGATCTGGCTAGATAGCCCGATCGCCACGGGGAAACGTGCCAGGCCGTCGTAGCTACCCTTGATGTGGGCCACGGCCAAATAGGTTGCCGTGGTGTCGGCCAGCGAAATCATGGCCCCGGTGTGAACATAGCCGGTCCGTGTCTTAACCTTGGGGCCAACTTCAAACTCAGCCACCGATCTTTGCGGCCCAACTTCAACGGCCCTGATCCCCAAGGGTTCCATCAAGGTATCTTTAACCCGGTCGTTAAGCCAAGCGGCAAGTTCCTCTGGAGGCAGGTCAACGGGCGACGAATCAGCAGCCATGCGATTCTCCTCTAAAATATCCGACGCTCTGGGAGGAATATCAGATTAACGCAGCCAAAGGGGAAAATCTATCCGAAACAGGTGGTTAAAGTCAGAGCGGTCAGAAAGGGTGTGTCCAAAATCTAGTTGCCATAATAAATGACAAAATCTAGATGGATGACCGCTGTCCAAGCCTACTCCGCCGGCGTGTCACCGGTTATGCCGCTTTCCACCAGATCGTCTATCTCGGCCGGCGAGAGGCCCAACAATCCGTTGAACACCTGGAAATTGTGCTCACCAAGCCCGGCAGCGGCGACGGCCGGTAGTCTGGGGCTCTTGGATAGTACCCAAGGGGTGGTCGTTTGCTTGTAGGCGCCAGCCTCCGGGTGATCCACCACGTCCCAGAATCCCCTGGCCTCCAGGTGCGGGTCAGCTAGGGTCTCATTGGCCTTGAGTACCGCTCCGGTGGGTACACCGTGCGCCTGGAGCATGTGCATGACCTGATAATGGTCCCTTTCCAGGGTCCAGGTAGAGATTATCTGGTCCAGCTCCGCCTGGTTGAGCCGGCGCGACTCCAGGTCTTGGAACCGGGAGTCGTTTGCCAATCGAGGCTGACCGATGCACCGGCACAGCCCCAACCACTCATCTTCGGCACTAACCGAGATCGCCACCCACATGTCGTCACCCAAGCAAGGATAGACTCCATGGGGAGACATGTCCCGATGCCGGTTGCCCATGGTTCCCGCAACTCTGCCGTTGGCTGAGTAGTCCAGGAAAGCCTCTCCCAACAGCATTGAAGTGACCTCTCTTTGAGACATGTCCACCAAACATCCCCGTCCCGTGGCGCGGCGCCGCCGTAGAGCGGCCATCAAAGCGCCGAACGCCAATATTCCCACCACCGGGTCCGGGTAGGTCTCGTTGGTCATCAGCGGCGGCCCGCCCTCGTATCCGGTAACCGATGCCAGGCCTGCTGTCTGTTCCAGAGTGGAACCCAGCGACCCGTAATCTCTTTCAGGTCCGCTGTCCCCCTGGCTGCTGATCTTCACGTAGATAATCTGAGGATTAGCTTGGGAGATTGCGTCGTATCCCAGTCCCAGCCGGTCCATGACCGATGCTCGATAGTTCTCCACCAGCACATCGCAGATCCGTGCCAGGTCAAGGAATAGCTCTTTCCCCCGGGGAGCGCTCAGATCCAGGGTGACCGACAGCTTGTTGATGTTCCGGTGGACGTGGTGGGCGGCCCGGTTCCACGGACGTTCGCCGGGGTCGCCGCCGGGATAGACCCGAGGGTCGCCCGCCGCCGGTCTGGCTCGGCCCCGGTTGATGTCCATGCGCGAGCAGGATTCCACTTTAATCACTTCAGCGCCCATGAAAGCAAGCATCATGGTGGAGTAGGGGCCTGCCGCCACCTGGGTCAGGTCCAGAACGCGCAGTCCGTCTAATGCTGGCTTGATATCGTTCCGCTCCGCGCCCATTTTATGCCCGGTCCCCACTGAATAGCTGGGTCAATTCCTCTGGCGACAAGCCCAGGCGTCCGCCCAACACTTCCTCGTTATGCTCGCCCAAACGGGGGGCGCGGGACAGTTGCCAGCCCGTGTCGTCGATCCGGAATGGAGCGCCGGGATGAACGATATCTCCTAACGCGGAGTCTTCTACGATCCGGAAGAATTCCCGGTGGGCAAATTGCCGGGACACCAGCAGGTCTTCCACCGTGGCCACGTAGCCGGTGATGGTCCGAAGACTTTGGAGCGTGTGGTAGATCTCCTCTTTGGGTTTGGTGGCGGCCCAACCGCCCACAACGCCCAGCAATTCTTGCTGGTTGGCCCGGCGCGCCTCCGGAGTGGAGAACCTGGGGTCGTCGGTCAATTCAGGGACACCCATCAACTGGCAAACCTTGGGCCAAGTACCCGCCTGCACCCCGATGTCCAGTCCGGGGCTAACCCAGCCGTCCTTGGCCTGAACCAGATTGGTTTCCCGCCGCACCGGGGTGCGTCCAAACTGGTAGTGGATGGAGGAATGTATCTGGGCCACCGTCATGCAGTCCATCGCGGAGATGTCCACGTGTTGCCCGAAGCCCTGGGTGTCTCTGACGTGAAGGGCTAGCATGGTGGCGGAGAAGGCGCTTATGCCGGTGGTGTAGAGGGCCGCCTCGCCTCCCACTTTCAACGGTTCTCTGTCCGGAAGGCCGATGGTGTACATCAACGCGCCGATGGCCTGGGCGACAATGTCCGACCCCTTGTAATCGCGGTAAGGTCCCGACTGTCCGAAGGGAGTAACGGAAACATAGATCAGGCCGGGATCGGCTTCGGACAGAGTGTCGTACCCCAGTCCGAGCGAGTCCAGGTAGCCGGGGGCAAAGCTCTCTACCAAGATCCCGCAGTCTTGAGCCAGCCGCTTTAGAACTTGGGCTTGGCGAGGTACCTCCAAGTCCAGCGATACGCTCTTTTTGCTGGTGTTGAGATAAGCGAAGAGAGCGCTATTCTCCGGGCCGGGGCGGCCGCCCAGGAACGGCTCCGACCGTCTGGAGGGGTCCCCCGTTCCAGGTGGCTCGACCTTGACGACCTCAGCGCCTAGTCCGGCCAGGAGTTTGGCGCAAAAAGGCCCGGCCACTCCCTGGCTCAAGTCCAGCACGGTTATATCGCCGAGGATCTTGTCGCTACTTTCCATAACACGCAACTATACTGTCATTTAACATTTATTCGGATAGAAGTACAATTCCTGCTGTCTGACGGCCCAGCCGTTAGCCGTTTATTGTAATTCCGGAAACAAGGGTTGGTATATGGTAGCCGGTTTATTGCCAGGAGTGCGGGTTCTCGATGTTGGTCAAGGTATCTCCGCGCCATATTGCGCGAAGATCTTGGCCCAAATGGGCGCGGAAGTCATCAAGGTGGAACCTCCGGACGGGGATGAGGCTCGACGCATGGGGCCGTTCCCCGGCGATAGCCCACATCCGGAGAGGAGCGGCCTGTTCCTGGCCATGAACTCCAACAAGTATGGGGTCTCTTTGGACCTGGCTTCGCCGGACGGGGCTGAAGCTTTCAAACGCCTGGCGGCCGGCGCCGACATCGTTGTCGAAAACCCTCCTCCCGGCTCGTTGGAAACCCATGGTTTAGGCTATGAAACCTTGAAAACCATCAATCCCGGCCTCATCTTCACATCGGTCACTCCCTTTGGCAACCGAGGCCCATACAAAGATTTCAAAGCGACGGACTTAGTTTTGTATCATATGAGCGGCCACGCCCATGGGCTACTGGGAGCGGTCGAAGATCCAGATAGCAACCCGCCGATCCGGGCGGGCGGGCATCAAGCTGAGTTGGTGGGCGGAATGGCCGCCGCAACCGCTACGTTGATGGCCTTATACCGGAAGCGGATGACCGGCAAGGGTTGCCGCATCGACATCTCGTCATTCGAGGCGATGGTCAATCAACTCATCAGCGGCTTGGCCAGTTGCGCCTATGGCAGACCTGCCCCTCCCAGAGACGCGATAGAGGTGGAAGAAGCGGCCGCCGCGGGTATGGTTAGCGCTATCGGCGGAATATTGCCCTGTAATGACGGCTACGTGGCCATCTCTCCCAGAGAGGATGTGCAGTGGGAAAGATGGCTAGGGATAATGGACAACCCGGCTTGGGCTGCCGACGACCGGTATTCCACCAGGGACGCCCGGCAGAAGAACTCTCCCTCGCTGTGGAAACTGCTGAGCGAGTGGAGCAGCAATCATTCTAAACATGAGATCGCCCGATGGGGGCAGGAGCAACGGATCCCCTGCTTCCCGGTCAATACCGTCCTCGACCTGTTCAATGATGAGCAACTGGCCCATCGGGAATTCTTTGTCGAGATAGAGCATCCGGCCGCCGGGGCCCTGAAATACCCGGGAGCGCCCTACAAATTCTCAAACACTGAACTACCGCTGGCGGCACGTCCGGCCCCGCTTCTGGGCGAGCATAACGAATCAATCCTAGGGAAACTGGAATGACTAATGAGTGATCTTCCTCTGGACGGCGTGAGAGTCGTAGACCTCAGTTGGATCATCGCTGGCCCTACCGCGACTCGCTTCATGGCCGCCATGGGTGCCGAGGTGATCAAGGTGGGCAGCGCCCGCCGGCCTGACCCCTCAACCCGAGGGCCGGCATTTCAGGCATACAACCAGTCCAAGCTGTACTGCGCCCTGAATATTTCCAGTCCAGAGGGATTGGAACTGGTCAAGCAGTTGATCGCCGTTTCCGACGTCGTCATCGAGAATTTCGCCGTAGGAGTAATAGATCGGCTCGGGTTGAGCTATGAGGCCGCAAGCGCCGCCAGACCTGACATTATCATGGTGTCCTCATCTGGCACGGGGCATTTGGGGCCGCATAAAGACTACGTTGCTTACGGTAGTCTGTTGCAGCACTACACCGGCTGGAACTCCATATCGGGAAATCCCCAGAGTGAACCCGTGCCCGGCGGATTGTGGGCCGACCCCTGGGTGGGCATGGAGTTGGCCATGGTTACCGCCGCCGCGCTGAATAATCGGGCATTGACCGGGCAGGGGCAGTACATCGATTTCTCCATGGCCGAGGCGCTAACCGCCGGTATCCCGGGAGCGATCCTGGACTACCAGATGAACCAGCGGTTGCCGGAAACCATGGGGAACCGGGATGCCCGGTATGCTCCCCACGGCGTTTATCACTGCGTTGGCGCCGACCGCTGGGTTGCCATCGCGGTAACCAACGACGAGGAGTGGCAGTCGCTTTGCGGTGTTATCCAAAGGCCGGACCTACTGCCAGATCCCAGGTTTGCCGATGCTGATGGGCGGCGCGAGCATCAGGATGAACTGGACGCCGCCATCACCCAGTGGACGATCTTGTTCGACGACCATGAGGCGACGCGGCGGTTACAAGAGGCCGGGGTTCCTTCCGGGCCGTCTCTGGACATGTGCCGGGTATTCAACGAGCCGCAATTAAGAGAGGTGGGGTACATCAGCCAGATTCGGACAAGGGATGGAGAACTGAGAGAATTGCCGGGCCTCCCTTGGCGGTTCGAGGGCGGGGAGGAGCCGATTTTTACCGAAGCGCCGGTCTTGGGCCAAGACAACGAATACGTTTATCAGGAACTGTTAGGCCTGTCCGGGCGGGAAGTGGCCCGGCTGGTTGAGGAAGAGGTTATTTATTGAGCTTTTCCATGGGCAGGGGCGGTTGAATACCCCGAATTCTGTCCTGCTTACAGTCTGTCATTCCGCCCAGCCTACACTCTGCCATCCGGCCCAACCTACACCCTGTCATTCCGACCGTAGGGAGGAATCTGGGGAAGTGCGGGGCCGCCCCACCCCAGATTCTTCGTCGCCCCGCTTCTCGGAATGACATTGGTCTGCGGCTGTGGAATGACATAAACCCCGGCAATTGCCATTCCGGCCCTTCTGCGGAAGGGGAATTCAGGGGAGTGTTAGCTGGATCCCGGCGAAGGGCCAGGATGACCGATCGGTGACTAGCTGAACGTGGAAAGGTCCAGAATCTCAGCGCTCTTCCGGTCTGGTTCCAGCTCCAAGATAGCTACTTGGCCCAGGCGCCGCAGTTGTTTCGGCAGGCTGGGACTTCCGGGATTCACCATCAAGATTCCTTGGTATTCCTCAACGACGGCGTAGTGGGTGTGGCCGAATATAACAATGTCTACCGCCGCGTCAAACACCGTCTCAAGCGCCGTGGACAGGGCGCTGTCAGGCGGGAAATGCTTGGCTAAGGGGCTAAGCTCGGTTATTTCTTGAGCCATACCCGGCACCAACAGATCATGGGTCAAGCCGATGGTGTGACCTTCCAGATGTAGGACCCTCTTTCTGTCCACCACACGAGCATCTTCTTTGAATTGAGCGTTGGCGCCCAGTTCAACGGCGTACACCGGCGCGATCTCCTCTAACCAGTCGAGGCATGAGGGAACGTAAATATCCCCCGCGTGGATAATCACGTCCACGCCCTGAAACGCGGCCACCACTTCCGCCGGCGGTTCCGCCCCAACACTGGGGTTATGTGTGTCAGATATGACTCCGACTCTCATTTGGCGTACTCCACTTGTTCAGTTGGCACGATTGCTAAATCATTATTCCAGGCTTTCCATATCCCAGTATAGCCGGTAGTTTACGAGCCATGGGAATGGGCTATAATCGCTCTCGGTCGCCCTGAACTAACTATTGGCCGCGACGTCGTTCCACCCAGAACCGCAGGGTACGCCCAGGGAGGAGGTAGGAGATGGTCACTGGAAGACCGGGGCTCAAGAAATCGGTGTACCAATTTAGCGAAGGGGACGCTTCCATGACCGCTCTTTTGGGCGGCAAAGGCAGCAACCTGTGCGAAATGTTCCGGCTGGGGTTCCCGGTCCCCCCTGGCTTTGTGATCTCAACCGAAACCTGCCTGGAATATTTTGACCTGGGCAACACGTTGCCTGATGGGCTTGAAGGAATTATCCGCGCCAGCGTAGGTCAGGTGGAAGAGGCGATGGGCCGCAGATTCGGCTCCGTGGAACGCCCCCTCTTGGTGTCTGTCCGTTCTGGCGCCCGGGTTTCCATGCCGGGAATGATGGATACGATCCTCAATCTGGGCATCAACGACTCCATCGTCCAGGGCCTAGCCTTGGAGATGGGAGACCTACGAACGGCCTTGGACGCGCATCGCCGGTTTCTCCAGATATATGCCGACGTGGTCATGGAAGTGGAGCCGGGTGTATTCGAGAAGATCCTCTCCCACCATAAGGAAAGCGCTGGAGTAGCCCAGGACCACGAACTTACTCCCGAATCGCTCAACGACGTGATTACGGACTTCAGAAGCGCGATCCGCCAGGCCACCGGAACCGATGTTCCAACCGACCCCTGGGACCAATTGTTGCATGCCACCGAGGCGGTCTTTCGCAGTTGGACCAACCCAAGGGCTATTTTTTACCGCAATCACAACGGCATCGACCACAACATGGGCACTGCGGTGACCATTATGGCCATGGTTTTCGGCAACCTCGGCCCCACCAGCGGAACCGGCGTGCTCTTCACACGAAATCCGGCAACGGGAGAGCGCAAGATCTACGGAGAGTTCCTGCCTAATGCCCAGGGCGAGGACGTTGTAGCCGGTGTGCGCACTCCCCAACCCATCTCCGCCTTGGCGGAGATTATGCCGGAAGCTTCCGGCCAGTTGATGGAACTAGCCGCGCGGTTGGAGACCCATTACCGGGACGCTCAGGACATTGAATTCACCATCGAGAATGGCCGGTTGTTCATCCTCCAAACTCGCAACGCCAAGCGCACTCCCCCAGCGGCGGTGAAGATCGCGGTGGACCTGGTGGCGGAGGGCGCCATCACCCGCGAGGAGGCGCTGCTTCAGGTGAACCCGGAAGACGTTGGACAACTGATGGTGCCCCAGTTCAAAGCGGACGTTGAATCGGACCGGATCCGGTCCGCGCTGATCGCCCGGGGTTCTGGCGCCTCACCGGGCGCGGCCACCGGGAAGTTGTACTTCGACGCGACGCGGGCTGTCGAGGCTGCCGAGGCAGGCCAGGCGGTCATACTGGTGCGTCCGGAAACCAAGCCTGACGATATCCATGGGATCGCCGCCGCCGTTGGCATCGTGACCAGCCGGGGCGGCGCTACCAGCCACGCGGCAGTGGTGACGCGAGGCATGGGCAAGCCCTGTATCGTCGGCTGCGAGGCGTTGCAGGTGGACCCGGAGCGCCAGCTTATGGTGGCCGGAGATCAGACCATCAAGGAAGGCGCGGAGATCAGTATGGATGGCGCCAGCGGCAACGTTTACCTCGGTTATCTGGAGACGGTGCGTCCCACCCTGGACAGACTAGCCGAAGCTAACGACCTCCTAGCGTGGGCCGATCAAACACGGCGGCTAGGGGTCTGGGCCAATGCCGACACCCCCAAGGATGCTGGGCAAGCCATCGCCTTGGGGGCCGAGGGCATCGGGCTTTGCCGCACCGAGCACATGTTCTTGGACCCGATCCGCCTGCCTGCCGTGCGCCGGATGCTCCTGAACGCCGGATCCGCCGAGCAGTGGCGCCGGACTCATCTGGACGTTGAGCCTGGCCAGTTGAATACAACCGAAATGCCCGGCGACGTAGAGGAATTTTTCCAGGCCCTGGCCGAAGTGCGCCAACTTCAAACCGACGACTTTACCCAGATACTTCGAGTTATGGCCGGCCGCCCCGTGATCATCCGGTTGTTGGACGCCCCATTACACGAGTTCTTGCCGCAACATGAAGCGCTGCTGGCCGAGCTGGCCGAACTTCGCGCAAATAGAGCGCCCATTGCCGAGATACGAGAAAAGGAAGAATTTTTGCAATTGGTTGAGTCGCTGCGAGAAGCCAACCCGATGTTGGGGCACCGGGGTTGCCGGTTGGGTCTGACCTATCCGGCCATCTACGAGATGCAGGTGGAAGCGATAATCACCGCCAGCGGAGAGCTCATCAAAAACGGTGTGCAAGTTCACCCGGAGATTATGGTTCCTCTGACCAGCAGTGTGGAAGAGATGCGCCGGTTGCGGGAGGCCTTAACCGGCGTGGCCGAACGGCTGCAGCAGGAAATGAATGGTTCCGTTCCCTATAAGTTTGGGACCATGATCGAGACGCCGAGAGGCGCTCTGGTCGCCGGGGAAATCGCCAAGGAATCGGACTTTTTCAGCTTCGGCACCAACGACCTGACCCAGATGGCTTTTGGCTTCAGCCGGGATGACGCCGAGGGAAAGTTCCTTCGTTTCTACGTAGAAGAAGGAATCTTGCCGGCCGATCCATTTATAACTATCGACCCGGATGGGGTCGGCGCGCTGCTAGCCATGGCGGTAAAGAGCGGCCGCAAAACCAACCCGGAGATGGAGATGGCCATCTGCGGCGAGCACGGCGGAGACCCGGCAAGCATCGAATTCTGTCACCAAGCCGGCCTGAACTACGTAAGCTGTTCCCCTTTCCGGGTGCCGGTGGCCCGCCTGGCCGCCGCCCAAGCGGCCTTAAAGCAGTCTACTTAACAGATCGTTAGCATCCGGCCCCGACGGATATCAAGCAAACACCGGCAGGTAAAGATAGCCGAGAGCTTTGATGCCAAAACCAATGGAGGACCTATGCGAGTAAACAACGTTATAGCCAAGATGAAAGCCGGAGAGAAGGCCTACGGGTGCAGCCTTACGTTCCCATCAACCGCTGTTGTGGAACTGATAGGAATGGCTGGTCTGGACCATGTCTCCTTCGATTCTGAACACGGTCCTTTCACTCCGGAAAGTATCGACGATCTATGCCGGGTCGCCGACATGGCGGGTCTCACTCCGATGGCCCGGGTGCCGAACATCGATTCATCCACGATACTTAGGTTCTTGGACCGTGGCATCATGGGCATCACCGGACCTCATATCACCACCGGAGAGCGCGCCCAGCAACTGGCCGACGCCTGCCGTTACGTTCCGCAAGGCAAGCGCAGCTTCGGTTCTGGCCGGGGCGCTTACCACGGCGACTTCCCATCCGGACCCGAGTACATGGAGCACACCAACTCGAATATCCTGGTGATGGCGCAACTGGAAGACATCGAGGTGTTGGATCACTTGGACGATATTTTAGCGGTGGACAGGATAGACCTTTTTAGCTCGGGTGCCCAGGACATCGCCCAATCCATGGGGCTGCAGGGCCAGCCCGGACACCCGCGAGTTAAAGAATTCGAGGCCGAAGTTGCGGCCCGGGTCCACGCCGCCGGAAGGCAGATGACCTCTGATGTGATCGTCGCCGCCGGGGCCGCGCGGCTATTTCTGGACGGGGTGGCGGCGTTCCTGCAAGCCTCGAAGAGCGCATGAGCCCAACCTACGGTTGCGACTCAGCCTGAACGTTGACCCGATCCCCATGCCGTTTTATAGTTTGGCGTATCCCAGAGAGCGCCATACCCAGTGGAATCGGTTCGGTCTGGGAGATACGGAATCAAGCCAAGAACAAGGAGGCCCAGTTTGCCGGATAACGATTCTTTAAAGCAACGGATCCACGCTGGAGAAGTGGTGGTGGGCGTGTCGGCGCCCCTGGATTCAGATAAGTCTGGTCTGGAAGCTATCCTAAGTAAAGACACCTACAGCTTCTTGACCATCGATAGCCAACACAGTCCATACAACGAAGAGAAGCTGGTTGCCTTCTGTGCCACGGCCCAGGACCTGGGTATGCCGGTTCAGTTCCGCATCAAGAACACCCACAATGCTTACCTCATCGGCAACGTCTTAGACCTGGGACCCGCTGCCATCGAGGTCCCATTGGTTGAAGATGAAGAGATCGTGGATGAGTCCCTGGACGCCTTTTATTATCCCCAGGTGGGACACCGGAGTTGGGGCGGCGCCGCCCGGCACGGTATCGCCGGGCGGGACGACAGGCTGGAATACGCCAAGTGGTGGAACGAGCACGGGGTGCTATGCCTTCAGATGGAGACCCTAGCCGCGGTGACCAACGCCCGGCGGCTGGCTAAACCCGGGGTTGATTGCCTGACCTGGGGACCGGCCGATCTGAGTTTCGACATTGAAGCCCATCCTCAGCATCCATTTCAAACGGTGGATGACTGCCTACGGCATGTGCTAAAACAGTTGGAGGGCACCACCGTCCGAATCAGCTTCCGTAACAGCACCCCGGACCAGCGGCAAAAGTACATCGATATGGGAATCACGGTATTCATGGAGAGGCCCCAGGCCTGATTCGACTTGTCAGCAGAAGATTCAATAAACGCCATACATTGGACCGAGTGGGGAGACGCGGCTTTCCGGCGGTCCGAGTCGGAAGACAAGCCCATTCTTCTCGCCCTGACCGCTACCTGGTGTCATTGGTGCCACGTGATGGACGAGACATCTTACAGCGATCCCCAGGTGATCGATCTGATCGATTCCCGATTCATTCCGGTGCGGGTCGACGTGGACCAACGGCCTGAGATCTCTCACCGCTACAACCAGGGCGGCTTCCCGTCGGTCGCTGTTCTGGATCATCGTGGCGATCTGATCGCCGGCCGGATCTACACCCCTCCGGAAGAGATGGTCCGATTTCTAGAGCAGGCAAGCTCCGGACATCCTGATCTCATTGAATCGGCGCCACCATCTATAGCGGCTTCGGCGGGTGAGCCAGGCGCCGAGGTAACTTCGGTGCTGCAACGCCTGGAGGAGTTGTACGATTCCAACTTCGGAGGATTTGGATCTGAACCCAAGCAGCCTCCTTGGGATGGGGTGGAGCTGCTTCTGGAGCGTTACGGCCACACGCGGGAGAAACGTCTTTTGACGATGGCGACCACCACTCTCGACGGGGTCCGCGCCGGGCTATATGACCAGAACGACCAAGGCTTCTTCCGCTACTCGGTTTCCAAAGACTGGAAGGTACCCCACTACGAAAAGATGCTGTGCACCAACGCCAGCCTTGCCGAAACCTATTTCAAGGCGTATCAGGTTACCGGACGCACGGCCTACCGGCAGTCCGGTCTGGGCGCCCTCCGGTACATGCTGGAATCCCTTTGCGACCATTCAAGCGGGCTGTTTTACGCCAGCCAAGACGCCGGAGAAGCCTACTACGCCCTCTCGTGGAGTCAGCGAGAGCATGCGGAGAAGCCTCGAATCGACCGAACTTTTTACTCCGGCTGGAACGCCATGGCCGCCTCGTCGTTGCTAAAAGCATACGGCGCCGTGGGAGAGGAATCTTATCTCCAGCTCGCCCGGGATGTACTGGATAGGCTGTGGCGGGAAGGGTGGACTGAGGAAGGTGGTTTCCGCCATTCCATGGACGGGCCTATAGAACGAGATGTGGAACCACCTACCCAGCGGTCTCGCTACCTTTCGGATCAGGTTCACGCCCTGGGAGGATTTCTAGATCTTTATCAAGCCACGGGGGACGCTGAGGCGCTGCAAACGGCGATCCAAGTCGTCGAGAGCATCCAAAGGTTATTCGGCGCGTCTGACGGTGGATACCACGACGTCTGTGATATCTCTGCCAACCCAGAGCCGATGATGCGGCCGGTGAAACCCGTATTGGAAAACTCTTTGATGGGGGTGGCGCTTATCCGATTATGCTGCCTGACCGGCCAACATGCGTTGGAGCAACGGGCTCGGGATACGCTTAGCCTGTTTCGGGGTGTCGCTCCGGGCAGCAGTTATCTAGGACCGCCGGGGCTGCGGCGCATGGAAGAGGACGAGGAAAAGCTGTACCTGCCGGCGGCGCCGGTTTGGGCCAAGGCATGGGATATGTTACAGCGCGGGCCGGTGCACTTCGTCTTGGTAGGGTCGTCGTCCGACCGTAGGACTCGACGCCTGCTGAGGTCGGCCCTGAGGGTTTACGCGCCCCATAAGATCGTCCAAGCGCTTGATCCCCAAGATGACATAGACCGCGTAGAGGACCTGGGATTCCCCGTCGACGGCCCGCCAGCCTTATACGTCTGCATGTCCGGCATGTGCATGGCGCCCGTCTACACTCCGGCCCAAGTCAGAAGATTAGCATCGGAACTACCCTGGGTAGGGTCCCCTAGATTCGTTACCCTCCAAGGCTAACCGGCCCCACTCGCGAACCTCCCGAAAACCCGGTCCACCGTACGGGCGATTTGAAAGAAATAGAATTTGTCTCCGGAGAAGAGCGATGGACTATGGAATAGCGATTCCGTCATATATCGACGCCTGGCGGGAGGTCAAAGCGGCTGAGGAAGCAGGCTTTTCCCACGCCTGGTTCTACGACTCTCAGTTGATATACAGCGACGTGTACGCGACGATGGCCCTGGCCGCCCAGAACACCAGCCGGATACGGCTGGGCACCCTGGTGGCGATCCCCAGCAACCGCATCGCTCCGGTGACCGCGTCAGCCATCGCGACCATCAATAAACTGGCGCCGGGCCGGGTGATCTTGGCTATTGGAACCGGTTATACCGGGCGAAATACCATGGGTTTGCCCGCCATTTCGGTAAACCGGTTGAAGGAGTACACCCGGCAAGTGCAGGGTCTACTAAGCGGCGAAGACGTGCTGTTCCGAGAGGGAGAGCGAGAGCGCTGGATACGTCTAGTTCACCCTGATCACGAAAGTTTCATAAATATCAAAGACCCGATCCCTGTCTATCTCGCGGCCAACGGACCCAGGGCGCTACAGGCGGTGGGTGAACTCGCCGATGGTTGGGTGACGACCTTTCGGTCTAGGAGAAGCCTGGAGCCCAACTTTGCCAAGATTGCCAACGCGGCGGAGCAGGCAGGCCGCGGTCCGGTGAAACCATACACGGTGGCGTTGACTTCCGGTTGCGTCCTACGCGAAGGAGAGTCGTTGACGTCTGACCGGGTCGTGGCTCAGTTGGGTCCCAGCATATTGGTAGGGATGCACGCCCAATGGGAAGCGGTTTACGGCCCGGGAGCGGACCTTGGGGCGCAGCCTGACGCCGACTTGGCCGCTGCCTACAACACCTATATCCAGGAATATGCGGAGACCAGCGGGACACCCTCTGACCGACTGTATCTCGACGTGCACCGGGGGCACATGGTTTTCTTAAAACCTGGGGAGGAGAGATTCGCCACGGAAAGCGCCCTGGCAAGAACGTTGACCGGCAGCGGACCGGAGATTATCGGGCAGCTTGAGGTGATGGAAGCCGCCGGAATCGACAACGTCGTAGTCTCGGTCCCCAACGCCCAGGGCGCCCGCGACTTCATCCAAGATTTCAGCCGGGAAGTGATCGCGAAGCGGGGGTAGGGGGTTGTGTGCCAACCCTCTGCCATTTTTGTTCAAGCGTCCGCCCCGTCGCTCCGCACACAACCGAATGTTACAATCATCCAGCCGAAACCGGCTTCTTCTAGATTATTGGTCCGAAAATCTAATCGCAGATAAGAACATAGGGGGCTGACATGGCTGGTGCGCTTGATGGATTTAAGGTGATCGACTTTGGGCAGTACATCGCTGGGCCCTTGGTGGGAATGCTGATGGCGGACCAGGGGGCCGATGTGATTAAGGTCGACCCTCCCGGCGGGCCGCGCTGGAAAACCCCGGCGAACGCCACCTGGAATCGGGGCAAGCGCAGCATCGTGCTGGACCTGAAGGAGGCCGGAGACTTGTCCACGGCCAAAGGATTGATCCAAGGAGCCGACGTTGTGGTGGAGAACTTCCGCCCCGGAGTCATGGACAAGCTCGGTTTGGGAGCGGAGGCCATGACCCTGGCCAACCCCCGCCTGGTCTACCTGTCGCTGCCTGGATTCGCCTCCGACGACCCCCGCGCCGCCACCCCTGCTTGGGAAGGAATCTTGGGCGCGGCTACGGCTACATACCGGCCCCGTCCGTCGGAAAGTGGAACGCAAGATCCCGTGTACACCGCCATCCCGATCTCCTCCAATTACGGGGCCTTCCAAGGCGTGGTGGCCACGATAATGGCGCTAATCTCCCGGGAACGGGACGGTGTTGGACAGCGCATAGAGGAACCTTTGTTCGACGCTACCTTTGCATCCATCGGCCGGGCCGGCATGAGAGTTCACAGTGAAAAGGATACCGGTGTGGACTTGCGCCGGATCTGGGGCGGCCATTTCCAATGCAAGGATGGGCGTTGGGTGCGATTCGGAGGCTCTGGTAACCAGAACCTTCACCAGTTCGTCGAGGCTGCCGGCATTACCTCCTGGCATGCCGAAGGTTTGACCGACGTCGACCGGCTCGGCCGCGAGGTTGAGTTGGCTGACGAACTGGAGCGCCGGATGAAAGAGCTGTTTAAAACTCGCACTGCCCAAGAGTGGGAAGACTTGGTTGCCGGAGCAGGCAGTGAGTGCGCCATGTGCCGCACTAGTGAAGAGTGGTTCTCCCATCCCCACGCCTTGGAATCCAAAATGGTGATAGAGGTCCAGGACCCTACCTACGGGAAGATGCTGCAGCCGGGCATAAACGCCCGATTGTCGCTTACTCCTGGAGAAGTGCGCCGCCCGGCGCCGGCGCCGGACCAAGATCGGGAAGAGATTCTTTTAGAGGTGGCGTCTCGGCAACAGGCTCCTCCGGCGCAGGCCGCTGACAAAACCATGCGTTCCGTTCTGGAAGGGGTCAAAGTGCTCGACTTGTGCATCATTCTCGCCGGGCCTACCTGCGGCCGAACGCTGGCCGAGTACGGCGCCGACGTTATCAAGATCGATAACCCAAGCCGTGGCAGCACCGTCTCTTCTCACAATGAGGTCAACCGGGGGAAACGCAGCATATTGTTGGATCTGAAAACCCAGGAGGGTCTGGACGTATTCTGGCATTTGCTGGAAGACACCGACGTTGTAGCCCAGAATTACCGCGCGGGCAGGATTGAGGCCCTGGGTCTGGGCTATGAAGAATTGCGCAAGCGAAAACCGGATATCATCTACGTGTCGCTCAATGCCTATGGTCATCTGGGTCCCTGGGCCGGCCGGCCGGGTCACGAACAGTTCGCCCAGGCCGCTACCGGCATGGACCGCCGTTTGGGGGGCGATGGTACTCCCACAACCCAGCCCAATGCGATCAACGACTACGGTACCGGGTACATGGGAGCATACGGCGTGGCCTTGGCTCTGTTGCACCGGGAGCGCACTGGCCAAGGACAGCACGTAGATTCGGCTCTGGCCTACACGGCCATGATCCACCAATCACCTTATATGCAACTTTACGACGGTAAATCTTGGGACGAGCCCCGGGGTATGGATTCGATGGGCGGCCGACCGCTGCACCGGGCCTATCAAGCCAAGGACGGCTGGCTCTTCGTCGGCGCTCAAGAGAGCGATCTGCCGCGCCTGGCCACGGTCGACGGACTTTCTAGTATAGATGCTCTCCATGGAGAGGCGCTGACCGAGTCGCTGGAGGAACGCTTCAAGGCTGGCACCGTCCAATCTTGGGTCCAACGGCTGAACGATGCCGGTGTCGGCGCTCACCGGGTTGTTAGCGCATTGAGTGAGCTGCTGGACGATCCTTGGGTTATCGACCATGGTCTCAGCCTTACCAGGGAACACGACGAGATCGGGTTGGTAACCGGCGTCGGCCCCTCGCCCCGGCTGTCGAGGACACCGGTGGCGCCAGGCCGGCCCGCTCCCAAACCCGGCGCCCAAGGCCGCGAGATATTAGAGGAAGTTGGCATGGGTCAGGAGTTCGACAGGCTGCTGGAGCGAGGCGTTATATTGACCGAAGGTGTTGCGGCGGGCTGAACGGAGGATCTGGATGCAAGTTTCCACAGGATTCATTCACGGCTATTCGGTGGCCGATTGGCAGGACCTCACCACTTTCGCCGTGGAAGCGGAGCGGATCGGCGTCGATAGTATCTGGTCTCCCGAAGGTTGGGGATTCGACGGCGCGACTCCGCTGGCTTACCTGGCGGCCAAGACCTCCCGTATAAAACTGGGAACCGGGGTTCTCCAGATCGGGACCCGCACCCCCACCAACATGGCCATGACCGCCATGTCCCTCTACTCCATGTCCGATGGCCGGTTCCTCTTGGGCATCGGGACCAGCGGTCCCCAGGTCATTGAAGGGTTTCACGGCGTTATCTTCGACAACCCGATACAGCGGACGCGGGAAACCATCGAGATTATGAGGCAACTATTCAACGGCGACCGGGTAGCCTACCAGGGACGAACCTACCGGCTGCCGGTTCGGGAAGGCCAAGGCAAGTCGATCCGAGCCGAGGCGCCTCAGATGCCGAACATCCCGATCTACATCGCCTCCCTAGGCCCACGGAATCTGCGTCTAACCGGGGAACTGGCCGATGGCTGGAAAGGCACGTCCTTCATGCCCGAGCATGCCGCTGTCTTCTTCGACCACATCCAGGAAGGCGTTCGGAAGGCCGGCAGGTCCATGGGAGAACTTGACCTCCAAGCCGGGGGCACGGTGCTTTTCACCGACGACGTCGACGAGGCGGTGGGGGCGCTGAAGCCAGGATTGGCGTTCAGTTTGGGCGCCATGGGCTCCAGGGAGTTCAATTTTTACAACTCCGCCTACAGCCGCGCCGGTTATGCCGACGAGGCGAAGAAGATCCAGGATCTTTGGATCGATGGTCGTCGTGACGAGGCCCGCAAACTGGTGCCTCCGGAGATGGTCCTCAAGTCCAATCTGATTGGCACCGACGAAATGGTGAAGGACCGTATCCGGGCGTATCGGGATGCCGGGGTAACCACGCTGACCGCATCCTTACGTTATCGCGCCATGGGCCGCACTGGGTTAGAAGCCCCGAACTTGACGGAGCGCATCGAGGTTCTAGGCCATCTGATGGACCTAGTCAATGAGGTCAACGAGGAGCCGTCCTCCGGGCCGTGGTGATGGTATGGCCTCACCGGCCGGGCTAGTTTCAGACGGCACTATCGTGATAATCGCCAGAAGCGGGAAGACATGACAAACACAGTAAACCGCCAGATTCAACTCTCGGCCAGACCGGCCAACTATCCTAAAGAATCGGATTTTGACCTGGTTGAATCCCCAGTCTCCGAACCCCGCGAGGGGGAGGTACTGGTCAAAGTTATTTGGTTATCTCTGGACCCTTATCAAAGGGGACGGATGCGGGCCAGCCATCCTTATGCGACGCCTATGGAGCTGGGCCAAGTGATCGTTGGGGGTGTGGTGGGGAAGATCGTCCAGTCCCGGACCCCTGCGTTCACCGTGGGCGAGGTGGTCGAGGGACCGTTAGGTTGGCAGGAATTTGCCGTGTCCGACGGCAATAATCTCCGACGCGTGGACGCAGGTCTCGGACCCCTCTCCACGGCGCTCGGTATCCTTGGCATGCCGGGAATGACGGCCTACTTCGGCTTCTTAGAGATCGGTCAGCCGAGGCCGGGCGACACGGTAGTCGTTTCTGCCGCGTCGGGCGCGGTGGGCCAGGTCGTGGGACAGATATCCAAGATAATGGGTTGCCGTACCGTTGGTATCGCCGGGACAGCGGAAAAGGTGGAATACCTCAAAAGCGGCCTGGGCTTTGACGCTGGAATCAACTACAAGACCGAGAACGTCGACGCCGCGTTGACCAAGGTCTGCCCACTGGGTGTGGACGTTTATTTCGATAACGTGGGCGGTGTCATCACCGACGCGGTGTTCGACCATCTGAACGTGGGCGCCCGCATATCCATCTGCGGCTCGATCTCTCAATACAACCAGGACGAGCCGGAGCCCGGACCGAGGAAGATGGGCCTACTGGTGGGCAAGCAGGCCCGCGCGCAAGGGTTCCTCGTCGGTCAATTCAGGAATCAGCATGAAGAGGGCCGTCAGCGGATCGCCGGGTGGATCAAGGAAGGACGCATCAAGTACCGGGAAGACGTGGTCGAAGGGCTAGAGAACGCCCCCGGAGCCTTCATAGGACTCATGCGCGGCGAGAACTTCGGCAAGCTGCTGGTCAAGATTTCAGAGGAATAAGCGAAATAGGAATAAGCGAAATAGCCGCGGATTCCGGCTGACTCGGCAAAGGCCATCTGCCCCTAAGGTCCTACCCTTCCTACCCCGCCGCGAGCCCCTTCCCCGGTGAGAAAACTCTGGATGTCATTAGCGTATTTAATCTCGGAGTCGTCTTCCGGACGATACCCCAAAACCTGGCGAGCGCTGGTAAGCGACCAGAAGCTGCGGGTGTTATCGCTGATTCCATAGACGATCAGCCACGGTATACCGTGTTCGTTATCGATGTTCGGGGTTTCGATGGCCCTGGTAAAGAGTTGTGTTAGGTCCCGGGGGCTGATATATGCTCCCAAGTCCCGCTTGTAACGTCCCGGGTCGCCTGGGAAATCCTCCAATCTAATCTCCCGCGGAGCTCCGATGCGCACTAGGACCACTTCCAGCTTGCGTCCGAACGTTCCGGAGGCAAAGAGGAAGCCCAGGTGCTCATAAGTAGCCTTGGCCCAACCGTAAAAGTTGTCCGACAACGGTAACCGGTAGGGGTCCAGCATTTCCAGGTCGTGGTTGTGGATCAACGCGTGCTCATACCAATCGGCGGCGTGGTTGGAACTGGCAATTACGACCCGCCTGGCGCCGGATTCGTAAGCCGAACGGTATACATTGAAGGCCATGCCGACGTTGAACTGCTCGTCGTAATAATCGTCCAAAAGCGACTCTTGGCGGCGCTTGTACCCCAGGTGCACCACGGTGTCCACGTCTTTAAAGTGATGGGAATACTTTGAAAGGTCAGGGTCGCCCAAGTCGGTAATCTCGACGCCGGGCACTTTAAATCCTTGCCGGTCAGAGTCGTTCACGTCGACCAAGGCCATGTCATATTGGTCCTGGAAAGACGGGAGGATCTGAGAGGCGATGTAGCCGGAAGCGCCTGTAAGCAACACTTTTCGATTAGGCATGGTTGTGGTCTCCTAATTTAATAATCGTCGATATTCTAGCACCGGTTCGGTTCAGTGAGCGGCGAAAGGTTTGGTCTGGCGCTGCCATGGCGGACGGGAAACGCCGGTTGACGGGGCTAGACGCGACAATCTATCATGACGGCAATTCTCCCTGAGTGACCAGTTTTCCTAGAATAACCGATGGGATTGGCAATAAAAGAGGCTTTTGTGGTATCTCAAACTGCCAACCCCGGAATGGTGATTCTCGACCCCACGTCTCCGCCCCTTGCGGTAGACGCCAGGTTGGCGGCCAGGCCGTCAGATCTGAATGGCAAAGTGTTGGGTCTTCTAAACAACAGCAAACTGAACGCAGCGAATCTCCCGGACGAGGTTGGTGAACTTCTGTCGGAACGTTATCAGTTCGCCAAAGTGATCAAAGGGTCCAAGCCAAATGCGTCCACCCCTTGCCCGGAGGCCATCGTCAAAGAGTTGGCGGCGAGCTGCGATGTGTTGGTCAAGTCCAACGGGGATTGAGGGTCCTGCTCATCGTGCAGTTTGCACGACGGTATCACCTTCGAGAAACTGGGAATCCCAACTGCGGTTCTGTGCACCGATCCCTTTATCCCCACCGCCCGGTCGATGTCGCGCATCTTGGGGATCCCCGATTTTCACTTCGCCGTCCTTCCCTACCCTCTGGGAAGCCTGACTCCCGGCGAGATAAAAGAGCGGGCCAGAGTTGCCTTGCCTCAGGTGATTGAGATTCTCTTAGGCACCTAGGATTCTTCTTAGAGCTCTCGTTTCGTAGGGGACTGTGCGCATATCATCTTGCCCGGTATTGGCAGAAACAATCCTGTTTGAGTGAGACGCCCCCTCGAACTTAGCTATTAACTTAAAGGCTGGTTATGCAACAAGAGCAACTTGTATCGGAGCGAGTTCACGTAGATGACCCGGGCAACGTCATTGAGTTCTACTACGAAAAGGGCTGGACCGATGGCTTGCCGGTTGTCCCGGCCACTGAAGAGCGGGTCCGGCAGTTCTTGTCGGCCTCGGGACGGTCGCCCAGCGATGTCGTCGGCGTGGTGCCGACCCGGGGCAGAGTTATAACCGCTGAAAAAGTAGCCATCAACGCGGTGATGGCCGGTTGCCGGCCCGAA
>CATMOE010000031.1:0-41164 GCA_950072105.1 uncultured Dehalococcoidia bacterium
GGGGCCGGGGCTCCGTGGTCCGGGACGTCAACGGCAAAGAGTACTTGGATTTTAACTCGGGCCAGATGTGCGCCGCATTGGGGCATAACCACCCACGCATCGTCCAAGCCCTTCAGGAAAGCGCCGACACTCTGATCCACAGCCACATGAGCATGTTCAACGACCGGGAGATTATCCTGGCCAGCCGCATGGCCGAGATCTCGCCGCCGGGGATGAACCGAAGCATGTTCCTAACATCGGGAAGCGACTCCAACGAAGCGGCCATGGCCATCGCTAAGCGCTACACCGGCGGCTACGAGGTGGCTAGCCCCGCAGTTAGCTTCCACGGTATGAACGACTCCACCCGTGCGGTCACTTTCTCCGGGTGGCACGAGGGGTACGGCCCTTACGCACCGGGCAACTACCCCATTTTCGCGCCTTACAAGTACCGGTGTACCTTTTGCCAGGAGCGTTCGGCATGCGACTTTAGCTGCTTGAACTCAAGTTTTGAACTGCTTGACGCCCAAGCTGCAGGTCAATTGGCGGCGGTGATCACTGAGCCTCTGTTCAGCGCCGGTGGAGTCATCGACCTGCCCGAGGGCTGGCTGCGGGAGTTGAAAAAGAAGTGCGAGCAACGGGGTGCTCTACTGATCGTGGATGAGGCCCAGACCGGCCTGGCCAAACTGGGCACGATGTGGGCCTTCGAGCAAGAGGGAGTGGTGCCCGACATTTTCACGGTATCCAAGCACTTTGGCGGCGGCATAGCCATCAGCGCCGCCGTGACCACCGACGAGATCGAAGAGAGGGTGGCGGAGACGGGGCTGGTGGTAGGCCACTCTCACTCCAACGATCCATTACCCTGCAATGCCGCAATAGCCAGCATCGACATCATTCTGGAAGAGGTACTGGTGGATGTGGCCAAGAACATTGGCGCTTATTGGAGATCCCACCTGGAAGAGTTGGCCCGGCGGCACAGCATGATTGGTGACATTCGGGGTAGGGGGTTGGTCCAGGGCATCGAGTTGGTGGAGGACAGAGTAACCAAAGAACCAGCCTATCGGGCCGGACAGGAAATCGGTCGCATCTGCCTGGAGAATGGGCTTATCTTGAGCGTGCGCCGGCGGGGATCGGTGTTCCGTTTCGTGCCCCCGTTTACCACCACCGAAGACCAAATGGACTTGGCGGCCGATATTCTCGACCAAGCATTTCGCCAGGTAACCGGCCCGGCTTAAATCACTCAGGCGAAGGATGAAGCGAAAACCTAGACTAGAATAAACCCTGGCCTTCAGCCCTATTTCACGAAGAGGAGACTGATGGAATTTGACATAGAACAAACCGATGAACTCTTGAGCACGACGCGGGCGGTTCGCCTTCGCCTTGACTTGGAACGTGATGTGCCGGACGACTTGCTGCTGCGCTGCATAGAGCTGGCGGAGCAGGCGCCGACAGGGGCAGGCGTATCCAGCCGCCGCTGGCTCGTTATCAGGGATCAGGAGACTAAGTCCCGGCTCGCGGAACTGTACCGGGCGGCTGGGGGCAGCCGGATGATCGATAGATCTCAACAACGGGGCAAGGCGGAGGACCTTCAAGAACGAGTGGCGGATTCGGCGGCCCATCTAGCCGCGAATTTGGAAAAAGTTCCGGTGTTGGTTCTGGCCACGATCTGGGGTGTTCATGACGGCAGTGGACGGCCTGGACTATTTGATTCAGTGATTCAGGCTGCCTGGAGTTTCTGTCTGGCGCTGCGGGCGCGAGGCCTGGGTTCGGCCTGGACCACCCTTCATCTAGGCAAGGCCAAGGAGTTCGCGGACCTACTGGGGATTCCCGACGGCGTCACCCAAGTCGTGCTGCTCCCCGTCGCTTGGACCATCGGCACCGACTTTAAGCCCGCGTCGCGCCGGAATACCTCGGAGATCGTTTGGTTCGACCGGTGGGGGTACACTAAAGAAAATCCGGGCGAAGTAAGCTCATTAATTGCGGCCGCTCCGGGAGTTACCGTTGAGATCGACATCGCCGCTTCGCCGGAGCGTGTCTGGGAGTTGGCGAGCGACATAAACATTTCTGCCCGGTTCAGCGATGAGTTCCAAGGCGCCGACTGGATCGATGGCGATGGCCCCAGCGTAGGCGCGTCATTTCGAGGCAGAAACGAGCGGGCCGACGCGAACCGGGTGTGGGAAACGACATCATACGTTGTCGCGTGCGAGCCGTCCCGGGTTTTCGCCTGGAACGTGAATGACCGCGACCAGCCCAGCGCCCAATGGCGGTTCGAGCTGGAAAAGATACCCTCAGGCACCCGGTTGCGCCAGGGGCTAATCATCGGACCTAGCCTGTCAGCCACGGGCAGAGCGATGGAGGCGAATCCCGACCAGGCGCAGCAGATCCTCACCAACCGGCGGGAACAACACCGGGGCAACATGCTTCTGAACCTTGAAGGTATCAAACGCCTTGCGGAGGCGGATGTCTGACGTCTTGAGATTGAATCCCCGTTGGACAATCCTATCTAAGTCAATACAGGAGGACGAAAATGCCATACGTAGATAGCGCAGGTGTAAGCATCCACTACCACGTCGAGGGGGACGGCCCTCCGTTAGTGCTGCAGCACGGCCTCACCAGCAGCCTGCAAAACTGGTACGCCTACGGATTCGTGGAAGAACTGGCCAAGGACTACCGGTTGATCATGGTGGACGCCCGGGGCCACGGACGCAGCGGCAAACCCCACGACCCCAAGGACTACGACCTGAAACTGCGGGTGAACGACGTTCTGGCGGTGATGGACGACCTAGGAGTGGACAAAGCCCACTACATGGGATATTCCATGGGAGGCCGTATCGGCTTCGGCATCGTGTTGCACGCTCTCGACCGGTTCCACTCGTTGATCCTCGGCGGAATCAGCGCGGACACTGCCAATACTGACGTTCGTCCCGAAGACCGGATCTCGTTGCTGCGGCAAGGAATTGCCCATTACGTGGCCGATGACGAGGCGAAGGAAGGCCCAATGGAGTCGGGACGCCGGGAACGGTTGCTGGAGAACGACCCCGAAGCATTGATCGCGGCGACCACCGCGCCCAGAGGAACCGATGGCGTAGAGGATCTGCTGCCCCAGCTCAACATTCCCTGCCTGCTTTACTGCGGCGAAGCCGACGGGTTCTTCCCTGGGGCCAAAAAAGCCTCCCAGCTCATACCCAACGCCCGATTCGCGTCATTCCCCGGCCTAAACCACGGCCAAGCATCCCGAGCCGCGGAAGCGGTACTACCCCACGTCACCAAGTTCCTAAAAGAAGTTACGCAGAAAGTGGGAGCGGGCCGTTAACGGCCCGCTCCCGGATGACAGTGTTGAGGCCGCCTGGCGATAGGCGGCTAAGAACTAGGGCGCTAAGCCGGCCGTGCCCGTCCGGCTACCAAGTTCGCCGGCTTTGCCCTTTGACTCGTAGGGTTTCAACTGAATCTCGTGAAGGGCGGGGATGACTTCCTTGCCCATCAACTCGATGGACCGCATTACGTCCTTGTGGTCCATCGCCCCCTCGTTGCCGTAGATATGCAAGTATCCGGGACTCAGCTTGTCTATCATCTCGGACAGCTTCCGGGTAACGGTTTCCGGACTTCCCACGATGATATTGTTCACGCCTTGTAGTTGCTCGTAGGTTAGCCCGACTCCCAACCCGCCGGCACCGGCAACATTGCCGGTGGGGCGCTGGGCCTTCACCTGCACGGCCGCCCTGGACTGGTAGCCTGGAGGGTCGTTGTGCTCAACAGGTCCCCGTTGGCGATGCTCGATGGTCCACATGAACTCCCGGCCGATCTCGATGGCCTTTTCGTCAGTGTCGGCAACGAGACAGCGTAGCAGATATCCAAAGTGCTCCGGGCCTGCCTGGTATCCTTCTTCTTCGGCCGTGTCGATGTACACCTGCTTCAGCCATTCGGTTGTGTCCACCAAGGCGCCCAGGTTCATGTAAGGATGGCGGTGTTTGGCGGCCCAGACCACGCTTTCGGGACTACCGGTGCCTGGGAACCATATGTCCGGGTGGGGCTGCTGCATGGGCTTCACCCACGGATTGACCACCCGGTATTGGTAATGCTTGCCCTCAAAACGGAAGGGTCCCGGCTCGGTCCAGCACTTTATGATCAGGTCGTGGGCTTCTTCGAAGCGGGAGCGATTCTCCGTGGGGTCGAGCCCAGCTTGAAGAGTTTCCACGGCGGTCCCCCGGACGAAGCCGGAGATGATCCTGCCGCCGGAGAAGCAATCGAGCATGGCGATCTCTTCGGCCATGCGGATGGGGTCGTTGACGGCGATCACGTTGCCCAGGATGGCGATCTTCACCTTGGAGGTGAGTTTGGCGATCACCGCCGCATCCAGATTCACCGCAGGCTTCATGCACCAGTAGGAGGCGTGATGCTCGTTGGTCATGATCCCGTCGAAGCCTACCTCGTCCGCCAGAACGTATTGTTCATGGTACTGGTTGTACAACACATGAGCCTTTTCAGGGTCGAAGTGTGTGTTGGGAAAGAACAGCCGGCCGGAGTCATACTTTTCCAAGTCTTCGTCCCCGACGTGCCCGTAGGGCTGCTCGGAAAACCAGAACACTTCGACTTTGTCTTTGGGTCGGGCTAGTTGATCAACCATGGATTCTCCTCCTGTGTGGAAGTTGATATGCTCGCGGCCGCGAGAATAAACCAAACTCGGTTTTGTTCCTTGATTGCCTATGGTATCGGCGTTAGTCGGAATTATAGCCACGGTGGGGCTTCTCAGCAACCGGCTCAGAACATGTTGCCATCGTATAAGCCCATGGCGGCTAGCAATGTCGCTAGACGATTTTGGTGCATGGACCAGAACCCCCTCTCTAACTCCCCCCGTAAAGGGGGCGAGAATAAGCTCCTTCCGCTTTTATGGATGAAGGTTGGGATGGGGGTGATTTGCCTCCATCGAGATTAACTCGATGTTGTGCTAGCCAACGCGGCAGTATTTGAGCAGGCGCTGGCCTTCCAGGTTCCGGTTAACGTACATGTCGCCCTTGGAATCCACCCACACGGCATGGGCGCCGGTCCCTACTTCCGCCTCGGTAGGCGGACCCCAGCGAGTCAGCAACTTGCCTTCCATGGTAACGATGCTGACCAATGCGTTTAGCTCGACGACGTACATGGTGTTGTCGGCGTCCACGTAAATGTCGCACGGACGGGCAAAATCGGTCCATTGCTCGATGAATGTTCCGTCCGCGGTGAATACCTGTATCCGGTTGTTCTCGCGGTCGGCCACGAATACGCGTCCATCGGTGTGCACCCACACGCCATGGGGAATGTGAAACTCTCCGGGAGCGGTCTTGCCGGGTTCTCCCCAGGAGAACAGCAACTCCCCACCGGCCGAGAATTTGTGCACGCGGGAGTTCCCGTAACCATCGGAGATGTACAGGTCGCCTTGAGGGTCAAGGGCGACGTCGCTGGGGCGGTTGAACGGCCCGGCAGCCCGCACCGCGGGTTCGTTGTAGTTGCCCGACCAGCCCGTGTCCGATGGCTGGTCTCGCACCCCCAAGGTCATTAGCAGGTTGCCTTCCCGGGTGTATTTCAGCACAACGTGGTTGTTTTTCACCGGCAGATATAGGTTGTCATCCGAGTCGATGAACATGCCGTGGGCGTCGGTCAACACGCCCTCGCCCCAGGAATCCAGGTAATTGCCATCCTGGTCCAGGACGATCAAGGGATGCTCGCTCCGGTTGAATAAGTAGACCCGGTCCTGGGAATCGGTAACGATGGCCGTCTGACCCAGGACCCAGCCATCGGGCAACTTCGCCCAGTTTTCCACCAATTCGTATGTGTGCTTTCCCGTCCCAATAGTTGCCATGTCTAGCTCCTTCGCCGAGATTCTTGGCCGGCCCGGCCGTTGCCCAGATGCCTACTATATCGCATTGGATATCTCCCGGCTTGGATAGGACCCGGACCACCCACCCGGTCTCGGACAGGGGCCAGTGCTCAATCAACCCCGGAGTAGATCGTCAACCAGAAGAAACATGGTCCGGCAGGACCGAAGCCCTCCAGGTTGTTGGCGTGGATCGTATGATACTGAGGATACTGCAGCGTGTCACGGTTGATAACATAAAATATATGTCTGATACGAATTGACTGGCGTGAATGTATGTTGTAGCGTGCCAATCAACGAACGACATCCAGCGCCGGGCACCGGCACAACCCACACCTTAAGAGGTGTCGGGAACTTCAATTTTGCGAGGAGCGATTATGTTGGAAGAACTTATGTGGATCACAATAAGCATGGTGATCGCGACGGCGATACTCATGGGGGTCTTGTGGGTCACCATACCGGGTAAGAAGTCAGAGGGGGAATCTGATTAGCACGGAACCTGCGGCAATATTTGTCACCTTGTCACTGCCGTGACTGATGGGGTTATGGACACACAATTATGTAGGCGGATCTGATACACCTTGTGATGGGAGGGTTACCGTGAAGCGAGATATGGACCTGGTAAGAAAAATACTGCTGGACGTAGAAGAATCCGATGAATGGCGACACTCTGCAGTCACCATTGAGGGGTTAGACGATGAAATGGTTTCATATCACGTCAAACTCCTTCATCAAGCCGGGCTCATCGAAGCCGTTGATAAAACATCACTTGGCACACTATGTTGGCATCCTACGACGTTGACCTGGGATGGCCACGAGTTTTTGGACGCTGCCAGGGACGAGTCTCGATGGGGCACAGCCAAGAACACGTTACTTAGCAAAGTAGGCGTTTTATCTTTTGACTTGTTAAAAGATAAAACGCTCAACCAACTCGCCAAAGGGCAACTGGCGGGATGACCGTTAGCTGCAAGCTGGCGCAAGTGTCCACACCGAAGCACATAGGCAGGCCTGCCCGCGTGGCAACGGAGGCACATACCTGGTATGCCTGACAAAATGCCAAAAGCGTGCGTCATCATAGGGGCGGGAGCGTCTCACGACGTCTGGAATGAAGGCGCGGCCCATGTCAACATCCCTTGGCAGCCCCCACTGGCGACGGACTTATTCGACATTGGGAAACACCCCGAATATGCACCAATCCTAAGTAGATACCCTGGCGCCGAATTCCTCTCGCAGTATCTAGGGCCTGTGTCGGCTCAAGGCGGGCACGCCATAGATGAGGCATTGAGAGACCTGGCTTTCCACGACGACCCTCGGATATCCAAGCAGTTCAATCAAATTCCGCCATATCTGCGTGATCTGATCTACCATACTTCCAGGCAGTATGCACCGATTCCCAGTTGCTATATCCAATTGGTTATTGAGTTGTTAACGACCACACCTCATGAAGTGCTTTTCTTAGTTCTAAATTACGATGACTTGCTGGAGATAGCTCTTGGCCGCTTGGCGAGTCTAACCAAAGAGTTTCAATTCAAAGAGATTGATGACTATATTTCTCCGGGACGCCAGGCCAAAGTAGTGAAACTCCATGGCTCCATTGATTGGTTTGTCCAGATGCCCCATTATGATAATGACTGGGCATTCGCGGTTGGTGAGCTGAAATTGTCTAGCTTGACTGATTCTCCTATTTGGGTCATCGGAGATGTAACTGATGCGAAGATTCATCGAATGCCTAGCAGTCACGACTATTCTTATCCAGTAATCACTGCGCCCCTTGCAGGAAAGGGGTCAAGTGCTACGGTGTGCCCTGCCACTCACATTCAGGTTGCAAAGGATTTCTCCGGGACTGCCGAAAATTCTTGATTATCGGCACAAGCGGGTTAGACGACGATCTCTTAATGCTTCTAGATGACTTGGTTCCAACGGATAAACAGTCATTCCTTCACTTGGTGGATATGGGAGAAGGTGCTACTAAGACGCTGGAGCGGTTTAACAAAGGCGTACGCGCCTTCGTCCGACCCTATCAGGTCCAGTCACTATTCGACATGGGGTTCCAAAAATATCTAGCCACCAGACAGATTTCGGAATTTACCGAGTGGCATCCTAGCCCTGAGTGACACCGTAACCCCGCCCCGACGGCCAACGTCACGTTGTAGGCCAGTTGGCTCACTGAATACGGGCGCGATGAACCCTAATTATTAACCAAGGAGCACAGAAATGGAATTTGACGGAAAGGTTGCTATTGTTACTGGGGGAGCGTCGGGTATTGGGGAGGCTATTACCAACGAGCTGGCGGAGAACGGGGCGACGGTGGCCATCGCCGACCTGCTGGAAGACGTGGGGCGGGAGACCGCGCGGGGGTTGGAAGCCCGAGGGTTCAAGGCTAGGGTATTTCCGGTAGATGTATCCGACGCCGCTCAAGTAGGGGCTATGGTCAAGAGCGTGGTGGAAACCTATGGCGGGGTGGACATCCTGGTGAATAACGCCGGCATCGGCCAGCGTTGCGCCATACTTGATATGGCGGTGGAGGAGTGGGAGCGCGTCCTGGCGGTGAACCTGAGGGGGAATTTTCTGTGCTCCCAAGCCGTTGGCAAGGAGTTGGTGCAGCAGGGACGGGGCGGGCGCATCGTCAGCATAGTTTCCACCGCCGCCGAGAACGCTCGTATCAATGCGGGGGCCTACTGCGCGTCCAAGGCAGGCATCCTGCAGTTCATCCGGGTATTGGCTCAGGAGTTGGGCCAATACGGCATCACCGCCAACGCGGTGGGGCCGGGCCTTACGGTCACCGGCAACCCCCTGCGAGAACCCGTGTCCGAAACATATCTGGGGGCTTTTCTGAAAGAAGTCCCGCTGGCCCGGCCGGGCAGTCCCAAGGATATCGCCCAAGTTGTGGCGTTTCTGGCCTCTTCAAAAGCAGATTACATCAGCGGACAGGTGATATACGCGGATGGGGGCTACTCGGCGGGTAAGCTTTCAGTTCAGGATTAAGACCCCAGCGGTGGCGATGACTGGTGGAGCCGGGGGGATTGTGGCCTCCGGGTAATTGGTAGTTCAAGTCCAAGCCATCCAACTACCTCGGAGGCCATTTTGGGTTTAAACCGGCTTTGCCGGCTTAACCCTGGGGTTGTTACAAGATAGGACGGGTGTCCAGAGTTACGTTGATGCTTTGCCTTTCCCCGTCTCGTACCACATCAAGAGTTACCTCGTCTCCCGGCCTGGTCTTGTCGATCAGGTAAGAGATCAGTTCGTCCATCTCATTGGTCGGGAAATCGTTGATCGACACGATGACATCACCGCCGACCGGATAGTCTATCCCCTCGGACTCGACCGTTCGGTCGCTGCCTCGGAGGTCAGCTTGCCCGGGTGGGCCGTCTTCGCTTGCGGCTATCACCAAGATGCCCCTGGTGTCTTCGGGTAAATCCATCAATCCGGCTACGTCGGGACTCAATGTCGAGCCGCTGATTCCCATCCAGGCGTGTTCATAGGAGACTTCATTGATCAACACCGGAATCACCCGCTTAGCCGCATTGATCGGCACGGCGAAACCGACCCCTGCGCTGGAACCGCTCCGGCTGATAATTTGAGTGTTCACGCCGACGACCCGGCCTTTCCGGTCAAGTAACGGGCCTCCTGAATTTCCCGGGTTGTTGGGCGCGTCGGTTTGGATAACTTTGGGAACGGAGAACGCGCCGTTTCCACTGCGAATGGTGCGCCCCACCGCGCTGATGATGCCGGTGGTTATCGTGAACTCCTGTCCGAATGGGTTGCCGATGGCCGCCGCCATCTGGCCTACTTTTACGGCGTCGCTGTCGGCCAGTGGCACCGGCTGGGTAGGGGCGTCCGAAACATCGATCTGCAGGACTGCCAGGTCAGAGTCGGGGTCGCTGCCTAGCAACGTGGCGTCCATCTCGGATGGATCGGAGAAGATTACGGTAATCCGGCTGGCTCCGTCGATCACGTGGTGGTTGGTAACGATGCGCCCTTCTTCGTCCCAGACGAAGCCTGTGCCGCTGCCGCGCCGGAAGAATTCGTCGGGAACACCAGGCATGTCCCGGAAACGGTCGAAGTCGAACGGACGCCCAGGCGCGCCGGGTGCGTCCGGGAAACTGGATTCTTCCCCGATCTTGTGGGTCACTCGTATCTGTACGACAGAGGGCAAAGCCGTTTCATAGATCCGGTTAATCACTTCCTCTTGGGCCGCTACGATCGCGTCGGCGCTCAGGACTTCTACGCTTTTTCCCTGAGCTTCGGCGGGTGGGCCAGGCTCCGTGCCGGCAGAATCCACGTCAACTTGCGCCGCGCCGCCTTGGCCGCCTCCGCTGCCGGAAGTTACGATCGGGCCTGAGTCGTTGTTGTCACTGGACAGGGCGCTGGTGCAGGCGGTTAACGCCACGATGGCTACCAATGCGATGAGGAAAGCTAGCCAACGGTTTTGCTTAATTCCTTTCGGGATCGCTTTGTAACGTTCGGATGCCTTCACAGTTTGCATGTCCGTTGCTCCTTTTCTCGATTCTGTTGGATCCGCTATAGCCATAGGGTGGTTCAAGCGGCCCTGGATTGATGCCAGCCGCCGCGGGGAGCTGTGCAAACTCCAACCTTGGGAAGCTCGTAATTAGGCTGTAGGTAGTAAACAACCCCACACATTTGGCACACCATCCCAGGAAATTGCCAGTCGTACCGCAAAGGCCCTCGGCATTTTGTGCATTCCACCATGCCAAACCCTCCCCAGTTATCATGATATATATTATTATGATAACTGGGCGTCGGTCGGATTTAACGAATGTGGAAAGGACTTTCATAAGAACAAGCGCCGTTTCAAGGAGGTGCGAGGCGATGTGCCCCTCAGGGTAGTAATGGCCGGTGGACAAGCACCCTTCTCCGGGGTAATGTGCTCCTATGACTAGATGCAAATTTATACAGGAACGGTTTGATAGGCTGTTCAGGATCAGGGTCGACTTGGCGGCGTCGGGGACGGTAGCCGGACATCGCGTCTTCGGGTTGGACAGCGGCCACACAGGAAACCAGCGGGTGTGACCGATGCAGGTTGACCTTCGGATCCCCTCATCCAAACCCGTCGCCGAGATCGTGGATTTCGCCCGGCGTTGTGAAGACGCGGGCTTCTCAGGGTTGGGCTTCGTCGACTCCCACACCTTTCTTAGAGACGTCTATGTGGTGATGGCCCAGGTGTTGCAGAACAGCGAGCGTATACGAGTGCGCCCGGCGGTCACCTGTCCGGGACCGCGCCACACCTCGGTTATCGCGTCGGTGGCGAAAACGGTTCAGGAATTGGGGCCGGGCCGCTTCGAGTTGTGGCTGGGCCGGGGAGGCTCGGCTAACTTCCTGATCGGCCTGTCCGGACTCCGTCTGGCCGAGATAAGGAAGGCCATCGTTGAGATCAAAGCATTCATGGCTGGGGAGTGGGATGTTTACCAGCCCACCGACTCGGTGCAGAAGTACGGCTCCGAAACCGGCACCTCCACCCGAGCGGAGCACGTCCGGCTTTTCCACGGCGGCGGTGAGCCGGTGCCCGTGTTCCTCACCGCCAGCGGGCCGTTGAACGCTAGGCTGGCCGGAGAACTGTGCGACGGCGTTCTCATCCATCCCGCCATGGCCAACGGAGAGCAGATCGGAGCGCTGCGGAAATGGGTGGGAGAAGGGGCGGCCTTGGCGGGGCGTCAAGCGTCCGACGTACACGAAGTTTTACAGATGGAGGGGCTCGTCCGCGACACCCTCCGCGAGGCGGTCCGGGCCTGGAGCCCCCGTCTGGTCACTCCTCTGGCCAAACCCAGCGGACAGGAGTGGTTGGAGCAACTGGGCATCGACTACGATATCGCGCCCATCAAGGCGAACCTACAGGAAGCGGCCGCTAAGCTGCTTACCTTTTATCCCGACAACAACCATATGGAGGACTGGCAAGGGGCTGAGAAGATAGCCGAAGTCGTCCCTTATGAGCTTCAAGAAGCACTGGTCAGCAAGACCGCCGTGGTAGGAGATCCGGACTCGGTCACCCGGCGCATGAAAGAGTTGGAGGACCTGGGAGTAGACCATATCTATCTATACCCGGCGGAGAGCTTCAGCTTGCCGGAGCACGAGCTTCGAGCCTTCAAAGAGGTTATCGGCCCGGCTTTCAACCTATCCCCATAGCGAACTAGCCGCCATCTAGCACGGCGTGATAAGAAAGTTTTCCATGCCAAGAAGGGGGATGGAAGTGACTCAACCATCGGACAGACCTACCGCCGATTCTCGCGAGGCCATCCGGGCCAGGCTGGAGGCGGCGCCATCCCACGGCGATCTTAGGGACTTGATCTTCGGCGCCATCGACGGGACGGTTACGACATTCGCGGTGGCATCGGGTGTATCCGGGGCCGGCCTCCCCGCCGGAGTGCTCATTATCCTGGGCGTCGCTAACTTGGTCGCCGACGGGTTTAGCATGGGGATCAGCAACTTCCTGGGCACTCGGGCCGAGAAGCAGCAGCGGGCCCATATCCAGCGGGAGGAACAAGACCAGATCAGAACCGTGCCCGAGGAGGAGAGGGAGGAGATTCGCCAGATCTTCGCGAAAAAAGGTTTTAGCGGGGACGACCTGGAGCGGGTTGTGGAGGTCATCACCTCCGACGACGAGCGTTGGGTATCGGTAATGATGCGGGAGGAGCATGGTTACCCGGCGGCGGAAGTGTCGCCGTGGCGGGCTGGTTTGGTTACATATTCCGGATTTATGGTCGCCGGGCTGCTGCCTTTGTTGCCTTTTATCTACGCGGCAATAGCTCCGGGCGGTCTGTCCAACGCTTTTTTCTGGAGTATGGGTCTTGCCGGAGGGGTTTTCTTTACCATCGGCGCCCTCAAGAGCCTATTTGTGGAGCAACCCTGGTATTGGGCTGGACTAGAGATTTTGGGAATAGGGGGAGTCGCTGCCGGGTTAGCCTACGCGGTGGGAGCGGTTCTTAAGGGCATCGCCGACATGGTCTGAGGGGCGGCTATGTCCCCCCTTACGAAGGGGGGACTACATGAGGGTCGTGCTGTCGTGGGGGGAAACCTCCCCTAAATCCCCCTTTTACGAAAGAGGGGACTTGCCGGTGTCACCGGTTACGTCGAAGCTATCGAGGCTTGAATCGATGCCTATGGAGAACAGATATGGCCCAGCCCAATGAAGAGCGCTCGAACGTACGGGACGCCGGAGTTGAAGACTTGGATCAGGTGTCGCTACTCATAAGAGATGCCTATCAGGAGTACCAAGCTAATTTCTCTCCTGAAGTTTGGGAGCGTTACTCCCGTGAAATCATGGACGTGCGTAGCCGCCTCGATACGTCGGAACTTATCGTGGCGGAGAACTCTGGGCGGTTGGTGGGCGCCGTCACCTTCTACCGCAACACATCCCCATCGGATCAGGGCGGGTGGCCCGCCGGCTGGACCGGCATCCGGTTGCTGGCCGTCCATCCCGATGCCAGGGGCATGGGCATTGGCCGCGTGCTGATGGACGAATGTCTCCGCCGGTCCCGCCTGTTGTCAGCCACCGCGCTGGGTCTGCATACCACCGAACTGATGGGCATTGCCCGTGGCATGTACGAGAGGATGGGCTTCGTGCAGGTCCCGGAATACGACTTTCAAGCCGGCCCCGAAGTGCTTGTGCTGGGATACCGGCTGGACCTCTAGACCGCAACACGGAGTTTGCGCCGACCATTGTCAGGGACGCAGGTACTCCTCTTGCCACTGCAAGAACTCATCGGTCCGGTTGACGGATCGAAGTAGTTCCGGCGTGGCCAGCCGGTCGCCAAGCTCCTCTAACGATCCGCCTTCCTTCAAGTGCCGCAAGCTATCGACGATTGCCTTGACTGCCACGGCGAACGTGGGGTTGCCTAACATCAGGATCTTGACTCCGGTGGCGGCGAGAAACGCTGGGTCGTTGCGAATATCCGCCGGTGGACTTAATACGCATATGGGCAAGGTCGTCACCCGGTGGACCGCCTCAAGCTGGTTTCGGCTGCTGGAGCCGGTCAACATCAGCGCTTCCGCTCCGGTTTGCGAATAAGTCTGGATCCGGTCCAAGGCCTCGTCTAAAGAGGTTAAACCCAGGGCGGCGCTGCGAGCCACGATAACCGTGGTGGGGTCGGTGCGGGCCGCCACCGCCGCTTGCAGCTTTCCAACTTGCTCCTCTTTGGAAATCAGGCCCGGGTTTTGCACACCGAACTGTTTGGGGACGAAATTGTCTTCGATCTCGATGCCCGATACACCGGCCGCTTCCATCTCTCGAACGGTTCGAGCCACGTTCACCGCGTTCCCGAAGCCGTCTTCGGCGTCTACCATGAGACTGACGTCGGCGATGCGGGTGATGCGGCGGCAATGGTCCACCACGTCGGACATGTTGGAGAGGACGCCGTCGGGCACGCCCAGGTTCGCTACCTTACCCACCGACCCCGACAAAACGCAGACCTCGTACTCCAACATGTGGGCGATACTAGCTGACAGAGGGTCGAAGATGTTGGCCGCCAGAGTGCAAGTGGGCCGGGCGAGCACGCTGCGAAACTGTTCACGGACACGGGACATGGAGGACACCCCCTTCCGGATTGGCTGTTACGACTTATTTAACCGGATTCGTTTTCGATCCTAATGGCGGAGATTACGAATAAACGGGCCGGAGGCGGGATTTTTTGCCACCCAAGTTAACCCTCGGCCAGTTGGAACGGCATTCCTAGGGAGCTTTCCGGAAGGATGGTCGCGGTTAGATATCCATCGGCGCTCCGGCTGACGCCATCCTTGCCGCTCAGTTTGTTGCCCTTGGCGGCCAGATCTTGGGTAACTTGTTGGACGTCGTCGACACCCCATGCCAGGTGATAGACACCGGGCCCTTGTTGAGCCAGGTACCGGCCCATGGCCGAGTCGGGGTCCAAAGGCTCCGTGACTTCGAAGTTGGTGGGACCGACTTTGTAGATAGCGTTGCTCATCCCCGGTCCTCATATACCTGGAGCCGGTCCGGCTTCATGCCGAAATTCTTCTCGATGTACTCCACCATGGCATCCGGGTCGTGAACGAGGATCCGTACGTGATGCACAAAATTAAACATGGTCTTAGTCTCACCTCATTTCCGATTAGGTGGGCGCGTCCTTGCCGGCGGACGCTAAATTATCCCTTCCTCTTTAAGCCGTTGTACGTCATCCTCGGACATTCCCAGCTGCTCGATGTATATCTCGCGATTATGCGAACCCATCTCGGTGGGACCGGTGAAGTTGATCTTGCCCGGTGTCTCGCTCATTAGTGGGAAGGTGTTTTGCATCCGCACGGTCCCCAGATCAGGGTCGTCCACCGATACGATGGACTGGCGAGCTTTGACCTGGGGGTCCTCCATGAATTGGGAGGTGTCGTATACGGGGCCGATGGCAGTTTCCGCCTCCTCAAACTTCTCCAGCACGACCTCACGAGGGTAATTGTTGATCCAGTCCGCCACCAAGCTATCGACTTCGTCGGCGTGTTGGGACCGGGCCGCGGGGGTGGCATACCGGGGGTCATCGGCCAACTCGTCCCCGCCGACGAGTTGCATGACCCGCCGGGCGATGGACGGCGTGGACGCGGATAGAGCAACCCAGTTGCCGTCGCTGCACATGTAGAGGTTACGAGGCCCGCCGCCGCCGCTTCGGTTGCCGCGTCGATTCTGGACCAAGCCAAGTTGGTCATAGGCTATCGGTTGCGCGCCTAGGACAAACGACATCGGCTCGTACAAAGAGACGTCGATCTCCTGGCCGATCCCGGTGCCTACAACGTCGCGGTAGTAAACAGCGAACATGGCGCTGAACACGCCGAACAAGCCGGCGATGCCGTCGGCCAGGGCAAGGGGTGGCAGCGTGGGAGGTCCGTCCGGCTGCCCGGTGACGTGAGCGAAGCCGCTCATTGCCTCGGCCAAAGTGCCGAACCCCGGCCGGTTCTTGTAAGGGCCGGTCTGGCCGAAGCCGCTGATCCTAACCATTATCAGGCGTGGATTGACCGCCTTCAGCTCCTCATACCCAAGCCCCCAACGCTCCATCGTGCCGGGGCGAAAACCCTCGATCAGGATGTCGGTGTCCTGGACCAGGCGTTTCAAGATCTCGGCGCCCTGGGGATTGCCCAGGTTCAGCGTGATGCATTTCTTGTTGCGTGAGTGGAATTTCCAGGAGAGCGGTATCCCATCTTTGAACGAGCCCATGGTGCGGAGCCCGTCGCCATTCTTGGGATGCTCGACTTTGATCACCTCGGCGCCAAAGTCCCCCATGAGTGTTGCCGGCATGGCCCCGGCGAAGAGCTGGCTGGTGTCCAGAATCTTCAACCCTTGCAGAGCCATGCCGTTGCCGTTAGCAGGATTTGCCCCCTGAGTCATACCGTACCTCCGATACTAATGGACCACGTACTAGGGAACCACGGTACTACGAAACCAGGGGATGGGGAAGCGGTTGGGACCTGCCCAGGCCGCTATTTACCGGCCAATATGGAAGCCAGCAACGCCACTCGCCGGGGCAACTCGGCCACGACGATGTATTCGTGATCGGCATGAGGCCCTTCACCGACTCCTCCCAACCCGTCCAGCACCGGCACGCCCAACGCTGCGGCGAACTGGGCATCGGAGCCTCCGCCCACCTGGGCTTCGGTCAGTTCTATCCCCAGAGGGTCGGCGAACCGGCGGATGGAATTAAGCAACAGAGCGGTGGTCTCGGTCCTTTCCATGGGAGGCCGGTTCAATCCGCCGATGACTTCGACCCCGGCTCCCGATAGCACCGGCGTACTGTTAAGGATTTCGCTTTCCACCCGTTCCGCCTCCTGCATGGTCGTTACCCGCAAGTCAACCAGCGCTTCGGCAAATGGGGCTATCTGATTCCTCACCGACCCCCCTTGGACTACACCAACGTTGACCGTGGTGCCCCTGGCGAAGTCGGTCAGGCTGTGCAAACGCAAGATCTGGTGAGCCATTTCCTCAACGGCGCTGATACCCTTTTCCGGCTCGTTTCCGGCGTGGGCCGCCCGGCCGGTGACCTTCACCTGAAACATGCCGACACCTTTTCGGCCCGTCTTCAACGCCCCTTCGGTTCCGGCACCGGGCTCAAGACAAAACACTTGGGCGCTTTTTTGGGCCTCTTCTTCGATCAGTTGCCGGGAAGTGGTGCTCCCTACCTCTTCGTCGGAGTTGATTATTATTCTCACCCGCTGCTGAAGGGGCTCGTTGTGGGCCCGCAGCGTTTCCAGAGCGTGCATCGCGATCGCGATTCCGGCCTTCATGTCTAATATCCCCGGACCATAGGCTGAACCGCCTTCCACACGAAATGGACGCTCTTGGATCGTGCCAGTGGGCCAGACGGTGTCCATATGGCAGAGGATCAGGGTCTGCTCACCTCCCTCTCCAATGTCCACTACCAGATGGTCACCTACTTCGTCCTGAGGCACCATCCGCACTTGGGCTCCTAATTCCTCGAACCGCCCTTTGATAAAGCCGCCTAGCAGATCGGTCGCCGCCTTGTCCGATGTAAAGGATTCCATCTCCACCATATGACGTAGAGTTCCCAAGATCTCCTCAGTATGGCTTTCGGCATACTCCAAGAATTCCTTCATGTGGCTTCTCCTTCTCTCTTAGCAGGCTTTGAGTGCGAGTGCGCAGGCGCCGGTCACTTCACCGTGATGTCGTCCCACACGGCGGGGTCGTCGGTGAAAAAGACGTCGCGAGGTAAAAGGGCGCCACCCGAACGTACTTTGTAGCATTCAGGGTGGTTGGCGGCGTAGGGTTCGACCCCCTCCTCCAGCTCCCGCGCTGCCTGAATAAGACGGCGGCGCATGCGAATTATCGCCTGATCGGTACTGCCCAGGTGCTCGTGGTTCCGGTCCACGATGGCGCCCATCCCGTCGGTCATTGCCGCGTCCTGGGCGCGCCCGTCTGGGATGCCGGTATAATTGTTCGTCCGCTGTGCCTCCCGGTCTATGAGGTAGTCGTTAGACTTGTTGGCCTGGTTGAGCCAGCTACCGTCTGGCAAAATATTGCTGGAAAAATCGTTAACCGCACGCTCCGCCGGGGTCAATGCCTTGTAGGGATTCCACTTGATCCTGAAGAACCAGCAGTTCTCATCGTCGATGGGCACCAACGCTCCTCCGGACACCGGGCCCATGGGTTCCCTGGGAATCATGGTGAAGAAAGGAAAGAGCCACCGGGAGATCCGCCAGTAATAGCTGTCTTCTTCCGCATGCCGTTCGGCTCCTATCAGGATTCCGCCATCGGTGTCCTGGATGTGGAACCGGGCTGCCCGGTCCCGAGCGGTATAGCGGCCGGCCAGGGTGGTGGCGGTGGCGGAGTTCTCCAAGTCGGCCAGGCGGCTGTGCAGGAAGGCGACGTGGACGGTGTCTATCTCCCCTTCTATGACCTGCACAAAGTTGGATTCGTAGCGGATCTTGGTGGGATAGACCTGGCTGTCCGGCAATTCGGTGTACTCCAAGCCGGGCATGGGCGGCATCAGCTCCTTGGGACCCAAGTAGGCCCAAACCATGCCTCCCGCCTCCCGGGTTGGGTAGGCGGTAATCTGCATCTTGTCCTTGAAATTGCTGTCCGCCGGCTCTGAAGGCATGTCCACACATTGCCCTTCCACGTCAAACTTCCAGCCATGATAGACGCAGCGCAGGCCGCGCTCCTCATTTCGTCCGAAGAAGAGGCTGGCCCTCCGATGGGGACAGAACTGGTCGACAAGGCCGATAACTCCATCGCTGTTCCGGAAGGCAACTAGGTCTTCGCCAAAAATCCTGGAGCGCATCGGGGCGCAGTCTGGCTCCGGCAATTCACTGGCTAACAATATGGGAGTCCAAAATCGCCTGACGAAATTGCCCATCGGCGTGCCCTGGCCTACGCGGCACAAGAATTCGTTCTCTTCGGTTGTCAGCATCAGGGTCGGCTCCTCTCCCGTATTTTGACAGTCGCTGGTACCAGAGGATCAATTCCCAGGTTTCGTCCCTTCAAAGTATGCCCTAGGATTCCCTTTCATCATTCCGTCGATGACTGCCTGCTCGACGTCTGAGTCCTTGAGCCTGGGAATCACCTTCCGGGTCAGCCACAGGTATCCGTCCGGATTCTCCTCCCGGCTGGGAAATCCCGGAGACGCCAATCTGGTGATCACCACGTTCCAGTCGTGGGATAGCATCAGGTTGCTTCCGAGCCCCTCGTCCAAAAGCTCTTTCAAGTAGTCGGTCATCTTTTCCCAGGAAGGTAGGTGAGGACGGCCAAATGGGTTGTTTATATCCCAGCCCAGCCACACGCCCAGCCTGGCCAATTCCCGGTGATACTCTTTGTCCGGGGTGTTGTTGATGTGGCCGATGTAGATCTGGTGGGGATCCACCCCCTCCTCTTTTAAGATCCTCACTTGTTCCTCACCAATCCGGGACTGGGCCGGGGTGTGAGTCGTAATGGGCACACCAGTGCGCAGGTGGGTTTTAGCCGCCGATCGAAGCATCAACTCTTCGTTCTCGGAAATGGGGTCGCTGGTGGCTACCTTGATGATTCCAGCTTTGATCCCGGTGCCGTCGATGCCGGACTCGATCTCCCGTGTCCACAGCGCCGCGATGAACTCGGGGGTCCTACCCCAGAAACTGCGGGGAATGTCCAGCCAACAGCCGGTGCAGCAGATGAACTGTACGCCGCTCCGTTCGGATACTTCCTTCATCAGCGACACTTCCCGTCCCAGATCCAACGGGGACACCTCGACGATGGTGTCGACGCCTTCGATGTGGGCCCGGGTCAGGTCTTTCACGGCTGTTTCCAGGGCCCAAGGCCGGTCGACCAGCTCGCCATAGGTGGCGTTGACTCCGGCGGAAGAGTCGATCAGATGCTCGTGGGGAAGAGTGAAGCCAAGATCAGCAGTATCCATGGGGCCGAGCACCGAATTAATCGTAGCCATGGGACACCTCAAACAGGCAGCAGAGTACCAGATCGTGCCAGGGTGCATTATACAAGTTGTCCTACTTCCTGTATGGGGCATTTGCACGAGCGATTGGAAATTGACATAACGGGACGTTGAACTTAACCTTCCCTTGACAGCCGCCGAGTGACTAAGAGGAGGGGACCTTGCCTCTGCACTTCACCGAAGATGAACTGGCGGATCGCCGAAACAAGGTTGCCTCGGAGATGCAGTCACGTGGCCTGGACGCCTTGCTCATCTTTCGCCAGGAAAGCATGTACTACCTGACCGGTTATGACACGACCGGTTATTCCCAGTTCCAATGTCTCTACATGAGCGCCGGCGGCACTCTGATCCTTCTGACCCGCTCGGCGGATTTACACCAGGCCCAGCTGACTTCGGTGATTAAAGATGTTCGCATCTGGGTTGACCATGCCGACAGCAATCCCGGATTGGACCTTCGCCAGATCCTGGAGGAGCAAGAGTGCCGAGGGAAACATCTGGGTGTGGAATTGGAAGCTTGGTGTCTTACGGGGCGGCGATGGGAGTTTGTCAGAGCCGGCCTGGATGGTTTTTGCACCCACGAGGACGCGTCGACTCTGGTTAGTCAGATGAGGATAATCAAGAGCCCAGCCGAGCTGGACTACGTGCGCCGGGCGGCGGCACTGGCCGATGAAGCACTGGTGGAGGCTCATAACTTGGCGACTCCGGGGAGACCCGAACAGGAGATACTAGCCGCCATGGAGAGCGCAATCTTTCGCGGCGGCGGCGATTATCCGGCTTCCCGGTTTATCATCGGATCAGGAGCCCAGGCGTTGAATGTCCGCAATTTTACCGGTTACGCCGACCTTGGGAACAACGACCAGCTCCAATTGGAGTTCGGGGGAACCTACCGCCATTACCACTCGTGCTTGATGCGCACGATCCTCACCGGTAAACCCGACCCGCGCCACCTGAGTATGCATTCGGCAGTTGTAGAAGCGTTAGAGGCGTGTAAGGAAGCATGCCGGCCGGGGGCAACCTTCGGGGACATCTTTGACGCCCATGCGAAGGCGTTGGAAGGCGCGAGGTTTGGTGGGCACAAGCTGAACGCCTGCGGATACAGCCTGGGTGCCCTGTATCCTCCGACGTGGATGGACTGGCCGATGATCTATGCCGGCAATCCCGTGGTAGTGGAACCCAACATGGTTATATTCATGCATATGATCTTGCTTGACTGGGACCGTCACCTGGCCATGGCTTTCGGGGATACCGTGGTGGTCACGCCCACCGGCAGCGAGACCTTGACCCAAATGGGTACCGGCTTGACGGTCAACTGAGCAGAACCGCCGTCCCAACTAATCCGGCGTTCACAGATATTGAATCGGTCTGAGGACCAACAAGAAAGGGAGGAGCCTCATGTACGCAGTACCAGACGTCGATGAAGTGGTGGCCGTGGCCAAAGAGCTGGGAATCCACTTAGGCCCCGATGAGGCCGATAAGTACCGAAAGTACCTGTTGGAACAGATGGCCGAGTTGGACACCTTCGTGCAGGCGCGGTTGGAAGAGCCCAAGCCCCCAATGGTTTCGGCCACCCGTGAGCCTGGGTACCGGCCGAGCTTAGAAGAAGATCCGCTGAACGCCTGGATGTGGAAGTGCCGCATCGATGGGGAATCCGATGGTTTGCTTGCAGGCAAGACCGTCAGCTACAAGGACCACGTCGCCGTGGCGGGTATACCCATGAGCTTCGGCTCCTTCGCCCTGGAAGGCTTCATCCCCGACTTCGACGCGACCGTCGTCACCCGTGTGTTGCAGGCGGGTGGCACGATCGTCGGGAAGAACGTCATGAACGGGCTGAGCGGGGGCTTCGGCACCGGCGGCGGCATCGGCGACTACGGCCGTCCACTGAATCCCCACAACCACGATCACGTGACCGGCGGATCGTCTTCGGGCTCCGCTGCCGCTGTGTCCTCCGGTCAGGTGGACATCTCCTTCGGCGGTGACCAGGGCGGGTCGATCCGTATTCCGGCGGCTTTCTCCGGAATCGTCGGACACAAGCCAACGTTTGGACTGTTGTCCCACTTCGGGATCGGGTTCGGCTCGGACCCGAGTATCGACTACACGGGTCCGCTAACCCGAAGCGTGGAGGATGCGGCGGCCACGCTCCAAGCCACGGCGGGTTACGACCCCTACGACCCTCGCCAGACGCGAGACGTACCCAACAGCATCGACATTCTCAGTGGGCTGTCCGGCGGTGTGTCCGGGCTGCGCATCGGTGTGCTCCAGGAGGGCTTCGACGATGCCGAGACCGACGTGCGCGATTTGGTGATGGCCGCGATCGCTGTCCTGGCAGAGGCAGGCGCCGATGTATCAAATGTGTCCGTCCCGGAGCACCACGCCATCAGCGCGGCCTACTCCGCCCTCACCGGCGAAGGCGCTCTTGCCATGTTTAAAACAGGGTTCTTCGGCGCATTTACTAGGACCTACTATCCCGCGTCCATCATCACCGCAATTAACAAGATGTGGGAGACCCAGGCCGACGTGCTCCCGCCGCGCACCAAGGTATCGCTCATCGCCGCCGAGTTGAGCCGCCGTAACTACCACGGCCGGGCGTATGCCAAGTCCCAGAACGTGCGTCCCACCTACATCAAGGCCTACGACGACGCCCTGGCTAACGTCGACTTGTTGGTGATGCCCACATGCATCATGACGGCGCCAAAGAATCACACTCCGGGTAGCTACCTTGAGGCCGTCGAGCACAACTTGGCGTCGGGGAACTCGGGAGGCTCCCGAAATACCATGCCCTTTAACTACACCGGCCACCCAGCGCTGGCCCTACCCGTGGGAAAGTCGACCGCTGGTCTGCCGGTCAGCATGCAGATCGTCGGCCGTTTCTTCGACGACCCGCTGGTGATGAGGGCCGCTTACGCCTACCAGCAGTCGACCGACTGGGACAAGATTATCGGCGTAAAAACCTGATTCAGCTACCAATCTAGGCGAGGAGAGCAAAAATGACCGGACAGCTAGAGGGCAAGGTTTCGCTTATTACCGGCGGAGGCTCGGGCATCGGTAAGGCCTCGGCGTTGGCCTTCGCCAGGGAAGGCTCCAAAGTGGTGGTGGCCGACGTCAATGTCGAGGGCGGCGAGCAAACGGTTCGTCTCATACAGGATACGGGTGGCGAGGCGACTTTCGTGAGGGCCGATGTATCCAATTCTGGCGACGTGTCGGACATGGTCAGCCACGCGGTCCAAACTTACAACAGGCTGGACTGTGCCTTCAACAACGCTGGTATTTCCGGGGGCCGCGGGCGCATCCACGAATATACCGAGGATGATTGGAGCCGGGTCCTCAACATCAATCTGACGGGCGTATGGCTCTGCATGAAATACGAGATAATCCAGATGCTCAAGCAGGGCGGCGGCGCCATCGTCAACACGGCCTCGGTCATGGGGTTGGTCGGCGGCTCCCGATCGCCGGCCTATGGGGCCACCAAGCACGGTGTGGTTGGGTTAACTAAGACCGGAGCAGTGGATTACGCCCAAGAGGCGATCCGTATCAACGCCGTATGTCCGGGTTACATCCGGACGCCCATGATTGAACAAGGCATATTGTCGGACCCGGTCGCTGAAGAGCGTGTGGTGTCCCGGCATCCCATGCATCGCTTGGGGACCCCAGAAGAGATTGCCGAGGCGGTGGTGTGGCTCTGCTCCGACGCGGCATCCTTCGTTACCGGACATGCTATGACGGTGGATGGCGGTTACGTGGCGTGGTAGGCATCTGCTTTCAGGCCTGATGAACGCAATGCAGAGGAAAGATCGATGAGCATGAGAGACTTGGTTGGCTATGGTCCCAATCCGCCGGTGGTGCAATGGCCTAACGGGGCTAGGATCGCCGTGTCCGTAGTCGTGAACTACGAGGAGGGCTCGGAGTATTCCCTTCTGGACGGGGACCCGCACGGCGAATCCTCGGGAGAATCTCCCTCCAACGTGCCTGCGGGAGAGCGAGACCTGGCCAACGAGTCGTTTTTCGAGTACGGCAGTAGAGTCGGTGTGTGGCGAATCATGGATGTGATGGACCAATGCGACGTCAAGGGAACTTTTTTCGCCTGCGCCCTGGCCCTGGAGCGAAACCCCGAAGTGGGGCCGGAGATCATCCGCCGGGGCCACGAGGTCATGGGACACGGCAACCGCTGGGAAGAGTATTACCGGATGGACCGGGACACCGAGCGGGAGGCCATCAAACAAGCGGTGGAGTCGATCACCCGAACCACCGGGCAACGGCCTTTGGGCTGGTACACCCGCTACGGCCCCAGTGTAAACACGCGGGAGTTGGTGGTTGAGGAAGGCGGGTTCATCTACGATTGCAACGCCTACAACGACGACTTGCCCTTCTACACCGAGGTGCACGGAAAAAGTTGGCTGGTGGTGCCTTACTCGTTGGAGGTGAACGACACCAAATTCTGGCGAGGTCAGATGATCACGCCCAATGATTTTTTCGAGGCCGCCCGGTCCTGCTTCGACATGCTTTACGAAGAAGGGGCCACCCACCCAAAAATGATGTCGGTGGGTCTTCACTGCCGCATAATTGGGAAGCCCGGCCGAGCAAATGCCCTGAGGCAGTTTCTCAAATACGCTTCGGAGAAAGAGGGCGTCTGGTTCGCCACTCGGTTGGAGATCGCCCGTTGGTGGCTGGAACATTATCCTTCGGAGTAGCGGCCGGCCTGAGATGGGAAAGACTAATCGCGCCCCAACCATAGACCCAATCGTTGCCGGGGCGCCTGAAGGGGGCTAATTGCCGGATTCGAACAATGAGACCGTTCTCCTAGTTGGGCAAAACCTGTTCTTTCTGGGCCGGGTTGAGGTCCAGGCCGAGCCCTTCGGTTATGAAGTTCAGTGGGCCAAGACCCAATCCGCCTTTTCGGAATTCTCCGCAAGCCGTCTTCCCGCTCTGATCCTGGTTGACTTGGAAGGAGACGAATCGATTTGGACCGATGTTTTAGAAGAGATCAATCACCAGGATGGGAGACGGGCTAAAGTGGTGGCATTCGGCCCCCACGAAGACGTCGCCATGTTGGAACGGGCCAGGAAACTAGGTTGTGACATTGTCCTGAACAAAGGGGAGTTCAATCGAGACCTGCCCAAAATCATCGAGAGCCTGAAAGCGGACTCCGGCTGATCAGATCGGCCGCATGCCGAAGATTTCAGACTAGGAATTCGCTTGCAGGAATCGCGCTTCAACTCGCTTCACGGCTACCGTCGTGACTTGGAGGTAACTATGGATGCCACTGGTGTATCTCACATCGCTATCTGCGTGCGTGACCTGGACAAGTCCCTGGGCTTCTACCGGGACATCCTGGGCATGAGGGTTGCTTCTGATGTTATCCAGGATACGACTACCGGCGGGCTCCCACACGTCTATAAACATTCCCGCAAAACCCGAAGGCAGGTACGCCTGATGTATGGTGTAGGCGTTACCTCTCCGACCATTACCATGACCAGCCATCCCGGCGAAGAGCCGGATGGGGATCCGATCAAGCTCGACCAGATAGGCATCAGCCACCTTTCCTTTTCAGCGCCGGACGTGAAGGCCCTCGCCGAGGAACTGGTCTCCAAAGGCGTTCAGTTGGCGGGGCCGCTGGAATCTCGGATGGACGCCCAAGGAAACCTGGGCAACTTCTACGTCTACGACCCCGATGGTATTCTGATCTAGTTCGACTCCGGTGCGGGTGGCTAATATAGCCTTCTTCCGTCCCTAATCGTTCTCGGTGGCGTTTGGACCACTTCGGGAAATTGCCCGCCACTGATGTACATTGTCTGTATAATCTCAGCTAACCGGTATCCGAAAAGAGGCGAGGAGAATTATGGCGACTGAAAGCGGGACTGAACTCCATTACATGGAACTCCTCAACGACATTGCCTCAGGAGAGAAGCGGGCAGGCATTCATTTAGCAGCTTGGGCCGGCAAAACTCCTGACCCGAAGCTGAAGTCGTGTCTCTCTTTGGTGGCTGACCGGGAGACAAGCCATTACCACATCTTCAAACGGCGGATCTCCGAGCTAGGTTACAACTGGCAAGAAAACGATGCTCCGGAATTCGAGGAGCGTCTGAGAGTGAGCAACTCCGATATGCCCGACGTTGAGAAAATACGTTGGGGCAAAGCCCAACAGGCACTACGACAGGGCCCGGCGATTCGAGAAAGGTATGAAGCGGCGATCGCCGATGAAACCGTAGACCCACTTACCCGCTCCCTACTCCGTTGGTTCTCAGACGTGGAAGCAGACTCCGGATCCCTTCTGCGCCTGGTCTATGACGGCATCGAAGCAAAGGATGAGTGAGGGTTAGCAATGGCGAAAGACGGCTTCAAAGTCTGGGACTCCGACATGCACATCGTCGAGCCGGCGGACCTTTGGGACAGGTACATCGACCCTGCTTTCAAAGGCCGAGGCCCTAAGGGGCTGAGCCGCCATCCTCGTGACCTGGGCATCCAGATGGGCGGACGCGTCTACCCGCCGGAGAATCGCAGCTACACCACCGGCATCATGCCCCTCATGACCGAGCAGATGGACGTGTACGCGGAATCGGAGGCGCGAGGTTGGGACAGCGGCTCCCAAGAGACAGCCATGGACAATGAAGGGATCGATATGGCGGTCATGTTTCCCAGTCGAGGCCTCTTCAGTCTGGGATCGGACGAGATCGAACCGGACCTGGCCACCGCGATCTGCCGGGCCTATAACGACTGGTTGGCGGATTTTTGCTCCGGATCGAACCGGATGTTTGGAGCGGGCATGATTCCCCCACACGACGTGGAAGGCGCGGTTCAAGAGGCCAGGCGGGCGGTGAACGAACTGGGGTTCAAGACGGTTTTCATGCGCCCGAATCCGGTGCATGGGCGAAATTGGCAAGACCCTTATTACGATCCCCTATGGGCGGAGATCCAGCGGCTGAAGGTTCCCATCAGCTTCCACGAAGGAGGACTGGTGGACCTCCCACAGCCCGGTGATAACTTCGGAACGCATATGCTCTACCACACCTGCACCCACTCTATGTCGATGATGCTCGCCGCGGTGGACATGGCCGGGGGCGGTGTTCTGGAGCGCTTTCCCGGCCTCACCGTGGCGTTGTTAGAGGGCAACTGCTCCTGGGCGCCGTGGCTTTTGTGGCGGTTGGATGAGCACTACGAGATGTCGGCGTCCTACGACCATCCGGAACTCAAGATGAAGCCCAGCGAGTATTTCCGGCGGCAATGCTATCTGTCAGTAGAATGCGATGAGGAACCGGCGGAGATAGTCTCCAAGTACGGATTGGAGGACAACATCGTGTTCTCTTCCGACTACCCGCACGCCGACTCCAAGTATCCCAAGTCGGTGGAGCGGTTCCTGCAGATGCCACTTTCCGATCAAACAAAGCGGAAGTTCTTGTGGGACAACTGCGCCCGGCTTTATGGCCTTGAGGGCTAGCGTCCCGGTTTATAGATATGCATTACTTGTAGCCGCCTAGCGTCCGTCCCGGATAAACTCGGCGGCCCGCTCCGCAATCATCATCGTGGTCACATTGGTATTGGCGCGCACCACATCCGGCATGACCGAAGCGTCGGCTATCCGCAATCCCTGAACACCTCGCACGTTCAGGTACTGGTCGACCACGGCCATGGAGTCGCCGGCCACGCCCATCTTGCAGGTACCGGAGATATGGAACGACGTGCTCACGGTGCGCAACATCCATTCATCCAGACTCTCATCACTGGACAGGTCGGCATCGGTTGGGGCGGTTCGCTGGTTGACGATCTCTCCGTAAGCTCCGTCCTCCAAGAGGGTCACGCACTTCCTTATCGCTTCCCGCAACCTCTCCCGGTCCCAGGGTTCCTCCAGGTAATGGTAGTCCATGCTGGGTTGCACGTTGGGGTCGGTCGACACCAGGCGGAGTTCTCCCTTGCCCACCGCGAGGTAGAGCCCGCAGTTGATGCTGTGGGTCGGGTCGACGTCCTCTTTAACCACCGTGTTCAGGGAAGACGGCGACAGGATCATATCGTTAGGCGTAGGCGACGCGGTGGCCGTATAGCGCAGGCGAAGGGCGCGCCGGGCAACCGTCTCATCAGGTCGGTCTTCATTTACCGTGAACCGGACTACAACGTTGGGGTGGTCGCGCATGTTCTGACCTACTCCGGGAGCATCCACCACCACCGGTATGTCCAATGGCGCCAACTGGTCCCGTGGGCCGATTCCGGATAGCATCAGCAGTTGGGGCGACCCCACGGCCCCGGCGCACAGCGTGATCTGGTCTCCTTCCACCAAGAACCTTTCTCCTCCGCTCTCCACTTCCAATCCCGTGGCCCGGTTGCCGGAGAACACGATGCGCATCACTTGAACGTTGGCCTTGATGGTCAGGTTGAGGCGGTTCCGGTTGGGCTCGATGTGGGTCAGGGCCATGCTCATGCGCACGCCGTCAACGTTGTTTTCGGCCCGTAGGCTAACGCCGGTGGCGTCGGGATCATGATTATCGGGATTGTAGGGGTATCCGGCGGAGACGCAAGCCCGGTAGAAGGCTTCCTGCAGGGGCGGCCAATCTTCGCGTTTATGACGGCGTACCGGAACTGGACCATTGGTTCCGTGAAAATCATCCCGGAAGTCCTCGTCGTTCTCGATCTGGCGGAAGTAAGGGAGGACCTTTATGTAGGACCACTCGTCGTTCCCCCAAGAAGCCCAGGTGTCGAAGTCCTCGGGCGCTCCCCGGATGAAGGTTTGCCCGTTGATGGCACTTGATCCGCCCAACACTTTTCCTCTGGGTACCGGCATGGGATTGGGCTGCTGGGGCGTGGCCTTGCCGGTGAACGACCAGTTGAAGGGAGAGTTAGCCGCTCGGGCTTGCAGATTGATCAATCCCCAGCCGTTTTTCAGCATTTCAGGCAGTTGTTCGAAGTCGGGATATTCCGGGCCGGCCTCCAACAGGAGCACTGAGCGGCCCTGGTCTTCCGAGAGTTTGGCCGCCAAGATGCAACCGGCGGTCCCACCGCCAACGACTATGTGATCGTATTTCATGACTTAAATCCTCCCATCAGCGTCCCAAGGTGGCTGAATGTTCTACCGGACCAAGGCGCCAGCCATCCGCTCCAACTGATCTCCCATCTCCTGTTCGGTTTCGCAATGGACCGGCCACACTGAAACCCGTATCGCTCCGGCGCTTAAGAAATCATCTACTTGCTGTCTGGTGGTCTCGGGAGGCTGGCCGAACACCGATATGGATAGCGATGCCGGGTTCCGCCCCCGCTCGGCGGCTAAAGTGTCGAGAATCTTCCGTCCTTCTTCAATCCGGCCAGGGGTTACCCGGTTTGGGAGCCATCCGTCGCCCCACCGGGCGACCCGTTGCAGTACATTGGGAGCGTTGCCGCCCAGGAGGATCGGAGGGTGCGGCTTCTGCGCCGGTTTGGGATAGCAATAAACCGGTGGAAAATCGTAGTAACGGCCATGGAACTCGGCTTCATCCTTGGTCCACAACTCTTTCAGCGCCGCGACGGCCTCCCTGGCCTGAGTCCACCGGTGGTCAAAGTCGCCGCCCATCATGGTGGTCTCCTCCCGGTTCCAGCCGGTCCCGATCCCAAAGATAAACCTGCCGTTACTGTGCTGGTCGAGGACTGCGATCTGCTTGGCCAAGATCAGTGGATTCCGCTCGGTGATCAAGGTGATGCCCGTGGCGAGCTTAATCTTGGTGGTGACGGTAGATGCCATGGCCAAAGACATGTATGGGTCGGAGAAGTGGCGGTAGGTCCAAGGAATCTCGCCGCCGGTGGCGGGAAATGGGGTGGCGCTATTCACCGGCAGGATAGGGTGCTCGTGGTAGAAGATGGACTCAAACCCCAGATCTTCGGCCTTCTTGGCGATGAATGCCGGGTCAAGGGTGTAAGCGGGTAAGGGCACTACTATTCCAACAGACACTTCAACTCTCCTTTTTATTCAAATGTGGCGCTCGGGATGTGTACTGAATCAGCGGCCGTGTTGCGCCGATCCTATCAACACTCCTCGTTCCGGCAAGGGCTAAATAGTCTCCTTAACGACTTGTCCTCCCTTGACGACCAACCGTACGTTGCCGTCGTCAGCCAACACGTTGATGTCTCCAAGTGGGTCGCCGGCTATGCCGATAAGGTCCGCTTCCATGCCCTCTTCAACACGGCCGATACGGTCCTCCATCCGGAAGAGCCGGGCGTTGGTACTGGTTGCGCTCAGGATAGCGTTCATAGGCCCGATCACCCTGGCTTTCAAGGACAGCTCGGCGCCCCGCCCGGATTGCCGTGCTCCCAAGATGTCGGTGCCCGAGCCCAACGCAACTCCAGCTTGGGCCGCCAGGTCTACACTTACCGGCATTTGGGTATGAACTTGCCGCAGTTTCATTTGGGCGTAATGCGGAATGTCTCCAGCCTCCGCCGATTTTGCCAACACGTCCATCACCAGCAAAGTCGGCACCATGAAGGCCCCGTGCTCCACTATGCCTTTGGCTGTTTCCTCATCCAGAATACTGCCGTGCTCGATCGACCGGACTCCGGCGGCCAGCGCGTTTTTGACCGAAGGTGAGGTGTGGCAGTGGGCCAGGACGTATTTGCCGGCCATATCCGCCTCACAGACGGCCGCCTGCATCTCGCCGACGGTAAACTGGACACTTTCCAGAGCGTCTATCGGAGACATGACGCCGCCTGAAGCCATCAGCTTAACCTGGGACGCGCCCAGCCGGAGTTGTTGGCGGGCGGCCGCCCGAACCGCTTCAGGGCCGTCCACCAAGACCGGCGCCGCCAAGATGCCAGGCACCGACCGGATCGGTTCCTCGTCATACCGGCTACGGCGGTCTCCATGACCTCCCGTCTGGGAAAGGTGTGAGCCAGATGGCAGGATCCTGGGACCTTTAATGAGGCCTTGTCCGGTGGCCCGGGCGAAGGCTGCGTCCAGACCTCCCGCGTCTCGAACAGTGGTAAATCCTTCTTGCAAGGCCAGTTCAATGTTCTCGATAACGCTGATCACGTAGGTGGTCAAATTGTCGTCGGCGGAGCTATCCGTGAGGCCATTGACTCCTACAGCGCCAAAGTGGACGTGGGCGTCGGTTAACCCAGGCATCAGGGTCATTCCTGACAGGTCGATGACCCTCCCCTCGGAGGGCCGGCCCATGTTTTCCATCGAGGCTACCCGCTGGATGATGCCATCCTCTACCAGCACGCTGGTCCTCGGCCTGGGGTCTGCACCCGTACCGTCAATTAGGGTGGCGTTGTGCAATATCAGGGTGGTCATCGCAACAGTTACCTCCGAGCTGGGGTAGATTGGAGGAGCGCCGCGGAAGACTTCGCGGTAATACGATCCTCTGAGTCCGCATGTGTGGCAACAGCGGTTTCGTTCCTCTCAGGCAGAGACCGTTTCAAGCGATCAAGAAGTTTGAAATGGTATCTGCTATCATCTGTCTAAGTTTCAGAGGGATAAGGAGCAGGTGCCGGCATGGGTAGATTAGATGGAAGAGTAGCCCTCATCACCGCCGCGGGGCGAGGTCACGGTGAAGCCATGGCGAGAAGATTTGCCAAAGAGGGCGCCGCTGTTGCCATTTGCGACATTATACCTGTCGCGGTGTTAGAAGAAACAGTTGGCGAACAGATCCGGGCCGAAGGGGGACAGGTTCTTTCTTTTCAGACCGACGTGTCTAAGGAAGACGAGGTCGAGCAGTTAGTGCAACAAACCATCGACCGATTCGGCGCCATCGATATCCTGGCCAATGTTGTCGGTATCGCTGGCCCGACCAAAGATGTGTGGGACACTAGCCTGGCTGAGTGGAAGGAAACCCTGGCCGTGAACCTGGATTCGGTCTTTCTAGGCTGCAAGTATGTCTTGCCAGAGATGATCCGCAAGCAGTACGGCCGGATCATCAACTTTAGCTCAGGCACGGGGAAACAGCCGCTTTCCCATCGGGCGCCGTATGCCACGTCGAAGATGGCCGTGATTGGATTTACCCGCACCCTGGCCGCAGATGTGGGCCGGTACAATATTACGGTCAACGCTATCTGTCCCGGCGGACATGAGGAGCGGAGTCTGGAATTGGCCAAGGGACGGGCTGAATACGTGGGTGAGGCATTCGACGAGGAAGCTTTTCGCACTGGTTTCAGAGCAACGCGGGAGAATGCCGTGATCGCCGGACGTTGGTGTGCCGACGAGGGCTATACGCAAAAGGCCGGTGGGCCGGATGATGCGGCGACCATCGCTCTTTTCTTGGCGTCTGAAGAAGCTAGCAATTTTACAGGACAGGACATCAACTCCGGCGGCGGGGTGATGTGGTAGCAAGCTGGACGAGGCCTGGGGGACCTTCCCTAGGCCGGCGTCCATGCGTGGCCGGGCTCAGGGTGACAATGAAACACACTATCTCTTCCGCCGGGTCGGCGAGATCTCTACGAGTTTTATAGCGGGCCACGGCTAGGCAAGCAATGAGGTAAATGACTTCAAATCAGAATAGCCCGGTGATTAAGCCCGGATCCGCCAAGTCTCCCTTGTTCTTTGGCTGGTACGTGGTTGCCGCCGTAACTTTCATCGCTTTCGTCAATACTGGGTCCCGCAGCAGCTTTGGAATCTTCGTAATACCTATGAGCGAGGAATTCGGCTGGAACCGGCTCACCATCTCTGCGGTGGCGGCCCTTGGGGCCATCGTCGGCGGCGCGGCTCAGCCTTTCCTTGGGTATGCTTTCGATCGGGTAGGGGCCAGGAAAGTGATCCTGACTTCCCTGGTCGTGGTTGGGCTAGCTACAGCGGCCTTGGGTCTTACCTTCAACTTCATCTTTTTGTTACTGGTGTTCGGGTTTGTCACTTCTATCTCCAACAGCGGAGCTGCTCTCGCCAGGGGTGCGCTGCTGGCCAGGTGGTTCATAGATAAGCGGGCCACCGTGGTCAGCGTCGCCGCCGTGGGGACCTCGGCCGGCAGTTTGTTGCTGGTGCCCTTCGCCATGTTTCTGCTTCAAGCCACCGGCGGCAACTGGAGGATCACTTGGGCCGCCCTTGGGCTTATTATCCTGGTCCTGGCGGTGCCCCTGGGATTCCTGTTCATTCGTGACGACCCCAGCAAGGTTGGACTGAAGCCCTACGGTGAACACGTTCCGTCTAAAGATGGCGCCGGCGATCGATCCCTCCATCGGCGCGGGCCGTTGGAAGCCGACGTCTGGAGTGAGTCCTTCCGGTCTCTTCCCATCTGGCAAATGAACGGAGCCTTTTTCGTCTGTGGGTTCACCACATTGATAATGTCGGTCCACTTTGTGCCCTACGCCATCGGCATAGGAGTTTCGCCTAGTATCGCGGCTATGATATTCGGGGTCATGATGGGTCTGAATGTCCTGGGGGGACTGGGATCGGGGATACTGGCGGACCGGTTCGGCCGAAAAAACTTGCTGGCTGCCGCTTATTTCATCAGAGGTTGTGGATACATCGCTTTGTTGCTAGCTCCTTCGACCCTGGGACTGTGGCTCTTCGCCGGGTTCGCGGGATTCTCCTGGATCGCAACTGTGTCCCTAACCAACACACTGACCGCCGATGTGTACGGCCTACGGGCCCTGGGAACCATCTCGGGAATCACATTCCTCTGCCACCAGATCGGCGGCCTGTGCGGGGTCCTATTAGGAGGGTTCTTCTACGACCTCACCGGCACTTACACGTTAGCCTTCGCCATCGTGGGGGCGTTGCTATTTCCGGCGGCGCTGTCCGCGTTCACCATAAATGAGCGGAAGTACTCCACCCGTTACCGTGTTCCATCGGTGACGGTGGCTGACTCCGGGAACTAGATCAACGGGGTAGGAGCGAGCGGATACGAGGGAAGTTGACGTGCCCGGAACTCGGAATTATAGTTCGTTGCATCTCAGAATTAATTAAGACTTAAGGACAGATCAATGGCCAGATTAGAAGACATTCCCGAAGGCGAACGGGAGATGCTGAAAGCGCTTCCCTTGCCGTCGTTTGATACGACGCCATTTGTAAAGGGAAATTCGTTATCCCAGCGCCGGGTTTCCATCCTGTCGACTGCCGCGCTGCAAAAACGCACCGATAAAGTATTTTATCGGGGAGAAGCCGGCTACCGGGTCATTCCGGGCGGCACCGACCCCAACGACATCATCATGGCCCACGGCTCGGTTAATTTCGACCGCTCCGGTTTCCAACAAGACCTCAACGTTTGTTTTCCCTTGGAGCGGCTGCATGACCTAGTCAAAGAAGGATTCATCGGCTCGGTTGCCGATTTTCACTACACCGTCCAGGGCGGATTGCCGCCGGACCGAAACGAAGGCGCCGCCCGCCAGATCGCCGGACTGATGAAACGCGAAGGCGTCGACACAGTGCTCTTGGTGCCGATTTGACCGAGATGCACGTGCGCCGTAGGCGGACTGGCTCATTACTTTGAAGATGAAGGACTCAGCACCACGCAGATCAGCCTTGTTCGATTGCATACTGAAGGAATCAAGCCGCCGCGGGCGCTGTGGGTACCCTTTGAACTTGGCCGCCCCTTGGGCCTACCCAACGACGCGGAGTTCCAGAAGCGCGTGTTGCGGGCCTGCCTGGGCTTACTCGATGCAGAGTCGGGCCCCGTGTTGGAAGACTACCTGGAAGACATTCCCGCCGGAAGCTCCGAATACGATTTCACCGGGATGTCCTGCCCCATCGGTCTGCATCCCGTTCCGTCGAACGACAGTGAATTAACCAACTCCTTGGTTCAAGAGATGGGACAGATCGCACCCTGGTACGAATTGGCGGTCGATCAACGAAAACGCACCACGGTTGGGATCAGCGAATTTGACATCCTTGATGCGGCCCGCTTTCTGATCGATTTTATTGAGGACCCCTCTTCGCCAAGTCCTCGTCCTGAGATGGAAGTAGGGCCGATGCTGAAACATACTTGCGAAGACCTGAAAGCTTTTTATTCCGAAGCTGCGTCGGCGCAACCCGGCATGTCGTCGAGCTTGGCGGTGGAAAACTGGCTGTGGAACGAAACCGTGCTGGGCAAGGTGCTTTGGAATTTCAGAGAAGAGCACGTGGATGATTCAGATACTTACATCGGGTATCTCGCCAAGCGCGGTTTGATCCCCGACCGGCAGATCCAATTTAAAGGCGCCCCGGTTTTCTGATCTGGCTAGCCGTTCAAGGAAACCGAGTTCGAGAGAAATGATTCGATACCCAGTTCGAGTAAGGAGGAAGAGCCATGCAGACAGCAACTAAGGACCAACTGTGCACCACATTCGACGCGGCCAATCCCCCGTCGTTGCGAGTCCAATTGGGTGAGACCTTCGTCATGGAGACCAACGACCGGTTTGCCACCTACGACGGCCCGGGTTCCTCTGATGAGGCCATGGATATCCTCAAGACCATGGCCGGTCCGGTCTACGTCGAAGGGGTAAAGCCCGGAGATACCTTGAAGATCGAAGTCTTGGACATCACCCTGCCTTTGGACTATGGCTGGATCGGCGCCACGCCGGGCCGGGGTCCGCTGGGAGATCGCATCCCCGAGTTTCGTAAGACCAAGGTGAAGATAACCGGCGATGGAGTGGTGTACAAGGACAAAGTCACCATGCCCCTCCGCCCGATGATCGGCCGTATCGGCGTTGCGCCCAAAGACGGACCTGTGGCCAGCGGCGCCAAGGGAGAGTTTGGCGGAGGGATGGGCAACACCCAGATTACCAAGGGAGCCACCGTTTACTTGCCAGTGTTCCACGAGGGTGGACTGATATCCATAGGCGACTGTCACGCCGCCATGGGAGACGGCGAAGCCACCGCTTCGGCAGTGGAGTGCGCCCTGGACGCTACTTTCCGGGTGACGATTGCCGATGACTTCCAGGTAACTCGCCCCGTAGTCGCCACCGAAACCGAAGTAATGACCACCGGAGAAGGCCCCACCATGGAAGAGGCTGCCAAGGTGGCCTTGAACGCCATGGCCGACCTCATGGTGGACCGGCTGGGCATCGACTACACCGATGCCGCCATGTTGATCGCCAGCGCTGCCGATGTACGCACCGGCCTGGCCGGCCACCCGCCGAACACAATGCGCGTTGCGATACCCAGGTCGATGTTGGTCGTATAACGTGGGGAACCAGGGCTTTCTATGGCAGGGGGTTCCCGTCTGATCCTCGATTAACCTTCTTGGTCTTTTCGGCCAAGCGCCCACTGCCGCAAGAATATTTCTACGGCGATGTTGAGCTAAGCGGGAGGCGGCCCGAATGCCAGATGCAGCCGGTCGCGCAGCGGAGCCCATTCGGCACCCGGCAGCAGCTCGCCGAAACGCCACGAGAATCTATCCGGCGTGACCTCGAAGATCGATCCTAAACTTCCATCAAGTTGTTCAAGGCGACGATCTCGGGTGCGGTGGAATCAGCGGCTTCCCAGCCCTTCGTGGCTTCGTTGAAGCTAGAATGCGCCTGGTTGGATTGACCTTGCGCCGACTGCACCCGGCCCATCCAAAAGTTGTCACGCACCGACTCTCTCTGCTTCAATCGGCCGCGCAGCATGTCCTCCGCTTTTTCGAACTGCTCAGCCCGGATGTACGCTTCCAGCATCGTGTCCTCAAACACCTCACGCTGAGCGTGGCTGCCGCCAACTCGAACTAACTGAGGAAAGACCGGCTCCATCAGGCGGACTGACTCGGTGTAATCCTCGTTGGCAAAGGCTTCGATGCCCTGGACCAAGGGTAGGACGACTTCCCGGGCGAAGGAGTTGCCCTCTTCGGCTGACTTGCGTAAGCGGCTTGTGATTTTGGCCATCGCTTCGTGGTCTCCGCCGCCGGCAAAGGCCAGGGCGGCATGGGCATCTCGAAAAGCGGCGCCGGGGCGCTCGGCCGCCGGCGCGGCGATCGTTAACACTTCTTCCCATGGTTTGGGAGCTGGGCCGCCACAGTACATCTGCAGACGCCACATCAACGATGCGCTGTCGTTCAAGGTCGACATGCTCTTGGCGACGACGGACGGACGGATGTATTTCTCATAACGGTCCAGGGTTTCTTGGTACTTGCCCTGAGCCAGTTCGAAAAGAGCTAGGTGCCAGGAGAGATGTACATAGGAACTGGCGGGAGCGTCGAAGCTTCGCAGCCAGGCGTCCAGAAAGTCCTCGCCGCCGGAGGCGTCGCCCCTCTCAAAATGCACGTGGGTCATGGAGTGGCAAGCCACGGCGTTGGTGGGATTTATATCCAAGGAGCGTTGCGCCAGTTCCATCGCCTTATCCAGTTGACCGGTCTCATGGTGGGCAAAGGCGTATTCGGCCAGGAAAGCCCAATCGTCCGAGCAGTGGGGCTCAACGCCCTTGAGCAGCGCTAGATATTCGGGAGGGAAATTGGGCGAGCCCGCCCCGCTACATCCCAGCATGTATAGCCGATGAGCCAGCCGTAGCAGCAGCCCGTCCCGGGGAAACTCAGCGAGATGCACCTTGATGAGGGCTATCGAGTCACGCCCTTGCCCCTTTATCCAGTAGCTGACAGCTTCGATCTGCTGGCGTTCCCTACGCGTGACCCCGGATGCCAGAGCCAGCGCTTGTTTTATGGTCTCCCGGGCTTCTTCCGGGCGGGCGCGTTGCTGGTACCAGTAGGCGAGGCAACCATGGGCCAGGGCGAAGCCCTCGTCGAGGTCGATCGCCTCCTGAAACTTGAGATCCGGACCGTGGTTCTGGGACAGTAGTCTGTCGATGCCGTCCTGCCAGGCATCCACGGAAGCTGTCGAGCTTGTGCTGAGGGTCATTCCGAATCGGTCCTGGGTTCGGTCAGGCATTATAGTCTCCGCCAAGCCGGGTTAATAACGGTGTTTCCTGTCGGGCCATAATGGGGAATATTACGTCGAAGACGGGGGATTTGTCCACGGCGATGGACGGGGAGATCTAATCGGAGATTGGTGTCACTCCTCTCCTTCCGCCGAAGGATCGGAGTATCATGCCTGGTTGTCGCCGTGACCTGAGCTTCCTCGCCGACCACCGTAGATCTGGCCCATGAGTAAATCATTGTGGAAATCACCGGCGGCACTCTCACACACATTTCACACAAACCTCTTCCGCGATTCTTACACCCGCCTGTGATACTCGATAATAACTATTTGCAGGTGCCCCTAACGCATGCCTTTCGTCGGTGCGGGACAAAGGGATATGAGACTAGCCTGCGAATGTTCTACCCAGGAACCACCAGCAGCCCCCACCTTTTGACGGAGGTACCAGAAAAGTGGCTGATAAGGTGCTCGTCGTGGATGATTCTCGGGTTATCCGCGGACTTATTTTAGAATTAGTGGAACTTTTCGGGTTCGAAACTTGCTCGGCGTGCGATGGGTGGGAGGCGCTTGAGGTATTTCAACGCGAGCAACCTGATCTGCTGATCTCCGATCTGCACATGCCAAAAATGAATGGTTTTGAACTCACTCGGAAGGTACGGGCATTCTCAGATGTCCCAATTTTGATTTTGACTGGGGGGTCAGGTAACATGGGCGACGATAAGGTGGCTGCCATCGATGCGGGCGCCGACGCGTTCTTAATGAAACCCTTTGGTCTGAACGATCTTCGAGCTCGAATCAAAGAATTGCTTCTAAAACCCAGCTGCGTGTAAGAAGCACCGGTAGTTAACTAGGAGAGGAGACTTTATACGAGGATGAGGGCTTGTTCGTTTTCCACAACTCGCCCATCCGATCCGCGGATCAGGGACTTGGGATTCTAAGGGCGGTTGGTACTGATGTGCCCGTAATCATGAATAAACGGTCAACCAAACAATTGCACAATATTTCCACGATAGCCTGGGATCAACGCGGCATGTCGGCTATCGAGACGTCCATTGTTCTCATTGCCTTTGTAGTAGTCGCCTCGGTGTTCGGCTTCGCAATGCTTAATACCGGCTTGATGAGCTCCGAAAAAGAGCAAAAGGCGGTTCAGGCTGGTATAGACGAGACCTCGTCTAACTTGATCCTTCGAGGCGGAGTGTTGGCCATCGGGAACGGAGGAAAGACGGGCATTGACACTATCAAGTTTTATCTGACCCCAATCGTTAATCGTTGAATCTGGGGGATCCACCGATCTGTCCAGCACCGGCGTTGTGGTCACTTACTTCGACTCCGCCAATAGCCTGAACTGCACTTCTGGCGGCTCAGGCATCTGCTCATGGGCAGCCAACTGGGTGATCGGATCCGGTGACCTGGTTGACCCGGGTGAGCGAGTGGAAATGATCGTCACCCTGTCGAGTCTGACACCGCTCTTGGGTAAAAACACGGAATTCACGATCGAAGTGAGACCTAACAAGGGCGCGGTCGTGGTTGTAAATAGGACTATCCCCGGTGAAGTGAAAGCGGTCATGGAGCTATATTAAGTTGGAGCGCAAAACCTGAGACTAGGTTGTTGGCATCTTGGATCGCACTTGCGCCGGCCGCCCCCCGTCGATCTGGCTCATGAGTAAATCATTGTAGAAAGCGCCGGTCCCGAAAGGCGCGTAATCCCATCGTCTCGGGGTTGGGTGAAGGGCCTTGTAGGGTGTTCCGGCTGTTGGCCCGCAGTCTTCAGAGCAGGTGGACCACGGCTTCAACCTCTACCAGTAGCTCCGGCCGCACCAACCCAGCCACGATGACGGTAGAACTGGCGGGCGGATTGCTGGGGAATGTCTCCGCCCTCACTTTGCTATAGGCGGGATAGTTGGCGACATCGGTAAGGAAACAGGTGATCTTTACCACGTTGTTCATGCTTCCTCCAACCGCTTTCACGACCGCCTGTACGTTGGCCATGACCTGCCGGGTTTGAGCTTCGCAGTCGTTCTCACCCACTACATTTCCTGAAGCATCAACCGCGATCTGTCCAGATACGTACAGGGTATCTCCCACTTGGATCCCCGGAGAAAGGGCGGGATTAGGCGGCATTCCGGGAGGGATGATGGGCTTTCTTTCCGCCATGTATTACGCCTCCAGAAGGTGTTGACTTATCTAGTTATTTAGCCTTTTCGACGCCTGTGGATCGGCCCCCGATCATTTGGATCCATGATCCGAAGCAACCAAAAAGAACCCACCGGTCAGTCTATTCCGTTCGTTGGAAGATTGTAGCCACGCCTTGTCCGCCGCCCACGCACATGGTAACCAAGCCCAACTCGTCACCGCGTAACTCCATCTCTTCCATCAGTTTGACGGTCATGATCGCGCCGGTAGCGCCGACCGGATGGCCTAGGCTGATGCCGCTGCCGTTGACGTTGGTCTTCTCCAGGTCCATGTTCAACTCTCGCATGCAATAGAGAGCCTGGGAGGCGAAGGCCTCGTTGAGCTCGATGAGGCCGATGTCGTCGATCGACATGCCAGCCTTACCTAGAGCCTTGCGTACCGCGGGGACGGGGCCGATACCCATGATGGCGGGCTCGACTCCGGAAACGGCGCGAGTATGCCAACGCATCCTGGGCTTGACGCCTAGCTCAGCGGCTTTTTCAGCGGACATAATCACCACCGCGGCGGCGCCGTCGTTGATACTTGAAGCGTTGCCGGCGGTAACCGTCCCGTCCTTTTTGAATACAGGATTAAGCTGTGCCAGCCGTTCCACGGTGGAATCTTCGCGAGGACCCTCGTCCCGGGACACTACGATAGGGTCGCCCCGGCGTTGCGGTACAGTCACCGAAGAGATCTGGCGATCAAACCGTCCATCTTTTATGGCGGCCACCGCCCGTTGGTGACTGATGGCGGCCAACTCGTCCTGGTCCTCACGGCTGACGCCGAAACGCTCGGCCACGTTCTCGGCGGTTACGCCCATGTGGTAAAGATTCACCGGGCATCCCAGTCCTTTCGTCAGGCTATCGGTGAGGGCGCCGTCTCCCATACCGAGGCCGTCGAACCGTGCCTTGTAGCCGATGAGGTAGGGGGACTGGCTCATGTTTTCAATGCCGCCGGCGACGACGATGTCCACCTCGCCGGTTTTGACCATTAGGGCAGCCATGTTTATGGCTTCGAGGCCAGAGGAGCACTGCCGGTTGATGGCGATCGTAGGTACCTCATCGGGGATACCTGCCCCTATGGAGGCCAACCGCGCGGCGTAACCGGCCTCGGCGGTCTGCAGAGCGTTGCCAAGCACCACCTCATCGACCTGGTCAGGACGTATGTTGGCCTGTTCAAGCGCGGATCTGATGACCAAGGATCCTAGCTCCGACGCCGAAACGTCCTTGAAAGCGCCTCCGAAGCGACCGATTGGCGTGCGGGCACCGCTGACGATGACGACCTCTTGCATTGACGACCTCCCTAACCTTTCACTGGTTTCCGTGATGATCCATGCGGACGCCGAAACGATACCACAGCCACAAGTTAGGGGCAATGACGGATCGATGGCCGGCCGTAAATCACAGGCCGGATGTTCTCGTTGGACTAAACGGGTCAAAGAGCTTGCGGACTCTTGAGATGGTCAAGAGCGGGTATTCGGCTTCGATGGTTTGGAGGTTCCAAAAATTAACAAGGCCCCGGGGAATCTCCCCGGGGCCTCTGATGCTGCCGCTAACCGTACGACTGGTGGGGGCAATCA
>CATMOE010000032.1:0-41117 GCA_950072105.1 uncultured Dehalococcoidia bacterium
GCAACCTATCGGTTATGAGCCGACCGCTCTACCGCTGAGCTACGGGCCCTCGTTTCAAGCTTATTCCCAGGGTTTGGGGGGTGTCAAGAAAGGCCGAGGTGTTCCCGGTATTCCGGGTCCCAGGCGGCCATGAGGCCCAGCTCCACCATCCGCTCCTGGGGAATGCGCGGGACGGGGTTGCCGGCCAGGGGGATCTCGGCGGTGATGGAGTCTTGGACCAGCCCTTGGTACACGTCGTCCTTCAGCCCCAGCAACTCCTTCAGCAGCCTCTCGTTGTCCTGTCCAAAGGTTGGCGCCGGGCCCCGGATGCGGAGCGGAGTATTGGAGAACTTATAGGGGCGGCCCATGAAGATGCGAGAGCCCAACCCCCGCTCTTCCGGGTATTCGACCCGTTCCAGGAACCCCCGGCTCTTGTACTGGGGGTCGAAGTGGACGTCTTTGCCGGTCAACACCGGTCCTGCGGGGATACCCACTCCCTGTAGCTGGTGCATCATGTCGTACTTGTCGCGCTCGGCCGACCAAACCTCGATTACCTTGTCCAACTCATCGTGATTGCGTTGGCGGGATAGGAGATCGGCAAAGCGGGCGTCTTGGGCCAGATCTTCCCGTCCCAGCACTTTGCACAGCGACTGCCACTGCTCGTCGGTACCGACAGAGAGGGCGATCCACTCGTTGTCCCCTTGGGCCGGGTAGCAGCCCTGGGGGGCGCGGTAGAGATGGCGGTTGCCGATGCGTTCTCCATCTCTGCCGTTGGAGATGGCGTCCATGAGGTAGTCTGACATGAACATGACCCCGGCTTGGTACATGGCGATGTCCGCCCACTGGCCCTGGCCGGTACGGGACCGGTAGCGCAACGCCGAGCCGATGGCGAACAAAGCGGTCCAGGTGGACAGGAAGTCGACGAAGGACGCGCCTACCCTGTTGGGGCCGTCTCCGTCATAACCGGTGATCCAGCAATGGCCGTGCATGCCCTCGAGAGTAGTGGCCTGGGCGGGATTGTTGGAATAGGGACCGCCGCCGTGTCCGAAGCCGGTGTTGGATATCATGATGATGTCGGGCTTGATCTTGCGCAGGTTGGGGTAGTCCAACTCCCAGGCCCGCATCACCCGGGGAGTAAAGTTCTCCATCACCACATCGCTAACCCGCACCATATGCCGGAACAGGTCCCGGCCCCGAGGGTCGGTCATGTCCAGGGTCAGGGACTGCTTGCCCCGGTGGAGCAGGTTGTAGGTCGACGGACGGTTCCAAGGGTCATCGCCCAGGTCATGCTCCGGGTAACTGCCCGCCAAGCCGGAGTTGCGTGTCGTGTCGGGATGCGCCGGGCCTTCAATCTTGATGACCTCGGCCCCGAAGTCCGACAGCAATGCCCCGGTGTAGGGCAGAGCGAATACGTAAGTCGAGTCCAGGACTCGGATACCTTCCAATGGCAACTGGGGCATTTGGCGCTACCTCACCGGATCAGCATAATGGGCGCGAAATTAAATAGCGTTCAACTGACGCAGGCGGCAGAAATCCTCCTGGGAGTAGCCCAGGCCGTCGACGTATATCTCCTGGTTGTGCTGCCCCAGGGTTGGAGCCGGATGGCGGAGTTCGTAAGGGCACAGCGAGAAGTTAAAAAGAACCGCAGGTATTTTTATCTTGCCGATAACCGGGTGCTCCACCTCACGGAAAAACTCCCGTGACTCTAGTTGGGGACACTCGACTATCTCCCTGGGGGTCTGGACCAGGCCAAACAGTATTCGAGCCTTGGCCGCGTTGGCGAACAGGTCCCATTTGTTCAGGCGGCTAAGGGCATCGACCATGATCTTGTCCATCTCTTCGCCGTTCTCCGCTCTCTCGTCGGTGTTGGAGAATCGGGAATCCAACAACTTGGGCTCCTGGAAAAGACCGACGATGTCATCCCACGACGCCGCACCTCCGGTCTGCACGATGACCCATCCGTCGGCGCAGGGCATGGGGTAGGTGAAGTCTTGGCCGGTGGCGCGGCGGCGGTGCTGGGTGCCGCCCATAAAAGGATACATGGTCTGGGTGGCCATCATCGTGGAGGCGACGCAGTCGTTGATGGCAACGTCGATGTGCTGGCCCCCGCAGCCGTTCTCCATGCCGAACAGGCAGATGGCGGTAGATGCCGCCCCGTTGAGGCCACCTTCGTATTGCGACTGGAACCCTCCATGCTTCAGGGGCGCCCGGCCCTGGGACCCGCTGATGCTCATGATCATCCCCATGGCGTAGCTGACGATCTCCTCACCCAGGTATTGGCTGTAGGGCCCTTCCTGGCCAAAGGGCGTGATGGATGTCATCACCAGGGACGGATTGAGCTCTTGAAGAGCATCGTATCCCAGTCCCAACGATTCGATATGTCCGGGATGGAAGGTTTCGACCACGACATCGACTCGCTGGACCAACTCTTTCAAAAGGGCCTGACCGGTGGTGGTTTCCAGGTTGATGGTGGCGCCCTTCTTGTTCAGGTTAAGCACCAGGTTGAAGAGGCTCTTTTCGGGGTGCGGGTCGTCCTGGTGGAAAGGGCCCATGCGCCGCAAAGCGGCCCCGCCCGGAGGCTCCAGCTTCAGAACGTCGGCCCCATAGTCGGCCAGCAAGCGGGCACAAAAAGAACCGGCGATGTCCTCGCTCAGGTCCAAGACCTTCACGCCACCCAACACCCCCGGCGGCATCCCAGCCAATCCTTGCCCATTAACAGTCACTGCAGGTACGGTCCTCTCTAGCGCCAAACCAGCGGGGCGTGCCCTATTTGGCGGGGTTCTTGAGCGTAAAGGATTGTATCCGAAGGGGGCGGGTAAGGCAAATGGGGAGGGGGCTTAGAAACTCGGGCGGTGGGGTGAAATGGCTGGTTTGATTGCGTTTTGTTAATTCCATTACACTGGGTATACCCAGTGATTCTCAGGATGTGCCGATCAACACATCCTGAGAATTAAGGCCCCAGGTAATTAACATCCAAGGTGGTGATTGAACGTGCCCGGTGTTGCGGAGATTAAGGGTGGCGGCCCGAGTACGCGATTAATTTGTCCTGCATGGTGGCGTCTTCTGGAACGCTGACCAGAGGCCCGATGAACCCAGAGGTTCGTCCTTGGTCTAAAGCATCAGGTACGAACATTTGGTAGCTAACTTCGACCGCTTGGGGGTCCAGTTTGGTGTCCTGTCCCGTCGCCTTGGCCAGGTCCCAGCAATGAATTATGTTGTCCATGCAACAGCCACCTAAGAACATACCTCCAGGCATTTCGCCGATGGGAGTGACGACCTTCCCCTCCAAGGCCCCAGGGCTTTTAGCCGCCGAAAGGGCCTTGGAGGCGAGTTCTTTGTAGATTTTGGCAAGCTTCGTCAGGTCGCTCTCCCCAGAATAGGAGCTGGCACTGGCGCCAAAAGGGATGTTGGGCGGATTGCCGGAGAGACACCCGGCCGCGATCTCCGCTCCTCCGACAAGGTGATCGATTAATGCGCTTACGTCCCACTCTGAGCACGGCGTAGGGCTTTTTGCTTGGTCCTGTTTTATCCCGGACAGGATACGGTGGACGTGTTCGGTGGTTCCCTCGTAAAGCTCCACTAAGTTTGGCATCTGCTGTTGTGACATCGCGGCTTCCTCCTGTTTCCCTCAAATCTTCCAGCCGATCGCTGGTTATACAAATCAGACGAAAGGTGACAGGAAAAATCGACATATTTTTGCTGCATTGGCCGTAGTCTTGGTGTTCCGGGAAAGCTTGCTAGCCTAACTATGCCTCTCGAGGCCCGGTGGTACGCCCTACTACTCTCCTGGGGAGGGGCTCCCTTGGGCTGTCTCAGCGAGCCTTCGCTCCAGAAAGGTACGCTCTACGTCGTTTTCGCAAAGCGCCAGCGCTTTCTGGTACGCGGCTTCTGCCTCATCAAAGCAGCCCAGCCTGCGCGGTAAATCTGCCCGCGCCGAGTAAAGCCACCTGTAATTATCAAGGAGCCCGGAACTTTCAATCCGATCAATAACCGCCAGGCCTTCCTCCGGACCAAAAGCCATGGCAATCGCGACCGCCCGGTTTAACTCGACCACGGGAGAGGGATTCATTTCAAGCAGAAGATCGTAAAGCTCTACGATCTGACGCCAGTCGGTCCCGTATGGAGTCTTAGCTTCTGCGTGTATGGCCGCGATGGCCGCTTGCAGTTGGTATGGCCCGGGATTGCTCGCCCGCAACGTCCGTTGGATGAGTGCGGTGCCTTCCTTTATCTCTTGGTCATCCCATAGAGACCGGTCCTGGTCTTCCAAAAGCACGAACTCGCCGCCAGATGAGACGCGGGCATCCCGCCGCGAATCCTGAAGCAGCATCAGCGCCAACAACCCCGAAACCTCCGGCTCATCCGGCATCAACTCGCTGAGAGCGCGTCCAAGACGCACGGCTTCAGAACACAGGTCGGTGCGCACCAAAGAGCCGCCCGCAGTGGCCGAATAACCCTCATTGAATACCAGGTACACGACGGCTAAAACACCCTCTATCCGCTCCGACAATAGGTGGTCTGGAGGAACCTGGTAGGGTATGCCGGCATCACGAATCTTGCGCTTGGCCCTTACTAGTCTCTGGGCCAGGGTGGTTTCAGGAATAAGAAATGCCTTGGCTATCTCAGGGGCCGCCAGGCCCCCAAGGGTTCGCAGGGTCAGGGCCACTCGCGCTTCCATGTTCAGCGCAGGGTGACAACAGGTGAAGATCAAGCGAAGCCGGTCATCCTGGAGAGCGCCGTTGGAGGCATCGTCCAGCATCTCCGTCACACCCTCGTCAAACTCGCCGAAATCCGTGAGCAATGCATATTTCTCACCTCGGACCCGCTCACGGCGGACGCGGTCGATTGCCCGGCGCTTGGCAGTGGTGATGATCCAGGCTACTGGGCTGCTCGGCACTCCGTCGCGCGGCCATCTCGCTAACGCCACCGCAAACGCGTCTTGTATCGCTTCTTCGGCTAAGTCGAAGTCCCGGAACACACGGATCAGCGACGCCACGATGCGGCCGTACTCCGCTTGAAATACCGCTCCGGCCGTTTCACTTGCGCTAGGCGTATAGGAACTTGTCATCCCGTAACTCGGACCCGGCGGCCCGGGGCCGGCTCCCCTTTGACTCTAGTGGTCCGGGAATTCCATGACGGGGCGTACTTCCACCGCCCCACCCCCGGCCATGTGGGGCATCTTGGCAGCCCACTCGATGGCTTGGTCCAGATTTTCGGCCTCTATCATGTAGAACCCCCCCAACTGCTCCTTCACCTCCGCATAGGGGCCGTCGGTGGTGATGGTCTTATCCCGCTGCACTCGGACGGTGGTGGCGGTGGCGGTCGGCTGAAGCGCTTCTCCGGCCAGCAACTTCCCCGATTTCTGCAGGTCGTCCGTGTACTTGTGTCAGGCATCCAAAACGGGGGCCATTTCTTCCGGAGACTTACCCTCCATGCCCTTTTCGTCAATCTGAATCAGTAGCACGTACCGCATAGCTTCCTCCTGATTTTTCCAGCCTTCCAGCCCATTATTGGGCCTACTAGATAAGACGAACGGCAACAGGATAAATCGACATTGTGAACCGCTTTATGCTAAGCGAGTTTGTTGGCCCCGGTTACGGAATCACATGTCTCCTCCAAGCGGCGCGGCTCCTTCAGGGTCAAGCGGTTTGTTCGCCATCGGACGACGGATCAGGCCGGGCGAGAACTATTTACCCGGCTGCAAAACCTCGATCTCCTCACCCCACCCGCAAATCACGCCCCAAAACACCCCTCCAACGTCGCCGCAAACTCCGCTTGGGTGAAGGTGTAGGTTTGGGTGCCGGCGACTTGGACGGCGTAGTGGGCGGCGACGGTGCCCATCTCCACGCAGCGTTGGATGGGTTTGGCGTCTATCAGCCCTTTGATCAGGCCGCCCCGGAAGGCGTCGCCCGCGCCGGTGGGGTCTATGGCGTTGGGGGTGGGGACGACTGGCACTGTGACCGTGCCTTCTCGGGTGACGATATCGCAGCCGGCGTCCCCCTTGGTGGTGACGATGGTGTCCACCATGCCCAATAGCTGCGCCACGTCCAGGCCGGTGGTGTTGGTAATCATGCCGAACTCGTAATCGTTGGAGACCAGCATCTTGCATCGGCCGATGGCCTGGGTCAGATCGGGGCCGTTCCAGGCGGGGAGAGACTGTCCGGGGTCGAATATGGCGTATATCCCCGCTTCCTGGTAGCGGCGGGGGTAGTCAACCATATCCTGGAGGTTGCCTGGGCCGACGATGGCGATGGTGTCCGCGGGGGTCACGCTGGTGAGGTCAATATCGGAGGTGTGCATCATCGCGCCGGGGTTGAACGCCGTGAACTGGTTGCCGTCTTGGTCGGTGGTGATGTAGGCGGAGGCGGTCCATTCTTCGGACAGGACGCGGATGTCCTGTGTCGAGATTCCGTGTTGGCCCAGCCAATCGAAATAGCTTTGGTGGTCTTTCCCCACGCAGGCCAGGATGCGGGGCTTCTCGCCCAACGACGATAGGGCATAAGCGATGTTGCCGGCGGTGCCTCCCAGGTTCTCGGTCAGGCCGTTGACCATCAGGCTGACGTTGATGTTGTCCAGGCGGTCCGCCGCGAAATGATCGACAAAACGGCCGGAGAAATCCATTATGCGGTCGAATGCCATCGACCCGGAAACTAAGATATCCATCCTCACCGATCCTTGGGCAAATTTTTGGGGCGAGCCCACCGCCATTGCTAGGCGGCGACTCTCCCCTTTTTAACGGCTAATCTTCTCTAACGGGCGGGGCGGGAGAGTGCAACGGCGGCGGTCTCAGCAGCCGAAGCGGCCGGTGAGGGTTCCGCCAAAGGTTACCGGGTCGCCGGTTTTCAGGCCGGACGCGGCGGCTAGGCCCGCGTTGATCTCCAGATTGTAGGTTGCCGGGGCCGACGGGGAGTATGTAGGCAGGACGCTGTCAGCCGAATCCGGTGGAGGTTGGGGAACGTCGGTGGTGATATCCGCCACGGTGCATGAGGCGCTGATCCAGACCATGTCCAATGGGAAGCGCATGTCTTTCATCCAAAAGGTATGCTTTCGCTCCTCCGAGAAGATGAACAGCAGGCCCGTTCCCTCTTCTAGGACGGGGCGTCCGGACAATCCCTGGAAGCGCTTTTCCGGGGTGTCTGCCACATCCACGGTGAAGGATACGCCGCCGATGGTGACGGTGGGTTCCGGCGGGATAACTTTAGACACGGGAGTGGCGGTGGGCGCACTCGTAGGCGTCGCCGTGGCTGTGGGAGGTTGGCTTTGGGGGACATCCCCACCGCAAGATGTCATAACGACAGACACGAGGCCGATCGCCGTGCAGATCAACCGGATATGTAAAGCACGCTGAATCTGCATCCGTCCCGGCCCGTTAGGAGCGGCCGACGGCTTTGTGGATGTTATGTACCCGCTCTCGCATCGACCGGAGCAACACTGCGGCAGGAGATGGGGCTACATGGGAATAACCTACGCCCAGGTCCAGCAACTCCAGGGCAGTCAACGGCATGGATGCGTGGTCCATCGTAACGGCCAGCTTGGCCTTGCCGATCTTGCGGACCTGGTCGGCCAATTCCTTTAAGCGGACTTTCAGCCGGGGGTCGCTGGGGTCGCGGATGCCCATGTATTCGGAGAAGTCGTTGGGACCGACGGCTACCAGGTCGATACCGTCAAGAGCGGCAATCTTTTCGATGTCGTCGATGCCCCTCGCGTCCTCCACCATCACCGACAGAAGAACCTCCCGGTTGGACTGCTCGCAATGCTCATCCCACGAAACGGTGCCGAACCGGGCGGCCCGGGTGCCTCCGGCGGCGCCACGGTGACCCAAGGGCGGGTAGCGCACTGCTTCCACGGCCCGTCTAGCCCCCTCTACGCCTTCAACGTGGGGAATAATAATTCCCTGCGTTCCCAGGTCCAACAGTCGCAGGATAAGACTAGGGTCGTTGCCCGGAACCCGGACGATCGGCGTGATGCCCACCAACTCGGCGGAAAGCACCATCCGCTCCACCATCGATAGGTCGAAGGTTGTATGTTCCATGTCGATGAAGGCGGCGTCGAAACCAGCCAGTCCGATGATCTCCACGACCTGAGGGTCAGACAGGGTCACGTAGGTGCCGATAGCCAGATCGCCTGCCCGCATCACTTTCTTAACCCGGTTCTCAATCACGACGGACCTCCAGTTTGATAAGCGAAATAGACGATGAAAACGTACTTTACATGCCCCTAAGGGCGGTCCGCGCCAATGTTAACCCAGGCGTGGGGAAATCACAAGAATAGGCGGTCTAGCGTGCGATCCGGCGCCGGCTTCAGCCTGTATTGACTAGGGTAACGGCGGTAGGTTAGTCTGAACGCAAGTCCGACCTAGAGGATGAGAAGATGACTCAAGAAACCCAATCTGCAATAACTCCCGAAGTAAAGGCCATGATCGGCGTGACCGGCGATGTCGTCGAGTCCTGGGGAGTCGTTGACGCGGAGTACCTCCGCCGCTTCACCCAGGCCGTCATGGACCCTGACCCCAGGTACTGGGACGAGGAGTTCGCCAAGTCTACCCCGTACGGCGAAATCATCACGCCGCCAATCATGGTCAGCTACATGGCCAGCCGCAATCCTCCTAACTCTGAGGATCCCATCACCAGGGCGTTTGAAGAGGACCCGATGTCCGACGGGATCGGAAGGGTTGAACGACTCGGCTCCCTACCCCGAGTGCCCACCGATCTGGTTCGGGTGCTGAATGCGGGGAACGAGTTGGAGATCTACAAATACCCTTCCATCGGCGACAAGATCTTCTTTCAGAACAAGTACTCGGACATCAGGGAGCGGGTGGGCCGGGATGGCAAGCCCTTCTTGATTGTTACCACGGAGACCACCTACAAAAATCAGAAAGAAGAGGTGCTGTGCATCACCCGGGCCTCTTCTATCCGCCGGTAGCCGGCACTCACGTTTCTCACGCAGATAGGAGGCAACCATGACCGTTGCGCTGGAAGACCTGCTCAAGATGCCCGGCGACGAGATCTGGGCCCACAATGAAAGGCTGACCGCCGAGCAGCTACGGAATAAGGAACAGACTTACTACGATGACATTGAAGAAGGCATGGAGTTACCCAAGTATATCTACAAGCCAACTCCTACACACCTGTTCCGTTGGAGCGCGGCCATCGAGAATTTCCACCGTATCCACTACGATCTGGACTTTGGACTGAATCACGACAAAAACCCCAGCATCCTGGTCCACGGTTCTTGGAAGCAGAGCGTGGTGCCCCAATACCTGAAGGACTGGACCCTGCCCAAAGGCTGGCCCTGGAAGGCTAGATTCGAGCACCGGGCGATGTTGGTGCCCGGCGACGTGCTGATAATGTGGGGCAAGGTCACCAACAAGTATGAAAAGGGCGGCATGGGATTCATCGATCTCGACATAGGAATGATGACCCAGGATAGCGTGGAAAGCATGCCGGGTAGCGCCACCGTCGTTCTGCCCATCAGAGGTGGCGCGGATATTCCCTATCCCTTCGTGCCTCCGGCTGATTAGACGCGCCCCCATCCTAACCTTCCCCCGTAAAGGGGGAAGGGACTTATCTCCTCCCCCCTTGCGGGGGAGGAGATAAGTGGGGGGTCCCGCTCACCACACCAAAACCGAGTTGACACAGTACTAGAGGTGAACAAACAATATGGCCCGATTTATCGCGATTCACAGCGTACCGGGACTTACCGAGGAAGCGTTTAGAGAGAAACTCAGTGGCGTCGCAAAATGGCGTCCCGACCGGCGCACAACCATCCTCAAGGTTTATGGCGACCTGGATAGCGGCAAGCTGGTTACCGAATGCGAGGCTGTGGAACAGTCCCACTTTGAAGACTGGATCAACCTGGTAGGCTGGCCCGCCGAGTCCATCCACAAGATAGATGTGATCTGTCAGGTAGGGAACTTCTGGAATCTATAGCCGCTGGATGAAGGTGGCGCCCGCCCCTATGTAAATCCCGGCGCCCCGTCCTGTTCGCCCGTCCCGCTCTCCGGCAGACCGTTCCCAACCGCTGTCTGACGTAGAGATCCCCCCTGCTCTATGCCCAACCGCATTCGGCTATGCTCCGCGCCGATCTCCGCCCCCAGTATCAAGATCAACGCCGAAACGTAGATCCAGAATAGCAGCACGATGACGGACGTCACTGACCCGTAAACCTGATTGTAAATGGCCAAGTTATCCAGGTACCAAAGAAACAGGCCCTTGGAGACCTCCAGCAGAACGGCGGCCACCACCGCGCCGGGCCAGATGTACCGCCAGTAGGTTTTGCAATTGGGCGCAAACCGGTAAATCATCAGAAAAATGAAGATGTTGATACCCCAAGGCACCATCCGTAGCGCCAGGTGCCCCAACCCCAACTGCAGGAAGAACTCTTGAGCGGGTATGCCAAAGTCGCGTTCGGGATCGGTGATTACCTCAATGACTGACGTTGCCGAGGTAGATATAAGGAACAAGGCGCCCACCGCTAAAGCCATTAAGATGTGCAATGGCTTAGCGACGTAAAACGGCCGGTTGACCCGGATACCCCAAGCCCGGTTGACTGACCTGGCCACCGCGCCGAATCCGATGCTGGCGGTCCATAGGAATCCCAGTATCGCGCCGACGCCCACAACTCCTCGAAACTCCACCACCTCCCCCACGTTCTGTTCCACAAACGCCTTGGAGCCGGGCAGATTCTCGGTAACGAAACTCAGCAACCCTTGATAGGTTCCCTCCGAAGAGAGCAGGATCCCGCCCAGGGCCAATAACCCTAGGAGCAACGGAAATAGGGAGAGAAGAGCGTAGTAGGCCACTCCCGCGGCCAGGTGGGTGGACTCGATCTGCTGCATTTCCTTGGCCACCCGCGCAGTGAGAACCAATGTCTTGTTGCGGCAGACCGGGCTATCCAACATGGACCGCTTCAAGTCCCCCAATCGTGTCTTGGCCGCTGTGAACCGCTCTGTAACCACCCTTGCATTTTACCAAGGGACAATTTCGCGAGCAGGCTGAGTCCACGCCGGTTTGGCGGCATTATGGGTTGGAACGGATGGCGGAGCGAGATGCAGAACCCTTCTGGTTGAGCCTAAAAAGAACTGCTAGACACCCGAACAGGGTCCTTCAACAGGCTGAGGACGGGCGCTTGCCGCTGGCAATGGCGTCTGGACACATGATCAAGCACGACGGACGAATCGTTCCGAAGCCAAGTCCTTTTGGTGCCCCGAGTTTTACCCTCTTGGAGGGTTCGGCGTACGTGCCCCTCTTTATGGAGGATGGAGTGAAGTAACTCCCTAGTGAGAGAAAATTGGGAAGGTCTGGAATCCCTTCAGCCGACAGATTATACTAGCCGCATGGCAGAGCCATCGCCTCAATCAGAACGAAGTTCGCTACCCCACGCACAGTCGCGTGCCATTTTCGTCGGCCGCCGGCGGGAGATGGCCGAGCTTACGTCTACCCTAGAGGAAGCCCTGTCTGGCCAAGGGCGGCTGGTTATGCTGGTTGGCGAGCCGGGCATCGGTAAAACGCGCACGACCCAAGAGCTAGCGTCCTACGCCGAGAGTCGTGGTGCGCAGGTCTTTTGGGGCCGGTGTTATGAGGACGAGGGGACGCCGCCCTATTGGCCTTGGGTTCAGACCATGCGGTCGTACGTCCAACAAGCCAGCAGGGAACAACTAACCGCAGAGATAGGTTCAGGCGCCGCCGCTATCGCGGAGATCGTTCCCGAGATACTGGGTAAACTACCGGGCCTAGAGACGCCTCCGGCCCTGGATCCCGAGGCGGCCCGCTTCCACCTTTTCGACTCTATTACTACCTTCCTGAAAAACGCGGCCCAAAACCAGCCCCTCATGATGGTGCTGGACGACCTCCACTGGGCCGACCGGTCGTCTCTACTACTTCTGGAGTTTCTAGCTCGAGAGTTAGGGGAGGCTCGAATCTTGCTGGTGGGCTGCTATCGTGACACCGACCTTTCCCGGCAGCACATACTGACGGAGACCTTGGCCCAGTTATCTCGTGAGCCAGTCTTTCGGCGCCAAGTACTCCGCGGTTTGAGTCAAGATGATCTTGGGGAATTCATCAATTTAACCACCGGCGTCCAGCTTCCCCAAAATCTGAACGACACTCTTTTTGCCCACACTGAGGGCAACCCCTTTTTCATGACCGAAATCATTAGGCTGTTGTCGGAAAGTGGAGAGTTGACCGCCGAGCACATCGGCACACCGGAAGGAATAAAAATACCCGCTGGTGTCCGGGAGGTGATCGGCCAGCGTCTAAACCGGTTATCGGAGCGATGCAACGAGGTGTTGACTACGGCTTCTATCATCGGGAGGGAGTTTGATTTCCGGCTGCTGAATATCCTGAACGGCGAAATCTTCGAGGAGCAATTGCTCCAATCGGTGGAAGAGGCGGTTTCCTTCCATCTGATCGAGGAAGTGCCCGGCCGGATGGACCGCTACCAGTTCGTCCACGCCCTGGTTCAACAAACGTTGACGGAGGAGGTGACCACGAGCCGCAACGTGCGGCTGCACGCACGGATCGCGGAGGCTCTGGAACAGCTGTATGCCGCCGATGTCGAGGCCCAGGCCGCTGAACTAGCCTATCACTACAGTGAGGCGGAAGCGGTATTGGGCACCGAACGGCTGGGTCACTTCTCCAGGATTGCCGGAGAAAGGGCACTGGCCGCCTACGCCTTCGACGAAGCCTTGGTTTTTTTGAGTCGAGCCCTTGAGGTCAGAGAAGGCGAGACCGGTCCTCATCTGGCAGAGCGGGCCACCGATGAAGACACTGCCGCGATCTTGTTGGCTCTCGGTTACGCTCAGGCGGCGTTGGACCAGATCAACGATGCGCTGACATCGTTTCACCGAGCTTTTGATCTCTACACATCGATGGGCAACGTACCCAAAGCCGTCGAGATTGCTTCGTACGGCCATTCCGGTTATCTCATTCCTGGGATGAGCGACGTGATGCCCAGGGCGTTGGATCTCGTGGACCCGGATTCCCACGACGCAGGCAATATCCTGGCCAACTACGGTTATGCTCTGGGCGCGACGGGTGACGGACTCGACAGCGGCTTGGCGGCGCTGGAACGGGCGCTGGCAATCAGCAAGCACGAGAACGATAAAGTATTGGAGGCGCGGACCCAAGCCAACATGGCTAACGTATATGGGTTCCATTTGCATTGGGAAGAGTGCTTGAACGCAGGGTCACGGGCAATCGAGTTATGCATGGCCCTGGATGATTTCCAAAGCGAGATGCGGGCCCGGATTTGGGTGGCCACTGCTTTTATAGCGAACGGGGATCCGGAGCAAGCCTCATTTCATAGCGAGCACATGTTAGAGCTTGCTGAGAGGCGTCGCGATAGGACTTGGATCAGTCGGACCTTCCAACGCGTCCTAATTGTTGAGGTTGCACGGGGCGACTGGAATTCTGCGCGTGAAGTGTGCCGCCGATACCCTTTTGGACTGGCAATCTCAGTCACGATGTTCATCGACTTATGGTGGGTGATGCCGACTTCGGTAACCTAAGCATCAACCCCTGGCGCCAGGACATCAATTTGCCAGGGACGTCCGTCCACATGTTAGCCGTGGTTGCCCGGGTGACCGGTGATAGCGGCGTTCTGGCCTTTGCCGAATCCAACGCGGTCAACCTACTCAATGCAGATCAGCAATTGCCGCAATGGCAGACAGCCGCCAATCTGTCATTGGCTATCGTAGCAGTCGAACGGGACGACAAGGATTCTGCAGAGCGAATTTACCGATCCCTTCTCCCGGTTCACCAATATTATGCGTGCCCTTTGTGCTCCGATCGGGTCTTGGGGCTTTTGTCCCAGACCATGGAAAACAGTGGACAAGCTCAGATCCACTTCGAAGATGCCCTTGTTTTCTGCCGCAATGCAGGCTACCGGCCCGAACTGGCCTGGACCTGCTTCGACTACGCTGACATGCTGCTTGGCCGGAATGAGTCAGGTGATGTTACTAAGGCGATGTCCCTGTTGGACGAATCCCTTGCCGTCTCCACCGAGCTAGGTATGCGGCCATTGATGGAGCGGATCACCGAACGGCTGGACTGGATCCAGGCACTGCCGTCGCCGGCCCCAACATATCCTGCCGGCCTGTCCCAGCGGGAGGTAGAAGTGCTGCGCCTAATTTCCGCTGGCAAGACCGACCGGGAGATTGCTGAGGAACTGTTCATCAGCTTCCGAATCGTCGGCAACCACGTGAGAAACATCCTCAACAAGACCAACACCATCAACCGCACCGAAGCGGCGACATATGCCAACCAACACGGGCTTATACATTCCAGTTAGGAAGGGAAGTTCACAAAACCCGGGCAAATGACCGGCTTCGGATACCCCATCTCGCTGCCACCGACACCGCCAGTCCGTGTTGCTGACCCTCCCCCGTCTTCACCAAGAAAAAGATCGTTAGGCCATCTTATCTGATCTATAAAGCCAAGTACCGCTGCCGGGGATGGTTATCCTCGAATCTTAGGCCGCTGCCGCCGGCGATCGCTCTTTCCGGGATGGATGGCTCAGGGTGATTCCACCGTTATTGGTGGCCCCGATGTATTCGACGAGAATCGCTGTTTCGTTTTGCCACTACATGACTCCCCATGATTTTGGGGGCCAGTAGCAGAGCCAAACCCGGCCTAAGATCTGCGCTGCGGGTACGGAACCGAAGGCCCGGCTGTCGTCGTGGCTTTCCGGGCGGTTGTCACCCATCACGACATATTCCCCCGCGTCGTTCCACCATTCCTTTTGGGGTGGATCTTCTTGGTCTGGATTCGGGATGGGATAGTCCTCCTCCAGCGGGACATCGTCGAGATATGCTCGGCCTCCCTCGATCCGGACGTGTTCGCCCGGAAGGCCGATGATTCGCTTCACGTAGATACCGGCGAGCCCCATGGGGTGGCGGTGCACCATGATGTCGCCGCGTTCCAGAGGGCGGGATGACCGGCTCGATCTTGCCACAAGAACGTATTGGCCGTCAGCTAAGGCTGGAAACATGCTGTTCCCGGCGATTTTGTAGGGCCGGGAGGTGAATATTTGGACGAGGGTTCGATAAAGAAACATGGCCATGCGGTAGTGTACCAGGTGGTCACGATGTTCCCGTAGGCGTAGGGACGCACGGCCGTGCGTCCCTACCAGCATCAAGACAAGGGCGGCTTCAGCTCCAGACTATTCGTGCTGGACGCGACTGTAGGCGCACCCTATAATGACACGACCCCTTCACATAACGTCCAAGGAGACCTCCATGGCCAACGGAATTGTCCGGGTGGGTTTGGTTGGTGCGGGCGGCAATACCCGTCTCCGGCATGCCCCCGGGTTTAGGGACCAGAGTGGTGTTGAGATAGTAAGCGTGGCCAACCGCAGCCGGGAGTCCGGGGAGCGGTTCGCTGGGGAGTTTGAGATTCCCAAAGTCTACGATAGCTGGGTGGACCTGATAAACGCCGACGATACTGACGCTATCTGTATCGGCACCTGGCCCTACATGCACCGCACGTTGACCCTGGCCGCCTTGGAAGCCGGCAAACACGTACTGTGCGAAGCCCGCATGGCCATGAACGCCAAGGAAGCCCATGACATGCTGGACGCCTCCCGGCTCAAACCCCACCTGATCGCCCAGATAGTTCCAGCGCCAAGCACGCTGGATGTGGACTCCACGATACAGGGGTTGATAGCCGACGGGTATTTAGGTGAGATATTGGCGGTGAAACTCCGGGTTTCCAACACCGAAGGCCGGGCGAACCGTAACGACACCTTCGTCGACACCGAAGCGCCTTTCCACTGGCGCCAGAACCAGTTGCTTAGCGGCTACAACGCCATGAGCATGGGGATCTGGTACGAACAACTCATGCGGTACGTGGGGCCGGCCTCCAAGGTATCGGCAATGACCAAGGTATGCGTACGGCAGCGGCTGGACGAAAATGGCGTGATGCGGGCGGTTTCCGTTCCCGACCATATAAACGTGATCTGCCAGATGGCCTGCGGGGCCCAGGCGGACCTGAGTTGGAGTTCGGTGTCCGGCTTGCAGAAGGGCAATGAGCTTTGGCTCTTGGGGACCGAAGGGACCCTGAACCTGAAGGGCGCGCCCAACGTTTTGTATGGTGGCCGAAAGGGGGACACCGAGCTATCGGAGATTCCCATACCGGCGGAAAATAAAGGCGCTTGGCGGGTGGAAGAGGAGTTCATTAACGCCATCCGGGGCGAAGAGCAAATCACCCGCACCCCCTTCGACGTTGGCGTCCAATACATGGAGTTTACCGAGGCCGTTGCCCGCAGCTCGCAGACAGGGCAGGCCATCTCGTTGCCTTTATGACCCTTAAGGGAGATATTTAGTGCCTGAAGAAGAGATCAGAGTCGGCTTGATCGGAGCCGGCGGCAACGTCCGCAATCGTCACATCCCCGGCTTTCAAGGGGTGCAAGACCTGTCTATCGTGGCGGTGGCCAACCGCAGCCTGGAATCCGGCCGCGCCATAGCCGACCAGTTCAACATCCCCCAGGTTTACGGCGATTGGAAAGAACTGCTGGACGATGAAGGAATCAACGCCGTCTGCATCGGCACCTGGCCTTATATGCACCGCACGTTGACCCTGGCGGCGTTGGAGAAGGGCAAGCACGTCCTAACCGAAGCCCGCATGGCCTCCACCGCCCAAGAAGCCCGCGACATGCTTGAAGCCTCTCGCCGGTACCCGAACCTGGTCACGTTGCTAACACCAACGTCAACGGCCTACCGCGTCGATACCCTGATACAGCGAATGATTGGCGGAGGCTACTTGGGAGAGTTGCTGTCGGTGGAAGTTCATGCCCTGCAAACCAGGTTCGCCGACCGGATGGGCGACTTGCACTGGCGCCATGACTGGGAGATGAGCGGCTACAACTCGTTGAACATCGGCGCCCAATACGAGACCATAGCTCGATGGCTAGGCCGCGCCACCCGCGTGATGGCCATGTCCAAGACCCACGTTCCCACTCGTAAGAACGGCAGCGGGGATTTCGTGTCGGTGGGCATCCCCGATCATTTGGACGTGATGTACGAACTGACCAGCGGCGCCCAGGTGCACATGCGGTTCAGCGCCACCACCGGCCTGTCCACTGGAAACCAGATCTGGCTGTACGGCACCGAAGGGACGATCCACATCGGCACTGGGCAGACGGTATTCGCCGGTCGCCGGGGCGATAGCCAACTTTCCGAAGTGCCCAATCCCGAGGATCAGCGGGCCGGCTACCGAGTGGAGGAGGAGTTCACCAACGCTATCCGGGGTCTGGAGCAGGTGAAACACAACTCCTTCGAGATCGGCGTTCACTACATGGAGTGGACCGAAGCCGTTATCCGTAGCGCCCAGACCGGGCGTTCTGTTTCATTACCTTTGTAAATCTTACAAGTAATCATTGGAGGAGACTTTTCATGGCTATTGAACCGATTCGCGTAGGATTGATCGGCGCGGGACGCAACACCCGCGAGCGCCACATGCCGGGATTCGACAAGGTCCCAGGATTAGAGGTCGCGGCGGTCGCCAACCGCAGCCGGGCATCGGGCCGGGCTGTGGCCGACCAGTTTAATATCCCCACGGTATACGACAATTGGCAGGAACTGTTGGAAGACGAAAGCCTCGACGCCGTGTGCATCGGCACCTGGCCAAACATGCACCGCACCCTCACCGTGGCCGCTTTGGAGAAGGGCAAGCACGTGCTCTGCGAAGCCAGGATGGCGACCAACGCCCAAGAAGCCCGCGAAATGCTTGAGGCCTCTCGGAACCGTCCGGACCAGACCGCCCAGATAGTACCTTCGCCCCTGACTTTCAAGGTGGACCCGCTCCTGCAGCAGATGATCGGCGACGGTTACCTGGGGGAGTTGCTGTCGGTGGAGGTCCAGTCCTGTTCTCCCAGCTTCGCCGACATCGACGGTCCCATGCATTGGCGCAACGACCGTGACATAAGCGGGTTCAATATTTTGAACATGGGCATCTGGTACGAAGGAATGATTCGCTGGGTAGGCCGCGCCACCAAGGTCATGGCGATGGCCAAGGTTTGCGTACCCAACCGCCGGGATGAAAACGGCGCCTTGGTCCCCGTCAGCATTCCCGATCAGGTTAACGTCCTGTGCGAGCTGGCCAACGGCGCCCAGGCCCACTTGCGTTTCAGCACCGCCACCGGTCTGGCCACCGGCAACGAAGTATGGTTCCACGGAACCGAAGGGACTATCCGCGTCGACAATGGTCTCAACGTTTTCGCCGGTAAGCGCGGCGACACCCAGCTAACCGAAGTTCCCAATCCGGACTCCATGCAGGGTTTTTGGAGGGTGGAAGAGGAATTCGCCAATGCCATCCGCGGCACCGAAACCATCACCCGCACTCCCTTTGACGTGGGATTGCACTACATGGAGTGGACCGAGGCCGTGACTCGCAGCGCTCAGACCGGACAGACGGTGGCACTGCCGCTTTAGGGTCAAAGTACGTGGGCCGGCGGCGTAGGTTCAACGTATGGTTCATGCAAAGCTTGCGCCTAAAGTTCTTAATCTTGTGCAAGGATGGGTATGGATAAAGCTCCTTTCGAGTCTGAAGGAATCTTCCCGGACCAATGGCTACGCCAAGCAGCGGACCGGGGCTTCATCGACTCTGGGGAGTTTAAGATTCCCGACGCCAACTTCCAGCCGGCCAGCCTGGACCTTCGTCTGGGGGCGAAGGCTTATCGCTTGCGCTGTAGTTTTCTGCCCGACGACAAGACGGTGGGGGAAAAGCTCGACGACTTCGTGATGGGCGAAGTTGATCTCCGGGACGGCGCCATACTGGAGAGGAACCGGCCTTACCTTATCCCTCTGATCGAAGAGCTACGCCTACCCCAGAACGTCTACGCGAAAACCAACCCCCGCAGTTCCACGGGCCGTCTGGACATCTTCACCCGGGTGATCTCAGATCGAAGCGCCCGGTTTGATGAGATTTCCCCCGGATACCACGGCAAGCTATACCTAGAGGTGGCCTCCCGGTCGTTCACCATCCATGTGCAAGAGAGGGTTTCTTTAAACCAACTCCGCCTGATCAGCGGCAAGTACCGGTCCTCCGAAAATTCTGCCCGGGATTTCCACCAGCATTCGCCGATCATCTTTGCCGGGGGCCAACCGGCGGACGCCAGCTACCTGGATGGCGATAACGGTGTTTTTCTAAGCATCGACCTCAACGGGGACGAAAATAAGATCGTTGGATACAAGGCCAAGAAGAACAGCCTTCTCCTGGATCTGTGCGCCATCGGGGGCCATAACGTTGAAGATTTTTGGGACCCGGTGTACCCCGAGAGGAAAAACAGACTGGTCTTGGAACCCGAGGAGTTCTACCTGCTGTTGTCGGCGGAGACGGTAAGGGTTCCGCCCCTGTTCGCCGCCGAAATGAACGCCTACGAGCCAACCAGCGGGGAATTGCGGACCCATTACGCCGGGTTCTTCGACCCTGGGTTCGGCTACGACAGTAAAGGCCTCTTGTTGGGGAGCAAGGCCGTTTTGGAAGTCCGGGCTCATGACGTGCCCTTCATGATCGAGAACGGCCAGAAGGTGTGCCAGCTAGAGTTCCAGACAATGGCCGAAGCCCCTACTGTGCTGTACGGCGCCGACGTCGGGTCGTCATACCAAAATCAGGAATTAACCCTCAGTAAGCACTTCCGCCGTCCGGAACCTCAAACCCCGGTCCAATACCCCATGTTCTGAACTGTGATGCTGTTCTGTCATCCAAATGAGGGTGATGAGGAGAGGTCCACCCCCAATCTAACACTCCCCCGTCAAGAGGGAGAGGATAAATCCCTTCCCCCTCGATGGGGGAAGGTTAGAGCCTGCCCGGAGCGCAGCCGAAGGGATGGGGGTGCGTTCGTCTCGACGAGTTTGTTCTTGAAGGAGTACTAGCCCAACCCGCCCTACCGAGAGCGTTTCTTCGGGAACAGGTCGGGGAACTCGAATCCGGGAGTCGAGGGCACAAGCGGGTTCTTCGGCTGGGTGAATTCCTCGGGTCTGGGTTGTGGGAAGTTTCTAGACCGCGGCTGTAATTCCCGGTCCGCGGGCCACTCTCCCAGGTTCAACGCCACTTCAAGGTTTTCTCCATCCCGCACCAAGCTCAAGGTGACTTCGTCGCCGGGCAGGTGCAGATTCAGCAGGGCGATCAGGCTGGCAACGGATCTTACCTTGGTACCATCCACTGCCACGATGACGTCCCCGCCTTTGGGCGGACGGCCGCGGTCCGACAGACCCGCCGCTACCAGGCCCACTTTGTTCGCCGGGCTGCCGCTCATGACCTGGGTGACGTAGACCCCGTGGTCCACCGTCAGGTCTAGGGCCTCAACCAGCAACGGTTCCAGGGAGGCGGCGGTGATACCCAGCCAGGGAGGGCGGATCACCTGATTTTCTTTCAGGCGGGGCAAAAGATTCACCAGGGTATTGACGGGGACGGCAAATCCGATGCTGCCCCGGCCCAGGTTTCTGGGATTGAAGTCGCTAAGGGAAACCTGGATCGCGGTATTGATTCCCACCACTTTGCCCTGGCGGTCCAGCAGGGGTCCGCCCGAGTTCCCCGGATTGATCAACGCGTCGGTCTGTAACACCCCGGATATCGGGCGGGAGAGATCGCTGTTGAGGGTGCGGTCGACGCCGCTGATCACGCCCACCGTTATCGAGCCGCCCAGACCAAATGGGCTACCGATGGCGATGGCCAGTTGGCCGGGTTTTGCGTCTCCGGAATCGCCCAGCGTCAACGGCTTTATGTTCTTGACTGCGTCCGCACTCACCTTGAGCAAGGCTAGGTCGTTGGCTGGGTTGGTGCCCAACGTTTCTGCCTCGGCGCTGGTGCCGTCCTTGAAGGAGATCCTTATCCGATCGGCGCCTTGAATCACATGGTTGTTGGTTACGATGTGACCTTCCGAGTCAACCAAGAATCCAGACCCGAAGCCCAGCCGGTTGAATGAGTCTTCCAATCTGCGGTCGACGTTGATATCCACCACCGCCGGGCTGGCCTGTTCGTAGATTCCCTGCACCAATTGCTCGTCGAATAAGGCGGCGGAAGCGGAAGGCGTGACGCTGTTAAACCCCGGCCCCTGCCAGGCGAATATGACCACCAGAATCACTGCTGCCGACAGTGAGGTGATCGCCAAGGCGAAAGCTTTTGACACGCCGTACATAATATGTCTTCCTCGGTGGGCGGTTATTCCCAGGGTATGACCCAACGTACGTTATATTTAGCCGCTTGTAAAGGCTCTGTCGATCGCCGCGTCGCAAGCATAAAAGAACAAGCTTTTGAAAAGCGGACACGTCTATGTTGCTAGGTAAATACGAACGATCGGCCGATGCGGTTCTCCCGGCTGCGATTCCCCGCAATCATTATTACATTAGACGCTGAAGATGCGCCTTGCGATGCACTCCATCTTGCCACGGTGGACAAACTGATCATCGATGTTGCAAAGCGGCTGGCCAAAACTGTGGTTGACTCGGCCATTGCATACCCTCTGATGGCGATGTTTGCTCGCCGGGTGCTTGCCATGTTATCGGTGATCGAAGGAGATTCGACCAGCGCGGAGGAACAATGCGGATATTTTGAACTCTGGCGTGGCAGTTTGATAATAGGTGCTGATGTGAGTTTTGTTGATAACTTTCTGGGTCTCCTCTCGCGGACCAGGGGTAAGTTAGACGATGCTCAGACCCACTTCGAAGACGCCCTGGCCATCTCCAGCGAACTGGGCATGCGGCCCTTGATGGAGCGGGTACTGTCGCGGCGGGAGATTCTGAAAGCGTGAGTTTAGCTCCTCCCGGAAATACTTCTTCTATCCATGAGGGAGGAGAATTCCGGCTGAAGCGTTTGGTTTATCTATCCCTGGGTCGAGTCGGCCGAAAAGGGACTTTAACTCCCAGGTGCGCCGCCGCGGGTGGGCCGGCGGGTGCGGCGCTGGTCCCGGTAGTTGGGGGCGGTGATCGGCTGCCAGTTCACCGTCACGTCCATCAGCCGGGAGCCTATCTTTGGCTTGGCCTCTTCCAGTTCGTCGATGCTGAAGGCGCTGGTAATCACGGTGGGCAAGCGGGCCTCTTGCCGGTGGACCACGATCTGGTACAGTTTCTCTTCGGCCCAGGCGGTGCTGGTCTCGGCTCCCAGGTCGTCCAAGATCAACAGTGGTACCGTCTTGAGTTGCTCGAATAGCTCGTCGTAGCGGATCGGGCTGTCTGGGCTGAATGTAGCCCTCAGGTGGTCCAAGAGGGTAGGAACAAAGGCGAAGAAAATCGGGCGGTCACGGCGCAGGCACTCCGCGGCGATGGCCACTGCCAAGTGGGTCTTTCCCGAACCTCTGGGTCCAGTAAACAGCAGCCAGCCCTCCGGGTCGGAGGCAAAGTTTTCGGCGGCGGACTTGGCATGCTCCAAAGATACCCTGTCGGTGCGTCCGGCGGTGCTGCCGCCACCCGTATCATAAGAGGCGAAAGTCATCCTCCGCTGCATCTCAGTGGGCAGGTCTCCGATACTCCGGGCCAAGCGGGTGTTGTATTGGCCTAACTGATAGACATGGGAAAAGTCCTGAACCGACTCGATGCGGGTCCGCAGGGACTCGTCCAGTTGTTGCAGGGGCCCTCGCACGGTGATGACGGTGGAGAGTTCAAGATTGAACCGGTGATTCATCACCTGGAACAGCTTCTCTTGCGCCCAGGGAGTAGTGCTGTGGCTGCCCAGGTCGTCCAGGATGAGGACCGGGACGTTGCGTACTTGATCGAATAACTCGTCGTAAGACACGGGGTTGTCCGGTGAATACGCCCCCCGTAGATGGTCCAGTAAGTCGGCAACCACGATGAAGAACGTAGTCTGGCCTAGCTCGATGCACCGGTTGGCCACGGCCACCGCCAGATGGGTTTTTCCGCTGCCGCTGGGACCGGTTAGCACCAGCCAGCCGGTCGGACGGTCGGCGAATTTGACGCAAGCTTCCAAGGCCAGTTTGAACAGATGGCTGCTGGCGGCGTCGGGCAGAGGACCGTCTTGGCGGGTGGAGGCGAAGGAGACGCGGCTAAGCGGACCAAGGTTGCTGTAGCGGCGCAGGGCGTCGATCCGGGCCGCGGGGTCCTTTGTTCCCTGGCAATCGCAGGGAAATGTCTGGGCGAAGTCAGGGTGGCCTACTGGAACGCGTTTGCTAACCCAGCCGGTGCCGTTGCAGATGGAGCATACGGGGCCTTCGTGCGGGCTATCGGGATACGCGGCCCCAGCGCCGTTCGTAGTCCTCGAGGTACTTTTGGCGGTTATCCTTCTGAGGATGTCTCCCAGACTTTCCATCGTACTTTCCTTCGTACTTCCCTTGGTCTTTCCCTTCGGAGGCCCAGCGCCGGAGTATCCCGGCGATGTAGCGCCAACTGCGCTTGTTCTCGGTGACGGCGATATGGAAGGCGCTTTCCAACCAGCCACCGGGGTATAGCTCTTCCGCCTCTTTCAACTCTTCGGCCAATATGGGGGAGAGCATGCCTATGTTCTCCTCGTAGAGAACGAATATATTGGGCCGGTCATCGGGCGCCGGTGTCACCGTCCCGGATAACGGTAGGCTTTTTTCCGGAATCGGGACGCCTTCCGCCATCATGCGTTTCAACGCGTCACGGTTTTGGTCCGTGTTCAGCAGGTAAAACTCGTTGTCCGATTCTCCTTCTTCGGCTGGATCACGCCGATGGCATAGAAAGATTCCCCGGTCGGCCGCGAGACGCAGGCCCCGGCGTATCTCCGCTGGGGCGTCGCCGGTGGGTTCGGCCAAGCCCCGCAACAACGTCCGGTCGTTGAGAAATTCCTGGGTGGTGACCATTCGTGGCCGGGTCCGCTGGCGGTGCAGCAGCCACAGCCCCCGCAGCGCCACCTTGAGTTCGGCCATGTCCTGAATCTGCTCCAATAACGGTCCGAAGAAGGGATTGGGCGCCGGCGTATAGAGCGTGCCGGAGTTGAACCCTGGAAAGGGTTCCATCAGGCAGGTTCCGAATTCGGCATTGAGTAGAAACGCAGCAGGTTGTCTCGGAAAGCGAGGGTTACTTCGCCGGTAGGTCCGTTACGGTGCTTGGCAACGATAATCTCGGCGATGTTTTTGGGATATGGGCATCCCGGAGAGTGCTGGTCCCACTCCTCCTCGGTGTAATACATGTCCTCCCGGTGTATGAACATGACCACGTCGGCGACCTGCTCGATGCTGCCGCTGTCCCGTAGGTCGGAAAGCATGGGACGGTGGCTGGGCCGGTTGGTCACCCCACGACCGAGTTGGGAACAAATGAGCAGGCAGATGTTAAGTTCGCGGGCCATACGCTTGAGTTCCCGTGAAATTTCGCTTAACTCTTGGACCCGATTGCCTCCGTAGTTTCCGGTGCCCTCGATTAGTTGAAGGTAGTCGACGACTAGGAGGTCTAGGCCGCACTCCAGGGATAGACGGCGTGCTCTACTGCGCATCTCCACCATGCCTTGGAAGGGGGTGTCATCGATGTACATGGGAAGCTCGGATTGGTGTCCAATGGAGTCAGATATCCGTTGAACGTCAGCTTCGGTAACCAGACCGAGACTAAGACGGTGGGAGTCAATCTCCGTGTTGGCTGCCAGCATTCGTAAAGCAAGCTGATTCCCGCCCATTTCCAGGCTGAATACGCCGACTTTGGTGCCGCCTTGACCAACGTTCAACGCTATATTTAGCGCAAGGCTTGATTTCCCCATGGAGGGTCGAGCACCCAGTACTATCAGATCGTCGCGCTGCATTCCGCCCAGTAACTCATCCAGGTCTTTATACCCGGTGAGCATCGGCGCTCTCGGCTGCACCTGAGACGCGGCAGCTGCGGCCCGTTTCTCTTGGTAGTCGCTGAGAATTTGTCCTAAGTGGATGAAGTCGCTTCCGGTTTTGTCTGAATCGTCAATCACTACACTTTCCTCAGCACACCTAAGTTCATAGTTAGAAAGCTTCCACCCTCTGTATCGATTCGAAACGCAGCAGGTTGTCTCTGAAGTATAAGTTTATGTCGTCGGTGGGACCGTTCCGGTGCTTGGCCACAATTATTTCAGCGATGTTTTTGGGGTATGGGCGCCCCGGAGAGTGTTGTTCCCATTCCTCTTCGGTGTAGTACATGTCCTCACGGTGTATGAACATGACTACGTCGGCGTCCTGCTCGATACTCCCGCTGTCTCGAAGGTCGGAAAGCATTGGCCGATGGCTCGTCCGGTTGGTCACACCACGACTGAGTTGGGAGCAGGTGAGCACGCAGATGTTCAGGTCCCGGGCCATACCCTTCAATGACCGGGAGATCTCGCTTACCTCCTGGACACGGTTGTCTCCGCCCTTACCACGCCCCTCGATCAATTGTAGATAATCGACGATGAGGAGATCCAGACCGTGTTCCAGGGAGAGACGGCGGGCTTTGCTCCGCATCTCCACCATTCCTTGAAATGGGGTGTCATCGATGTACATGGGGAGCTCGGACAGGCGGCCTATCGAGTCGGTGATCCGCTGTTCGTCAGCTTCGGTAACCAGGCCGAGACGGAGACGGTGGGAGTCGATCTGCGCATCGGCGGCCAGGATCCGCAGAGCAAGTTGTTCCCGGCTCATCTCCAAGCTAAACACGCCGACGGTGGCCCCGTCTTGGGCAGCGTTTATCGCCACGTTTATCGCCAGTGTGCTCTTGCCCATGGCAGGGCGCGCCCCCAGGACGATCATGTCGGAACGCTGCATCCCGCCCAGAAGCTCATCCAGGTCGTTGTACCCGGTGAGCATCGGCGTGTCGGATGCCAGAAGCGGATCGGCAACGGCGGCCCGCTCTTCCAGGTATTGGTCGTATATCTGGCGAAGGGGCAGGAAGCCGCGCTGGGGTTGACCGGTGCGGACACCAAACAGGATGTCCTCGGCTTGCCGTAGCGTGGCGTCCACGTCGTCGGTGTCGTCATAGCCGATGACGGAGATGCGAGAAGCCGCATCGATGAGCGTCCGCATGGTTGAGGTGCGGGCGACCAGTTGGGCGTAGTGTTCCGAATGGGCCGAAGTTGGGGTAACGGAAACCAGATGACTGAGGTAGGCCATACCCCCGGCCGATTCCAACTGATTGGTGCGGGAGAGTTCCCGCGCCAATGTCACCTGGTCGATGGCCTCATTGCGCTCGAACAGAGAGCGGCAGGCGGCATAGCAGAGCTGGTTTCTTTCCCGGTAGAAGTCTTCCGGTTTGATCAATGAGGAGATGCGGACGAAACTGTCCCCATCGATCAACAACGACCCAACCACCGCTTCCTCCGCCTCCAAGTCGTGGGGAAGGAGTTTCTCCGCATACATCAGTCTATTTTGAACTTCCTATTCTTCGATTTCCGCCGCTACATGAATCGTGGCCTGGATCTCGCCGGAGAACCGTAATACCACGTCGTACTCGCCGGGCTCGCGGATGGTCTCGGCCGAGTCCAGAAGTCTTCGGTCGATATCTCTACCCACCGCCGAAGCTAATTCTGAAGCTATCCTGGTGCTGGTGATCGCGCCGTAATACCGGCCCGTAGGTGTTACCCGCGCGGTGATCGTGACGGTAGTATCGTCCAACGCGGAGGCCAATTCCTGCATATCCTGAGTTTCTTGGATCCGGGTCATGTCTCCCGCGGCCTTGATCTTGTGAAGCCGTTTCAAAACCTCCGGAGTGGCTATTTGCGCCAGACCCTGGGGGATCAAGTAATTTCGGGCGAATCCGTCGGCGACCCTTTTTATCTCCCCGGCTTGGGCCTGGTTGAGAACATCCTGAGTGAAAACGACTTCCATGGTGGTCACTTCCTTAACACATTGGCTGAATTATCTTCTATTATAGTCCAGCCAACCCCCCGGAATACACCTGCCCTTTTCAGGGGAAGAAAAAGTGCCGGAGGTATGTCACCACGGGTGACACTCACAAAAGCTACAACCCCGCCCGACACCCAGGAACCCATCCCTCCGGCTGGCACACGATAAATCACCCAGCCTTGCCTCTGTCAAGGGGAGAAACGATGAATTATTGAGCCCAGCCGTCGAGTTTTCAGTCGTGAAGTGGTCAAAGTCTGATCAGTCAAATTGCGGAACTAGTAGTTTGGTTTGACGGTTATCGTACCGGCTACTACAATCTTCCCGCGATGGAGTCGAAATCCTCCCTGCCTCCCTTCACGGAAGAGGGGAACTAGGATTCGGGAAAAACGAGAGAAAGCGGGGGGAAGAGGAAACCCAATGGTGTTCTGATGAGTGAGGCGGCTCGAGAATACCAGATTCTCGGTAGCGATCGTGGAGTGATGTTATGAGTTTTTCCGAAGACATTGAACGGACGGCGTTGCCGGTGCGGCAGGCCATTTTGGCGCATCCGTTTATCACCGGCGTGGGGGGCGGCACGCTGCCGGTGGACAGGTTCAAGTATTTCATAATGCAAGACTATGTTTACCTGATCGACTATAGCCGGGTGCTCGCTTTGGCTTCCGCCAGGGCGCCGGACCTGGAATCAATGAGCTGGTTCGCCAGATTGCTGGACGAGATCCTCAATACAGAGATGGAGTTGCATCGAAGCTACTGCGGCGAATTTGGCATCACGAGGGCAGAGCTGGAGGCGACCAGTCCCGCACCCACCACACTCGGGTATACCAGCTATCTGTTGACGGTGGCCTACCAGGGGTCTTTCTCTGAACTGGTTGCGTCTTTGTTGCCCTGCCAGTGGGGCTACTGGGAGATGGGTGACCACCTTGCCCGCCAAGGTCGGCCTGAGGGCGCGCCGCTTTATTCACGATGGATCGATATGTACGCTTCCGAGGAGTACGCCCAGCTGGCCCAAACGACGCGGGATCTGGCCGACCGGCTGGGACAAGAAGCCGGCCCTGGCGAACTGGCTGCCATGGGTAAAGCTTACCTAACCAGCCTTCGGTTTGAGCACCGGTTTTGGGAAATGGCCTACACGCTGGAGGATTGGGGAGCCTAGGGCACGTCGTCCCCACCCTGTCATTCCGACCGGAGGGAGGAATCTCGGGATGTGAGGAGCAGGCCCACTCCAGATTTCTCGTCGCTCCACTTCTCGAAATGACAGGCTATGGCCTTTACCTGGATTGACAGGCTGTAGCTTTTACTTGAAATGACAGGGTGACGCTTTAACCCTGTCAGCGCAAAGGTCCGGATCGCTATACTTTGACGGCCCGGAAAACCAAGCAAGGCCACGAGAAATCGATATCGCCGTTTGAAGGTTGGATCTGAAACGCTTCCCTAGCGCCGGCGGGCGCTTGGAGAAAGTCATTACGCAGGGCGGTGGCCTCGGGTTCTGGTACGACGGTGCGGGCAACCCACTCGTTAAATCTCAAGAAGATGCGAGCGTCTTCCTGCCGCTCCACTTTCAGGCCCCGGTCAGCCAGCATGGCGTTAATCTCGGATATCTTCCTGTTCCTGACGTGACTGAAGTCCCGCCGCAGCTCGATGTCGTTCATCCAACGGTCCACTTCGTCGTCTTCGGGGCAGACGCTGTCCGCCATCACAAAGACGCCTCCCGTTTTTAAAACCCGGCGCACTTCGTCGAAGGCCCGGTTCAGGTCGCTGAAGTGGTGCCCGGCCACCCGGCTGGTCACCAGGTCCAGGCTGTCACCGGCAAACGGCAATGACTCGGCTACATTCCGGCTCAAGCCTAGATTCTCCAACCCGCGTTCCTGGCCCAAGCGCCTGGTTTGCTCCAACATGGGCCGAGTTGGGTCGGTGGCCACCACGCGGTCAGACAATTGAGTCATGGCGAAAGCGGTGAACCCGGCTCCCGTCCCCAAGTCCGCGGCCCAACCGTACGCTTTATCGTCGGACCGGGCGGCCAACTTTTGCAATACGTCCAAACTATCGTCGCGGACATGCACCTGACTAGTTGCGTAGACCCCAGCTTGGGGACCGAACATTCTTTGGGCGTTGCCAGACCCCGTTGTATTCCCATCGTTTTGGACCATAAGAAAACCGGTGACCTCCGGAGATTATTCGATCAGGAATCGGTGGATTCGGGAGTCGTCATATTATCGGCGATGGTGGAGGGGGCCGCAAGGTGAAATCAGATGTCTTGAAGGGAGTCCAAGAACTGATCGGCGTCTCTTTGGTTGCGCAACTCAACCCGTTGCAGACAGGGAAACTCTTCCCCGTCAAAGGTGGCCCGGGTGGACCTCCGACGGTCGTGAAAAGTCTTGATTACCCACAAAATCATCGAGTCCGTGCTGAAGAACGCTCTTCTGATTGATTCCCGGTTGTCCGAGAAAATAGTCCGGCGACCGATGCTGCGGACCGTTGTTCGGGAAAATGCTCGCCAGAAGACCACGAGGAAGGAGTGATTCAGCCAGACTAGCGTGGTAGCCCGTGGCCAGACTATGTCCCGCACCATGTTATAGTTGCCGTCCACTACCCACCGGTCCGCCGCCACCGCCGTACCGACAAGCTCCCTGAATTCATCGTCTTCCCGCTCTTGCCAGTCCGGTAACCAATGAATGGCGTCCAGTTCGATGTGAGGGGTTTGCAATATGTCGGCCAACCGCCGGGCCATGGTGGTCTTGCCGGAGCAACTGGAGCCGATAATAACTACTCGTTCCATCTCAACATTTTTCATCAGTGGGTCGACCCAGTATTTACCAAACAAGTTCTTGGGGACCCTGGGCTAGTCTAACAGGCGCAATGGCCGTGACATGGTACAATCTGCTGGCGATAGCAATGTCCGTTCAAAGGCGTAATGAGGTGCGGCGACATGAGTAAGTTTCGCATTCAACCCCACAGCCGATTGCAAGAATGGGTGGCCGAGGGAAAAGGGTATTTCACAGAAGAAGGCTTGGACTACGAATTCGTCCACGGACGCCTGCTTGGCCCCGACGAAACCTCGCCCGTGCCCGTGGGTGGTTTGCCTGGTGGCCCGGTGGAGGTGAAAAGCGGCGCTTTTGAAAGCATGGAAGCCGGACGGGCCTGCGACGTCAGCGCCGCCTGTCACTGGGCGGTAAGTCATGCTTCGGCGCAAGGGCACGGCCTCATGTGGGGTCACGCCTACTCTATCACCCCTTCGGGACTGTATACCGCCCCGGATAGCGGTATACGGACCGCCGCGGACTTGAAAGGCGTGGAGGTGGGCGTAGGCTACCACTCAGGCAGCCATTTCTCGACACTTCAGGCGCTGGAGAAATTTCTCAGTCCCGATGATATCAAACTGAGATTCGTCGGCGGCCCCAACGACCGGTTGTCGTTGCTGCTGGAACGGAAAATTTCGGTAGCTAACGTCTTCGGCGCGCAGCTTTACACCATGGAGCAGCAGGGATTCCGGAAAGTGGTGGACACCACGTTTATGATCGGCTTCTTATTCTCCGCCGACGCCAACATTGATGACGTGGCGGCCTACTTCAAAGCCTTGCAACGGGCGCAGTGCGACATAGACCGTGACCCGGCGCTATACAAACATTACTTCCTGAATGAGCTGCCGGAGCGCTTCCATGACCTGGTAGATATTCAGGGATTTGGGCCAGGCGAGCGGTTAGTGTTTGAGCCATACACCAAGGAGATGTTCGACGATACGCACCGGTGGATGGCATCTTGGAAGCTCTTCCCCGACACCGGCGAGCATTCCTACGAGACGGCGGTGGTTGCTTAACGGCCGGTCATTTTAACGCAGAGACACAGAGGACGCTGAGACTTTAATTATCTAAGCGAAGCTCTCAGCGTCTCTGCGGTTAACAACTGGTCCCGAAGCGCCACGTGGGCGGCTTACGACGCGGTGGACCAGTTTACGCCGTTCAAGACCATCTGCTGAAACTCCGGTGACTCAAAGCTCTTACCATCATGGCCTAGCAGCAGAGTGAAAACTTTGCCCTGGCCGTACCGGCGTGTCCAGCCAAGAGGGAAGGTCCCGCCGGGCATGTCTTTGGGCGCCCGATCCGGACCCCAAGGATGGGTCCCGTTTTCCGTATGGCCGGTGAGGAACACGTCGTTTCCCTCGGTGATCGCCAGGCCCATGTAAAGCTCATCGTCGGTGTCGAATTCGGCGACCCCATTTACTCCAGGATGGCCGGAGTTGCTGATGTTGACGCTGAACCGGCCGTAGGGTGGATGGAAGCTGGTTCCGGAGACCCAACCGCCCCCGGTGATGTCGTGGTACTCCGGCCAACCGCTGGGCAGGCAGGTGGAGATGTGGAGACAGACAAAGCCCTTGCCAGAGCTGATGAAGTCTTTCATTCCATTCTGCTCGCTGCTCGACAAAGCCCATTCACCGAAGTCCGGTATATTCTCCCGGCGGGTATTGAACACCAGGGCGTCGTAGCTATTCAGGTCCGATGCATTGGCTAGCACCGAAGGGTCTTCGGTGACGGTGACGTCGTGGCCGGCCCCTTTCAAAAATCGCTCCAGAACCGGGGTGGATTCTTCGTAAGGGTGTCTTCCTCCGGAAATTACTAGCAGTTTCATGTTTATATCCTCCAATCAGATAACCCGTCGGGTTTACCTAGGGTTAGTTTCTTGAGATTGCTCCGCCCAATCCATGGGTCTGTTCGCTGACCAGGAATGAAGCTTTATCCCGTCCGTAGGGCGTCTCCAAGTCGGCGTCGAACCGTTGGCCGCCCAGCTCACCAATAATCTCGTACCGCATCTCGGTGTACAGCCGGCCATCAAAACCCGAGCCTTTTATGTGCCTTTCTTCCTCGCCCACCAGGAACATTTCCACAGCCTGCACCATTATCTCTCTAGCGTCTTCTTCACCTAAGTAAGAGGCAGACCGCAAAAACACGTAGCCCCATCTGATTCCCTTATGTTCTAGCATCGCATTACTGAATATCTGGGACGGAAGGTCCGGCCTCCATCGAGGCTGGTCCGGTTTATAGTTTCACGCCTGCTTGCTGAAGCTGGGTCAAGACCGACTCCGGACTGCTGACCTTGATCACCGCCAGGGAAGGTTTCGTTTTGCGCGCCTCGCGGATGACGTAACGGCTGTCCGCCTGGGGCACTTCATCATCGATTATCAAAGCGGCGTAGTCTGAAGAGCCGGCCAAGTCGATGGCTACAGCGTCGCTAACCGTCCCGGTTACCGTGCAGCCCACCGCCTCCAGGATACGAGTCACCGTGTCCATGGAAGCCCATTCCCGGCCCATGAATAAAATACGGTTGAATTCAGCCATCGCCTGCGTTAAATTCCTGTTCGTCGTGATTAGCCGGGTTCAGTAATAGACGGCGTTGCCGACGCCGCCGTTGGCGGCAATGAGCTCGCCGGTTACGGCCCAGGCTTTGTCCGAGGCCAAGAAGACGGTCAGGTAGGCGATCTCCGAAGCGTCGACCATGCGGCAAATGGCGTTACCCCTGGCAGCGCCGGGAGCAAAGTCTGTAGCCTCCACTTGGTCGATGTCGATGCCTAATTGAGCAGCCCTGGCCTCTATCAACTCCGGCGTGCGCTCGGTGCGGGTGGTGCCAGGATGTATGCAGTTGACGGTGATCCCGAAACGGCCCACCTGAGTGGATAGGGTCTTGGTTAGATGCACCATGGACACGTTGCGCGCCCCGCCGCTCAGGTTCCCGGCGTTGCGGGCGTTCCCGCCGCTGATATTTATGATTCGCCCGTAACCTTGCTCTTTCATCAGAGGGATAGACGCGCGGGCGCACCTTAGGGCCCCCACGTATTTAACGTCGAAGTCGCTCATCAAGTCATCTTCGTTGACCGTTTCTATCGGTCCGATGGCCGAAGCCGACCCGCCGGGAGCGGACCCGCTGTTGACCAGAATATGCAGGCCGCCAAGTTGCTGGGCAGCTTCGGATATGACGCTGTTCACCCGGTCGGTTTGAGTAACGTCTAGAACCATGGGAATGACCCGGGTGCCCGTTTCGTCTTCAATCTCTCTAGCGGAGGCTTCCAGGTCCGACATTGTGCGGGAGACGATCACCACGTCTACGCCTTCCCGGGCCAGCTCCTTGGCTATCGCCTTGCCGATGCCTTTACTACCGCCGGTGACCAGGGCGTGCTTGCCTTTTAGTCCTAAGTCCATCTCGAGGACCTCCTGTCCAAATAGCGCCTTGACTTATGCCGTTGTCCGGCGTTGTGCGGGCATTTTACACAACAGCAGGGAGGGCGGCAAGCCGCTGGACGGACTTTATTTTGTCGTAGCTGGCAACCTTGAGCCGCCTAACTGGTTAGCTAGGTGGTTGATACCCGGTACTTCCGGCCCGCTTCAGCGCCATTAAAGCCTCTTCCCGGGTTAGCAAGATAGTGATCTTGTGGTCCTTCTCGACGCCGGCTGCCCGCACCGCGTTCGTGATCGCGGCCATGGTCTCGTTGTCCGGAAATTCAGCAATTGTCACCAGATCATACTCGCCCAAGCTGTGGTAGAAGGACTCGACCTTGCCGCCGAGATGGTCGAACAGCTCGGAGACCATCTTGCCCCGGTCCTGGGATGCCTAATCAGTTCCGCAAGGGCGTCGTCGTTATAGGTGAATTACAGCAGGTATTTGGGCATACCACCCTCCGGTTCTCCTCGGTACGTCGTAGGGATGTTTCACTCCATATATTACATCCCAGCGGTTTAAACGGAGTTGGCGCCGTGGTCCCTTCTTCGATGTCTGGGGAACCGAACCCTGATTGTGGGGGCTACACCCTATCCGGTTGGCGGGCCGCACGCTTAGATGAAACATACCTAGAATCTTGGATACAATCTTTAGGCGGGATGCATAGGGAAAGTATTGACTGAAGCGATTGATCTTGGCCAAGCCAAGGGCATCACCGAAGACGTTTGCCGCGCCTTGATGGCTTCTGTTGGCACTCCGGCTGATTCCTGATTGGGCCAAAGTTTTTAAGGTGACGTCAAGGTTCCTATCTACAGAATCATGATTAGGTGTTTGAACCCAAGAAATCATCCAGTGGGACGACAAAGAGGGTTCACTCTAGTCGAACTGCTATCCGTGTTCGCCATCATCGGCGTTCTTGCCGGGGTGATAGCCGGGTCCGTTCAGGGCCTAGAGGCTGCCGGTAGAAGCGCTCAGATTCAAAGCGACTCGAGAATCTTGGAGATTGCCTCCGACCGGTTCTTCACCGAGTCTTTCCCCCAGACATACCCGGTGAGCAATCCCGACACCAACGGCGATGCAGTTCTTGACAACCTGGATTCCCCGCCTCTTCCTGCTGGGTACGTCAATGTCAGTCTCGTCGACTTCAACGCCCGGTTGCCCCAGCACCCCACCAAACAATTTGTTCCGGATTTCATCAAAGGTGTTCCCAATTCTGCCGCTTTGGTGAGTTACCGGGTGCTTACCACCAACGGCGATGTGTTCGCCGCCGCCGCTAAAGCACCTCTGATTCCCCCGTCCGCCAGCCGGTTGAATGTTACCGTGGCGGACAAGAGCACCGGCGCCGCAACCGCTGTAACATTCGGCCTGACCATGCGCAAGAACCGGGCGGCGGTGGATACCTTGGTGATCCAAATACCTGCGGGATACATTTTTGGGGGCCCGTCTTTGCCCGCCGGCGTGGAAGTAGGGCAGCTCGATGTGTTTTTCGACGCGGACAACCCTTGTAAACCGGGTCACATTTTGAAAGTTTCCACCCCCGTCCTAGCAACAGGGCGGACTGATATGTGGGAAATTTCGCCCAACTACGCCACGGCAACCAGCGAAGATAATGGTGATGTCGTCGATACGGTCAAAGGTGCGATTCAAGCGGACGGGGTTACCCGTGGCCTCGGGCCCACCATTACTCACACGATAGATGTTTCCGCCAGCATTTTAGAATTCCCTGGATCCCTTACCTTGCGGATGGGCATATCCCAGGGTGCTGGAACGCCGCACAACGAATCTACGGAGAGTTGGGTTCTGAAGATTTACAGCTATTCCGATAGAAATACTGGCAGCGCACTGCTGATCGCCAACCCCAAAAAGGCCGGCGTATACTGATGGACCAGTGAGGAACATTCCACTATCCAGGTTGCAGACATGTTCGAATCGGTAGCCGGTCTGCAGGCAGTTCTGATCCGGGATGACGTTGCTATCGTGACCCCAACCGCGGTACCCGACACCACTGGGCCGGTGCTCAGGATCATATCGCCCTATGACGGGGCCAACGGCGTGGCTGTTGGCATAGACATTGTCGCAAGCTTCTCAGAAAGGATCTCCGTCCCGGCGGTAGATGAAACCACTTTCGTGGTCTTAGACGAACGTAGCCAGCCCATCCCAGGGGCGGTCACCGTTGCCGGGAATGGGAGGAGCGCGATCTTCGACCCGGACATTGACCTCGCGCATGACACCGCTTATACCATAACGCTGACCAGCGGAATTACCGATCAAGCCGGCAACCGGATGGTTTCCTACAGCAGTATCTTCACGACGGAAGAGACGGACACGACAAGTCCGTCTGTGTTAGGCATATCCCCTTTGGAGAACGCGACCGGCGTGGCCACCGACACCGTGATTGACGTATTCTTCTCGGAGGCGGTCGATGGGGCGACAGTTGATTTCGCCGGCTTCAATTTGCTGGACTCCGCCTCAAACGTCATCGCTGGTACTATCAGCCTTGGCCCGCATTACGGGGTGGCTAACCGGCGCTTGATCTTTCATCCAACCGGAGACCTGGCGAACGATACCACCTACGCCGTGACGCTGACCGGCGGCATCAGCGATCCGGCGCTCAACTCCTTGGAGCCCTTCGCCAGCACTTTCACCACCGAGGCGGCGCCGAATCGAGCGCTCCAGGTAACCGTCACCGGTGACATTACGGGCGGCGCCTTTGCCGCGACGCCTGACTTAGTCTTTAGCGCTGAGGTCACCGACGACAACGAAGGGGCAACTCTAACGGCTTTTGTCGAGTGGTTCATCGACGGCACGCCGACTGGGGTGACCGGCACTACCATGTCTATGCCCGGCCTGGGACTGGGCAACTTTAACGGCGCTATTCCCGCGATCGGCCCTCACGTCATCGAAGCGCGTTCCCTGGATAGAGGCGGTTTGACCGGTTTCGGCACTCTCGTGTTCACCCTTACCCCGGTTAACCCGCCTCCCGATGTAATTATCGTCAGCCCTGGCGGCAATGGCTTGTTTTCCGGGTCTAGCTCGATATTCTTCCTGGCGGTGGCATTGGACGCTGAAGACGGATTTGTCACCAAGGGCCTGGTATGGAACTCGAGTATCGACGGGTTGATCGGCGCCGGCGGCAACTTTTCCGCGACCCTCACCGCAGGCACCCATACGATCACTGCGTCGGCGTTGGACAGCGGTAACGTGCTTGGCAGCGCTTCCGTTATCGTTAAAGTGTTCGATGCTTTACGATGGGCAACCCCAGGCGAGTGGGAAAACTAAACCATAGCCAAACCTAGCGCGCCTGGTAAGGGAAACAAAAGAGCCCAGAGTAGTTCTGGGCTCTCATGGTTGTTAGGCTGTCCTTGGCGTCAATCTTTCAGTATGACCAAAGCGGCCGCCGCCGGGGTGAGGTCGCGATGAGTATGGCCGCGCCCGGTAACGTCTTCCATCAGCCGCACATCCCCGGCACGAAAAATATGCTTCGTGCCATCGCCAAATCCTATTTCCACCTCACCCCAAAGATGAATGATTAGCCGCCGCTCCGGCAGCGGGTGAAAATCCATATTACGGAGCTCGTGATGCTGGGTGACCCGAACTTCGGCGACATTGGTTAATGAACCCAGGTCGGGGCGCTGGGCCAAGTCCATCTCCTCGATGTGACTCTCCCCGTCGTCTCCGGTAAACATCCGGTACATTCCCACGGCGGACCTCCTTTGGCTGATACCGAACCAAGTAGAACATCAGGTTTCATGGCGGTCAAGGAGTAGTTGTTCGGTGTGACGGACATCAGCCGGACGCGTTGGTCCGCGGGTTTGGATCGGTAGAACGGAGATGCCAGATGCCGTCATAGGCGGCAACGGATCTTCATCAGCTGATTCTAGTCAAGACCGTCAGTTGGAGCTACCGGGAGCTAACCGTTTTCCGGCAGCACCTTGAATGGCAAGTTGTGGACTTCCAGCCCCTCCAGAAGCCATACCACCTGGTAGTCGCCGAACGAGAGAAATTCGGTCTCAGCAACGGTTATCTTTAGCGTCTTGTTTTGGTACGTCTGACCGGGCGAGACCTCAACGTTAATAACCTCGTACCGGGCTGGAGTGATCAAGGTTCCGTCCCGGTCCGTAACGCCTAGCCCCACCGTCTTCTCGCCGGTCTCTTCGGGACCGAACCGCATGCTTATGACGGCATCAAACCCGGGATGACGTACCGGCATGTTCGAGGCGAAAAACGCGTCCAAACCGATGCCTTCAGCCGACGGTTTGCCGTCTTTGTGGCCGAAATGGTCGCAGAGAAAGCCGAAATTGACTCGCATTCTGGTTCTCCTAGCAGCTATTTGGCTACGGTGACGTTATCCCAGGCATCTCTCTGTTTACCCTGAATCCGTCCTAGGATCGGAGATGCGGGCCGCGGTGCGACGTGCTCACCACGAGCGGGGCTTGAACATGCTGTCAACGGAGCCGAAGAAGCTCTAGCCGGTGAGAATACTTTACCATCAAAATTTCCACGCTGGGAACAAGGCCGTGCCGCTAGAACCTTCGAGGGTAGCCAAACGAATCGTCAAAGGTGCTCTGCCTCGCAATCTAGAATTTCAACTCAAACTCGCATCAACTGCGATAGATGTTCCAGCAACGTCTTTGTCTATACTGGCTCTAATCCAATTGCGCCGTTGTCCTACTTATGCTTCGTAGAGGCTGGATGATCAAGATGTAGGGCAGCCAAGCGCCGAGGAACCGCGTTATGACGCTGCGTGATATGCTGGCCCAATCACTTGCGAAATCCCGGATGTGCCCCACTTGTGGCCGTAATCTAGTCTATATCTGTGACTGTAATAGTTGCCGTAAAGATAGCAATAACCCCCTGCATCAGGTTGAATGTACTGGATGGTTGGCTTCCAATTTGCTAAAACTACCGAACGCTCCTGTCCATTCTTAGCTCGCTAATCGTCTGGCCCCGAACCGGCCGAAACGCCCGTGTCGGGTGGTCTAAAAGCTGGGTCGAGTCCACCGGACCGCTGACAAATCAAAAAAGGCCGGTGAGTCCGGCCCCTTTTCACGTTACCGCATTGGATCCGATTTTTTAAAGGGCGGTTCCGGCGGTCCAACCAGTGCGTGGTCCTGTCGTCATTTATTATCGGGACCTTAGCAAAGGGCTAAACAGCGCCACAGTCCCCGGGCGGACATGAGTGATCTGAGAACCGGCTCTCTGAAGCCTGCTCACCGTGGCTGCTTGCTCCAGCACCCGTGATTCCCGGGCTTTGGCTAGGTTGCGTTTCATGGTGGCGGTGGCCTGTCTTGGAAACATATCAGCCTCTTCTTTCACTTGGTATATAAGGATGTTATCCTCCCAAGCCACCGTCGGCATCACCCATTTGGCATGATTTTGGGGTGACAAAAGGACTAGTCCTCTTGCCTCTCGGCCCGGTTCCATTCGTAACAAAGATTTAACAAATTATTAAATCCTCCGAAACATCTTTGTAGCATCATGTCTATATAGAGTTGGTTTTGGAGGCGTTATGGAGATACTAGCGGCAGCCGGAGCATTCATCGGACTATTCGCTCTCTGGGTATTGCTTCCCAAGAAACTCATACGCCGGTAATCCCACTCTTCTCGACATCAAACAAGCGACCATTGTTAGTCCATGCAGTTCTGCATGGACTAATTTTTTGCCATTTTTAACTGGCCAAGAAGAGAAAAATGTGCCAGGGATTTCTAGCTGCAATGATTACAGGGCGTCTTTGACCGAACGCGCCATCCCCCGGCTATAATGGCTGAGCGCGGCAGACTAGGCCGGCATCTACGCTCGAACCTGGCATGCGAATCACATCGAGGGCATTACCATCGGAGTGCTGAGGCCCGGTGGCCCGCAATGAGGAGCTGGTCATGGTAACTCCCAGCAAACCACGGATAGTCGCCATTGAGGAACACTATTGGGATAAAGAAGTAGCAGCGTCCTTCGGCGAGGTAGACGCGTTCCGGCGGCAGTCCGACACCGTGGACCGGTTGTATGAATATGGGGAAGCTCGTATCCAGGAGATGGACGAGGCGGGCATCCAGATGCAGGTGCTGTCCCATGGCGCCCCTTCAACCCAGAGGGGAGACGCGGAGACTTCAGTTAGGCTGGCTCAAGGAGCCAACGACCGGCTCAGGGAGATCGTTCGAGCCCATCCGGACCGGTTCGCCGCTTTCGCCGCACTGCCCACCCCCGACCCTAAAGCGGCCGCCGACGAACTGGAGCGCTGTGTTACCAAGCTGGAATTTAAAGGCGCCATGGTCCACGGGTTGACCAACGGCTTGTTCTTCGACGACAAACGATTCTGGCCCATCTTCGAGCGGGCGCAAGCGCTGGACGTGCCCCTGTACATGCACCCGGCCGTGCCCCATCCGGCGGTGGTGGAGGCTTATTACAAGGACTATCTGGACGAATTTCCCGGTTTGCTTACCGCCGCCTGGGGATTCACCGTGGAAACAGCTACCCAAGGCATCAGGTTGGTGCTGTCCGGGGTGTTCGACGCTTATCCGGAGGTAAAAATCATCCTCGGACACCTGGGGGAATCGCTGCCTTTTTCTCTTTGGAGGATCGACCAGGCGCTTGCCAGGCAGGGCAACAAAAACACGTTGTTCTCCTTTCGAGACTACTTCTGCAAGCACTTCTGGATAACCACCAGCGGCAACTTCTCCAATCCGGCTTTGCTGTGCTGCGTGATGGAGATGGGCGTCGACAGGATCCTATTTTCGGTAGATTATCCCTTCGTTTTGAACCAGCCTGCCGTCGATTGGATTCCCACCATCCCCCTGTCGGCTGAAGACAAGAAAAAGATTCTCAGCGGCAACGCCGACCGTCTCCTGCGCCTATGAAGAGACCCCCCCTTAATGCCTTCGATGGGGTCGTGCCTCAACACTGTCATTTTGAGGACCGGAGGGACGAAGTTTCGACTCTGTCGCAAGTCCTCGACATAGTCGGGAAATCTGAGGAGGCGGCCAGTCGAGCATAGTTTATGCCCATCACCTCAGACCCTTTTCCACGCTCAGGGCGGCATAGGCCTGGAGTTTTTTGAGAAAAAGCCCGCAATGCTAAATCGTGAGGGTGTGCTACTATATTTGGGCGCTCGTTGATCGTGCGCTGGAAAAGGGAGGCAAAGGCTGGAAATATGCGTTGCTGTTTGATCGTTGCCTTCCTGGTTATCCTGGGAGTTGCTTGCTCCCAGCCTGCGACTACAATTCCAAAAGCTGAGGTTCAAATGGCTTCTGACGATACCACTACCACGGAATCTGGGTTGCAATATAAAGATCTGGTCGTTGGAGAAGGCGAGGCGGCATACGCAGGCGCGACCGCTATCGTTCACTACACCGGCTGGCTATTGGACGGTACCAAGTTCGACAGCTCGGTGGACCGAGGCACACCCTTTGAATTCCTTCTTGGCCGCGGGCAAGTGATTCAGGGTTGGGACGAAGGCGTCGGGACGATGAAAGTCGGAGGAAAGCGGGAATTGATCATACCGGCCGACCTGGGATACGGCGACCGGGGCGCCGGTAACGTCATCCCTCCGGGGGCAACTCTGAAATTTGAAGTGGAGTTACTTGGGCTCCGATGAGCAATGCAGATTCCTTCCGGCATATTTTCGTGATTTCTACTGTGCCGGGGGTCTCCAATCTCAGAGCGTAATGCTAATTTGCCTATCAGCCTGGCCTAGCTCTTAGGTCAGGTCCTTCCGCATATATACCCTCCGGTACCCACTTTCGGTCCGCCGGTCTGTTTCAACGTATCCCAAAGATTCATACAGACCTATGTTCTCTGTCATGCTTTCATGGGTATACAGTTCCAGGCTGGAATATCCTTGTTTCGCGGCTTCGTTTTCCGCGAATGCTATAAGTTGACGCCCCAAACCTTGGCCTTGCCGATCTGGGTGTACGGCCACGTTATCTAGCAGCAGCATTTCTTCGTCGGAGACCAGCACAAGAACGCCGATTATTTGGCCACCTTCCCCCAGCACAAACGCCTGGTGACGGCCGATCACCTGGGAGTAGTCGTTGAGCATGGGACCGGGCGCTTGGCCCATGCGGGGTATGTAGTGTTGATAAGCCGCGTCGACGCATGCTTTGATTCCCTCGGCGTCTGGTAGTTCAGCCTTGCGGATCGTTGGGCGATTTGCCATTTCTTGCCTGCTGATGTCTAGGAATGCCCGGCTTCCTTGGAATCG